>NZ_JBBHJY010000039.1:0-279 GCF_037572715.1 Novosphingobium aquae | reverse complement strand
GCCAACGTCACTGGCACTTGCGCCAGCTGCCACAATGGCACGTCGGCAACGGGCAAGTCCGCGACCCACATCGCAACGAACACCAACTGCCAGGACTGCCACACAACCACGGCTTGGAGCCCGGCCAAAACGGTCAACCACAATGACGTGATCGGCACCTGTTCAAGCTGCCACAACGGGACCAAAGCCAGCGGCAAGCCTGCAACCCACGTCCCGACAACTGCGGAGTGTTCGACCTGCCACTCCACCACCGGCTGGACGCCCGCCAACTTCAGCCAC
>NZ_JBBHJY010000038.1:0-345 GCF_037572715.1 Novosphingobium aquae | reverse complement strand
GGGCGGCATGACCAAGATCCACAAGCTTTCCGGTATCATTGACGTCGGCGGCCTTCACTATGAGTGGGAACTGCGCAGCGAGCCGCAGTGGAGCGAGTCTGAAGGCTGGAAAGGCCTGACCGTTGCTTTGCTACGCAAGCACACCCAGCGCGGAGCCTTGCTGGAATTTCCCCCGCCAAAGCGCCTGCTGAAGGGCATGCAGCGCGGCCGTCTTCAGATCAACGACGCCATTTTATCACGGGGAATTCAGGCAGCCTTGCATGCCGGCTGGGAGCCTGAGTCTCGCGGGAAGCCGATGGTTTTCATGGTCGATGCAGATGGCAACTAGAGCCTGATGCAGCGGTA
>NZ_JBBHJY010000037.1:0-369 GCF_037572715.1 Novosphingobium aquae | reverse complement strand
CCGCCGGGATTGACCTGCAGCACAGGGACGCAAGGTTCAGTCCCATTGGCGGCACGAACGATGTCGAGTGTCGAACGGATGGTGCCATAATCATTGGACGCCCAGCGCACCCGGCCGAACACCTGGTCTGCCGCATAGCTCTCGATGCGCTGCCTTCGATCGACGATGCGTGTCGAAACGGGCCTGCCAAATTTGAGCCAGTCCTCACGCTCGCCTTCGCACCAGATGAGCGTGACATGGGTCAGTCCAGGGTCTTCGCTCACCCTCGTTTCGGAAGGCCTGGCGAGCGGCGTGCCGCCGTCTTTCCACAGGCGATCTGGCGTTAGCAAGAATCCGAAGGATTCTTTGTTAGCTAAGTTAAGGGCGCAA
>NZ_JBBHJY010000036.1:0-374 GCF_037572715.1 Novosphingobium aquae | reverse complement strand
GGACCCATGTTACCGCGCAGACCCATGGGGCCCTGGTCGACATTTCCGCTGCGGGCCAGCTGACGGGCTCGCGCCTCGAAGGGACGAACAACCTGATCGTTGCCGGCGCGACTGGAAACGAGGGGGCCAACGGCCTGAAACTTGACGGCACATCGATCGCTACGCCGGCCGACGTAAACAGCCTGCAGCGCGGCAGCGGGACGATCTTTGCCGGGACCGACAGTGCGATCAATGCCCCTGGCGTTTCCCTCCTCGCCGCAGCCGGCGCGTCCGAAACGGCGTTTCGTGTCTCGGGAAATGCGGTCGCCGTCGAGGCCGCCCAGAACCGCGTGAGCAACACGCTTGAGGTGGACGCTGCGGTGCTGAAAACTTCG
>NZ_JBBHJY010000035.1:0-374 GCF_037572715.1 Novosphingobium aquae | reverse complement strand
CGACCGATGTTACCGCGCAGACCCATGGGGCTCTGGTCGACATTTCCGCAGCAGGCTTGCTTACGGGTTCGCGCCTCGAAGGGACGAACAACCTGATCGTTGCTGGCGCGACGGGAAACGAGGGGGCCAACGGCCTGAAACTTGACGGCACCACGATCGCTACGCCGGCCGACGTAAACAGCCTGCAGCGCGGCAGCGGAACGGTCTTTGCCGGGACCGACAGTGCGATCAATGCGCCCGGTGTTTCTCTCCTTGCCACCTCTGGCGCTTACGATACGGCGCTTCGTGTCTCGACCAATGCGGTCGCCGTCGATGCTGCCCAGAACCGCGTGATCAACACGCTCGAGGCGGAAGCTGCGGTGCTGAACTCTTCA
>NZ_JBBHJY010000034.1:0-621 GCF_037572715.1 Novosphingobium aquae | reverse complement strand
TGCCGGGTTCATCACGAACAGCTCGCCGGCGCTCAGCACACGGCAGCCCGCCCAGACGGGTAGCGGGCGACCCAGACGGTCGCGCGCAAGTGCCGCGCCGACATATTGGCCGTCGATGGTGATGCCATTCGCAATGCGACAGACCCGCTGGCCTTGCACAGCGGCGATGCGTTTCAACAGCGGAACGCCCGCCGGGAGATAGTGCCGCTCGGCGAGCAGGCGCCGCAGTTCCGGCAGCGGCAGGATTGCAACTCGCTCGCCGACGTGCAGGCTTGCCCTGCCACGAATGGCGTAGAGCCCGGTCGGAACGGAGGCTGTCGTATTCCACACCGCGTAACGCGCGGGCTGAACGGCCAGCGTCGCAAGTGTGGCGACCGCGACAACACCAGCCAGAATGGAGAGCCACCGCATCATGAGAACAGCGCCTTGCGCTGGAGCCAAGCACGATGGCGGACGGGACTGTAGTCGCGTGGCGCTTCGCGGCCTGCAATCCGGTTGTGGATGTGCCGCCAATGATCCGGCGCGACATCGCACGGATCGATGCCTGACGCCTCGATTGCATCGATCAGACGGAAGACCTGCGCAACCTTTGGCCAGCCATGAACGCTGAGCAGCAGGTCG
>NZ_JBBHJY010000033.1:0-621 GCF_037572715.1 Novosphingobium aquae | reverse complement strand
AGCCGGGTTCATCACGAACAGCTCGCCGGTGCGCAGCAAGTGGCAGCCTGCCCATACTGGCAGCGAGCGTCCGAGACGGTCGCGCGCAAGTGCCGCGCCGGCAAACTGGCCGTCGATGGTGATGCGTCGCGCGAAGCGGCAGACGCGCTGACCGCGCACAGCGGCGATGCGTTTCACCAGCGGCACGCCGGCCGGGAGGTAATGCCGCTCGGCAAGCAAGCGCCGCAGTTCCGGCGGCGGCAGGATCGCAACTCGCTCGCCAACGTGGAGGCTTGTCCTGCCACGAATGGCGTAGAGCCCGGTCGGAACGGAGGCTGTTGTATTCCACACCGCGTAACGCGCGGGCCGAACGGTCAGCGTCGCGACTGTAGCGATCGCGACGATGCCAGCCAGAACGAAACTCCGCCGCATCATGTCAGCAGCGCCTTGCGCTGGAGCCAGGCGCGGTGGCGCACGGGACTGTAGCCGCGCGGCGCTTGGCGTCCGGCAATCCGGTTGTGGATGTGCCGCCAATGATCCGGCGCGACATCGCACGGGTCGATACCCGACGCCTCGATTGCATCAATCAGGCGAAAGACCTGCGCAACTTTTGGCCAGCCATGAACGCTGAGCAGCAGGTCA
>NZ_JBBHJY010000032.1:0-953 GCF_037572715.1 Novosphingobium aquae | reverse complement strand
CATCTGGCCAATGACGCGGTTGTCGTCACCAAGTCGACCGTCCCCGTAGGCACTGGCGACGAGGTTGAGCGCATCCTCAGGGAAGCTGCACCCGGCGTGCGCTTCGCCGTCGCCTCCAACCCCGAATTCCTGCGCGAAGGCGCGGCGATCAGCGACTTCAAGCGCCCCGACCGCATCGTCATCGGCAGCGATGACGAATGGGCGCGCGATGTGATGCGCGAGGTCTATCGCCCGCTGTTCCTCAACCGCGCGCCGATCCTGTTCACCAGCCGGCGTTCGTCCGAACTGATCAAGTATGCGGCCAACGCCTTCCTTGCGGTCAAGATCACCTTCATCAACGAGATGGCCGACCTCTGCGAAAAGGTCGGCGCCGACGTGCAGGACGTTTCGCGCGGCATCGGCATGGACGGGCGCATCGGATCGAAGTTCCTCCACGCCGGGCCGGGCTATGGCGGTTCATGCTTCCCCAAGGACACGCTGGCCCTGCTCAAGACGGCTGAAGACTATGACAGCCCGCTGCGGATCATCGAATCCGTGGTCAAGGTGAACGACAGCCGCAAGCGCGCGATGGGCCGCAAGGTCATCGATGCGCTTGGCGGCGCGGAGGTTGCGCGCGGCAAGAAGGTCGCGCTGCTCGGCCTGACCTTCAAGCCGAACACCGATGACATGCGCGATGCCCCGTCGATCGCCATTGCCCAGACGCTCGCCGATGCCGGGGTGGACGTGTCCGGCTATGACCCCGAAGGCATGGAACTGGCCCAGCCGCTGATGCCGGCGGTGACCATGCGCGGCAATGCCTATGCCGCAGCCGAAGGGGCTGACGCGGTGGTCATCGTCACCGAATGGGACGCCTTCCGCGCGCTCGATTTCAAGCGACTGAAAGCCCAGATGCGCGAGCCGGTGCTGGTCGACCTGCGTAATGTCTATGAACCATCGGACGTCCGTTCGCAGGG
>NZ_JBBHJY010000031.1:0-983 GCF_037572715.1 Novosphingobium aquae | reverse complement strand
TCGGTGCAATCTTGGCGACATAGGCGCGGGTTTCGGCCGGGAGCGGACGACTGCGATCCCGCCAGTCTTCATAGCGGCCTGGTCCCGCATTGTAGGCAGCCAGGAAGCCGGGGGCGCCGTAGCTGTCATACATTTCACGAAGGTAGGATGTACCCGCCATGATGTTATCGCGTGGGTCGAACGGGTCAGGTCCAAGCCCGAACCGGGTGCGCTGCCGAGCCCAGGTTCCGGGCATGAGTTGCATCAGGCCCATCGCTCCCGCTGACGAAACTGCGCCGATCCGGCCCGCGCTTTCGGTGCGCATCACGGCATAGATCCAGTGCTCGGGAATGCCGAACCGCTTCGCAGCCTCGGCGACGTGCGAAGCAATGTCGACGACGCGTTGCTGGGCCTGTTCGGCAGCGTTCTGCGCAGACGCAGGCAAAGCGCCGAACAGGGCGAGCGCAGAACAAACGATACGAAGCGAGCAGTTCCGGCGCATGTCTCAGTCGCCCTTTTCGCGGCGCGATGGGCGCGACCAGACCAGAACGTGGCTATTGGCATCGGCCTTGAACAAGTTGGCGCGCAGCGGCTGCACAAACGAAGGATCGTCGATCTGAACGCTGACATAGTCACCAGCCTTCTCGCCGACATGCTTCCAGCCTGCGCCAACTTCGCGCGCCGCATCGCCTTCACCGGCGACGACGCGGAAGTCGGGTGCGTTCTCGCTGCCCGGCGAATCTGCCGGAACGAGGGCGAGATGGATGTCGAGCGTCAGCGTGTGCAGATGCCCGGCAAAGCCGCCATCGGCGGCAACAAATGTTCCGATACGCATGGGTTCAGTCTCCTTGGGTGTTGCTTGGGGAAGTGCCGGAGCCGCGCGGATCGGCGAACCATTGATGGTCGCCATTGCCCGCTTCATCGGTCCAGATCGGCGCCGCGCGGCCGATGACATCGGCATCACGCAGCACGCCGAAATAGCGGCCGTCGAAGCTGCCGGGCGC
>NZ_JBBHJY010000030.1:0-995 GCF_037572715.1 Novosphingobium aquae | reverse complement strand
GGATCGCCGACCATCAGCGGCACGATGTGCGTCGTGCTCGGCATGACCGGCAAGCCCGCTTCGGCGAACAGGCGCTTGAGCGTTGCCGCCGCGGCCTGCTGGCCTTCACGCTCGACGCTGGATGCCTTCAGGTGCCGCACGGATGCCAGCACGCCGGCGACCAGCACCGGGCTGAGCGAGGTGGTGAAGATGAACCCCGGCGCATAGGAGCGGATCACGTCGATGATCTTCTTGTCCGCCGCAATATAGCCGCCCATCACGCCAAACGCCTTGCCCAGCGTGCCTTCGATGATGTCGATGCGGTGTGCCGCTTCGTCACGGTCGCTGATGCCGCCGCCGCGCGGGCCGTACATGCCGACGGCGTGAACCTCGTCGATATAGGTCAGCGCGTTGTACTTTTCGGCCAGGTCGCAGATCGCGTGGATCGGGGCGATGTCGCCGTCCATCGAATAGACGCTTTCGAAGGCGATCAGCTTGGGCACTTCGGGATCGGTTTCGCTGAGCAATTGCTCAAGGTGCTCAAGATCGTTGTGCCGGAACACCTTCTTTTCGGCGCCCGAATTGCGGATACCGGCGATCATGCTGGCGTGGTTCAGTTCGTCGGAAAAGATCACGCAGCCCGGCAGGATCTTGGCCAGCGTGGACAGCGTCGCATCGTTCGAGACATAGCCCGAAGTGAACAGCAGCGCACCGTCCTTGCCATGCAGGTCGGCGAGTTCTTCCTCAAGCTGGACGTGGTAATGCGTGTTACCGCCGATGTTGCGGGTGCCGCCAGAGCCGGCGCCGACGTTGTGCAGCGCCTCTTCCATCGCTTCGATCACTTTGGGGTGCTGGCCCATGGCGAGATAGTCGTTCGAGCACCATACCGTGATCGGTTTCGGCCCATTGTGGCCGGCAAAACAGCGCGCGTTGGGATAGGCACCCTTGTTGCGCAGGATGTCGATGAACACCCGGTACCGGCCTTCGGAATGAAGGCGATCGATCGCGGCGTCGAA
>NZ_JBBHJY010000029.1:0-1131 GCF_037572715.1 Novosphingobium aquae | reverse complement strand
TCCGCAGCGCGTGTTCCCAACACCATAACGACCTGCGACGGTCAGTGGAACAGACGGAGTGTCACGCGCCTTGGATCGATCGATCGCACCACCTGCTTTCTTCCTGCAAGATCACGCATCAGCTCAGCGCGATGGCATCAATATTGCTCATCGCTACTGGCCGATTTCAAGCCGCATTCGCCGAGGCAGGCTGGGCAGCATTTCTTCGATAGTGCTCACCGGTCACCATCAACTTCCAGGCAGTACGCGCCATCTTGTTGGCAAGAGCCACCGCTACGAGTTTGGGCCTTTTTCGTTCGATCAAGCCAACGAGCCATGGGGTAGTATTCCTGCCGTTCCCTTTTCGAGCATGCCGAACGACAGCGGTGGCGCCAACCACCAACACGCTTCGCAGCTGCTCATCGCCAGCGCGTGTGATGGCACCGAGCCTGACCTTGCCAGCTGTCGAATGGTCCCTTGGCGTAAGTCCCATCCATGCCGCAAAGTCTCGACCAGACTTGAACAGCCTGGGGTCCGGCGTTTTCAGCATCAGAAGCGACGCCCCGATGGGGCCAACGCCAGGTATTTGCGCCAAACGCTGACTACACTCGTTCTGGCGATGCCAAGCCATAAGTCGATCATCGACCTTCTCGATTTCCTTGCGCAACTGGGCATATTCGCGTGCGTGCAGCGCGAACAGCTCTCGGGCCAATTCCGGCATTTCCTCATCCGCCGCGATCCGCTCGAGTAGCGGCTCGATCCTGGATGTGCCGGTGCCCGTGGTCAGCCCAAACTCCATGGCAAAGCCGCGGATTGCATTGGTAAGTTGCGTGCGATTGTGGATGAGTCTGCTGCGCATCCCGATCAGCATCAAGGCCGCCTGCTGATCGGCGGTCTTTGTCGGCACGAAACGCATCGTCGGCCGGCTCAGCGCCTCGCACAACGCCTCGGCATCGGCCGCGTCATTCTTGCCACGCTTCACGTAAGGCTTCGCCAACTGCGGTGCGATCAACTTGACCTCATGCCCGAAAGACCCGAGCAGACGCGCCCAGTGATGCGACCCTCCACAGGCTTCGATTGCTATCGTCGTCGGAGCCAGCTTCTCGAAAAAACCGATCATCTGGCCGCGTGTCAGCTTCTTGCGCAACACTG
>NZ_JBBHJY010000028.1:0-1144 GCF_037572715.1 Novosphingobium aquae | reverse complement strand
ACCATCAATCTGAGCGCAAGTGCGCTGCGCGCCTTGGCCAGCGCGAATACGGCCGCATCGAACTTGCAGACGGAGCCTGGTGTGACTCCCGGCACCATATCCACCGCGCTTGCAAGCGGCGCACCCGGAACGCTGGGAACAGCCAACATCCTTGCTACTACCCGCCAGACCGCCACGGACACCCTGGTCTGGAGCCGGGAGACCGCGATTCCGCCGCATGTTGAGCTAGGTGTGATTGCCGGCAGTGTGACCTCGAGCAAGATCACGGTGTCGGATGGCATCGAGGAAGCACTGGCTGTCGGAAACGAAGCAGGTTCTGCCATCACGCTTGAATCCGCAAACCAGTCCGGCGCTGGAATCGTGACGGATCAGCAGGTCAGTGGCAGCAGCGTCGTTCGTTCCGAACGGCTGGGAGAAGCGCGAATTGGCGCGCGCAGCCTTACCGGCAGCGATCTGGCGATCACGGGAAGTGTTCAGCGCGCCGTCGTCTATGCCAACACCTCGGCAAGTGACATCGTCGCAGAAGCCGGCTTGGTTCGTCCCGAACCTGGCAACGCCCCATCGCGCATCGATGGAACCGGAAGCGGTGCCGAGGTCAAAGCGACCATTGCCGTGCTTTCAGATCAGCGGCTTGCAGCATCTGTCGGGGCCAAGAGCTACGGCGGGTACAATCTCGAGGTGAGCGAAAACTCCGAAAGTTCGGCGCTGACGATCGGGAGCAATCGAAACCTGTCGGTTACTGCGGGCAATCGCTCCGCCAATAGGCTGGAGCTATCGATGACAGGCCTTGCTGCAACGCCCTATACGCAAGGCGCAATTGCCAATGTCACGAGTGTCCAGTCTTCGATGGGACTTGTTGACGCCCTGACCGACGGCGCACCGCGCGTGTCGGTCGCGGGTGCGAAGAACGTCGCAATCTCGGCCGGCGGCAACACAATGCTCTCCTCGGCGACGGCCAACCTGGCCGAAGGCAACACTCTCACCGTAACGGGCGGCGAGATGGTGCCGAGCATTCTTCTGCCGGGCGGCGGCGGAAACCCAGGTGGCTGGCCGCCGTTGCCGCCCGTCGGCACGGCGCTCGCCGATGCTGAAGGCGCCATGTCGGTGACTGCACCGTTCAGCATCCAGAATTCCCAGCTCAGCG
>NZ_JBBHJY010000027.1:0-1347 GCF_037572715.1 Novosphingobium aquae | reverse complement strand
GTCGCCGACAAACTTGCGCGAAGCTTGCCGCACACCGCCTGTCCATTCCGGCAGGTGCGCAGCCGCGATGGAGCACACGCCATGGATGCCAGACCAACCCCAGTCACCGCCCGTTTCTTGCGGACGCCCGATGCTGCCGTGCATCTGGGCCTCTCTGCCCGCACGCTGGAGAAGCACCGCTGCTTCGGCACCGGCCCCGTCTACCGCAAACTGGGCGGGCGGATCGTCTACTCGGTCACCGACCTCGATGCCTGGGCCGAACAGGGCCTGCGCCGTTCGACCAGCGATCCGGGCAAGGGCATCGTCCACCCCGCCAAGCGGCTCGACGGCTATACCCCGCCGGTGCGGCGCTGAGAGCAGACATGCGCCGCTTGCCCTCCTTCCCAGCGCGCCTCACGCAGCTTGACCTGCTCGTCAGTGTAGGATGCAACATCGCCGCCCGCGACGCCCAGGACCTGATGGCCTGGCCGTTCTTCAGCCTTGCCAAGTCGAAGCGGGTGCGCCCGATCGACTTCCGGATGGGCGAGGTTTCGATCCTCGTCGAGGCGACTGTCGAACACGGCATGGCGACCATCTGGGACGCTGACGTCCTCATCTGGGCTGCAAGCCAGATCGTCGAAGCGCGCGACATGGGCCGCCCGACCTCGCGGCTGCTCGCCGCCACACCACATGAGATCCTGGCCTTCACGCGGCGCGGCACTGGCAAGGCGAGTTACGAGCGGCTGAAGGCCGGGCTTGACCGGCTGCAGTCGACGACGATTGCAACCTCGATCCGCCAGCTCGGAAGCCGGCGGCGGCACCGCTTTTCCTGGATCAACGAGTGGAAGGAGCGCCTCGACGGCTCCGGCCGGGCGCTCGGGATCGAGATGATCGTGCCCGACTGGTTCTACGAAGGCGTGATCGACCAGGCGCTCGTGCTGACGATCGACCCCGCCTATTTCACGCTGACCGGCGGGCTGGAGCGCTGGCTTTACCGCCTGGTGCGCAAGCACGGCGGCAAGCAACGCGGGGGCTGGAGCTTCGACTTCCAGCACCTCCACATGAAGTCCGGCGCACTGTCACCGCCCAAACGCTTCGCGTTCGAGCTGCGCGACATCGTGCGGCGCCAGGCGCTGCCCGGATACGAGCTCACCATCGACCATGCGCTTGGCCGCGAGCGGTTGAGCTTCGCGGCGCTCCCCGTGGATTCCTTCGACGCAGCCATGCGGCGCGTCGGCCTGCCTGCTGTGGATATGTCATGATCGGACTCGGACTATCAGGAACCGCCGGACTCGGACTATCGGGAACCGGAAGTTCGGACTATCAGGAACCGAAATGCCACTTAAGTGCATTTAACTTAACGGAAAA
>NZ_JBBHJY010000026.1:0-1347 GCF_037572715.1 Novosphingobium aquae | reverse complement strand
CTCGCCGACAAACTTGCGCGAAGCTTGCCGCACGCCGCCTGTCCATTCCGGCAGGTGCGCAGCCGCGATGGAGCACACGCCATGGATGCCAGACCGACCCCAGTCACCGCCCGTTTCGTGCGGACGCCCGATGCTGCCGTGCATCTGGGCCTCTCCGCCCGCACACTGGAGAAGCACCGCTGCTTCGGCACCGGCCCCGTCTACCGCAAACTGGGCGGGCGGATCGTCTACTCGGTCACCGACCTCGACGCCTGGGCCGAACAGGGCCTGCGCCGTTCGACCAGCGATCCGGGCAAGGGCATCGTCCACCCCGCCAAGCGGCTCGACGGTTATACCCCGCCGGTGCGGCGCTGAGGACAGACATGCGCCGCTTGCCCTCCTTCCCTGCGCGCCTCACGCAGCTTGACCTGTTCGTGAGCGCAGGATGCAATATCGCCGCCCGCGACGCCCAGGACCTGATGGCCTGGCCGTTCTTCAGCCTCGCCAAGTCGAAGCGGGTGCGGCCGATCGACTTCCGGATGGGCGAGGTTTCGATCCTTGTCGAGGCTACTGCCGAACATGGCATGGCGACCATCTGGGACGCTGACATCCTCATCTGGGCCGCAAGCCAGATCGTCGAAGCGCGCGACATGGGCCGCCCGACCTCGCGGCTGATCGCCGCGACGCCGCATGATATCCTGACATTCACGCGGCGCGGAACTGGCAAGGCAAGTTACGAGCGGCTGAAGGCCGGGCTCGACCGGCTGCAGTCGACGACGATTGCGACCTCGATCCGCCAGGTCGGAAGCCGGCGGCGGCACCGCTTTTCCTGGATCAACGAGTGGAAGGAGCGTCATGACGGCTCCGGCCGGGCGCTCGGGATCGAGATGATAGTGCCCGACTGGTTCTACGAAGGCGTGATCGATCAGGCCCTCGTGCTGACGATCGACCCCGCCTATTTCGCGCTGACCGGCGGGCTGGAGCGCTGGCTCTACCGCCTGGTGCGCAAGCACGGCGGCAAGCAGCGCGGGGGCTGGAGCTTCGACTTCCAGCACCTGCACATGAAGTCCGGCGCAATGTCACCGCCGAAGCGCTTCGCGTTCGAATTGCGCGACATCGTGCGGCGCCAGGCGTTGCCCGGATACCAGCTCACCATCCACCATGCGCTTGGCCGCGAGCGGTTGAGCTTCGCGGCGCTCTCCGTGAATTCCTTCGACGCAGCCATGCGGCGCGTCGGCCTGCCTACTGTGGATATGTCATGATCGGGCTCGGACTATCAGGAACCGCGCCGCTCGGACTATCGGGAACCGGAAGTTCGGACTATCAGGAACCGGAACGGGGTTTAAGTGCCGACAAATGCGGCACAAT
>NZ_JBBHJY010000025.1:0-1408 GCF_037572715.1 Novosphingobium aquae | reverse complement strand
ATCAATGAGATGGGGTGGTTGCCGCCCTCCCGAACGGCATCGCAATGTGCCAAGAAAGTGGTGTTGAAGGCCACTTAGCGGAAAGGACAGCAACCATGCAGAAAGATACGATGATCGGCGTAGATCTGGCAAAGGCTGTTTTTCAAGTGCACGGCGCGTCGTTGACGGGGCAAGAAAGGTTTCGCAAGAAGCTGTCGCGGCAGAGTTTCCCCAAGTTTATGGCCGATCAGCCTCCAGCGATTGTTGTTTTGGAAGCATGTGGCAGCGCGCATTACTGGGCCCGCGAGTTGATCCGGCTTGGCCATGAGGTAAAGCTAATTGCACCACATTACGTGAGGCCGTTTGTGAAGCGGCAGAAGAACGATGCCGCAGACGCTGAGGCCATCGTGATCGCGGCCCAGCGGCCAGAGATGCGCTTCGTCGAACCGAAGTGTGCTGAGCAACAAAGCCGGGCGATTTTGTTTCGCGCTCGGGAGAGGCTTGTCCGCCAGCGCACCGAATTGGTCAATTCACTCAGGGCCGGCCTCTATGAATATGGCCATGTTATTCCGCAGGGAATCCATCAGATCGGACGGATTGAAGAAATCTTGGGTGCACCGAACAGCGACTTGCCCGATTTGATGCGTGAGGAGTGCCGCGACCTTTTGGAACAGATCGCCGAGAAGACGGTTCGCATCAACGCCCGAACCGCGAAGATAAAGGCTCTCGCGGCTGAGGCTGACACAGCGCGGCGCTTGCAGACGATCCCCGGGGTTGGCCCATTGACCGCACTGGCGGTTGAAGCTTTTGCTCCGCCGATGGAGAGCTTTAAATGTGGTCGCGACTTTGCAGCCTGGTTGGGTCTCGTCCCACGCCAGTTCTCCTCAGGCGGTAAGGAGCGTCTTGGCCGCACTTCCAAGGCCGGGCAGGCTGATATCCGCAGGCTGTTGATCATCGGCGCCATGTCGCGCCTGAACTGGCTAGGCCGAAAATCGATCCCAGTGAATTCCTGGCTGGCGCGCATCGCAGCGCGAAAGCCGAGGATGCTGGTAGCTATTGCTCTGGCCAACAAGATGGCACGCACAATCTGGGCATTGATCGCCAAAAATGAAGATTACCGAGTTCCGGCACCAGTGGGGGCTGCATGAGGAATATGCTGCAAAACCTGCCAAAGGCCGGATAAAGGGGGTGTGAGAAGGCGACGACCCGAATGGGCAAAATGATCGAACAGATCTGGATCAGAAAAACCAGTTCAGGACTCAGAGTGCTACAGCTCGCCAATGAGATTTGGATCTGATCCGCGGATCACCATACCGGCCAGCGGCTTCTGAATGCCGTAACCAAAGGCCTTACAGAAGACCGCACTCGATCACTAACCCACACGGTCAGAAACCTCTTGCATCACGGGCGGCAACCACAGAAGTCCTGA
>NZ_JBBHJY010000024.1:0-1586 GCF_037572715.1 Novosphingobium aquae | reverse complement strand
ATTACAAAATTTCGTTAATTGTAAACTGCTCTGGATCCCTAGTTCGAAGCCGGGGGGAACCCAGCTAGCTGCCTGGAGGCAATCGAGCCATTGCGCTCGGCAGCAATGTTCCCGGTTGCCACGCTTCACATTACGCCCATCCACAACCCAAGTGCGACGTGAACGAAAGGCAGCAATCAAAGCAATCAGCGGCAGCAGCGAGCTCAGCTAATCCCACCACCCGCTTCATTTCCCGATTCGAAATGTAGAATGGAGTTGGAGACCGGCCAAGTGGAGGCGAGGCCGGCCTCCGGCAGGCGAGATCAGAAGCGGGCGTTAATGCCCATCTTCACGACGCTGCCGCATCGATGAAGGCAACGCCGTTGGTCACGAGACCTGAAGCCTTGCGTCTCCGCCTCAGGCGACGAACACTCACGCGGGCTTGAGGCCTCGCGCAGAAGTGCGTTGAAGGTTGCCGTTCGACTTTATACTAGCCCGGGATTGGTTGCTTCAATTGCCTCGCGCTCGGCTTCCGCGCTCGGCAGCTGATATAAAGGCAGATCGTCAGGATTCTGATTCACAATGAATTATCGCCACTCCTTCCATGCTGGCAATAGCGCCGATGTCGTGAAGCACTGCCTGCTGATCGCCCTCGTGCGGGCCTTGCAGCAAAAACAGAGCGCGCTAACCCTGATCGATACCCATGCCGGATGCGGGCTGTACGACCTTCACGGCGAGGAGGCTGGGCGCACCGGCGAGTCCACGCAGGGCGTGCTGAGGGCTTTTGCTGACCAGAACCCCTTGTTGGACGACTACCGCGCCGCCGTGCAGGCGGTGAATGTCGGGGCCGAGCCGCACCTCTACCCGGGCTCGCCGCAGATTCTGGCGCAGCTTCTGCGCCCGCAGGATTTCCTGATCCTCAACGAAAAACATCCTCAGGACGCCTATAACCTGCGCGGCGTGATGCGCGGCACATCCGCTGCCGTGCATGAGCGCGACGCCTACGAGCTTTGGCTGGCGCTGCTGCCGCCCCGAACGCCTCGCGGCGTGGTGGTGGTCGACCCTCCCTATGAACAGCTGGACGAACGCAAACGTATCACAGCCACCCTCGCCGCTGCGCACCGCAAATGGTCGCATGGCGTGACGGTGATCTGGTATCCGCTGAAAGACCGCGCCGCGCATGAGCGATGGAAGCAGCAGCTTCGCAACCTCGGCATTCCGAAACTGCTGGGGGTGGAGCATTGGCTGTACGATAGCGATCAGCCCGGCATCTATAACGGTGCCGGCCTTTTTATCGTCAACCCGCCCTACGCCTTCACGCAGGCGCTGCCGCCTCTGCTGGAAGCCCTGCGCGCCGCGCTGGAGCCCGAGGGACATAGCGGCGAGATTGTAACCCAATGGTTGGGCGACTGAATTAAGCCCTCCCCCTCTCCCAAAGGAGAAATTGCCGTGCTGCCGGTTGCAAACAAAGCATGTCCCGGGATTCGCAGTCTGTCGGAGGTTGCCTGATGGAGGCGCGCTGCATCAATGCACCATCCAAGCCAGATTTGTATCTGCTCGGCATTCCCTGCCCTTGACAAGATGCTCACCTAGCTTTCTTGCCTTCG
>NZ_JBBHJY010000023.1:0-1696 GCF_037572715.1 Novosphingobium aquae | reverse complement strand
GCGCGCGGTGAGGACCGCCGGCAGCCCGAAGTGCTGAGCGCCTGTTTCTGGCCGGATTCGACCTTCGACTATGCGATGTACAAGGGCAGCTTCCCCGAATACCTCGCCTGGGTCACGCCGGGTGCGGACGCGATCACCAACACGCAGCACGTGCTGGGCCAGACGGTGATCGACCTTGATGGAGACGCCGCGAAGGCGGAAACCTACGTCATCTCGTACCACCGCGTCGACATGGGCGAAGGTGTAGGCGAGCGCGATACCTGCATCGGCGGGCGCTATCTCGATTCGATGGAAAAGCGGGACGGAAAATGGGCCATCGCGCACCGCACCATGCTCTACGACTGGTATCAGGACTGGGGCCAGAGCGCCGACTGGAGCACCGGCATCATGGGCTATCCGTTCCATGGGCCGAACTACACCGGCCGGGTGAAGGACGACGCAAGCGTCGCATTCTTCGCGGGCAAGCCGTTCTGATGCAGCCGCTGGCGGGTAAGGTCGCGGTCGTAACTGGCGCGAGCCGGGGCATCGGCAAGGGCACCGCCTGCGTGCTCGCCGAGGCGGGGGCGACGGTTTATGTGACCGCGCGCACGGTGGAGGCTGGGAACAATCCCTTGCCCGGCACGATCGGCGAAACGCTCGCCGAAATCGAAGCGCGGGGCGGCAAAGGCGTGGGCGCCGCGCTCGACCTGCATGACGATGCCGCGATTGAAGCACTGTTCGCCCGCGTGAAGGACGAGCAGGGCCGGCTCGATATCCTCGTCAACAACGCCATGTCGATCCCGCCGTCGATGACCGAGCGCACGGGCTTCTGGGAAAAGCCGCTCGCCGATGAATGGGACATCTGGGAGGTCGGCGTGCGCGCCGCCTTCATCGCCAGCCATCACGCGGCCAAGATCATGGTGCCGCAGAAGTCCGGACTGATCGCCTTCATGTCGGGCTATGTCGGGCGCACCTATACCTATGACGTGATGTTCGGCGCGGCCAAGTCTGCCACCGACCGCATGGCGCGCGACATGGGCGTCGAATTGAAGCCGCACGGCGTCGCCAGCGTCTCGCTGTGGCAGGGCTTCACTTATACCGAGCGCGCGGTGGAGAACCTGAAGACCGTTCCCGGCATGGCCAGCCAGCTCAATTCTGCGGTCGGTTCCTCGCCCGAATTTGTCGGCCGGGTGGTGACTGCGCTTGCTGGCGCGCCCGACCTGATGGAGCGCACTGGGGGCAGCTGGATCGTTGCCGAACTGGCCGAAGCATATGGCGTCACCGACAAGGACGGTCGCACCATCCCGAGCTTACGCGAAGAACGCGGCGCACCGATCTTCGGGCCGGTTTGAGCAGATTTTTGGAGAGTACAAATGACTGAGCGTCGCTTCGATGGCCGTGTCGCCGTCATCACCGGATCGGGCCGCGGGCTGGGCTTCGAATATGCCCGCCTGCTCGCCAGCCTGGGCGCCAAGATCGTGATCAACGACAACGGCTCCGCGCTGGACGGTTCCGGCGCGGATACGAGCGTTGCCCAGCAGGCGGCCGACCAGATCAAGGCCGAGGGCGGCGAGGCTGTCGCCTGCACCGAAAGCGTCGCCACGGCAGAGGGCGGCAAGGCGATCATCGGTGCCGCGCTCGATACCTGGGGCCGGATCGACGTTCTGATCCACAACGCGGGCAACACCCGCTTCGATTCGCTCGACGAGATCACGCA
>NZ_JBBHJY010000022.1:0-1782 GCF_037572715.1 Novosphingobium aquae | reverse complement strand
CCGCAGACCTAGTCGGATTCCATGGGTCGCAAAACCATTATGATTCTGATTTTCGGTCTCGCTTACTTCCTCAGCGCTGCGGCATCGATTGCCTTGACGCGGTTTGGGGGCGGTGTCGCATTGGTGTGGGTCGCATCGGCCCTGCTGACAGCAAGGCTGCATTGCGCGCCAACAAAGCAATGGCCAACGCTTCTTCTGATCGCCGGATTTGCCTCATTCCTGGCAACCGGTTGGTTTGGACTGGGGTGGTTTGCGGCAGGGCCGCTGGCTGTCATCAATGTGTTCGAGGCAGCATTGGTCGCCATGCTCTTCCGGCGCGAAGGGTGGCGTGGTTCCTATACCGGTTCGTCGATGGCGGCCTTCCTCGTTGTTGCTTGTATCATCGGTCCGGCTGCGACGGCTCTGCCTGGCGCTTTCGTGGCAACGCTTGCCACAGACACGCCTTTCTTTGGGAATTTAACGAACTGGCTGATCGGACATAGCCTCGGAATGCTGACTTTCGCCCCGGTGTTTCTTCACTGGATGCGCGGATCGATCGAGAGTTGGATCCGGATCGCAATGCGGCGGAACCAGGTTCTGGACTTTGCACTGTTGCTGTTGGTCATCGCTTCGACGTGGGCAACGTTCTCGCAGTTCAGCTATCCATTGCTATTCATCCCGGTGCTGGCTCTGGTTGTGTTCGTCCATCGCACCGGATATCCAGGAGCAGCTCTTGGTACTGCTCTGGTTGCTGTAATCGGGGGGATACTCACGGCCCGCGGATTGGGGCCGGTGGCATTGATCCATGGATCACCAGTCGCAGCGACCCAGATATTCCAGATCTATCTGGCTGCCACTGAACTGACGCTTTTGCCTGTAGCAGCCTCATTGACCGCGCAGCGCGATGTTACTGCGAAGCTGAAACAGAGCGAAGAACGGTACAGGCTGGTCACCGAGAACGTGACTGACATTGTCATGTCGCTCGATCGCGCTGGGCGCTTCACCTATGTCTCACCTTCCATTCGCAATTACGTTGCACTGAGCCCTGAAGCGCTGGTGGGAAGTTCGGCGCTGGATCTGATCGACCCGGATTTCCACGCGATTGCACGAGAGCGGCACGGTCAGATGCTGCGAAGTCACGGCATCCCGGTCGTTTTCGAGTATATTGGCATCACCGGAGACGGTCGCTGCAGGTGGTTCGAGACCTGCGGCCGAGCTACGGTCGACGAGCATGGAATTCCTAACGGTGTGGTCGGTACCATTCGAGAAACCACAGGCCGAAAGCTGCTTGAAAGCGAATTATCGGCGGCGGCAAGAACAGACATGTTGACCCGTTTGCTCAACCGCCGTGCATTCTTCGATGAGGCATCCAAGGTCGTGACTTCCCGCGTCGGCGGCTGCATCGCCCTGCTGGACATCGATCACTTCAAGGCGGTTAATGACAGCCACGGTCAGGCTGCGGGAGATTGGGTTCTGAGGGAACTGGCTACCGCAGCTCTCGAAGCGATCCGCGTTGGCGATACGCTTGCGAGGGTGGGAGGCGAAGAGTTTGCTCTGCTATTGCCCGGCGCTTCCATCGAACAGGCCGAGGCAATTTGCCAACGCGTGCTGGATGCAATTGCCAGTCTTCAAATCGACTGGAGACACGACAAGGTTTCAGTGACGACCAGCGCCGGGATCGCTGCTATCGACGGAAGCGTCGATACTGCGATGCAAAATGCTGACAGGGCACTTTACAAAGCCAAGAATAGCGGCCGAGCACGGCTTTCCCTCGCCGCGTGAACGATTTCCGACGGGGCACCG
>NZ_JBBHJY010000021.1:0-2366 GCF_037572715.1 Novosphingobium aquae | reverse complement strand
AGCAAGGTTCACGTCACCGATGACGTCAGCGTTAGGATCACTCACGCTTGATGTGATCGAGACACCGGCCTGCTTCTGGTCAGAAGACGACACGATGTTGCCATTGGCCGAGAGCGAGGGCGCGACGCTCTGGGCGCTTGCTGGAATACCACTTGCCATGACGCAGGCCGCAAGTGCGGAGCCCAGCAGGTAGTGGCTACGCCGCGTGAAGATATTGGATTGGTACATGGTTCAAACTCCTTGGGTCTTGGGGGGAAAATGAATTTATCGGGTCACGTCACTGACCTGTTGGACGGCGGCGCTTGGCTATCTTAGGATCGGGCGGATTGCGGACCTGAAGTGAGCTTGAGGTTCGTTGGGCTTCACCCATCCACCTGGCCTTGCTCAGGCATTCGCCCGGATCGATCCCGATCGCGGTGCCAGCGAGGCGCAGGACACCCTCCTCGAGTGCGGTGCGAATGCCGAGCTGCAGCGGCTCCTGGCCTTTCGCGCCGAGACCGATGTCGAAAAGGTCGGAGCCGAAGAAGCGAAAGACGCCAAGCCCGGACTCGTAGCCGGTAAACTGCTTGGTCAGGCTGATCGTGCGCACGACCAGCAGCGAGCGCGTGTCGACCAGGCGCAGGTCGACAGCGACGGACTGGGTGTAGGTCCGGTGCTTCGGGCCGGCCGAATTGACCCGGGCTTCGACGCCGCCCGAGCGGATGTCGTAGTTGACCTCGGTAATGCCGCCGACGATGTAGAAGTCGGACGCGGTGATGCTGCCGCCGTAGTAGGGGAGCCACGGCACCGGCGCTGCGGGACCGGTCCCGGCAAGGACGTGCTGCTTTCCGTCGCCCAGTTGGCGCCGCTCGGAATAGCCCAGCTCCCGCTCGCCGATGGTTGGATCGAAGCGCTCTGCGATCCGAACCGCCCCGCCGAGCTTGCCGAGCGCGGAGGCGACCATGAGCGCCCCGCCTTGCGTGACGGCATTGCCTTCGCCGACGGAAAACTTGCCGGTGAAGTCGCGCACGTCGCCAACCGCTATGACTGGCACCCGGGCGTGGCTGCCTGAGGCTCGCTCGGCGAGACAGGCCAAGGCAGGGTCCATCGGTGTGCGGTTGTCGCGAACCGGCGGACCGACGAGGATCTTTGCTTCGCCGGTTGCAAGGCGGATACCGCCCGGCAGCGAACAGCCTGAGATGGTAAGACAGAGCAGCGGCAGGGCCTGAAGGATTGCCTTGTGCCTGCCGCTTCCTGCCGGCATTGCGGCCGTGACGGCCCGCATCAGTTGAGCACTCCGAAGGTGCACGCAGTCGAGCCCGTTACCCCGGCCGACTGCGTCCCGCCATTGGACTGCGATGAATTGAGGGCCTGGGGGGCGCTGCTGCCATTGATCGCGGTTTGAGTACCGCCATTGACGCCTGACGTCACCGCGCCGCTATTGCTCTGTGCAGTGCTGGTTCGCCCGGTATTGTCACCATCGAAGCCGGTGTCGCTGGCATTGGCCTGGGAGGTGGCGCTTGCCCCTGCCACTGTCGGAGAATTGGCAAGTGCCGTCTGGCTTCCCGAATTGCCCAGAGCGCTTGCGCTGACCCCGCAATTGAACTGGCGGGCGACATTGGTCGTGAAGGAGGGCGCGGAATAGCCGCCGACGCGCTTGCGCTCCATGACTTCGAGCGCTGCGGCCGCATTGGCGAGATCGGCACCGGAACGGAACTGCCAGGCTCCGTTCTCGCCGAGATTATTGGCCTGGGCCGGCGCGGCGGAAAGAAGGACTGCGGCGGCGGCAGTCAGGATCTTCGTGTTCATCGAGGCTTGTCCCCTTGAGCCGGCGACGTGCCGGGCTTTCAGGGGACGGATAAGAGACACACGGATTAGGGAGCGGCAACAGGCCTTTGCGCCGCGGAAACTGCGGCGTACCTTGACAGATCATGGCGCAAAATCGGCGGGGATCGATTTCCTGGTCAGAGTCGTTTGCTGGAAACGGGATGGGCTTTGGACTGGACCATCCCGAGTTCTTCATTTGAATTGGGGGCAGTAGTGATCTGCCCCGAAGGGCCTGCCTTCCTGCCGCCGGCTTGGCGGCAGGAAGGCAGCATGGGGCGGGCTTCAGCCGTTCAGGCGGTCCTTGACGGCCTTGGCGGCCGCAAAGCCAAGCTTTTTCGAAGCGGCAATGGTCATGGCTGCGCCGGTTGCAGGATTGCGGCCTTCGCGGGCCGGGCTATCCTTGACCTTGAACTTGCCGAAACCGTTGATCGATACTTCGTCGCCCTTTGCGGCTGCGTCGGTGATCGCGGCGAAGACGCCGTCGACGGCCTTGCGCGCATCAGCCTTCGACAGGCCAGCTGCTTCGGCAACACGATCGGCAATGTCATTGGTGTTCATGG
>NZ_JBBHJY010000020.1:0-2890 GCF_037572715.1 Novosphingobium aquae | reverse complement strand
GGCAAGGGTCACGTTACCGATGACGTCAGCGTTCGGATCATTCACGCTTGATGTGATCGAGACACCGGCCTGCTTCTGGTCGGAAGACGACACGATGTTACCATTGGCCAAGAGCGAGGGAGCTACGCTCTGGGCGCTTGCCGGAACAGCACTTGCCATGACGCAGGCCGCAAGCGCGGAGCCCAGCAGATAGCGGCTACGCAGCGTGAAGGTATGGGATTGGTACATGTTTCAGAACTCCTTGGGTTTTTTGGGGAGGTTGGGGGGCACACGAAATTATCGGGTCACGTCACTCGCCGGATGGATGGCGACGCTTGGCAATCTGCGGATCGGAGGCCTTGCGAACTTCCAGTGGACTTGAGGTTGACAGCGCTTCAGAAATCCACCCGGCCTTGCTCAGGCATTCGCCCGGATCGATCCCGATCGCGGTTCCTGCAAGGCGCAGGACACCCTCCTCGAGGGCGGTGCGAATGCCGAGCTGCAGCGGCTCCTGGCCTTTCGCACCGAGACCAATGTCGAAAAGTTCCGAACCGAAGAAGCGGAACACGCCAAACCCGGACTCGTAGCCGGTAAACTGCTTGGTCAGGCTGATCGTGCGCACGACAAGCAGCGAGCGGGTGTCGACCAGCCTCAGGTCGACCGCGACAGACTGGGTATAGGTCCGATGCTTTGGCCCTGCGGAGTTGACCCGGGCTTCGACGCCGCCCGAGCGGATGTCGTAATTGACCTCGGTAATGCCGCCCACGATGTAAAAATCCGACGCCGTGATGCTGCCGCCGTAGTAGGGCAGCCACGGCACCGGCGCTTGCGCGCCGGTGCCGCCGAGGACGTGCTGCCGCCCGTCACCCAGCTGGCGCCGGTCGGAATAGCCCAGCTCCCGCTCGCCGATGCTCGGATCGAAGCGCTCTGCGATCCGAACCGCACCGCCGAGCTTGCCGAGCGCGGAGGCGACCATAAGCGCGCCGCCTTGCGTGACGGCATTGCCTTCGCCGACGGAAAACTTGCCGGTGAAGTCGCGCACGTCGCCGACCGCAATGACCGGCACCCGTGCCTGCTTGGCCGAGGCTCGCTCGGCAAGGCAGGCAAGTGCAGGGTCCATCGGTGTGCGGTTGTCGCGAACCGGCGTACCGACGAGGATCTTCGCTTCACCAGCTGCAAGGCGGATACCGCCCGGGAGCGAACAACCTGACACGGCAAGACAAAGCAGCGGCAGGGCCTGAAGGATTGCTTTGTGCCTGCGGCTGCCTGCTGGCTGCCCGGCCGTGACGGCCCGCATCAGTTGAGCACTCCGAAGGTGCACGCTGTCGAGCCCGTTACCCCGGCCGACTGCGTCCCGCCGTTGGACTGCGATGAATTGAGGGCCTGGGGGGCGCTGCTGCCATTGATCGCAGTATGAGTGGCGCCATTGACGCCTGATGTCACCGCGCCGCTATTGCTCTGAGCCGTGCTGCTTCGCCCGGCGCCCTCACCATCGACAGCGGTGTCGCTGGCATTGGCCTGGGAGTTCGCACTTGCGCCCGCCACTGTCGGGGAATTGGCAAGTGCCGTCTGGCTTCCCGAATTGCCCAGCGCGCTTGCGCTGACCCCGCAGTTGAACTGGCGTGCGACATTGGTCGTGAAGGAGGGCGCGGAATAGCCGCCTGAGCGCTTGCGCTCCATGACTTCGAGCGCTGCGGCCGCATTGGCAAGATCGGCACCGGAACGGAACTGCCAGGCTCCGTTCTCGCCGAGATTGTTGGCCTGGGCGGGAGCGGCGGAAAGAATGACCGCGGCGGCGGCAGTCAGGATCTTCGTGTTCATCGAGGCTTGTCCCCTTGAGCCGGCGACGCGCCGGGCTTTCAGGGGACGGATAAGAGACACACGGATTGGAGAGCGGCAACAGGCCTTTGCGCCGAAGAAACCATAGCGTGCCTTGACAGATTATGGCGCAGACGCGGCGTGGACCGATCTCTGGATCGAATTCTGCAACTACGGCGATTGTGTCTTTTGCAAACCCAGCATGGAAAACATCGTCAGGGGCTAATGGCTTACAGCCCACCCTCGAGTCCCCTGAATATGCGGCGCTAGTGCCGTTTTGGTTGCATAGATGGGGATAAACGGCGTTGCCGGTCGCTTTTGCCTAGACTCTCGTTGGCTATCCCGGAATCTTTGATGCGAGCCAAGCTCTTGAACCCAGTCTGCCTTGAACGCCGCGAGGCGCACTCGGCGCTTCGGGGGGGCGGCTCAACCGCTCGCGCTCGCAAGGAGAAATCCAATGAGCAAGGGTACTCGTGGACGGGACGCTGGCACTGGCCAGTTTGTCACCGTCAAGGAAGCTCAACGCCGTCCTAGAACGACGGTCGTTGAGACTTTCGACAAGGACAAGGACGGCAAACCTAAGAACTGAACCGTTCAAGTCTGAGAGGGGTCGTCGGGGAGAAATCCCCGACGGCCTTTCACTTTGAATCAGAGCGAGAGTCTGGCGTCAAGGGTTTCGCTACCAGTTTTTTTCAAACGACCTTTGAATTGCTGATCGTCGTCGCACGCGAGCTCTGAGCGGGTAGAGTACGTACAAACCAGAAGTCCTGCCTTCGGCCGCCGTTGAGCGGCGAAGGCAGGACTTGGGGCGGTTATCAGCCGTTCAAGCGATCCTTGACAGCCTTGGCGGCAGCAAAACCAAGCTTCTTCGAGGCAGCAATGTTCATCGCCGCGCCGGTTGCAGGATTGCGGCCTTCGCGGGCCGGGCTATCCTTGACCTTGAACTTGCCGAAACCGTTGATCGATACTTCGTCGCCCTTAGCGGCTGCGTCGGTGATCGCGGCGAAGACGCCGTCGACGGCCTTGCGCGCTTCAGCCTTCGACAGGCCAGCTGCTTCAGCAACACGGTCGGCAATGTCATTGGTGTTCATGT
>NZ_JBBHJY010000019.1:0-3022 GCF_037572715.1 Novosphingobium aquae | reverse complement strand
AGCGGGCACAGCAGCTCTGAAGCCGGGGCGATTTCAGGCGGAATCGGCGCCGCGGCAGACTTCGCGCTTGCCAATGGCCAGCATGCCTCGGACACCGCTGAGGATCCCGGCCGCATCACGGCTTTCGGCGAAGCAAAATATGTGATTTCTTCGGGCGGCCCGATCGACCGGTCCTCACTCGAGATCACTGGCAACAGTTCTGCGGTCTCAGTGCTTGGCAATGGCGCGTCGAACCGCGTTGCACTCAGCGGCGCGCGCATTGGCATGGCGGGCGCAGCGGCGCCAGGTTCAGCGCTTTCGAATGTCCAGACGGGCAATGTCGATGCCTGGGCTTCTTCGCATGTCGTGCTTGCCATTCCGGCCAATGCGACGGGATCCACTGCCGTAGTCTCGCATAACACCAACATCGCCACCGGCGGCGTCAATGCCGCTGAAAATGTCGTCGCCATTGAAGCGGCGAGCATCGGCAAGTTGAGCGGCACAGCCATGTTTGGCGTTGACGCCGGCATGACTGGCACGGTGTCAGGCGACCATGTTCTTGCCAGCCAGCAGCTGGCCGGCGGCATTGTCGTGGTCGATGCCGTCACCGAAACTCTCCTCGGCGGAAACGGGAGCCAGGGCAATTCGTCTCTGACGGTTGCAGGAAACCTCACGCAGGCATCGGCCAAGGCCAACGACGTGCTCAACACGTTGTCACTGGCAAGCGCGGCAGGAAACGAAGCCTCGGCAGGCCTGCAGAACAACCAGCAAAGCAGTGCATCGACCACTGCCCGGGCGACCGGCATTTTCGCAGGCGCCGGTGTGAGCGGGCCGGGCGCGCAGGCCAGGATCGGGGGTAACCCCATTCTCGCCGAGGCACGCGGCAACACCGCGAGCAATCTGTTGTCCCTCGATGCGGCCCCGCTCAATGCTCCGAATGGACCTATGGCGCAGGTTGCTCTCAATCTGGCAAGCGGACAAGCAGTGCTGGGCAACCGCCAGGCTAACTCCGGTGCGGTCACAGCGTCGGCCACTAGCACGAACTACCTTCCCGCCCTCTACGGGCATCAGGCGAGCAGCGCAGCCAATGGCGGAGGCCACCGCCTCGAAGCAGCCGCCTATGGCAACAGCGCGGTAAACTCGGCCCTGCCGCTCAATGCGGGCGGCGTGATGCCGGCAACGCTGGTTTCGAACGCGCAGGTCAACTCGGGCTCGATTTCGGCCTATGCCGCGAATACCGGCATCGCAGCGGCGACAATGACAACGAGTTCGGTTCGCTTGAACATCACGGGACACGCTGCGACCGCCCAGGCCATCGGCAATTCCGCGATCAACACGATTGGCAGATCCAACTGACCAGAGCGTCTGTCAGTAACAATAGAGAAGCCCCGCCCGGCAGTGCCGGGCGGGGCTGGCTCATCCGGTCATTCGCCGTTCGTGCGGCGGGCGCGAGACCAGATCAGGTTGTAGCTCTTGCCGTCTTCGTCGTCGAAGAGGTTGGCAAAGATCGGGGCAGTGAAGCTGGGATCGTCGAGCTTGACCGAGAGGTATTCGCGGCCATCGCTCGAGGTCTTGGTCCAGGCGGCTCCGATTTCCGCGCGTCCGACGAAGACCCGGTGCGATGGTGCGTTGTCGTTGTCGCTGCTTTCAGGAACGATGCGGACGTTCTTCTGCTGCACCGACATGGTGACGATCTCGCCCTTGTACTCGTTGCCGGTCTTGGTGAAAGTTCCGATATTGGCCATGATGATTTCCTTCAAGTTGGTCGAACCCGCGCCCATCGCGGCCTCGATGGCTGGTTGAAGGCAGGGGCTTGTGCCCGCTGCACCTGACCCGGGGCCCCCAAAACGTATTGCTTTTGGGGTGGGGAACGGCCGGAACGCTAGTGGAGGACGCAGGCCAGACGGCTTTCTTGTCTCGCGAGGAAGGGGCGAGGTCGGGGTCCCCATGCGGCTTGGCCAGCATGGGGTGAACATGCCCAGGGGAAGAAAGTCGGCGCAGACGGCGTTGCAGCAAGGGATCAAGCGGCGAAGCCATCCCCTGACAACCAGAGCCATTGAAGAGGCGGCAAAGGGCCCGGGTCACACTTGACCGGGTGTCATGGCATTTCCCGGACTTACCAGACCAGGCTCCGATCAGGAGAGTAATGTCATACGGTGCGCTTGCAGGTCGTCATCGCAGCTCCAGAAATCGGCAACCATAATGCGCTTCGCTGGGATCTCAGCTTGAACCGCGCATTCGGCTCGCTTGGCCCGGCTTCAAATGGCTGAGAATTCTTGATAGCGCTGGACCCCGGCCCCTGCCCAGACCCGCCACACCCGAAACGAGAATGGCGGAGCCTGCCACCAGATCACAGCGCCCGCGCCGTAACGGCTGAACTGACCGTGCCAGCCCTGCCCGGGAATTGCCGGACGGGGCCCCACAAAATGACGAAGCTACAAGCGAGCGCGGCTCCACTGTGTCCAGGATGCCGCAGCAACAAATGCAGCGCCGATACAAGAGGCGACGATCTGCCACCGGCCTTCAGGCATGGTCGCCGCTGCGATGCCGTGGACGACGTGATACCCCGCAAAGGCTGCCGGTGCAGCAAAGGCGATACCGATTGCTGCCCGGGCCGTGGCGGACCGGGCGAACGCCAGCGCCAGTTGCGCGACGGCGAGCAGTACGATCGCGGCAATGGCTGCGGCGGCAAGCGCAGCGACAATGCCGCTGCCACCTCGGTAGGCGGCGGAACCGGCGAGAAAGGCCAGGAACAGCGGCAAGGCAAAGATCGAAAGGCGGTAAAGAAGCGCGCAGCACAGGAATACTGCAACGATGATCAGGGCAAAGCCGATCAGCATGGCGTCCTCCTCGAAACCAAGGATAAGGGACGCGCTCTCCACCACCACCGCAGCGCAATGTGCAGGACATCCATAGCAGAAATGCGCCATGGCTGGAATCCCTGATGGGGATCCAGCCCATCTGCGCGGCGCGGTCTGCCGCGGTCAGGGGTTGAACGGGTCATATTCGTGGATCACGCTGCCCGCATCGCCATCGAATTCGG
>NZ_JBBHJY010000018.1:0-3452 GCF_037572715.1 Novosphingobium aquae | reverse complement strand
TGCCTAGCAGGTATACGACCACAAATCACCGAACGGATGGGATTTGATCTACATCACCGTTATTGCGAATGACTTGCATTAGCGGAAAAGGATTGCTAGCCGCCCCTATCCTTTCCGTTGTTGAGGTTAGTCACTTGCGCCATCCCCATAAGCTTGCCCTGCTTGCATCTGCTTCATTGACCTTGCTTAACCAGCCCGTGATGGCCCAGCCGGCTGACACGGATACCGTTCAGGCGGCGCAAGCCTACTCGGCAAATGAAATCGTTGTGACAGCGGCGCGCAGCATCCTTCCGGCAAACGCCTTGCCGCTGACCGTGGATGTGATCGGCAAGGACGACCTTGACCAGCAGGTGTCGATATCGGGTTCGGTGACCGATGCGGTTGCCACCCTGACCCCATCCTTCTCTCCCACCCGGCAAAAGCTTTCGGGTGCGGGTGAGACCCTGCGCGGGCGTTCGCCGCTCTACGCGATCAACGGCATCCCGCAATCGACGCCGCTGCGCGACGGCAGCCGCGATGGCTTCACTATCGATGCCTTCTTCGTTGACCGGGTCGAGCTGATTTTCGGTTCGAACGCGCTTCAGGGCATCGGCGGCACGGGCGGTATCGTCAACCAGGTCACCGTCGGCGCCCCGCGCGATGACGGCATCAGCGGCCGTGCGCTCATCCAGGGCACCGCCGGCGACGGCCTTGACGGGGACGGCATCAGCGGCAAGACCGCGGGCCTCGTCCAGTACAAGAGCGAGCGCTTCGATGCGACCTTCGGTGCCGCCTATGAAATGCGCGGTGTCTTCTATGACGGGGACGGTCGCCGCATCGGCATCAACCTGACCCAGGGTGAAACGCAGGACTCCGCATCGCTCTCGCTGTTTGGCCGCTTCGGCTATGCGCTGAGCGACACGGCGCGGCTCGATCTGATCGCCAGCCGCTTCGAATTGAAGGGCGACGGTGACTTCGTCGCGGTGAACGGCAATCGCACTGCCGGCCTGCCGACCAGCGCCGTAATAGGCACGCCCCCCGGCGTTCCCGCCGCCAACCTTACCGAGAGCCTTGCCCTGTCTCTCACCGATAGCGCGCTGTGGGGCGGGAACCTCGTCAGCCAGGTATTCTGGAACCGCAGCCGTGACACCTTCGGCGGCGAGATCGCCCCGATCGCGACCTTCCAGGACGTACTGATCGCCCCGGTCGGCACTCTGTTCGACCAGTCGCAGAACCGCAGCCGCAAGTTCGGCGGCAAGGTCAGCTACGAGCGCGAAATGCCCGGCTTCGAGGCGTTGACCGCCATCGTCGGTTTCGACGCGCTGTGGGACCGCACCGAACAGCGCCTGATAGCCACCGATCGCGTCTGGGTGCCGCCCACCGACTTTCGTAGCCTCGCGCCCTTCGCCCAGGCCAATCTCGCCCTGTTCGACAAGGTCCTGCGCCTGGCTGCTGGCGTTCGGTACGAGGACGTGCGCATCACCATCGATGATTACACTACGCTCGCCACCTCGAACCGCGTGCTCGTCTCGGGTGGCAGCCCGCGCTTTTCCGACACTCTGTTCAACGGCGGTGTCGTCGTCGAGCCGGTTCCCGGCATTCGCGCTTATGCCAGCTATGCCGAGGGCTATACCGTACCGGACGTCGGCCGCATCACCCGCGCGGTGAACCGGACAGGCGTCGACATCGACACCTTCCTCGACATCAGCCCGATCGTCTCCAACAACCGCGAGGTCGGGATCGAGGTGAAGCAGGGGCCGCTCGATGCTTCGGCCACCTATTTCTGGTCCTCGTCGGACAATGGTCAGCTGCTCATCGCCCGGCCCGACGGCATCTTCGACGTCCAGCGCCAGCGGGTGAAGATCGAGGGTATCGAGATCAACCTCGCCGTGAAGATGCCCATCGAGGGCCTTAAGCTGAGCACCGGCTATGCCCACCTTTCGGGCCGCTATGACAGCAACGGCGATGACGTGGTCGATACCGATCTCGACGGCGCGAACATCTCACCCGACCGGCTCAACCTTGCCGCGAGCTATGTAAAGGGGCCGCTCTCGGCGCGCGTGCAGACGCAGATCTATCTCTCGCGCAGTTTCAAGGGACTGGTGCGTGATGCCCGCAACGATTTCGGCGGATATACGCTGACCGACGCCAGCCTGCGCTACCAGACGGGCATCGGCGCGCTGACCTTCAGCGTCCAGAACCTGTTCGACCGCCAGTACATCACCTATGCCAGCGATACGCAGCGACCGACCGACAACACATTCTACTTTGCCGGCCAGGGGCGCACCTTCACGCTCGGCTGGGACTATCGGTTCTAGACCATGAAGCTGCTCGACCTTCTCCACCGCTGGGGCGGCGGACTGCTGGGATTGATCCTGGCAGTGCTGGGCCTGAGCGGCGCGATACTGGTTCACAAGGAAGAGTGGATCGGCTTGCCCCATGCCGCAGATGCGCGAGTGACCGATCCGGCGCAGCTTGGCCAGCTGGCTGATCGCCTGCTGGCCGGGGCAAGCGGAGGCGAAAGCATTGTCTTCGCCAGCGACCGTTTCGGCCTTGTCCAGCTTCGCGACGGCGCGGGCGGGCTCTATGCTACGCAGACGGGAGAAGCCGTGGCCCGCTGGTCGAGACAGTGGGAGCGGCCCGAGCTGTGGCTGTTTGACCTGCACCACCACCTGTTCACCGGCGAAGCGGGCGAAACCGTGATCGGCGTCGCCGGTCTTGCCGCGATGATCTTCGTCGTTACCGGGGCGATCTTGTGGTGGCGCACGCGGCGGACCTTCCGGTTCCGGCTCTGGCCGGCGCGGATGACCGGTCCGGCCATCAGGATGCAGCATCGGGACCTTGGAATCATCGCCGCTCCCGTCCTGTTCCTGATTGCGCTCACCGGCACGATGATGATCTTCCGCCCGGTTGCCGGCGCGGTTCTGGCCCCGCTTTCCTCCTCGTCAGCGATCGAGGCCGATCTCAAGGCACCGCGCTTTTCCGCAGGGCCTCTCGCACCCGATCTTGACTGGCAGGCGATCGTGGTGGCCGCGCACCGTGCCTATCCCGACGCACAATTGCGCATCGTCGCGGTGCCCAAGAAATCCGGCGATCCGGTTACGATCCGCATGAAGCGCGCGGCCGAGTGGCTGCCCAATGGGCGCACAATGCTGTGGTTCGACCCAGCGAGCGGCGCCCTACTTTCCAGCCGCGACGCCCTTAAGATGCAGTCGGGGACGCAAGCGTTCAACATGGCCTACCCAATCCACGCGGGGAAAGTAGGTGGGATCGCTTATCGGCTTCTGCTCACTGTTACCGGGCTAGCCTTGGCTTTGCTTGGAGCGTTTTCGACGTGGAGCTTCTGGTTTCGTAGAAGGTAAGGGTCACGACCCGCTGACAAAGCAGTCGTTGAGAGCTGATTTGGCTAGCCCCCAAACTTGCCTGCCAGTCTCCAACCGCCCGGTGATTTGTGGTCATATACCTGCTAGGCG
>NZ_JBBHJY010000017.1:0-4756 GCF_037572715.1 Novosphingobium aquae | reverse complement strand
TGTTGCAGGCAGGCAGCGCGGCAACTGTCGTTGCCAGCGCATCGCCGTTGCAGCCAGTTCGCACGTCCTGGACACAAAGCCAGCTCTTTACCGTGCGCCAAGATGCAGCGGCGGACGCATCCGGCAGCTTCGCCGCCGCCGCGCCGCCAACCTCCATTCCTGCTTCGCCTGTTCCCCTGAACGGTCTCTTCGCGCCTGTCTCGGGGAGCCGTCCGCAGTGATGGCCCGTTTGACCTTCTGGCGCGTCATGGCGTGGATTGGCGTGAGGAAGTGCGAATGGGCAGCTGTGGGAGGAGCAGGTTCAGGAGGATGGCCAGATAAAAGCGCCGCCGTCGGTGTGGGCGTAGGTGATTGGAACAAAGCGATAATTTTAGCCGTCGCTCCAACAGCCCTGCTGGCGCTCTCCAGATATTCTGCAATGCTTTCAACGCAAAATGCGCCGTCGGCCTTCAAGCAGCGTCAATTTGTGATCTTGCAGAAATGAGTGACGACGATTTTCGCATTCGACCCGGCAAGGGGCGCAGCCGGGGTAGCGGCAGCGGTAAACGGGCACAGTCCTTTATCGGCCAGATTGTCAGCTACTCGATGAAAGGCGGGCACCGGCTCGCAAGATCACGCTATTCCGGAACAGGGCGATCAGCACGAGGTCGACGTGCCGGACTAGCCGCCAGATCACGGTCAACCAATCGCCGCGTGGTCGTCAAAGCGCGCGTGGTCCGACACAAAGGAGCGCGGTTTCGAGCGGCACCACTCGCTCACCACGTGGCCTATCTCAAGCGCGATGGTGTCACCCGTGACGGCAAAGAGGCGGGTCTCTTCGATGCGGGTTCCGATGCCGCCAACGGTGATGCCTTTGCCGGACGATGCGAAGATGATCGTCACCACTTCCGCTTTATCGTTTCGCCTGAAAATGCGGCCGAGCTGGAGGACATCCGTGCGTTCACCCGTGAGCTGATGGACGACATGGCCCGTGATCTGGATACCCGGCTCGACTGGGTGGCGGTCGATCACTGGAACACTGAAAACCCACACGTCCATATTCTCGTCCGGGGCCGCACCGAGGATGGCAAAGACATCGTCATCGACCGCGACTATATCCGGGCCGGGCTTCGTGCCCGCGCCGAGGAGCGGGTCACGGTCGAGCTAGGACCACGCAGCGAACGCGAGATCGCGCGGGGCATTGCCCGCGAGGTCGATGCAGAACGCTGGACCAGCCTCGACCGGTCCTTGCAACGATTGGCGGATGACAATGCCGGCCTGGTCGATCTTCGCCCGAATCCCTCGGGCTATGACCGCTCCGACCATGCTCATCTGCTTGGCCGTGCCGCAAAGCTGGAACGCCTCGGCCTCGCGGACCGTGTCGCCCCTGCTTGCTGGACGTTGAAGCCGGGTGCCGAGCAAACACTGCGAGACCTTTCCATCCGGGGCGACATCATCAAAACCATGCACCGGGCAATGGGCGCAAGCGGACTTCGCCCTGACACGGGTCGCTTTGCGCTGCATGACGATTTGGCCGCCGACCCGGTAATCGGACGATTGGTCGAGCGCGGCCTGCATGATGAATTGACCGGCAATGCCTATGCGGTGGTCGATGCGACCGATGGGCGAACCCACTACCTCCGGTTCGACGACATCGACCAGACAAGCGACGCCAAATCAGGCGCGATCGTCGAGCTTGGCCAGTGGCGAGATACGCGGGGCAACGATCACCAATCCTTGTCGGTCCGTTCGGATCTCTCGCTTGCCGACCAGATCAAGGCACCCGGCGCGACATGGCTGGATCGCCAGCTGGTATCCCGCGAGCCAGTGGAGACTGCCGGTGGTTTCGGCACGGAAGTGCGTGATGCCCTTGCCGCGCGCTCGGAGCATCTGGCGGCTGAGGGTCTGGCGCGCCGACAAGGGCAGCGATTCATCTTCGCAAAAGACCTACTCGAAGAGTTGCGCACCCGCGAGCTGGTCCATGCAACCAAACTCATCGCAGCCCGGTCCGGACTCGAACATTCTCCAGCGCAGTCCGGCGAACATCTCGCAGGGATTTACCGCGAGCGCGTCACACTCTCTTCGGGCCGCTTTGCCATGATCGACGACGGGATGGGGTTCCAGCTCGTACCCTGGCGACCGAGCCTTGAACGCCATTTGGGTCAAGCTGTCAGCGGCACCCTCAACGCGCGCGGCGGAGTCGACTGGAGCTTCACCCGCAGCCGGACGCTGGGCCTGTAGGCTGTGTGCTTTCGCCACACTGCATCTCGGCCTTTTCGCCAAACCTAGTCGTTTTTCGCCAGGTTACGCTGTCGGGTCTGCCAGTCTTGCACCGCCCGCAAACCAATGATTGGCCTTGCGGGCAAGGAGAAAGTGATGGCTGCAACCAAGATCCTCTGGGGACAGATCCTCGCCGTGTTCCTGCTCGTACTGACCGGTATCTGGTCCGCAACGCAGTGGACTGCGTCGGCACTCGGCTATCAACCTGAGCTGGGCCGACCATGGTTCGCGCTGCTGGGCTGGCCGGTCTATCACCCCTATGACTTTTTCTGGTGGTGGTTCAGCTACGATGCCTATGCACCGCACGTTTTCAATACCGGCGGGATGATCGCGGTCACCGGCGGCTTTGCCTCGATCATCGTCGCGATCGGCATGTCGGTCTGGCGCGCCCGCGAAATGAAGATGGCCGCCACCTATGGCACCGCGCGCTGGGCCGACCGCCAGGAGATCAAGGCGGCAGGTTTGCTCGACGACAAGGGCGTCGTGCTCGGCCAGTTCAATAACCAGTATCTGCGCCATGACGGACCCGAGCATGTCCTCTGCTTTGCGCCGACCCGCAGCGGCAAGGGTGTCGGGCTGGTCATCCCGACGCTGCTGACCTGGCCGGGCTCTGCCATCGTCCACGACATCAAGGGTGAAAACTGGACGCTGACTGCGGGCTACCGCTCGAGTTTCAGCCGCGTGCTGCTGTTCGATCCGACCAACGCCGAGTCCGCCGCCTACAACCCGCTGCTCGAAGTGCGGCGGGGAACTTGCGAGGTGCGCGATGTTCAGAATGTCGCTGACGTTCTGGTTGATCCCGAGGGCAGCCTCGAAAAGCGCAACCACTGGGAGAAGACCAGCCATTCGCTGCTGGTCGGCGCGATCCTGCATGTCCTCTACGCCGAACCGGACAAGACGCTTGCTGGCGTCGCTGCCTTCCTGTCCGATCCCAAGCGCTCGTTCGAATCCACGCTCGCCGCGATGATGATGGCTCCGCATCTGGGTGATGACGGCGTCCACCCCGTCGTCGCCAGTGCCGCACGCGAGCTGCTCAACAAATCCGAGAACGAGCGATCCGGCGTGCTCTCGACCGCGATGTCGTTCCTTGGACTCTACCGCGATCCCGTCGTCGCTCGGGTGACGCGGCAATGCGATTGGCGGATTGCCGACCTGGTCGATGCCAAGCGGCCTGCGACGCTTTACCTTGTCATCCCGCCATCAGACATCAGCCGCACCAAGCCGCTCACACGGCTGTTGCTCAACCAGATTGGTCGCCGGCTGACTGAGGAGCTGGCGCCCGACGCCAAGCGCCAGCGGGTGCTCGTCATGCTCGATGAGTTCCCGGCGCTCGGACGGCTCGACTTCTTCGAAAGCGCGCTGGCGTTCATGGCCGGATACGGGATGAAGGCGTTCCTGATCGCGCAGTCATTGAACCAGATCGAGCACGCCTACGGCCAGAACAATGCTATCCTTGACAATTGCCATGTCCGGGTCTGCTTCGCGACCAATGACGAACGCACCGCCAAGCGCGTCTCGGAATCGCTGGGCACGGCAACCGAGCTGCGCGCCATGAAGAACTATGCCGGGCACCGGCTGTCGCCCTGGCTTGGCCATCTGATGATCTCCAAGTCCGAGACCGCGCGATCGCTGCTCACCCCCGGCGAGATCCAGGAACTCCCCAAGACCGACGAGATCGTAATGATGGCAGGAGCCCATCCAATTCGAGCGAAGAAGGCTCAGTATTTCCGGGATAAGCGGCTGTCGGCGCGTGTGCTGACACCACCAAAGGTTCGCGCTGCCACCAAGGAAGCGAACGCGCCGCACGATTGGCAGGGCATGATCGCCAAGGTGCCGGCAGAAGCGAAGCGCCGGAGAACGGTCAAGGACCAGTCCGATAATGACCCGGTTAATGCTGGGATTCGCACCGAACCGGAATTGCCGATTCACGAGGACATCGCGCCGCCGCTCAAGCAGATGGTCAAGGAGTTCGACTTCGATCGCGACGAGCAAAATGACGATGATGCTGCGCAAAGCCGCAGCCTGCAGGAGCGGATGCGCGGTAATGCCCGGCGCGCCTCTCTCGACCCCGGTGATGGGATCGAGTTATGAAATCCGGCAATCGCATCAAGCACACATTCCGCTTGCCGCCGGACATCTCCCGGCAACTGGCCGAGTTTGCCATCCGAAAGCGCGCGACGCAGGCGTCGATTGTCGAGGCCGCCATTGCGTCATTCCTGTCACCCGATGGTTCCGAACGGATGGAGGCCGCAGTCACCAGGCGCCTTGATCGGCTGACCAAGCAGAATGAGCGGCTAGAGTTTCAGATCGAGGTCACGAACGAGGCATTGGCCCTTTTTGTGCGTTTCTGGCTGACTGCAAATCCGCCGATGCCGGACTTGGCGATGGCGGCCGCCCAAGCTCAGGGCAAGGAACGCTACGAAGGGTTTGTCCAAGCGCTGGCGCGCAAGTTAGAAACTGGAGCTCGATTTTCAGAAGGGATACGCAAAGCCTAGGC
>NZ_JBBHJY010000016.1:0-7207 GCF_037572715.1 Novosphingobium aquae | reverse complement strand
ACCAACGTCACCGGCACTTGCGCGTCCTGCCACAACGGCACGACCGCCACAGGCAAGTCAGCCACGCACATCGCAACGAACACCAACTGCCAGGATTGCCACACAACCACGGCTTGGAGCCCGGCGCGCACCGTCAACCACAACGACGTGATCGGTACCTGCTCCAGCTGCCACAACGGGACCAAAGCCAGCGGCAAAACCGCAACCCACATTCCGACGACTTCGGAATGCAGCACTTGCCACTCCACCACCGGCTGGACGCCCGCCAACTTCAGCCACGCCAACGTCACTGGCACTTGCGCCAGCTGCCACAACGGCACGACTGCCACAGGCAAGTCAGCCACGCACATCGCGACCAACACGAATTGCCAGGATTGCCACACAACCACGGCTTGGAGCCCGGCGCGCACCGTCAACCACAATGATGTGATCGGCACCTGCTCCAGCTGCCACAACGGGACCAAAGCCAGCGGCAAAACCGCAACCCACGTCCCGACAACTGCGGAGTGCAGTGATTGCCACCGCACCACGGGCTGGACGCCGGCGACGTTCAGCCATGCCAACGTCACTGGCACTTGCGCCAGCTGCCACAACGGCACGACCGCCACAGGCAAGTCAGCCACACACATCGCAACGAACACCAACTGTCAGGATTGCCACACAACAACCACCTGGAGCCCTGCCAAAACGGTCAACCACAACGACGTGATCGGTACCTGTTCAAGCTGCCACAACGGGACCAAAGCCAGCGGCAAGCCTGCAACGCATATTCCGACGACTTCGGAATGCAGCACTTGCCACTCCACCACCGGCTGGACGCCCGCCAACTTCAGCCATGCCAACGTCACCGGCACTTGCGCGAGCTGCCACAATGGCACCACCGCGACGGGCAAGAGCTCGAACCACATTGCCACCAACACGAATTGCCAAGACTGCCACACCACGACAGCATGGTCCCCGGCCCGGACGGTCGATCACAATGACGTGATCGGCACTTGCTCAAGCTGTCACAATGGAACCGCCGCCGCGGGCAAGCCCGCCACCCATATCGCTACGACCGCGCAGTGCAGTGATTGTCACCGCACGACGGCGTGGACGCCCGCGAATTTCAGCCATGCCAATGTCTCTGGGGCCTGCTCCACCTGTCACAACGGCACGACCGCAACGGGCAAGAACGCCACGCACATAGCGACAACCGCGATTTGCGAGGATTGCCATACCACGACCGCCTGGTCGCCCGCGCGCACCGTGAACCACGCCGACGTGATCGGCACTTGCGCGAGCTGTCACAACGGCACCACCGCGCCGGGCAAGACCGCGACCCACATCCGGACCACCGACAGCTGCGATTTCTGCCATGTGACCACCGCCTGGACCAGCGTCCGCATGGATCATACGCAAGCGCTCGGCACCTGTTCGTCCTGCCACAATGGCAACGCCGCCACCGGCAAGACCGCAACCCATGTGCCAACGACTTCAGAATGCGGCACGTGCCACCAGACCAATGCCTGGACTCCGGCGACCTTCAGCCATTCGGGCGTCGGCACCAATTGTTATTCCTGCCACAACGGCACGACCGCCACAGGCAAGTCGGCCACCCACCCCGGCACGACTAACGTTTGCAGCAATTGCCACACCTCGACAACGAATTGGTTGAACTACCGGATCAGCCACAGCGACGTGACCGGCCGCTGCGACTCCTGTCACAACGGACGCATCGCGGAGGGTAAGCCCAGCCACGAACATCCAACCACCACTCAAGATTGCGGCGCATGCCACTCGACCCGGACTTGGGACCGATAGGCATGCATCTGGAGACATGACTTGACGAGATTGACCGAATTTTCTGCGGCTCCGATCGCCATCATCGCGGCAACCATAGCCGGCGGACTGGTTTTGCCAATGCCCGCATTTGGCCAAGCATCGGCCGATCGCACTCTGTCTGACGTGCGTGTTGATAGCTCTGGCAACTGCCCGGTCCTGACCGTCAACTTCAACATGCGCCTGCAAGTGCTTAGCTCGTTTCCGGAAACGCACGGACGCGAGTTGCACATCCGCATCCAGCCGCTCGATTCGCAGATCGGCCCGGGCGGACGTGAATCGCTGCGTCCGCCGAGTGCGCTTCCGGGAATCGCCTCGATCCAGTATGAAGGCGACAATCCGGGCGGTCCCGTCCTCTCCTTGTTTTTTGCCAAGGATACGGCATTTGCCGTTGAACCCGGACTGCAAGCCAATTCGGTGATCATCCGGCTGAGCGATCTCAAGGCCGGCGCCTGCCCCTCCCCGCGCGAGGTGTCCGCTCCGACCTTGCCAGCAGCCGCCATTCCTTTGGTGACCGCCGATGGATCGGAGACAGCCCGGCTGATCGACTCAGCGGAAGGTGCTATCCGCGATGGCGAGAATGACCGCGCCATCCAATTGCTGACCAACGCGCTGGCACAACCGGAGAATGCCAATACGCCCCGCGCGCTCGAGCTGCTTGGCCTGACGCGTGAAAAGAAGGGCCAGTCAGTGCAGGCCCAGGCGGAGTACGAAGAATACCTGCGCCGTTATCCCAGCGGCGAAGGGGCCGAACGGGTGCGCCAGCGACTTGCCGCGCTCAGTCCAGCGGCCGCTGCGAGCACACCGGCCTTGCGCCAGGCCTCGGGCCGCGCGGGCGGCGGCAAGGCCTGGGAATGGGGTGTGCGCGGCAGTTTCTCGCAGTTCTATTTTCGCGATCAGGGCCGGACCAGCTCGGACACATTCGCCACAAATTCCACACTCGGCACCGAGATCGACAATTCGCTTAACGTCAACCAGTTGCTGACCAGCGCGGACGTTACCATTTCGAGCGGCAACGATCGCCAGCAGTTCCAGCTGCGCGGGGCCGGGTCTTATACCAAAAACTTCGGCACCAGCGCCTCGGTGACGACGATCAACAACGGTGGCAGCCAGACGACCTTTCGATCCAAGCCCGGCGGAGGACTCAAAGCACTGACCGCGCTCTATCTTGACTGGAGTTCGAGCGATTTCGGTTCGCAGGTTCGCGTCGGGCGCCAAACCCGCAACTCGCAAGGTGTGCTGGGTCGCTTTGACGGCGCGCTGATCGGCTGGCAGGCCCGGCCCAAGCTACGTGTCAACGTAGTTGGCGGCTTCCCCGTCCAGTCATCTCGCCAGACCTGGGTGATGAAAGAACGGCCGTTCTACGGCGTCAGCGTCGATTTGGGCAACAAGAAGAGCCCGATCCAGACAACCTTCTATTATTTCGATCAGCACGCCCGCGGAGGTTTCGTCGATCGCCGGTCGGTGGGCTTTGAAGGGCGCTATGCCAACAAGAAGTTCAATGCCTTCACGATGATCGACTATGACGTGAAGTTCAACCGGCTCAACCTTGGGCTGGCGTCGCTTAGTTACAACTTCCCGGACAGCGCGAACCTGACCCTGACGGCCGATTATCGCCAGTCGCCGCTGCTCACCACGACCAATGCCACTTATGGCCAGATCCTCGTATCTACCGGCCTTCCGGTGCTGGACCTGCGCGATCTCAAGCCGTTCTTCACCGATCCGCAAATTTACCAAATGGCCAAAGACACGACGCTGACGGCCAAGACCGTAACGCTTGCCTATTCGCGGCCGCTGACCAAGAAGCTGCAGGCCAACTTCGACGTCTCGATGACCGATACCGGCGGCACCGTCGGCGTTCCTCCTACGGCCGACATCATAGGCGTCGCGCCTACCCCTGTCACGGGCAAGGAATACTATTACGGCGCGCAGCTGATCGGATCGGGGTTATTCTGGGACAGCGACATTTTCATCGTTTCAGGCCGCTATGCCAACACCCAGCGCACCAATACCTGGACGGCGGACATCAACGCCCGCGTGCCGATCACCAACAAGTTCCGTCTCAGCCCGCGCCTGCGTTACGGCGAGCGCAAGGAAAAGCTGACGCAAGGCGATTTCAGCCAGTTTCAGCCGACCCTCCGCATGAACTGGTATCCGCTGCGCCATGGCGAGGTTGAGGTGGAATTTGGCGGAAACTTCTCGCGCCAGCGCCAGATCATCGCCGGCAACCCCATGACCACGCGCGAATCCGGCTACGTGCTGAGCGCCGGTTACCGGCTCGATTTCTGATGAAAGGACTACACGCTTGATCGCTGAAGCCGGACTGGCCGCCCTATGGATCGCAGCCGCCATGGCCTTGCTGCAATTGCTGGGCGGCGCATTGGGCCTGATGAAGGGGCGCGAAGCCGCCGCTGCCATCGTTGCCCCCGCTGCGATCGTGCAGGCGGGGTTTGCTCTCTTGTCATTTTTTCTGCTGATCGCCGTTTTCGTGCGATCGGACATGTCGGTACTGCTCGTCGCGGCCAACAGCCATTCGATGAAGCCGATGATCTACAAGGTCGCCGGGACATGGGGGAACCATGAGGGCTCCATGCTCTTGTGGGTGACGATCCTGTCCCTTTCCGGCGCGACGATCGCCCTGTTCGAAAAGAAACTGCGCGCCGATACCCGGCTGGCAACGCTGGCAGCGCAAGCCGCGATTGCGCTGGGGTTCTATGCCTTTCTGCTGTTTGCCTCGAACCCCTTTGCCCGAATCACCGGCGTGCTTGACGGGGCGGGGCTCAACCCCCTGCTGCAGGACCCTGGCCTCGCCTTTCATCCACCTACGCTTTACGCCGGATATGTGGGCATGTCGGCGGCCTTTTCCTTTGCCGTTGGGGCACTTGTCACCCGCAATGTCAGCCCCGACTTCGCCCGCGCCATGCGGCCGTGGATCCTTGGGGCTTGGATTTTCCTCACGATCGGCATCACCGCGGGCTCTTACTGGGCCTATTATACCCTTGGCTGGGGTGGATGGTGGTTCTGGGACCCGGTGGAGAATGCCAGTCTGATGCCTTGGCTCGCGGCGACGGCATTGCTCCATTCGGTGACCGTGCTCGCCACTCGCGATGGTCTGCGCGCCTGGACCATCATGCTGTCGGTTCTCGCCTTCTCAATGTCGATGGTCGGCACGTTTCTTGTCCGATCGGGCATTCTCACGTCAGTCCATTCCTTCGCGGTCGATCCGGAGCGCGGCGTCTTCATCCTTGCGCTGCTGGCAATCTATATCGGCGGCGCACTGGCGCTCTTCGCCATGCGCGTGAGTACCGTGGTTGAAGGCAACCGCTTTGACATGGTCAGCCGCGAGGCGGCGCTGGTGATCAACAACCTGCTGCTCTCGGTGATCCTCGTCGTGGTGCTGGCGGGTACGCTCTATCCGCTGATCCTTGAATCGCTGACCGGCGGCAAGATTTCCGTCGGCGCGCCGTTCTTCAATGCCATGGCCGGACCGATTGCCGTTATCATGATGGTGCTGCTCGCGGCGGGCCCTCTCCTGCGCTGGCGTAGCGACCGGCCGCGTATGGTGCTCGACCGCATGGCTGTGGCGATCCTGGCGGCTGCGATCATGCTGCTGACGCTCGCGGTTTTTGCGCGGGGCATCGGTTTGCTGCCGCTGCTGGGGCTGGTTGCCGCAGCTTTGGTCGGCGTTGCCAGCCTAGCTCCCTTGTGGAAGCGCAAGCTGACGCGCACGCCGCTGTTCACCCTTGGCATGGTCATGGCGCACCTTGGCTGTGCCGTCAGCATGGCCGGCATGGCCTGTGATGCTGCCTTCACTGCGGAAAACATGGTGTCGATGAAGGCTAACGAAACAAGCCAAGTGGGCCCCTATTCGGTCACCCTGCTCGGCGTGCGCGAGACGCCGGGGCCCAACTATCAGGCGCTCGAAGCGGTCCTCTCCGTTCGCAAGGGCACAGGGGAGCCGTGGCAGATGGTGCCGCAGCTCCACCAGTTCACCGATCCGCCGATGACCACCAATCAGGCCGCAATCAAGACTTTCTGGAACGGCCAACTCTATCTGGTGGTCGGGGAGAATACTGATGGCACCAACTTCGTCATGCGGATGTGGTGGAAGCCATTTGTCACCCTGATCTGGCTGGGCGGCATCTTGATTGCGCTTGGCGGGGCCCTGTCGCTGCTAGGCCGGCTTCAGCGCGACATCTGGTCTGCCCGCTGGCCGTGGGGCGCGGACAAGGAGGCAACGGCATGAAGCGCAAGCTGATCCTGTGGGTGCCCTTTGGCTTGTGCGCGGCGCTGTTCATCGCCTTCTTCATCGGGCTCAAGAACCCCGCCGATCACGTGATCGCCTCAAAAATGGTCGGTCAGCCGCTGCCTGAATTCGATGCCGCCCCCGGAATTCCAGGCCAGCCAGGCGCGGCAACGCGCGATTTCAAGGACGGCAAGCCGCGCCTGCTCAACATCTTCGCATCGTGGTGCGTGCCTTGTGTTCAGGAAATCCCGATGTTGATCAGGCTCAAGGACGCGGGCGCTGAAATTGATGGATTGGCGGTGCATGATACAACCCCCGATCTTCAGGCTTTCCTTGCCCGCAACGGCAACCCCTATACCCGCATCGGCCTCGATTCCGCGGGCAAGGCGCAGATTGCTTTTGGTTCGGCAGGCGTGCCGGAAACCTTCGTTGTCGATGGTCAGGGCAAGATCATTTACCAGCACATCGGCGTGGTGACCGAAGAGGACATGCCCAAGCTGATGGCCATGCTGGGAGCCCGGCCATGAAGCGGGCGCTGCTTCCACTGCTGCTGGTCAGCATGGCGCTTCCCGCGCTGGCGCAGGACTATGCTGAAGTGTCTCTGGCCGATCCCCGCAAGGAGGAACAGGCGCTGACGCTGATGGATTCTATCCGTTGCGTGGTTTGCCAGGGACAGCCGATCTCAGGCAGCAACGCCGATCTGGCGGGTGATATGCGCCGCCTGATCCGCGAACGGATCGCGGCAGGTGATGATCCCGAAGACGTGCGCGCCATGCTGATCGGCAAGTACGGCGATTGGGTAAGCTTCCAACCGCAGTTCAAGACGGAAACAATGCCGCTGTGGCTGGTGCCGCTATTCGCGCTATTCGCTGGCGTAATACTCGTCGCGCGGCGATTGAAAAGGAAAGGCAAGCGATGGGTTGGATCTTCGCACTAGGATTTTTCATTGTTGCGCTCGCTGCCCTGTGGTTGCTGGCCGGCAGAAAACCGATGGCTCTTGAACTCGGTGGCGCGATGCTGCTGGTCGCAGTCGCCGGTTATGCTTGGCAGGGCAGCCCCGACCTCCCGGGCCAACCCGTCATTCCAACAGTTCCTGGCAAGTAGAAAGGGCGGGTCGCCATGTTCCTTTATGCCAAGCAC
>NZ_JBBHJY010000015.1:0-38889 GCF_037572715.1 Novosphingobium aquae | reverse complement strand
GCTGCTCTGCCGCATTCACTCCATGCAGCTGGAATACACTCTTTGACGTGTCCATCCCAATGCGTGTAATATTCTCCACGGACGGTCTCCCTCGATTGAGTCCTTCAACGAACTCACTCTGGCACATCGTGATGCCGTTGGGAGCCGTCCAACCCAACACCAAAATATCGCACAACGAACTGGAGCGAGTATAATGCCGCTTTGAAGCAGCGCGGATCGCTGACTGTCTGTTTTGATCCCGAGTTGCAGTGGCCCCCATGTCCGTCGTCTGATGGGTCGTCTACAAGTGACTTCGCATCTGATGATCGCTTCGCCTGGAGATGTGGCCATTATAATCGACCTGACCGGATTGGTATCTGCGCGTCGTCAGGCCGAGCCAGGCGCCGACAGACCGGGAGGTTCGGAAGTTGGCCGGATCTTCCACGGCCGTAGCAAAGGCGGATGCGGTAACGACGCCTATTTGAAGCTCTTCGTAAAGCGTCACAAGAACGATGCAGCCGATGCCGAGGCGATCTGCGAGGCAGTAAAGCGGCCGAACATGCGATTTGTAACGGTCAAGAGCGAGGAGCAGCAGGCCTCAGCGTTGGTATTCCGCACGCGCGATCTGCTGGTTCGCGAGCGGACGCAAACGATCAGCGCGATCCGCGGGCACATGACAGAGTACGGGTGGGTGGCACCGAAGGGGCCTTCCTGGGTGACAATGCTGGGCGAGCTGATCGATGATGAGCTTGGGTCAACACTGCCGCATGCGGCGCGGGAGATGTTCCGGGTAATGCTCGACATGCTCGAAAAACTCGATGGTCAGATAGCAGACCTCGACAAGGAAATTGCTCGGCGCGCCCGTGAAGATGAAGTTGCCCACCGACTGATGACCATTCCAGATATCGGACCGATTGCGGCGACGGCGATCGCGGCATTGGCACCGGCAGCGCAAACATTCAAACGCGGCCGTGACTTTGCTGCCTGGCTCGGGCTCACGCCCCTACAAAGATCAACGGGTCGAAAGACGAAGCCGGCCCGAACATCCAACATGGGCGAACGTACACTGCGGCGATTGCTAATCATTGGCAGCAGTTCGGTGATCCTGCATGCTAGCAGGCGCGGGGCGCCCGAAGGATCGTGGCTCGCCGGGATGCTGGCGCGTAAGCCGCGCATGTTGGTGACAGTAGCACAGGCGAACAAGACGGCGCGTATTGTCTGGGCACTGCTCATGAAGAACAAGGATTACAGAGCTCCGATGGTGTAGCGGCGGCGTAAGCTGGGCGGCCATCAGAGGTCGTCCGAGGGCGACAAGCGGTCGAAGGAGGGTATGGCGCAACAATCGGCAAGACGGCGTCGGAAAACCAGGTAATGTTCTTGTGCATTGAGCACGCTCGTCTGATCTGGATCCGATCCGCGAACTCCCATACGGGCCCGAAGCTAAAGTTGGTGCATTACGAGGCCCGACAGATGGCAGCATCCGATCAAGTGCCGCTCATACCCGAATTACCGCTTGCGTTCGTCGGGGCGTCCAAAGAATATCATTTGGCGCAGATCGCGGCGTAGATTAGGCGGCGACGCAGCCGCAGGCGTGCTGTTGGCACGGGAGCACCTGCCCCGGTTCTGGCTCTGCCGAACCAGCGCTGGAGCCTGGACTTCGTTTACGACCAGATAGCGTGCGGCAGGCGGTTTCGCGTGCTCAACGTGGTTGATGACGTGACGCAAGAGTGCCTGGCAGCAGTGCCGGATAGGCGCCACTGCTTGCTGACTTGGGGCTACCGATAGCTGCCAAATCGCGAGCGACTTGGGAAGATACATGGCTGGCACACCATGTTAAGGGTGTCTGGTATATGCCCGCCAGGGAACTTTGCATTCGCGCCTGAGTTTCGAACTTGGCAAGCGGATTTAATTCACGACGTAGCCCTTAAAGGGCGGTTGCCAAGCAACTGAAATTTCTTTAGTGTTAAGATCGTAAACGTAGATTCGCGATGATGCGCTAGCGCACGGAGCTGTAATTGTGACCAAGAAATTTTTTGCTATCGCCGCAGCGTGCTCGCTTATGTTTGTCGAAAGTGCAAGCATGGCCGCTGCCCAGAATGCGAACGCTGATCCTGCAGCTTCGGATGCTGCTGAAAAGTGTGTTACCCTTACTAATCGCAAGGGTAAATGGCGCCTTGATGATGCTGGCAAGTGGGCCAAGTGCAAGGGGCTTTCGGGTGCAGAGGTCGGAGGCGGCAGTAACTTGCTTCCAGCCGTGCTGGCGGTCGGAGGTTTGGGTGCTGTAACGGCTGCTGTCGCATCGTCTGGCCGTCAAAATGGAACTGTCAGCCCCTGATCTTCGCCTGCGACCGCTCTCTGGTCTGCAGATCTGTGGCTGAAATGCGGCGATTGCAGGTAGCTGTCCCTTTTCGGTGTGCGCTTATACTTCCGACTTTTTAATCTAAGTTGCTCGGCGCGAAAGTTTTCCCAATACGCGGGGCTTTTATGTCCATATGCAACAGTCGAGCGCTGACAGGCTATCTTATTGCGACGGACCCAGCCTCGAATGAAGGTATGGTGCGGTTTGTTGCAAGGTTGGTCGGCTGCGTCTCCTTGATGGCAAGCATCCACGGCGCGTCAACTGACTGAATCGCCAAGATTGGGATCGCCAAGATTGAGATCTTGATCGTCGGGTCTTTGATGAGAAAATCGGCGGCAATGGTAGGCAGGTCCGGTTTAATCGAGACGATGGGCGGGGCATGTTCCTTTACCAATGCAAGTTGGTCGCGCATCTTGGAAACAATCTCGATCCTGCGCAATATGCCCGGATGGGTCAGCGCAAGGTTTATCCAGACGTGCCCTGAAAGGCGATTCAGGATTGTCTGCGGGCCTTCTAAATCTGTCCCGGCATTTGCGATGCTTACTGCCAATCTATCGGCATCGATTTCAGGTGCCTTGACCTTGTGTGCGCCGAGCCCAAACTCGGCCAAGAGCATCGAGGTGCCCTTGAGCTTCTTTTTTTGTGCTCCAGAATGTTGTGAGCCATTTCATGGGCGACGACGAACGCTAGTTCGTTATCGTTCGCCGTGAACTCCATGAGGCGCCGAGTCACAGCGACATAGCGACCGTCTCGCCAAAACCTTGTCCCATGCGATAGCGGTGCGCGACCTCATCGCGCTCGAAGAGGTCGTATGCTCCCATGTTGTGAATGGTATGATCGACGGTTCGCCGCCGTCTCCCGCCACAACAGCTGCCTCGGCAAAATCGGACTCGACGACCGACTGCCGCACCTTGCTTCGCCATGTGTAAGTCAGCGCCGTCGAAACGTCATGGCACCACGCCACATCGGCCACGCAGGCTCCGGGGGAGAATGCCTCGGTCAGAATCTGAACCCGCTCTTCCTCGGTCCAGCGACGGCGCCGCTCCGGACCCGAAAACAGCGTGTTCTGACCCATCATCCGCTCCTAAGTGCGCAAATAAGAGCACGCTTAAGACCGGTCACTCACCACCCAAACAAGGCGTGACCTGCGGGAGGGTTACGATTATCCGGCAGGTTTGCTCGGAGATGGGCGTGACGATCATCAATGGCGCGCTGTCTCATGATCACGTCCATATGTTCGTGGAAATCCCGCCACATGTTTCGGTCAGCGACTTCGTGCGCCGCGCCAAGGGCCGCTCGTCGCGCAGTATCCAGCAAGCGCTCGAGCACATCCGCAAAGGCTACTGGGGGCAAAGGTTCTGGGGCAGGGGCTACTTCTCGACCACCGCAGGCAACATCTCCGAAGACATCATCATGGGCTATCTTGACCGACATATCCGCAAGGATGACTTCAGCCCCGCCGCATGATCCTACCGGCGTCAGCCGGTAAGTCATTCGGGGTTGGAGTATTATACGTTTTTGTGCCTAGTATATAATAAATATACAGCGATATCGTCGCATGCCCGTACGCAAATGACTTATTTCGTTAACCATTTGATTTGTCATGCCATGACTAGCGGGGCACGTGCCATTGTAATCGGAATTCTGAATTCATATTTTTTCCCAGCTACGGGTGATGGGTAAAAATGGCGAAGACGTGGATGGCCGGCTTGATCGCAATGCTGGGTTCGGTATGTGCGCTGGTGGTCCGCGCGCCCCAAATTTCCGGGTGACAAGTGGTGATTTCGCTCAGACAAGGCCCTGATGTGGATGGGCGGACAAGATGGGTGGATTTGAGGTATAGAAGCGGACAAAGCGGAAAGGGCTTTGCGGCGAGAGCCTTGCGCCGGCTGCCGCCAGCTTTACGCGAGTTCGTATCCGACGCGGGGCCTGCATTCTGGGTTCTTTGCCTTCTCCTATTTTCGAGTCTGGTACTCGGGGGGAGTGCAAGAGGCGATGTTGTCCAGCTGATCGTGCTTCGACCTCTTTCGATTCTGGCCCTTGGGTTCGCGCTGGCCTGGCTCGACATGAACCAGATTCGGAAACATCGCTTCCTTCTGTCGATGACCGCCGCATGTGCCGCGTTGCCGGCAATTCAACTTGTGCCGTTACCTCCTGAGATCTGGGAGCAACTGCCAGGCCGGTCGCTCGTGACCGAGATTGACCTAGCGGTCGGTCTTGGTCCGATTTGGCGCCCCATGACACTGACGCCAAAGGAAACCTGGAACGCGCTGTTTGCCTGTGCTGGCCCCGCGGCTGCGCTGATACTATCAATGCAGATCTCGCCTAGAGATCGTCAGCGCACAGTCACGCTTCTGATCGCCATCTTTGCTTTCAGCGCGCTGATCGGAATTTTCCAAATCCAAGGGCCAAGCGATGGTCCGCTCTATTTCTATCCGATCACCAACAACGGCAGCGCAGTGGGACTGTTCGCGAACCGGAATCATCAGGCGCTCATGCTTGCCCTGATGCTTCCAATGTTGGCGGCCTACGCGGCCGGCCGGTCGAAGGGGATATTGGCGCTCTCGTCATTCGGAGCGTTCATTGTGCTGCCGCTTATCATGATTACGGGATCGCGGGCGGGCGTCTTGACTGCAGCGATCGGGGTGATCGGCATCCCGTTCATTCTGTCCGCTGGACGAAACGACGAAAGTCAGCAAGGCTCAATGCCCGCGCCTGAGAGGCACCGACATCGGACCAGAATCTGGATTGCGCTGATCCTGTGTGCAGTAAGCCTTCTGGCCTTAACAATTGGCCTTGGCCGCGACGTTGCCCTGGACCGTCTCGTCAGATCTAACTTGTCCGAGGATCTGAGGACTGCGATCCTTCCCATTGCCCTGGCCATGACCAAGATCTATTTCCCGGTGGGCAGCGGAATGGGCTCGTTCGAACGGGTCTACCAAATCTTCGAGCCGGACGAACTCCTGACGCCCAAGATCGTCAACCACGCTCATAACGACTGGCTGGAGGCTGTCCTAACCGGGGGGGCGCCGGCAGCCCTCCTGCTAGGTATTTGCATTGCAAGCTATGTCACGCGAGCCATCCGCCTGGTCGGACAAAGGGCGCATGCAACCAAGGCTCATCGGGAGTCGATGCTGGGGATGGTCATGCTCCTGCAATTCGCGGTTGCAAGCATTGGCGATTACCCGCTGCGCACACCGGCTCTAGCAGTGGTCTTCGCTGTCGCATGTCTCTGGGCGGCTTGCCTTCCAGTCCGTTCACAGGCATGACGCGGTGCATGGTAAATAGCACCTTTTGACAAGACTTTGCCGAGTTTAAGGGTTGGAATTGATGAGAAGTCGTTTTGCGCAGTTCATGGCCGTGATTTTAGTGGCCGGTTTGGCGGGGTGCGCGACCACACCGCGACTTGGCGGAGACGGGAATCTTCAAGTATTTTCAGGTGCTAGTTTGCCCGCCCCGAAGGAAGGCGACAACGCTCTGGCGAGCAAGCCTTATAACTTGGGGCCGTTCGATCTTCTGGTAATCGACGTCTTTGGCATGCCCGAACTGTCGAATCGCGAAGTTCGGGTCGACGAAACCGGCATGATTTCCTTTCCGCTGGCCGGGGCCATCAAGGTGAGCGGAAAGCCGGCCCGGGACGTCGAGTGGCAGCTCGTCGAAGCGCTCAGGGCGAACCACGTCCGCAATCCAAAGGTCACGGTCCAGGTCAAAGAGGCCAAGAGCCAAGCCTTCACCATCGAAGGCGAAGTCAAACAGCCTGGCATCTATCCGTTTTCAGGGCGTGTCTCGCTCCTCCAAGCCATGGCGCTGAGCAAGGGTGTTACCGAGTTTGCCAAGCTCGACGATGTCGTGATTTTCAGGACAGTGGGAGGGCAAAAATACGCTGCCCTCTATAATCTCAAGGCAATTCGCCACGGCCAGCAGCCGGATCCCGAAATCTATGCCAATGATCTGGTCATGGTCGGCGATTCGTCAGGCCGTAAACTGTTCAAGGACCTCGTGACCGTAACGCCGCTGCTTACTGTCCCGATCATCATCCTTGACAAATTGATCCCGTAATTACCGGATAGGTAGGAATTTCATGCAATCTCGCAACTCGTCAGCTGCGCACGTCGCTTCGATAGAAACGGTGCCTGTGGGCAGTCCGGCTTTCGAGATGACGGGGGACGACTCAATCGCGCTTGGCGATTTCCTGAGGCGCTGGTGGAATGCAGCGATTCGCCGGATTTACGTGGTTCTTCTGATTGTCGCTCTTTGTGTAGGGGTGGGCATTATCAAGACCATGCTCACCACGCCGCTATACTCGACTTCATCGAGGATCGAGATCAGCCGCGAACAGAAGAATATCACCAATGTCGAAGGCGTTGATCAAGCGAACGGTGCCTACGATGCCGAATTCTACGACACGCAGTATGCACTGCTCAAATCACGATCGCTCGCTGAGCGGGTCGTCAGCGACCTGCGCCTTGCCGAAAATGCCTCGTTCCTCAGTGCCCATGGTATCACTAGCGATAGTGCGGGGGCGCCTGCATCCCTGCAGCAGCGCAACGCCAGGGCTGTGGCAGCTGCAGGAGTGCTCCTTGGCGGCATTAGCATCAAGCCTGTCGCGAACTCCAAGCTGGTTGATATCAGCTACACCAGCCCTTCGCAGCAATGGGCGGCAACGATCGCGAACTCCTGGCCCAGAACTTTCATCGCCGCCAATATCGACAGGCAGTTTGCAACGACGGCTGATGCGCGCAATTACCTCGAAAATAAGCTTGCTGATGTCCGGGCGAAAATGGAACAATCCGAGCAAGCCTTGATCAATTTCGGCAGTGATCGGGGCATTGTGAAGATTGGTGGTGGCCGGGACGCTGACGGTCGTACGCAAGATCCGCAAACTCTGGTCGCGACAAATCTGGAGGCCGTCAATGCTGCGCTTGTCAGCGCCAAGACCGATCGCATTGCAGCGCAAAGCCGGATGCTTTCTCGAAATAGTGAAGCGAGTCCGGGCGGCGCAGAGAACGGCGGAATTGGCGCCTTGCGGGCCAAGCGCGCGGAGCTCGCGGCAGATTATTCGCGGCTTCTTGTGAAGTTCGACCCAGGCTATCCTGAAGCGATTGCACTCTCCGAACAGATCAAGTCATTGGACATGTCGATTTCGCGGGAATCCGCCCGTATCATTTCGGGAAAGACGGCGGCATATACCGAGGCGCTTCAGCGCGAAAGGGAGCTCACCGCGCAAGTAAGCGCTCTCAAGGGGCAATTTGATCGGCAGCAGCGGGACACGATCCAATACAATATCTATCAGCGCGACGTGGATACCAATCGTCAACTCTATGATGCCTTGCTTCAGCGTTACAAGGAAATCGGAGTAGCAGGCACTGTCGGCGCAACAAATGTCGTCGTTGTCGATCAGGCCAGGGTGCCAGGTGGTCCTAGCTCGCCGAACCTCCAGCGGAACCTGCTGCTGTCATTTCTTGCAGGAATATTCCTGGCTGGTGTCACGGTTTTCATGCTGGAATCTCTGGACCAAGTTGTGCGAGATCCCAGCGATGTCCAGAGGGTTCTAAAATTGCCTTTGTTGGGAACGGTGCCGCTGAGCGAAGGGGAAGTCCTTCAGGAAATCGTGTCCCCACATTCGGGATTGGCGGAAGCCTATTTCAGCGTCAGGACGAGTTTGGCCTTGTCCACAAGTCGCGGAATTCCGAAAACGATCGTGGTTACCAGTGCCGAGCCCGGCGAAGGCAAATCGACCACCGCCTTAGGGCTCGCTACAGCGATCGGACGCACCGGCCAGCGCGTGCTCCTCATCGACGCCGATATGCGTTCCCCTTCGTTACATGAGCGACTCGAATTGTCGAACGACCTTGGAGTGAGCAATTTGCTTGCCGGAAGTGAAGACTTCGCTGCTATGGTCAAAGAAACAAGTATTCGGGGCGTTTCGCTATTGCCGGCAGGACCAATGCCGCCGAGCGCTTCAGAGTTGCTCGCGAGTGAGCGGCTCGGTCGGCTTGTTGCCAAGTTTTCGGATATGTATGACCACCTTGTCATCGATGCGCCGCCAGTCATCGGGTTGGCGGATGCGCCGCTGCTTGCCCGGGCGGTAGAAGGCTCGGTGTTCGTGATCGAAAGCGGTGACGTGTCCACGCGTGCAATCCGAAATGCATTGGAGCGTTTGCAAGTCGGCGGGACGTTTGTGCTCGGTGCGATCATGACCAAGCTGAACATCTCCGAGCACGGATACGGCTATGGTTATGCTTATGGTGACAATCAAAAGGTCAAAGCTTCAAATGCCTGATCGGCCTAAGACTGCGCGCTAGAGTCAATGACAGCGGGGCCGCGATGAGGCTTTTACGTAAAGTTTTCATTGCGGTCGGCACCTTGTTTTTGACCGGTGTGGCCGCCCAAGAAGCGGCCCGAGCCTGGCTTGACGCGGAACCTACTGGCAAGTCCTCGCTTCCCTTCGTCGCATCTGCGCAGTCGGAATTGAGGCAAGACCTATCCAGAAGCAATGACTTCTTTGCAGCGACCAGGGACGGGAGACAAGAGCTTGATCGTCTGGCGAAGTCGATCATAACAGCCAATCCGCTTGATGCCACGGCGCTCAGTGCTCATGGAAAGGCCATCGATCTGGGCGCAAGGCGAGATGCTAGTCCCGTATTCGAATTGGCTGAACTCGTGAGCCGACGGAGCCTGGTCAATCAACTGGAACTCATTTCTGCGGCATCCCGAAAGGGCGATGTCGTGGCCGTACTCGGGCATCACGACCGCGCTTTGCGCATCTATCCTTCTGAAGCATCAGCCGTCATATTTGCCTCTCAAGCCAAGGCGCTCAAGTTCGCGCAGGTTCGAGCGGCCTTGGTTAATTATGCAAATGCCCCTTGGCTTGCAGGACTTGTGCAGTCCTCCATGGTGAATGGTGCAGAGCCGGCTCATGTTGTTGAGCTCGTTTCACGAGTTGCTAAGCAATTGCAGCCTGAACAAGCGCAAAACATGCGCGAAGGGCTTATTGCGCCACTCGCGCAGCGAAATGAATTCGAGCTGGTGCGGGCCGTGATAGCTGACATGCCTGCGAAAATTCGAAATGGCCTCGCCAATTTTGGGTTCACCGCTATAAATTTGAAAACTGAACTCGCCCCGCTTTCATGGCAGCTCACACAAAACGGTGAGATTGAAGCAAGTTTTGACGCTCAGGGATCCCTGTCAGTCAGATTCTCGCCAGAGACAAGCGGCGTGGTTGCGAAGCGAACGACACTAATTAATCCCGGCCTTTACGAACTGCGACAGGAGTTGACATACCCTGGCGACACAGCGCGCGTTCGATTGGATTGGACGGTGCACTGCCAAGACGGAAGAACGCTCCTTTCGCGGGCGGAAGTGCGATCAGCTCCTGAAGGCAACGCAATCCCAGTGACGATCGTCATTCCCAACGATTGCCCTTTACAGGTATGGGACCTCTCCGGCGTTGCCCAAGTGAGCCAGTTCGGCTCCGCAGCGAAGATTGGTGCAGTGCAGCTACTGAAGCGGACTGGCCGATAGTTGCTTGCAGACCGCTAGATTTCCCATACAATAGCTGTGGCGAGCCGCATCCCATGATGCAAAAGGGGCAGACTTGAAATGCCAAGAAAGATCCCATGAACCTCTCCGACCCTGCGCAGCGCTTTGTACGAGCACAAGACTCTCTTTCGTGCGATATTGATGGCGAGATTGCGGTATTGAACCCGGATTCGAAGCAATATTTTGGCCTCACAGAGGTTGCAGCGCTCGTGTGGGAGGAACTTGAATCCCCAAAAAGCTTCGATGCAATCGTTTCAGAAGTGATGAGGGTTTATGATGTCAAAGAAGCGGAGTGCCGGCGCAGTTTGTCCAATTTCATTCTGGAAATGTGCAAACTTGGCCTAGTGATTCCTGACGGCAGTGAAGTGCGGTAGCCTTGAAGTTCCTGAATTAAATCGTCTGGTTGCCGATCTCTGTTTTGATCCAACATTGATTTCCAGCTCCGGGCGAGCAGAGCAAACAGCGTATGTTATCCCACAACTTAGGCCCCCTTGGCAGCATTCGCGGGAACGTTGCTTCCCCATATTCGTATGCGCTCTATGGAATCGCGTTTACCAGCGACGTGCACTTGGACCTGCCGTTGGCTCAACCGGCCACGCCGCCCTTTTTCCAACTTCAGGCCGCTTCTCCAAACGCTTCGCGAGCATATGAAGGCGAGCCCATACAGGTTGCTGGAGATGAGTGGGTGCAAAGTCGCTTGTATCCGTCTGGTGAATTTGAATGCGAATGGAAGAACTGGCTCGTGTTACGGGCTGACCGCGATGGGCGAACCATCAGGTATTCTTTCGACCATCAGGCAGATCGACAGGCGTTCGAGGCGCATATCGCGAATTTTGCCGCGTCTATGTCTCTGTTACTGCAGGGTGAGGAGACGCTTCACTCCACGGTTGTTTGGTTCAATGGTCGTGGGATTGGACTCCTTGGTCCGAGCGGAGCCGGAAAGTCAACTTTCGCTGCTCATTTGATCAGTCAAGGCGCAGAGTTAGTGACCGATGACCTGCTTCGGATCACTAGCACGGAAAAAAATTTCTATGCTGAGCCGGGTCCGTCTCGAATAAAGCTATTTGCCCATACTGCCGATCGACACTTTGCGAAAAGTTGGCCTAGCGGCAAGTGGAACCCACTTTCAGAGAAGTATCTTTTCCCGACCGTCGGTCACTCTGGTACGCCAATCAGAAGACCACTCGATGCCTTATTGTTTTTGTCTTTTCCGGAGAAAAGTGAGCCTGAAGAGGTGTCAATGTCTCAAATGAGGGGACTAGAAGTCTTTCAGAAGATCGCGGGTTCAACCATGTTCCCCAGCTTTAGTGTTTCTGAGCGCCTTTCCCGACAGTTTGCTTTTGCTAAACATATCGCGCAAATTTTGCCGGTTTACAAACTGACCTACCCTAGGCGTGATGATATTTTTCCAGATGTTCTTTCGTTGCTGGAAAGAAACATTGAATTTGTATGCGCTTGAGGCGATACAGTCTGGCAGAGCTCTTCTTGGTTCTCGTTAGCGCTCGAGCATTATTCGAGGCATATCTTCGCTTGCGTTTCACGGGGACGAGGCGGATCAGAATTTGGTCGACTTTTCTTGGAAGCGGACGATTTTCTTCGCATGAGCTTCTCATCGCCTTCAACAGGGTCGCATCGCGAAGCTCCGCGACCTGCCTGGTAAGAGCGCTCGCACTCCAACACATGCTGGCTCGCAATGGCCATGAAAGCGAGTTGCGCATTGGTGTTGCGCGCGCTGGATCGAAGCTACAGGCGCACGCCTGGCTAATAGATAAGTCGGGTGAAGTCTTGGTCGGTGGCGGAGAAGAAGCTGACTCCTTCAAGGTCATTTCCTATTGGACTGGGGGTTTGCCGCGATGAGCTTTCTAATCGGGTTTTCGCCGACGAGCCGATGCGATCCGCACGGGGTAAAGCTCGATGCTGCGAACTCGCAGGCGCTAATGAGAGGTGAGGTCTGTTGCGGGAAGTTTTGGCGCTTTGGCGAGCTATCCACTTCAGCAAAACTTGAACTGGCTCCGCATCGGTCGATGGTGTTGATTGGACGGGTTCGTTTGGATCGTCGCACGCTTCTCATTGCGCGTCTTAGAGGAGACCTCCCGAGTGATGGAAGATCCCTAACTGATGCCGATCTCTGCCTGTGGGCCTATGTCCGATGGGGCGAAGGCATGGTTGAGCAGATCCAAGGGGATTTTTCGTTTGCGATCTGGGACAGCGGTCCAGGAAAGCTCTTTTGTGCGCGAGATCATCTTGGGATTCGGCCTTTCGCATATTTTCAGTATCAAGATACCTGGTGGATTGCCGATTCCATGCAGCTGCTGTCACATGCGCCAGGCTATTGGAGTGGAGAGATAAACAAAGCCTGGATCAGGCATTTTCTCAGATATGGCGGAAGTGAGCCTGCAACCTCCGTCTATTCGCATGTTCATCGGCTCCTGCCCGCTCACACGCTCACCTTAACAGGGAATGCAATAACAGTTCGCCGCTATTGGGCGTTTCAAATCGGCGAACCTCTAATTCTAAGACCTCAGGAACAGTATCAGGAGCAATTTGAAGAGCTTCTGACCACCGCAGTGCGCGACAGAATGCCTCAAGGTCGGGTTGGAATTTCGATGAGTGGAGGCATTGATTCACCCGCTCTCGCAGCAAAAGCCGTTCAAATTGCCGGAACGCCAGATCGTGTCGTAGCGCATACCACGGTTTTGCATGGGGAGCGTGACCCCGAATGGGAACCCAGCCGTCTTGTTGCCCGACATCTCGGTATCGAGCAGCATATGGTTGAGTCGGCGTCTCTAATGTACGAACCCGCGTGGCAGCAAAGCTCCTGCAGATTTGCTGAACCAAATATGGAGGTAACTTTCCCGGAAGCGCTGATGCACCAGCGCCAAGCTATGCGTGAAATGTCCTCGGTCTGGTTCGCAGGGGAAGGTCCAGACAATGCCATGACTTTTGAGTGGCGTTCGTACTTGAATTGGCTGGCGGGCAACCACATGTGGCGGGAGCTTTCGCTCGCATCCTGCCGCTATGTTACTTCGAAGAGCCTTTCAGAATGGAAGGGGACGGTAGGGCGGATGTTGTTCCCAGTCCTACCCCATATCAGCAGATCTGAGCCGGTGAATTCCAGCCTTGAGCAAGACGATGACTGGAGCTCTCCTGAGGGTGAGCAACCTTTGCCAAGCTGGCGACCGCAAGCGGATTTGACCTGGAGAGCGCAATATCTTTGGACCCGCTATTTCGAAGGATTGGACTTTATGCACGATTCTTACGGCATTGAATGGCGCCATCCTTTCATGGATCTTGAATTGCGAGACTTCATGCTACGTACGCCGCCCATTCCCTGGGCCCGGGAGAAAAGGTTGTTGCGACAAACGATGAAAGGTCGCCTTCCGCGAAGGGTGCTAAACCGACCGAAATCGGTGGGGCAGATTGACGTTTTTGCCCAGACTATCCTCGCCAACCCGCCAAAGCTCCCAGGCAAAGGCTCACTGGTCGGAGAGTTCATTTCACCGGGAGCCTTATCCCAGGCAACGATCGACCTAGGCGATTCAAATTGGCTTCTGCGGCTTGCAGTGGTCGATCATTGGCTAGCTGGCCGACTTCAAGCATAATTGGGCGCAATGTTAACTGACGATCAGTTTCAAACCATCTGCCGTCTGGTAAATCCATTTGCATCGCCGACGGCGTTTCACGCAAAAAGTGACGAAAGTGAGGACCTAGGATGGTTCATTCGGTTTTGTGAGCTCCATAGCTTACGTGCTGCAATTCTGCGCAGAGATCGATTTTCGGATCGAGAATGGCCCTATTGGAAGCCATCTCAAAATTGGGCGCGCGCGCACGCATTTCGCTCCATGCAGCGGGTTGGGGAAATTATTGTCATATCTCGCGCCCTGGAGGAGGCGGGAATCAGTGCCATATTTTTCAAGGGTGCTGTGCTTGCACAAGAACTCTTTGGCGGGCCTCAGCATCGTGAGTACAACGACATTGACGTGCTTGTGTCCCCAGACTGTCAGGAGTTGGCCTCCGAGATCTTGGAGCGGCTCGGGTATATGCCGATAGTTCGCGACAAACAGATGCGGCAATCGTTCTTCGATTACGTTGGTCAGCATATGCATTTTAATCTGAATACCGGCACAACCATTGACTTGCATTGGCGGTTTGTCGGGGCGGGGCCATTTCCGGTTCAGGTAGAAGAAGTCCTGAGGAACCGCAGGTTCATGGTACTCGGAAGTGCTTCTGTCCCGATCGCCTGCACTGACGACCTGGCGCTGATACTTGCCGGACACGGTCAAAAGGAGGGCTGGGCATCATTTAGTTGGGCGCTGGATCTGGCCACGTTTGCCGCCCAGAATCCGACTTTCGATTGGAATTTTGCTTTTGTACGAGCCAAAGCCAATAAGAGCTCTCGTTCGATTTTAGCGGCTGCCCTGTTAATAAATCAAATCTTCGGCCATAAATTAAGCGGCCAGTTATTGATCCAGGCAAAAAATCATTTGTCTATAGTCAACGAAGTTGATTGCATCATCGCACAGTATAAAGCTTTGACTGATCGCGATCCGCGAAATGATTTTAGTGAGTCGTGCCGTTTGTGCGATTCATTTCCAGAGCGTTTCAAAGTTGTCTTGGACTCGATTTTCACGCCTTCAATAGGCGATTTCGAGGCGATACACCTACCACGCTATCTGTGGTGGGCATATCGGCCCGTCCGTCCAGTCCGTCTCTTATGGCGAAAAATACGAGGAAGGACACGTGAGGAATCGGCGTTCTGGGCCAAGCGGATGGGGTTGGCCAAGACAGAATGAGATCGGTGGAAGGGGCAGCGACTTAATTTGCAAAGTCTGGGGCCAAAAGCATTATAAAAGCTAATGACCAAAGATTCCCATAAATTCGAAATGCTTAGCGGCAAACGCCAATACGAAAGATTATTAAGGGGTTCTAGTTTTGTTGTTACCACCCCCGCCGCCGCAATTGCCGAGGCCGCCTCCGCAGTCATCACTACCCGTATTTCCAACCGTGAGAGTGATTTCACGCAGCGTACCATAGCGCTCAACGAACGGAGTTTTGAATTCCTTTTTCGAAACTTCCTCAAGGGCGGGAGAATGCATGAAACCGGTTCCTCAACAATATTTAGGAAACAGTCTTTAGCGAAGTTCTCATGCTCTGGCAAGGTTTGGACTGTCGCTCCGATATTTGCACTGCTCAAGCTTGGTAATAGCAGCGGAGGGACAGCGCAGATTGGAGAGCTGGATACGAGCTATCTTGATCTTAGCTCAGTTTTTCAAGTTTCCCCTGCTGCAAGTGGACCTGTCTGTCAGCGAGCTCCAGGCTGGCAGGCCGATGGGTAATTAGCAGGACCGTGCGACCAACTAGGGCGGTCTGGCAAGCTTCGACAAAGGCAGCTTCACCATCCAGGTCGTACATAGACGTTGCTTCGTCGAGAATGAGGATTGGAGGATCGTTCAGCAGCGCCCTCGCAAGTGCCAAACGTTGTCGTTGTCCGCCGGACAGCCTGACACCGTGTTCACCAATCACGGTGTCAAAGCCCTCCGGCAGACTTTCGATGAATTCTAATGCCTGAGAAAGTCTCGCCGCTCTCATCAGTCGCTGTTCGTCGGGCCTCTCTGCTCCCCAGCCGATGTTGTCCCGCACGCTTGCATTGAAAAGTAGAGTTTGTTGAGGGACATAACCGATCAGTCTACGAAGGTCTTGGACCTGTATCTGCTCGATATCTAAGCCATCCAAACGGATCGTGCCGCGCTGAGGGCTATAGAATCCAAGCAGCAATTGGGCCAATGTGGTCTTGCCTGAACCATTGTCGCCAGTCAGGGCAACGATTTCGCCCGACTTGATTTCCAAGTTGGCACCGCAAAGGGTCTCCTGCCGGCCAGGATATCCAAACCAAACGTCGCAAAAGCTGATTATACCGCGGCAAGTATCCAGTCTCGATGGAGCGTTGTAGCCTGGTTCGGGATTTTCTTTGAGTACTTCCAGCAATCGTTCGAGACTGCCCCGTGCGCCGTTAAGTTCGCCGAAGAGGTTCGCAAGCAGGCCAATCGGCCGCGAGAGAAGCGCAGCATAGAGCAGGAAGCCAAAAAGGTCGGTTGCACTCAAGCTTTGTGTCGCACTGCCGCGACTGACTAGGAGAAGCGTCACAATAACAGCGATGGCAATCAGCAACTGGTTTGCTGGGCCGAGATATGCAAGAATCTTTGACTGTCTGACGTTTTGGTTTCGCGAGGCTTCCAAATTTTGCGCGTATTTCTGGTCCTGTAGTTGCTCTCGAGCAAATGCTTTTGTCGCCGGAAGCATCTCCAGTGTTTGCTGTGCAGTTGCGATGACATTGACCTCTGCTTCCCGAACTTTCGCCGAGATCGATCTAAGTTTCCGTCCAACGAGCTTTTGACCCATAAAAAACAGCGCGAAGAGAAATGGCATTACAAGTGCCAGCCGAAAGTCGATGGAGAACAGGACAGCCAGCGAGCCACATGCCAAAAAGATGGATGAGATGGCTGAGGCCAGCCAGTGGCTTATAAACGTTGAAAGCCTAGAGGCATCCCATGCCATCAGACTGAGGAGGTCACCCCTGTCGCTCTGATCATGGAAACCGAGGGGTAATCTTTGCAGATGGGCATGAATTTCGCCGCGGAAGTCAGCAAGTACCCGGGCAGAAACCGAACCTGAAACAAGAGCGTTGGTGATTGCGATGATAGTCTGAATAAAGAGTGCGGTGACAAGTAGTCCCGCGACAGGAGCGAGACTAGTACCTCGTTCCAGAAGGCCGCCCAGCAATCGTGCGGCAAACCACGGGATGGCGAGGCTTGCTAGCGCCCCCAAAAGTGACAAGAAAACCGTGAGTGCGAGCATCCAGCGGTAGGGCCGCGACCGCGAGATAAGTTCTTGAGCCTGCATCATATTCCTGGGATTGACTAGGATATCACGCGAATGACTATGAATGCCAAGGCTTGAGCGGGTTCCCAACTGTCACACGAAGGATCAAGATGCATCTCGACGATCACCGATCATTGTTCACTGCTCCGCCCATCATAAGCCGGATTTGGCAGGGCTACGTGCCAGAGTCCGCCGCCATGGGAAACCTGTTTAGTTTTGAGACTGACCATCGGAGTGTCACGGCCGATCGGGTCTTGCAATCCCGGTCTGCTCCATTAAGCGTTCAATTCTGAACACGCGCCCGAGCAAAATGCTGAACGTGCGTAATTTTCACGTCGGAGTCGTGGACTTGTAACGATTTTGTGCCGGTCACCTATCTCATTATGCCACCTTGGCTTCGAATGCGAGCGGGCTGATGCCGCCCAGATATGAACGCCGCCTGCGGGTGTTGTAGAACCCGTTGATGTACTGGAAGATTACAGCTCCCGCTTGCCTTCGTGTCGGCCATTTCTGCCGCCAGATCAGTTCTGCCTTCAGCGATTTGAAGGACGTCTCGACTGAGGCATTGTCGTAACAATTTCCTTTGCCGCTCATAGATGGATGCAGGCCTTGGGCCTGCAGCTTCTTCTGATAAGCATAGGAGCAATATTGGCTGCCGCGATCTGAGTGGAAAGGCAGCCCGGCGGCGGATTGCGTAGGTGCACAGCCATGTCCAGCGCCCTGATTGCCAGGTCCTTCTTCATTCGATCACTGACCGCCCACCGTCAATCGCATAGGGAGTGGCTCTCCAAGCGTAATAGGGCGATTCAGCTTCGAAACCGAAGATAGTAATCGCTCTTTGCCCTTGAGACACCCAAAACCCGAAAGTGCTGCCACGACGGCCGGCGTCCCTCAGACGGGCTCGTGTCAGCATTATGTGACCTACGTACGGGTCAAGCTCATCCGTGTACCGCCACACATACCAGTCACCAAACTGACCGGCTGTCTGTTAGCTAACCACCAAGGAACCCAATCGCGGAGCTCATCAGAGCCTTCTGCGGGTTCCTCCATCGGTACGGGCGCTGTTGCCATTTCTCCCCAGTAACCAAATCTAGCAAACGCTGACGCGACGTCCTTTGTCTCGCCTGGCATCCAGCCAAGCTGAAACGTCCTTGCCAATCTTCAGGCCCGGCTGCTCGACGAATTTCCAGGACAGCACGGCGAAAGCGAGAGTGATCGGCAGGCTCAACGCAAGGTTCAATCTCCAATCAGACGTAGGGCCAACAAACTCTACCAGCTGCTGTACGGGAAAGGCGTAAATGTAAGTCCCATATGAATAGTCGCCCAGGCGATTGTAGGCCAAGATCTTTCCGCGGGGCAAATAAGCGACGACGAGCACCGTGTAGCTTAACGCGACGAGCAGCACCTCGATGGCAGCCGCAAAGGCAAAGACGGCAACCCCTAAAGCCCATAATGCCGCTGCTACGCGCCAGTCGAGGCGCAGACGGTCGCGATAGACGTAAGTGGCCATGCCTAGCAAAAACGGAAATGCCAGAACCAACAGGATCTCGAGCCGAGAGCCGATCAATGGCAGTGGCTTTATCCAGCCCATCTGGCCAACGATATAGAGTGCGCCGAAGCAGACGAGCACCACGTTGAAATACCGCTGGCGATGCAGGAAGCCAATCACGCCCACAATCAAGACGCCGCCATAACAGCATACCTCATAAAACAGGGTCCAGAGGCTGCCGTTGACGACGATGGTAAAAGGGACGCTCTCGAAGACGCCAGGCAGTCGGTGCTGGGAGAAATAGAGAGAAAGGTTGCCCGGGAAATACGTCCAAGTGGCGGGTGACAGAAGGTACTCGTTGAGCGGCAGCGCCGTGACTGATGGGCCCAGCACCAAGACGGTCAGTACCAGCGCGACGAAGAGCCCCGGATACAGGCGCGACACCCGCGCAACGATCCATCGCGACACCGAGCGCTGTCGGTCATAACTTTGGGAGACCAGGAAACCCGAGATGTAGAAGAAGACCCAGACCGCGAACGTGCCGAGAGATCGGCCTGTGGCATGCTCCAGCGGTTCTGCCGTTCCAACTCCCAGCGCCAACGGAAAGGTATGGGAGACCATGACGCAAACCGCAGCGACCATGCGGATAAGATTCAAGTTGTTGTCCCGGCCTGTCACGCGATCGATCAAAAATCGGTTCATTGGACCTCCTTTCGTGGAAGGACCTAACCAGAAACGTCAGGCCCGTGAAAGCCATTTTGCAGGTGCAGCATCTTCGGCGGCGCTTACGGTCCCAATCCTGTTTCTTTTGGGACCAAGCTACTTCGCACGGCATGGATTGATCGTCCGCTTCCCACCCTAATTCCGCCACTCCCAAGAGTAACAGGATTTCGCCAAAGCAGCCGTCGGCGGGCAACTCTGCGATGACTATATGGAACCGGATTCCGGCCGAGATCCATGATCAGATCATAGAACTGGCGCTGTAGCAGTCCGACCTGAGCCCGCGGGAGCTGGCGGTGCGGCTCACCGACGAGAAGCGCTATTTCGTGTCGGAAGCGACGGTTTGCCGCCTGCTGAAGGCCTACGACCTGATCACCAGCCCGGCCCATGTTGTGATCAAGGCTGCCGATCTCTTCCACACTCAGACCACGCGCCCCAACGAGATGTGGCAGACCGACTTTACCTACTTCAAGATCATCGGCTGGGGCTGGATGTACCTGTCAACGGTGCTCGACGACTTCTCGCGCTACATTATCAGCTGTAAGCTATGCAGCACGATGCGGGTCGAGGACGTCACCGACACGCTCGATATGGCTCTTGCCACATCAGGTTGCGATCACACCCCGTCCAGCACAAGCCTCGGCTGCTCAGCGACAATGGCCCAAGCTACATCGCTGGGGAGCTCGCCGAATATATCGAGGTGCAGCGCATGAGCCATGTTCGTGGTGCACACTTCCATCTTACCGAACTGGGTTCCCTGCTTGTGGCTGAGCATTTTCTTGAGCTTGAATCAGAGCGTGATTGATCTCGGTATGGCAGGGTGTCCGTATTCAGAACATTTGGCACTAATGGCTGCGTAAATTGTTCCCCGTCAGCGCCAATTGCCCAGATTTAGGGTTGTGAATTAAGGAGGATTTGGGTCTCGCCGTAGTGACGAAGGAACGAAGATGAGACCCAAATCCTCAAGCGCCAAAAAGCCTGCGGAGCAGGTGGTGAAGGATATCCGCCGGGCGACCCGGCGGCATTTCTCGGCGGAAGACAAGATCCGTATCGTGCTGGAAGGCCTGCTCGGTGAGGACAGTATACACCGCAAAGCGGACGCTGCCCTGCCAATCAATAGCAAAATCAATTACGAACGGGCTTGCGGGCGACGACAACCTAACGCATTGAGCAGATGCAACATGAGGCCCTTGTAGGGGCCTTCACTGGCCCTGGACCGCGATTCTCGGCTGGTGCGGTAGCCATTAAAGACCATGACTTTTCCACACGATCCCCCGGCCGGAGCGGCAACAGGCGCAAGTCGAGGAACGGTCCTTGTCACCGGCGGCGCGGGCTATGTCGGATCGCACTGCTGCCAGGCCTTCGTGAAGGCCGGCTGGAATGTCGTCGTTTTCGACAATTTGTCGCGCGGCTGGCGCGACTTCGTCCGGTGGGGGCCGCTGATCGAGGGCGACATCCTCGACGCCGATGCGTTAGCGCGCGCGTTTGCCGAGGTGAAGCCCGACGCCGTCGCCCACTTCGCCGCGCTCGCCTATGTCGGCGAATCGGTCGACGACCCCGGCCTCTACTACCGCACCAACGCCTGCGGCACGCTAAACCTGCTCGAGGCGATGGTCGCGGCAGGCGTCCCGCGGCTGGTCTTTTCCTCGACTTGCGCCACCTACGGCGAGCCGCAGCTTATGCCGATTGGCGAGGACTGCCCGCAGAGCCCCGTCAATCCCTACGGCTGGTCGAAGCTGATCGTCGAGCGTATGCTTGCCGACTTCGACCGCGCTCACGGCCTGAAGTCGGTGGCGCTGCGCTACTTCAACGCCGCCGGGGCTGATCCGGGCGGCGCGATCGGCGAGCGGCACGCGCCAGAGACGCACCTCATCCCGCTCGCCATTCGCGCCGCCGAGCGGGGCGGCGACTTTGCTCTGACCGTGTTCGGCGACGACTTTGCGACGCCTGACGGCACCTGTATTCGGGATTACATCCACGTCGCCGACCTCGCCGAGGCGCACCTCGCGGCGCTCGCTTACCTTGTCAAAGGCGGCGCGACGACCGCGCTCAATCTGGGCACTGGACAGGGGCACTCGGTGCGCCAGGTGATCGACACCGTGGCTCGCCTCGCTGGCCGACTGGTGCGGCATTCTGTCGGGTCCCGCCGCGTGGGCGACCCGCCCGAGCTGGTCGCCGACCCGTCGCGGGCGGCTGCGGTGCTCGGCTGGCAGGCACGGCGCCCCGGCCTCGATGCGATCCTTGGCGACGCGCTGGCGTGGCACGAGCGCGAGCGCCAGCGCCAGGGTACAGCGGTGTGATTGGAGCGGGAATATTGTCGGCGCGACCGCGCCGCCGTTCACACGCCAGTCGGGGTCATCGGGCGCGGGGGCAAGAACAGGCCGGGATCCTGCACCTGCCTCGGGTGGCGGAGCCTCTTCTACTCGATTGGAAGTAGCCATGATCAAATCATTATCAGCACTAAGGGATTTGCGACTTGAGCGCGGCCATTCATTCTTGGCCAGCCTCGTTACGCCTGGGGGGCTGGTCATCGATGCCGGTGCACACCTCTGCGAATTTGCCAATGCCATGGCTGAAAAGTACGGCGTTTCCGTGATTTCTCTCGAACCCAATGAGGCACTCTCTCCCGATTACATTGACCCTCGCGTGACACTGCTCAGAGCGGCGCTTGCCGCTGGAGATGGGGAGGCCGTTTTCGCGATAGATGACAATCCGGAAGCTAGCCGAATTATTCAGGGCGAGGGCTCGGAGGTGGTCACCGGAAAGCCAGTGCAAACACGGTCACTGGCATCGCTACTTGGCGAATTTGATGCGACAGAAGTCCAGCTCCTTAAGCTTGACGTGGAAGGTGCAGAGTATGAGGTACTTCTTCAGGCGCCCCGTGATATATTTGCTCGCTTCAAGCAGATCTCGGTCGAGTTTCATCCCTTCGATGCGAGGCACCCGGCCGACCTTGCGAGAATCAGGGCCGTCATCGACCGAATGCGCGAGCTAGGGTTTGACGGGGTCCGTTGCTCGTTCAGGGGCTTTGGCGACTACCTGTTTGTGAACAGCCTCTATCCCGCAGCAGTAAACCGCGCCTTTTTCCCGGTAGCTCGGAAATTCCTCGAGAGGCGCACTTAAAGGCACGATGGTTGGCTCATTTCGGATCAGGTACTAATCGCGCTATGCTTGAATGGTTGAAACGGGAAATCAGCAGCCTGGACGGATATTTCCGGCATCTAAGGCAGACGATCTACGCGACATTTTTGCGGATCCTATCCACTGGTATGACTCTGCTGTTCGCAATTCTATGCGCCCGGTTGATGGGCGAGAAGATATTCGGAACTTATGTGACGCTCTTTTCCCTCGCGGGTGTGATAAGCGTAGCGACTTCTGTCGGCCTGCCCGGCCTGTTTCAAAGGGAAATGGCGGCCAGCAGAAGCACGAGAGATCGTTCGTACGTGGTTCCGATTGCACAGTGGTTGTTATTGATAACCGCAGCGCTCCTTGTTGCGACGATCGGCTCGTTTTTCATGGCGCAGCCCGAGATCGGGCTTATGATATTGTTCTGCCTTTTCGCCCAACTCGGAGCGTTCGTGAACTCCCTCTTTCTGGCCTACGAACGCGTTGTTCTCGTGAGTTTCTTCGAAGGAGTGTTGCGCCCCGCCTCCGCCCTCCTCGCCCTTGTCGTCCTGAGCGCCGCTCTGGTGCCTTCCCCGCTTATCCCGTTGGGCGCGCAGGTTCTCGGGGTGGGTATCGCCGGAGGATCTCTCCTGCTTTTTTGGAGGGGCGAGCCGCTCTCGCGGTCTCTGCGCGCATTGCGGCATAGATGGTGGTCCGAGCATCATTCGCCCGTGGCAAAGGCGAGTGTGACCTTCGCCATCACGCAGGTTTTAGTTAACTTGACGTTTCAAGCCGATGTCTTAATACTATCGTACAATCTTGCCCCAGAAGAGGTCGGGTATTACTATGCTGCGATCCGCGCCTGCTTGGTCATCAACTTCTTTTTCGGAGCCAGCGCCCTGATTGCGGAGCCGACGCTCACCCGGCTGCACGCCGACGGTGCGACCGCCGAATTCCAAATGTTGGCTGCACGCACAGCAATGATCGGTGCATTCGTCACCATCTTGGCTGCGATCGTGGCGACGATCCTTGCTCCTTGGTATCTTGGCATTTACGGGCCTGCGTTCACGGTCGCCTTCCCGTCGTTCTGCGTGGTCGCAGCCGGGCTGGCGATCCAAAGTCTTTTCGGTCCGTCCGCCTCAATCCTACGGGCTGTTCGGGGTGAGCAATCCCTTCTGAAGATTACTGCGATGGTCTTGGTTGTGAATTGCGCAATCACTGGGGCTCTCGTCCCGTTCATGGGAATGCTGGGTGCAGCCATCGGGACAGCGGCCCAGTTCGTGATCTACGGGGTGCTGCTCGCACGCGCATGCAAAAGCAGCGATGGGGGCTATCGCTCTGGAATATTCTATCCCCTTGGCAGGCGACTTCAGCTTTCCTGTTCCTCGCGGCCGTGACGGTCTTTACCGAAGGCAGCGCAATCAACTTAATGACACAGCATGCAAAGTCGAAAATTCGTCTGGTCATGGCGGCCTTCCCTGATACAGCCCGCGGCGAACCGGAAGCACTGCCACTCAGGGCTCTGCGTGTCGCTCATTCAGTGTCGCCAGCTCATCAATAACGCGGCGCACGTCGAGCAACCCTGCTCGAACAGATCCCTTACCAGGAGTAGGTATGATTGGGTTTCTACGCGATGTTTACCGAACGGCTATCGTTCCGGCGGAGAACGTATATGCAGGCATTAGGGGACGGCTTCCGGTCAAGCGGCGCCTAAGATACGGCGGTGTACTTGTCGATATCGAAGTGAAGGCTCTGGATTTCCTGTTCCCGCGCTTTCGCAACAAGCGTGATATCGAAGGGTACGAAGAGGCCCTCGCCACGATGTTGCGCCGGACCGTTCAGCCGGGCGACACGGTCGTAGTGGTCGGCGGCGGATGGGGCGTGACCGCGTGCGTGGCCGCCGAAGCGGTCGGGGCGAGCGGCAAGGTCATCTGTTACGAGGGAAACCTGCGCAATGCGGAGAGAACAAGACGCGCCGCTGAATTGAACGAAGTGGCGGATCAATTGGAAGTCGTTGAGGCCATCGTGGCGCGTGACGTAGGCATATATGAAGGGCAGAAAGCCGTGACGGTGGTGGATCCGGAAGCTCTTCCGCCTTGCCGTATTCTCCAACTCGACTGCGAAGGGGCAGAAATCGATATCTTCAACAGGATGCAGATCCAACCGGAGATCGTCATCGTGGAGACCCATGGATTTTTGGGCACACCGACAGACAAGGTTGCCGAGACGCTCGAACAAAAGGGCTATGAAGTAAGGAATATGGGCTTGGCCGAGCCGCGTGTGGCAAATGTTTGTCGTGATAACGATATCTTTTGCTTGCTCGGCATTCGAAAGTGAATGCGGCTCCCATCCTTTCTCAAAAGACCAGGCCCGCCCAGATGATTATCTCGGTCGCCTTGTGCACCTTCAATGGTGAGCGCTACATCGGCGAACAACTGCAAAGCATATTCGCCCAGACCGAACTGCCACTCGAGATCGTCATTTGCGACGACGGCTCTACCGACCGTACGCTGTCGATCATCGAGGACATGAGTCCTTCGCCCGTCGACCTGCGCATTCATCGTAACTCGAAGAACCTCCATTTCGCTGCGAATTTCTTCAAAGCCGCTTCCCTTTGCAGGGGCGATTATATCTTGTTCTGCGATCAGGATGATATCTGGGAACCGACCAAGGTCGCGAGGATACACGACTTGCTTGGTCGCGAGCAGCCCGATCTGATCATTCATCAGGCTCGGAAATTGGACGAGAAGAGCGGGATAATCGAACAGGCCCCCGTTCCACCGATGCACCGGGATCTTTCGGATCCCGATCTCCATACAGTGATCGGCTCGTATGCGCTCGGATGCTGCTACGCCGTTCGATCCGGGTTGATCGCGCAATTTCCTGAATTCTGGGAGTGGGACCGTTTTTCGCGATTCAGAGAAGACCATGGGCCTTTTGTCGGGCATGACATGATCATCTTTGCGCATTGCTGGGGAAACGGGTCGGTGCGCGTTTTGAATGAGCCACTGATGCAGTACCGGATCCACGGGGGCAATTTGTTCGGACGCACGGAAGCGGCAGGGAGCCAATCGCTGCGGGATCGCTTGGCAGGCACATTGTCTGGCCAGCGAATGATGCGGCTGGGCAAATTGCTCATCGCGCAGGCCGAGTTGCTCCGCCAGATCGTCGCCGAATCTGATTTCGGTTATTCGAATGGACTTGTTGAACTCGAAGCTCTGATGAAGAAGCGCGGAACGGCCCTGTTGAATCGTGCACCAATCTACGATCAGTTCTCCGAGAGGATAAACCGGGTCGAAGGGTGGTATAAGACTTTGGCCTCCGGATCCTATGCACTTGGCTCCGAATATTTCGGCATTTCGCGGTTCGCGGTGCTAAAGGATCTGCTCGCGGCGATTCGATGATGAACGCTCGATCCAAATCGATCCGCATGCTCGTCATTCAGAATGGCGCGCGCCACAATTACCAGATCCCGTGCGCGTTCGATCGGGCCGGGGTTCTCGCCAGTATCTACACGGACCTCGTGTCGACGAAGGGACTGGGCGCTGCGCTGAAAATGACGACACGATGGAACAAGCGCGTCGCCGGGAAGGTCGAGCGGCGGGTGCCGCCGTCCGAGATCGCCGACAAGATCAACACCTTCGAATTGCCCTTCGTCGTCTCCCAGATCATCGGGAAAGCGTTCGGCGAGCGCGCCGGTTATCAGGCATCGAACCGACTTGCAGCACGGTGCATGAATCTCAAGGGGGTCGGCGGAGCGACACATATATATACGATGTTCGGAGAAGGCGGCTCCTTCGTCGAGAAGGCTAAGGCAAACGGTCTCGGTATCATCGGCGATGTGTATATAGCGATCTCGGCCGATCGGATTATCGCCGAGGAAGCGGCTCTTCATGAGGATTGGGCTGACGATGTGCCTCTCATCATCTCGAAGGAAGAGTGCGTCCAGCAAAACGGGTTGCTCCTCTCACAAGCCGATTTGCTTGTCTGTCCGTCCACATTCGTGCGAGATGACCTCCTTTCATACGGGATCGATGCGGCTCGAATGACGGTCGCTCCCTATGGCGTGAACTCCAAATGGCTGTCCCTCGAGACGACGCCCGAGCCGGGCAGGATACTGTTTGCCGGCAGTGCGATCCTGAGGAAAGGCATCCACACGCTCGCCCAAGCCGCCACGCTCCTTGGAAGTCGTTACCGTATACGCGTCGCAGGGCAGGTATCCCAGAAAGTCCTTAGACACCCTGACGCCCGGAACCTGGAGTTTCTTGGCCATTTGAGCGAGGCCGAACTCGCCCGCGAGTTCGCGCATGCTGATGTCTTCGCTTTTCCGACGCTTGCGGAGGGATCGGCGGGGGTTACCGGCGAAGCTTTGGGCGCGGGCCTGCCGGTGGTCACCACTCCGGAAGCGGGCTCGGTCGTCCGCGAGGGCATTGATGGACACATCATCCCTGCTCGCGATCCCGAAAGCCTCGCCGAGGCCGTAGCATCCATCGTCGAAAACCGCGAGAAGCGCGAGACCATGAGCCGGGCAGCACGGTTGCGAGCCCGCAATCAAAACTGGGACGCCTTCGCACGAACAGTCATCGCTGCGATAGAAGATCGCGAGCGTCATGGAAGCTTCTAAGGCGGGTCGCACCGTTGACGTCGCCCGGGATCGACCGGGCTGACCCCGTCGCCCGGACGGTGCTGCGCAAGTGACCTCCGAGGTGCTATGAATTGTGAAGAGAGCCGAGAGAATTCAGCCAATGAAGCGGTCGAGCAGTTTTACCAAGAATGCGATCTCCATCGCAACACGCCCCGATATCTGGCGTGACTATGCCGCCTGGCTATTGGCAGCTCTGCGCGGCAAGCCTGCCGAACTCGAAATCCTAGACTGCATGATCTCTGGGTTTCCAAATTTCAGTTCCTATCTCGGAGCGCGGCGGCATGCCCCGACGAACGACGAGATCGAGTTGGTGCGCGAGTGCCTGTCCGGCGCCCGCGTCATCTTCGATGTAGGGGCGAATTTCGGAGCGTTCGCGATCCCGTTCTCCACCTTGGTTCCGCAAGCACGGATCTTTGCATTCGAGCCCAATCCGCAGACCGCGCATGCGCTTCGGCGAAATCTGCTTATGAATGACGCCGGCAATGTCACGGTCATCGAGGCGATCATATCGGATCGAAATGGTATGCTCGGCTTCAGCAACAGCAGGGATCCAGCTACCAATCGAATAATCGACGATCCTTCAGCCGGATGCGCCGTGCGGTCGATTACTATTGCAGAATTCTGTCGAGATAATGAAATAGGCCAGATCGACTTTTTGAAAATTGATGTCGAAGGTGCCGAGATCCTTGTACTCGAGGGCGCGAGGCCTCTTTTTGAAAAAGGTAACGTTCGTGGAGGAATGATTGAAGTCTGCCCTGGAAACCTTCGTAACTTTGGAAACTTAGTGCAGGATCTTAAAGATTTCTTTGACTCGAACGGATACTCCCTGGAAGTGATCGGAGGCAACCATGGCGAACCTCCTAGCGAAGGCGTTCGGTTGGCTAACGCAATCTTCAGAAGCTCCTCGGAACCGCTTTGAGGCTTGGGACCATGCGGGTGATGCATATCGCGCCGGGGGCACCTTTCGGAGGTGTCCAGCGGATCGTAATGAACCTTGCACGCGCGCAGGCGGCATCACACCGGGTGGCGACATTGTGGACGGGCGAGATGCCGCATGCCGAAGCGAAGTCAGTCGACCGAAAAACAAAAACAGAAGAGTTCCTCTCAAGCGGCTCCCTCCTCGCGCGTGTCATGAGGGCTCGGGGCGCTATCAAGGCGTATGACCCGGATATCGTCCACCTCCACATGCCGGCGCCTTGGATCGCTCTTTCACTGTTCAACATCCGCGCCAAAATTTGCTTGCATCTTCATGGGGAACCAGTTCGAGCAGGGAGCCTTAAGGCCCGGCTTGGCAGAGAACTCGAGCGCATAATGGTTGCGCATGCCGGCACGCTTGTCGCGATTTCCGACTGGATTGAGCAGGTGTGGCGAGAGCGTTATCCGACGGCCCGCTATCGCGTGGTCAGGAACGGCGTTCCCGTCGCTTGCGAAAAACCGCCAGCGGCAAAGCCCGTCTCCACCTCGCCTGTCGTCGGCTTCGCTAGTCGGCTCGCGCCCGACAAGGGGGTCGCAGAGTTCGCCCGGTTTGCGATTGTCATGCACGAGGCTCACCCGAATGCTCTCTTCCGGATAGCCGGGGATGGGTCACAACGGCGCATGTTGGAAAACGAATTGAGCAGCCTCATCGCATCGGGTGCAGCGGAAATCCTCGGGCATGTGAGCGACATGAAGACCTTCTGGTCTCAGCTCGATCTTGCGATTTTCACCGCCCCAGCCGAGCCCTTCGGCCTCCGCCTGATCGAACCGGTCGCAGAAGGGGTACCGGTCATCGCCTATGAAACAGGCGCGGGCTCCGACGAAATCGCGCGTGACTGCGCCGGGATAGTCCTCGTGCCTTACGAAGATCCTCGGGCGATGGCGGAGCTCGCGGCCCGGCTGCTTTCGGATGACGAAAGGCGGCGGGTCATGGTTGTCGAGGGAGCTGGAGACGTGGCGCGCTATTTCTCTCTGGACGCAATGACTTCGGGCATGGCCGAGGTCTATCAGGAATTGCTTTCTCGCTAGCGCCCCCGGTATGGTTGCTCCCATTTTCTTCGTTGACGGCAATACGATTTGGCACGCCCGACTGGCAGCGGCACTCGCGGAGTTCAGGCCGGTTTTCAGCTTTGAGGTCTCCAGTGGCCTGCTCCCCTCATTGCGTCGTTCAAATGACTCAAAACCGACACGCGTCTCGATTTCTCTTCCTCGCGGGTGGGCGTCATCCACTGCATTCATCGGGCAGAGCTTCCTTCACCGGTTCATTCGCAGAGCGGCGGAAGCCTGTGATGCAAAGCCGGTTCTGTTTCTTACCTCTCCGGCGTACGCACCACTGGCTTCGCGGATATTCGGCGAATTACCGATAGTCTCCTACACGGCAGACGATTACCGAAGCTATGTCGGATGGGGCGGGACGGCCATTGCTGGCAAGGAACGCCAAATCCACCAGCGCTCCGAACTCTCCGTGTTCGTGTCAGATACGCTTCGCGAGCGTGCGGTCCGCGAGTTCGGTATCGATCCTGCGCGGACTTTCGTGAGTCCGAACGCTACGGAGCGTCATTTCGCGGCCAAAGACCGGTATGAGCCCCTTCCGATCCTTGCAGGAAGGCCCCGGCCATTGGTCGGGGTGCTCGGGGCTCTCACGGAAAGATTGAACCTCGCCTCATTGGCCGAGGTGGTATCGAACGAGACTGTCGGGACATTCCTAGTCGCTGGACCAGCTTCTGCATCGGTGCTCGAACAATACCCCGTCTTTCGATCCGCGAAAGTCGTAGTGGCGGGACAAATCGATCATTCGAGAATGCACGAATACGCGAAGGCGCTCGACCTTGCGATCATACCATACGCTCGTAACGAACTGAATTGGCACTGCTCCCCAATGCGGCTCTACGATCATCTCGCATCCGGGGTGCCGATAATTTCGATCCGCGGCTGCGATCAGGTCGATCGGTGCAATCATGAGGGCGTTCACATTGTCGACGAGTCGGGTCTCAAAGCGAAAGTTGAGGAACTTGTCGCGCGCGGCCTGCAAAGATCCGACACTTCGCCGCCGGAATGTTTCTGGGATCAACGCGCGAAGGCGCTTACCAACATCATTGATATGGTGCTATCCGCAAAGTGACGAGCAGTCCGCAGGATGATCATCGCTCGATTGACAGCACCTTCATGACTGGGGCCTTTTCTCAAGGCCCGGTCTTCTTGGCGAAACAAGCATGATTGAACCGGATTTTCCGCTCGCCTTCTACGGTCTCTGCCTCATTCTCAGCGGAATTGCCGTGCATGGCATCGTCCGCGGGCGAACGATCTTTGCATATCCGACATTGGCCGCTCTGATAGGGCTCGCGTGGGTGGTCCCGCAAGGGATTGAGCTTTCCAATCGGACCAACTTTTATTCGGGCGAGGGGTTCTGGCTCTATGTCGGAGGCTGTTTTCTGGCGATCCCACTCGGTTTCTGGTTCGCTTTCAAAAAAGAGCGCAAGAGATTGGCGTCGCGGGGGCTTCGCGACCTTCCCAGCTTCAGCAACGAGCGCCTGCTGGTCGCAGCGGCGGGCATGGTCCTTATAGGAATGCTTGCGCAGTTCGAAATGCGCGGGATCGACACCTCTTCCATGGGGGGGGAATGGACCGGGGTGATCACAGCGTGGTATCTTCTTGGTAAATCGAGCGGTTTAGGGCTTTGCCTTTCTGTTCTCGTCTTTGCCCGGACGCGAAAGCCTGCGGCGCTTGCTTTGGCGGTGATTGCCGCGATTCCCGTTGCGCAGGCGGCCATCTTTGGAGTTCGGCGCGAGGACTTGTTCGACCTGCTGGTGTTATCGATCGGTGCCTGGTATCTAGCTAAACACAAGGCTCCTCCCAAGCTCGCCGTAATCGTCGGCGCTTTGCTTGGTACTGTGATCTTGAACAGTGCTGACGATTTTCGATCTAGAATAATTGTAGGAAACGAAAGCTTCTTGGAGGTCATCTTATCGCGCGAGACCTATGATAATTTTCATTATACCAACTTGGGTCAAGGCGCGGCAAGCGAGGTCGGCCAAGCCCAATTTGATTTTTATTATGCGAACCAGAAATCGGATTGGGAACTCGGCGCGGAATACTGGAACAGTTTGGTTAGTCAATATTTTCCTGCATTCATTTTTGGTCGCGAAGCGAAAGAAGGGTTTAAATTCAATACCCTGGAGCAACGGTTGAGAACCGGGGAGGAAAAAGGGCTGCTGAGCCGCGGATCGACACGAACGGGATTTTCGGACAGCTATCGCGCCCTCGGCGTGTTCGGCATCATGATTTTCTGGGTGATCTCAGTCGGGTTCGGGTTTCTTTTCGCCCGTGCCTGGAGCGACTCGATTAACTCGCAATATCTTTACCTCGTTCTTCTCGCAGAGGGGATCAAGGTGATCACGCACAGCACTGCATCGCTCATCGCTGCATTTCCCTTCGTTGTCGGCATTTACATAGTCGCATTCAAGTTCGCGGAGCGCCCCCCCTCCCGCAGGAAGTTGCGTCCGTCGAGACCCTTGCTGGAGGCGCAGTGAAACGTCGAATTCAGGGTGGACTTCGCTCCAGAGGCGCTCAAATGCGCTACGAGAGGGCAAATGCGCCACGAGAGGGATAGATTGTATGTCGGTCTCCGGGCTTCGAGGGCCTGTGGGCAGATTCCAAGCCATATCGTGGGGGTGAAGCATTATTCTCGCTCGGGGTTCGCGGCCTTATGAGAGCGGCGATCATGTTCGAGAAATTCGGCCCATATCATGTGGCGCGGATGAAAGGGGCGATGCGTTTCGCCGAAATTCTGGCGATCGAATCGGCACCGCACAGCGGCACTTACGACTGGAACAGGCCCGACATGCCGCCGGAGCTGAGAGCTGTCGCACTCACCTCGAAGGCCGGCGAGGAGCGTGATGTTTCCTTTCTCGAGCATCGTATCGATGAGGTGCTGACGGCTTTCAGACCGGACGTGGTCGCTTTGTCCGGCTGGGCTTTTCTTGCCGATCTGGTAGCACTGAAATTCTGTCGGAAGAACGGCATACCGGCCATCTGCATGTCCGAGACCAATCCATGGGACTTCGTGCGGCATCCTGCCCTCGAAAAGGCGAAGAAAGGAATAGTCGCCCATTTTTCTGCGGGGATTGCGACCAGCCGCTCGCAAATGGCATATCTCATCGGTCTGGGGCTGCCAGAAGAGGCTGTATTCAGCGGATACAATGTCATCGATAATGAATTCTTTCGCTCAGCCGCTTCGCGATGGCGAAGCAGTTCCAGTTTCGCACCTGAACCGGCGCGCGATCTCCCGGCGAATTCTAGGGGGCGCTACTTTCTCGCATCCAGCAGGTTCGTGCCAAAGAAGAATCTGCTACGTCTTCTGGAAGCTTATTCGATATTTCGCGCATCTCGTGACGAGGACCCTTCGGATTGGCCGCTCGTCATTCTGGGCGATGGCGAACAGGGGGCTGAAGTGGAAAGCAAAATCTCCCAGCTTGGCATCGGCCCCTATGTGCACCTGCCCGGATTCCTCCAAGTCGAAGCACTTCCTCAATATTACGGCACAGCCGGCGCGTTCATTCATGCGAGTACGACGGAACAGTGGGGTCTCGTCATCAATGAAGCCATGGCGGCAGGACTGCCGGTGGCGGCATCGAACCGATGCGGTGCTACTGAATATCTGATAGAAACAGGGGTGAGCGGTTTTGCCTTCGACCCTTATTCCGTTCACGAAATCGCCGAGACCATGACGAAGCTTGCAGCATTCGAGCGGCCCGGCGAGTTGATCGATGCCGCTTTGCAAAGCGTCGATCGCCTCCGTCCTGAAACATTCGGAAGGGCGCTTGTTTTCGCAGGCCTTGTCGCACAGGAAAAGCCAGCTATTCCGGGCCGGATCTCTGCTGCGATGCTCGATCTTGCCATAGCGGTCCGGGCTCGCAAGGCATCCTGGAAACCTACGGATTGTCTGTGAGATGAAGAGTTCAATTCCACCGGCCGACGGCGACAGGATTCGCCTCGCAATCGTGTCTTCAAGTCTTTCCCGCAATGCCGGGGGGATTCTCCCGATAATGCAACGTCATGCGATTGGGCTCGAAAAACTGGGTGTCGAGGTCTCGGTGCATGGAGTGGCAGATGAATTCAGCGAGATCGATAGGGAGGGTTGGGGAGACATCCCGCTGCACCTGTCGGCTCCGATTGGCCCGAAGCAGCTTGCGATAGCGCCTGGCATGGGCCGCAGCCTTGCCGCGGCAAAGCCGCATATCGTTCACCAGCACGGTCTTTGGCAATATCCGTCTTTCGCGGTAAGGCGCTGGCACAGGCGGACCGGCCAACCGTTTGTCATTTCCGCGCAAGGTATGCTTGAAGAGTGGGCCCTGGCCAATTCCGGCTGGAAGAAGCGAGCTGCCGGCGCCCTCCTCGAACGGGATCACCTGTTGAAGGCTTCTGCGATCCATGTATCCCGCGCGGAAGTAAGCGGCGTCTCGGCATATGCGACCGGCACGCCGATCGCCTGCCTGCCCAACGGAACGGATATTCCCGACGGGCCGGCGCCGCGTCTGCCGCCCTTCATCGGTCAGGATGGCCGCCGCACGCTGCTTTTCCTCGGCCGCCTGCATCCCAAGAAAGGGATTGCCGAGATCCTCGAAGCATGGAAACTTGCCATTTCGCGAAACCCCAACATCGCAGCGAGATGGCGCCTCGTTCTGGCTGGCTGGGACGATGGAGGTCATGCTGAAGCCTTCGTGTCGAAGGCGCAGGCACTCGGCCTCGCGGATAGCGTGGTTTTCCCCGGCGCATTGTTCGGTGAGACGAAAAGAGGCGCGTTGAGCCATGCAGATGCGTTCATCCTCGCCTCGCATTCCGAAGGCCTTCCGATCGCAGTGCTCGAGGCGCTCGGTCATGCGCTTCCGGTTTTTATGACGCGCGCCTGCAACCTGCCCGAATTGCTTGATCTGGGGGCTTCGATAGAGATTTCCACGGCACCGGATGCCATGAGCGAGGTGCTCGAAGCCCATCTTGCCGGCTCTTACGAAAGCCTGCAAAGGATCGGATCCGCAGGACAGGAATACGCACGGTCCCACTTCTCGTGGGAGGAGATATCGACGCATCTGCTCGACCTGTACCGATATATCCTCGGTATGAATGAGACGCCGCTTCCGTTCCTTCTCAGGACCGAAATAGCGTGATGAAGATGGCTCGCCGGGATGGCTCCCGTGGTTGACGTCGCGAGCAATCGCGCCGCTCGCAAATGGAGCAGGTCGGAGCAGTTCAGACGTGTGCTCTGGCTTCTCGCTTTGCCGCTGTTCCATTTCAGTCCCCGGATTTTCTGGGGCTGGCGACGATTTTTGCTTCGTATCTTCGGTGCGCGGATTGGAGCGCGCGCACATATCTATCCGAGCGTGCGGATCACCATGCCCTGGAACCTTAGCATCGGAGACGATGCTGCTGTCGGCGAGCATGCGATCGTTTATGCCCTCGGCAAGATCTCGATCGGCAGAAGAGCCACTGTTTCCCAGTATGCGCACCTTTGCGCGGGAACCCATGATTGGCGTGATCCCGCGATGCCATTGGTCAAGACTCCTCTCGTGATCGGGGACGATGCTTGGATCTGTGCGGCCGCGTTCGTAGGGCCGGGTGTCGAAATCGGGGCCAATGCCATCGTCGGTGCTGCTGCGGTCACGATGAAGGATGTCGCCTCAGGCAAGATAGTTGGCGGCAATCCTGCGTGCGAAATCGGCACGAAGGAGTCCTTCGTGGCGGACCCTCACAACGTTGCCACCGGCAAGGTCTCCGACTAAAGCCGCTTACATGTCGCAGTGCACCATTCCCGATCTTCCCGTTACGGTAGCGATTCCCGTCAGGAACGACGCTGACAATTTGCGGCATTGCTTGCCTCGGTTGAAGCGTTTCGCCGAGGTCGTCGTCATCGATAGCGGATCGTCGGATGGCACCGTGGACATCGCAAACGAGCATTGCGTGCGGGTCATCCAGTTCAGCTGGAACGGTCGGTACCCGAAAAAGCGCAATTGGTTTCTGATCAATCACTCGCCCGAGCAGGAATGGGTCCTTTTCCTGGACGCAGATGAATTCATCGATGATGCATTCTGCGAAGCTCTTGCGGCGGAATTGGTGGAAAGCGACAAGAATGCGTATTGGCTGACATATGACAATTATTTCCTTGGACGCCTGCTGCGTCACGGTGTTCCCCAGCGCAAAATGGCACTCCTTCGGGTCGGCAAGGCTCTGTACGAAAAGATCGAGGAGCATCGCTGGAGTTCACTTGACATGGAGATCCACGAACATCCCATCGTCGAAGGAGAAGTCGGTCGGATCGACGCCAGGATTGAACATCGGGATGACCGAGGCATCGGTCATTTCGTTAGCAAACATCGCGATTACGCTGCTTGGGAAGCCCGGCGTTATGAATTGCTCCGTAACGATCCAAGCGTGTGGCAGACGATGACCGATCGGCAGCGCTTCAAGTATCGGAATATCGGTAAATGGTGGTTTCCAATCCTCTATTTCCTCGCAGCCTACTTTGCGAAGCTGGGCTTTTTGGATCGCGCTGCGGGCTTTCACCACGCTCTCTTGAAAGCTTGGTATTTCTACATAATTCGGCTTTTATTGGCTGAAAATAAAAAAAAGGGGCAAGGGCATAAAACGTGACATGACCCCCAGCTTTCCTCCAGCTGGGATTAGAGCCCGGCCCATTGTTGAGCTGCTACCCGTTTCTGGACCGCCCTGCTGGCGATTTCCCAGCGTGCTGATGTCAGGGCGGGCCATGTGCCGCTGACGCCAACATGAGCGATATCGGTGGTTTGTTTCCGATTGCGCTGTGCGGTCGTACCTCGTTGTAGTCTCTACGCCAAGCCTCGCATTTTCGGACCGCGTCATCGAGGCTCATGAACCAGTGGGCATTCAGGCATTCAGCCCGGACCTTCCCGTTAAAGGACTCGATGAACGCATTGTCGGTCGGTTTGCCAGGCCGCGAGAAGTCGAGCGTCACCCCTTTCATGTATGCCCACAGGTCGAGCTCGCGGGAGATAAATTCGCTGCCATTGTCAGCCCTGATCGACGTTGGATAACCAACCTGCGCGCAGACCCGTTCCAGCACCTCGACCACATCAGGTGCCCGGAACCGGAACCGCGGAACCACTGCGGGCGAGAACCGCGAGAACGCATCAACCACTGTCAAGATTCGCAGCTTCGGTCCCGTTGCGAGTTGGTCATGGACAAAGTCCATGGCCCATACATCATTGACGCGGGAGGCCGCACAGCGGCCTTCCCTCAGCTTCGCCTTCACCCGCCGCTTAGGCGTCTTCTTGCGCAGGCCAAGGCCCATCTCCTTGTAAAGCCGGTAAACTCGTTTGCCATTGATAGCCCAGCCTTCGCGTCGCAGTAGGACGTGGATACGGCGATAGCCGTACCGAACCCGTGTCTCCGCGATCTCCTTGATCCGTTGCTTGAGGTCGGCCTGATCGGTGCCCTTGCCACGATAGTGGTAGCTTGATCGTTCCGCCCGGAGCACCTGGCAGGCCCGCCGAATGCTGACCTGCCAAGTGCTGCGAACATCATCAACCGGCTGGCGCCGCCGATCAGGCCTCAGAGCGTTGGCCGCGCTTCGCTTGGCCGCCTTCGGCTCCGCGAGACGACATCCTGCAACATCGCCTTGTCGAGCGACAGGTCGGCAACCAGACGCTTGAGCTTCGCGTTCTCTTCCTGAGCTGGCGCAGGCGCTTCATCTCCGACGGCATCAAGCCGGCGTACTTCTTGCGCCAGTTGTAGAAGGTCGCTTCGCTAATCCCAGCCTTGCGACACACTTCGCCGATCGACGTCCCGTCATCAGCCTGCTTCAGCACGAAGGCAATCTGCGCCTCCGAAAACTTCGACCTCTTACACACTCCGTATCCTAGCCCTCCGATCATAACTGGAATTTTCCAGTTCAGAACGGTCCAGAATTTCGGGTGCAGGTCAGGCGGACCCACGCCCGATAACCTGCTCTGGCAGGCAGGCCCGACAAGGCGGCTTGGCGATCCCATGGTAAAGCGCTAGACAAAACGCAAGAACGACAGCGCAGTAGGTGCGATAGTCGCAAAAAATTCAGACCCGAATCCCAACCTTACGAAAGACCCAGGATGCAGCATAGAAATTTTCGTCGGCAACGTATCCTTGTCACCGGCGGCGCCGGCTTTGTCGGATCACATTTGATCGATCGGCTTTTGGACCGCGGGGACGAGGTGCTCTGTGTCGACAACCTCTTCACCGGCGACAAGAGCAATATTGATCACTTGGCTGATCACCCACGCTTCGAATTCATGCGTCACGACATCTGCTTTCCACTCTATGTAGAAGTCGACCAGATTTATAACCTTGCCTGCCCGGCGAGCCCTGTCCATTATCAATTCGATCCGGTCCAGACGACCAAGACGAGTGTTTCTGGTGCCATCAATATGCTCGGTCTCGCCAAGCGTGTGAAGGCAAGGATATTCCAGGCATCAACTTCCGAGATATACGGCGACCCCTCAATCCATCCTCAGCCCGAAAGCTACTGGGGCAATGTCAATACAATTGGGCCTCGTGCCTGCTATGATGAGGGCAAACGGTGTGCGGAGACGTTATTCTTCGACTATCGCCGCCAGCATGGTTTGGACATTAAGGTCGCCCGCATCTTCAATACCTATGGGCCGCGAATGCACCCAAATGACGGCCGGGTCGTCTCCAATTTCATCATGCAAGCCCTGCAAGGGCAACCTATCACGATTTACGGCGATGGCAGCCAGACGCGTTCATTCTGCTTTGTTGACGATCTCGTAGAAGGGTTCTTGCGTCTAATGGATACAGGTCCTGACTTCCCGGGGCCCGTCAATCTCGGCAACCCCAATGAGTTCACGATGATCGAATTGGCTGAAGCGGTCATCGATCTCACTGGATCGAATTCGAAGTTGGAAAACCGACCTCTCCCTCAGGATGATCCGCGCCAACGTCAACCGGACATCAGGTTGGCACGGGACAAGCTCGGTTGGGAGCCAAAGACGCAACTGCGTCAAGGCCTCGGCAAGACGATTGAATATTTCGATGAACTTCTCCGCCGCAATATTGGTGCAGAAAAAGACCCATTAATCGTTGATGCAGGGTTAGAATTCCAATCTAGGTGAGCAAGAGATGTCGGAAGCACTGCCTGATTATGGCTGGGGATCAGCGCGGCCTCATACGGCAAACTATCTATCCGAAAAGGTTAGAGACATACTGCGGGAGAGTGGAGGAAAATCCGTCCTCGACGCTGGCTGTGGCAATGGAGCGCTGGCCGGCTATCTCGCTTCTCTAGGCTACCAAGTCACGGGTTTGGATGCCTCTACAAGCGGCATAGAAATCGCTCGGATGACCTTTCCGGATGTCCGTTTCGAAGTCGGGACCTTCGATTCACCACCAACAGGCACGTTCGACGCTGTATGTTCGACCGAAGTTGTCGAACACCTCTATTCGCCGCATTTGCTAATTCAATACTGTTTTGAAGCGCTAAAGCCCGGTGGGCTACTCATCATCAGCACGCCGTATCACGGCTACCTCAAGAACCTTGCCATTGCGTTGCTCGGCAAATGGGATTCTCACCTTACGGCTCTCTGGCATGGCGGTCACATCAAGTTCTGGAGCCGTGCGACATTGTCCAGCCTGCTGGAAGGAGCAGGTTTTGAAGTGACAGGATTCTACGGGGCAGGACGATTACCATTCTTCTGGAAAAGCATGATAATCGTTGCCAAGCGACCGTGATCAGATTGCCATTGCCGTTCACTCAAAGCTGACTGGGTTATTGGGCAATGGAGGCAGCGTTATTATTGTTAGGCTCGTCAATGTACGTTTGACTTTGGCCTACACCCTAAAGGGATTAGTTTCGTGAAAATTGCAATAGTCGGTTCGGGTTATGTCGGCCTCGTTTCGGGCGCGTGTTTCGCCGATTTCGGTCATGACGTGGTCTGCATCGACAAGAACCCGGCCAAGATCGACAGCCTCAATGCAGGCGTGATGCCGATCTATGAGCCCGGGCTGGCCGAACTCGTCGCCAGCAACGTCAAGGCGGGGCGGCTGACCTTCACCACCGAATTGCCCGAGGCCATCCGCGATGCCGGCGCGATCTTCATCGCCGTGGGAACACCCAGCCGCCGCGGCGACGGCCATGCCGACTTGTCCTACGTCTATGCCGTTGCCGAGGAAGTCGGCGCG
>NZ_JBBHJY010000014.1:0-58585 GCF_037572715.1 Novosphingobium aquae | reverse complement strand
TGAGGCGTTCCGCGCGCTGGTCGATGTTCACATGATGGGCGCGTTCAATGTCGTGCGCCCGGCCTTCCCGGTGATGAAGGCGGCGGGCTATGGCCGTGTCGTGCTGACCGGGTCGATCGGCGGCATCTACACCATGCCGCAAACCGTCCACTACGCCATGTCGAAGGCGAGCATGATCGGGCTGAACAACGCGATCAGCGTCGAAGGCAACGAGTTTGGCGTGAAAAGCAATGTCATCCTGCCCGGCGCGGTGACGCGCATGGCCGAGGGGATCGACACCAGCCAGTTCCCGCCGATGGACCCCGCACTGGTCGCCCCGATGGTGGGCTACCTCGCCCATGAGGACTGCGCGGTCAGCGCCGAGATATATGCCGCCGTCGCCGGCCGCATGGCGCGGGTCTATGTCACCGAGACGCACGGGCTGTGGCAGAGGGACTGGTCGATCGGCGAAGTGGCCGAAAACCTCTCCGCCATCCGCGACACCTCAAACAATTTCACCTTCCATCCGGCCGAGGGCGGTTTTGGTGCGCACCTCGGCACCAGCTTCGGCATGGTTGGGAGTTAAACCTGGGGTTCGCACCCTTAAATTGCTTATACTCTTTTGTGAAATCCTTGGCTGGCTTTGGGGTGCGACCCGGATCATAATGCTGGCATACCGGCAAGCGAATTGCCGAGGAAATATAGGGAGTATGGCAGGATGCAACTCTTGAAGGCGCTCATTTCCCTGACGATGGTACTAATTGCCAGTTCAGAAACTTCAGCCGCAAAGAACATACCCATTCCGCAAGTTTCCGGCCCGGTTCCCACAACGCCAGATAGAGGCGAATCCTATCGCGGATCGAACGAACAACCGGTCCCAGGACCCGGCCTGCCGATGCCGGACCTTGAGCGGGTGGGTTACGTACAAGAGGAGTTCGTCATCTCGGGCACGATCGATGGCAAGCCGTACCGCACCTCGCTGCTGGTGCGCCGGCCCAAGGATCTGCAGCGGTTTTCGGGGTTGGTTGGCGTGGAGACGATCCATGCTGGCGGCGCGATACCGTTCTGGGGAACGGGGCGCGAAGTCTGGGCGCCGGGCGGGCATGGCTGGGTTGCCGTCGCCTCGCAGCGGGCGGCGCTGGAAAACCGGGTCAAGAAATTCAACCCTGCGCGCTATGCATCGCTCTACATTCCGGAGGCACCGGCGGGGGCAAACGGCATGATGGCCAGCCCGCAGGATGCCATATCGCAGGCGATCATGACGCAGGTGGGCATGCTGCTGAAGAGCAACCGCAAGTCAGGGCCCTTTGGCGGCGCCAAGGTCCGTTACCTGCTGATGGGAGGCTCCTCGCAGACTGGCGGCACGACCTTGCGCTATATCGAGCAATCGCACGCTGCAGCACGGCTGCCGAACGGCAAGCCGATCTATGATGGCTATATGCCGATGGAGGCCTTTTCCGCCACACGGATCGAGGGCGGCGATGCGGCCGTGATCCATGCCGTTGGCGAAGGGGACTTTGCTCTGTTTCGCGCGGGCAACCCGCAGATGATGTTCTCCAGCCGCGAAGATGCCGACGCACCCAGGGATCGTTTCCGCGAATATCAGTTCGCCGCGGCTTCGCACGTCCCCACGCGCGGCCGGAACTCGACCGACCGACCAGGAGAATATCCCAGCCAGTTCCCGACCCAGCCCTTCTACAAGATGTCGCTGCTTCACCTGATCGACTGGGTAACAATGGGCACGGTGCCGCCGCGCGGACCCCGGCTTGAACAGACGACTGACGGTGTGATGCAGCGTGATGAGCACGGCAACGTCAAGGGCGGCATCCGTTCGCCCTGGGTCGATGTACCGAGCGCCCGCATCATTGCGGCAGCGCCAATTGCGCCCGGAGACCCCAATACGCGCGCGCAGCAGGGCGTGCAGGAGAACTTCTCTCCCGCGAAACTGGCTGCGCTTTATGGCACGCGAGAGGCTTACCTTGCGCGGTTCAACGCCGGACTGGACGCTCTTGTCGCCGCGCGCTGGATCACCACTGCCGATGGCGCGCGCTACAAGTCGGAAGAGGCAGCCAAGCCGCCGTTCTGAGGCGGGTTTCGGGAGCGGACAAATGGATGAAGTGATACCTGCGCTGGATCGCCGCACACTCCTCTGTGGCAGTGCAGCACTGGGCCTGACAGGCGCAATAGCTTCGCCGGTTGGCGCTGCTGCTACCATTCCCGGTGCAACTGAGATCAAGGCCTTGATCGACGAGCGCGTGGCGGCGCAGCAGCTTCCGGGAGCGGTCGTCGCACTGGGGGGAAGCAACAGACCCGCTTCATTCGTCTTCGGCGGCACAGTCGATTTCGACAGCGCGAGCCGTGTCAACGAACACACGCTGTTCCGCATGGCATCGATGACCAAGCCGATCGCCGGCATGGCCACCATGCTCCTCATCAGCGAGGGCAAGCTGAAGCTGGACCAGCCCGTGGCCGACTTCATCCCCGCCTTCGCCAACATGCGGGTTGTTAGCGATCCTAAGACTACCGAAAGCCGCCCCGCAGAACGGCTGATCACCATTCGCCACCTAATCACCCACACCAGCGGGATCGTGAACGAGGCGTCTGGCACGATTGCCGAGAGCTATCGCCGCCTAGGCGTGGCAGGCGGCGCGCCCTCGCCAGCAGTGGCGGCGGATGCTCTGCCGGCTCCGCGATCCCATGAGGATTACGTCAATCGGCTCGCGCAGGTGCCTTTGGTCTGCGATCCGGGCACGAAGTGGCTCTATTCCCCCAACCTGGACATTGCCGCGCGGGTAATCGAGGTGATCTCGGGCATGCCGTTCGACACCTTCCTTGAAAAGCGCATGTTCGCGCCGCTGGGAATGACGAGCACCGGGTTCTGGGTCAGATCCAGAGACAAGGGTCGGCTGATGACCATGTATGCGCGACAGGGAGGGGCTCTTCTGCCGACCGATACTGCGGCGACATCGCGTCTGCTGGTGAAGCCCGATATTCCCCGCGCTTCTGGCGGGCTCGTCTCGACCGCGCGCGACTATGATCGCTTCCTGTGGATGGTGGTGAATGGCGGCTTGCTCGACGGCCGGCGCGTGTTCCCCGCCGATGCAGTGAAGCTTGCTACCTCGAACCTGCTGCCGCCGGGTACGGACATGACCCAGTACACGTCACGCACCGGCTATGATGGCTTTGGCGCGGGCGGCATGGTCACGGTCGGCGGTCCAAGGCCGGGCACATATGGCTGGGGCGGATCGAGCGGGACGACGGGTTTTGCCAATCCCGCCCTGAAGTCGCGCTGGGGGAGCTATACGAATGTCGGCGCGAGTGACTTTGGCCGACGCGCCATGGCGGCTGCTGGCATGTCTTTCAGTCAGGCCATCATGCCCGGCGGTGCCGAGCGGATGGTTCCGGCAAAGAACTGAGCTTCAAGAGCCGGGCCGCACGGCGGCAATCAGTCCGCCATCGACTAGTATGTCGGTGCCGGTGATGTACGAAGCCTGGTCCGAGGCGAGGAAGGCCGCGACCCCGGCAATTTCGAGCATCGAACACTCGCGGCCGAGCGGAGCGGCTTCGAGCAGCGCCATCTTGCCCGCCGAGTGCTTGTATGATTCCGCCCCCTGCGGCGAGGCGATGAGACCTGGCGACAGCGAAACGATGCGCAGACCGCGCTTGCCCCAAGCCGGGGCGAGTCTGCGGCACATGCGGTTGAGCGCTGCCTTGGACAGCGAATAGGCCTGATTTGCATTGGCCTCTGCGCCGAGCTCCGCCGCGAGCGCCGCGATGAAATCCGGCCGCAGCGGATCGTCGAGCAACGGCAGCAGAGCGGCGGGAACATCCTGCATGTGCGCTGCCGAGGACGAGATAAAGATGCCCGCGCCTCCGGGCTCCAGAACATCGAGGAAAGACTGTGCTACGCTCGCAGCGCCCACAAGATTGACCGCCATGATCGCAGTAAAGTCTTTCGCCGCGGGTGACAGGCCGACGACGTGAGCGAGTGTTCTTACATTCCCCTGCGCCGAAGCGGCATCAGCCAATGCGGCAATATCCGAAGGACTGGTGACATCGCAGGCGATGGCGATGGCATCGTAGCCCTGACTGCGCAGGTCGGCGCAGTGCTGTTCGGCCAGCTGGGCATCGCGATCGGCAATCAGCAGTCGGTGCGACAGGCCAAGCCGCCGGGCGACAACCATGCCCAATCCGCCGGCACCAACCACTACGGCCAAGGGCCAATCGGGCCGCTCGCTGCTTCCTGCTTTTGCCATGTTCGATCTCCAGGGCTGCTCGATTGCAGCCATGCCGCCGGACCATTGATGCAGGCAAGCGTTAAATTGAGTATGTTCATTTTATCAGGAGGCGTGCTCATCAAGACCATTTGAGGCTAAAATTGTCGCAGATTGTACGTTTGCCAACAAATGAGGTTGCTCAATATTGACCGTGGGCCGTCATTGGCATAGCTTTCGGCACAAGAGGCAAGCCAGTGACCGGATTCGTCGCTGCCCGCAAAGGGCGGGATGCGCTGGACCGCCGGAAAGGAAGCGTAAGGACTACAATGAGATCGTCAGCCATCCCGCCTTCCAGTCGCAAAATCCGGCCGTCCGTGGCGCCGCTGGCAGCACTCGGCACGCTTGCGGCGGCAGTCATCTCCTCAGGCGGCGCAGCGCAGAACCCCGGCTTTGCCGAGCCGCGGTCGCCCGGCGGTCCAACCACTTTCCGCCGTCTGGACGAGGCGCAGTACAAGCGCTCGATCGCGCAGATCTTCGGTGCCGACATCAAGGTGCCTGGCCGGTTCGAGCCGCCCGTCCGTGATGAAGGGCTGCTGGCCATCGGCAGTTCCAAGGTTATCGTCACTCCCTCGGGGATCGAACAGAGCGCCGTTCGCGCGCGTGAAATTTCGGCAGAAGTGCTGAGCGAAGCCAAGCGCAGCCGCTACGTATCGTGCCAGTTGACCGCTTCGTTCGATGGCCCTTGCGCCTCGCAGTTCCTCGACAAGTATGGCCGCCTGCTGTTCCGCCACCCGCTCTCGGCGCAGGAGCGCTCGGCAGCCTTGGCTCTCAGCCGCGATGTCACGCAGACCTCGGGCAGCTTTGCCAAGGGGCTGTCGGCGGGCCTGTCGTCACTGCTGGTTTCGCCCGCCTTCATCTTCCGCGTCGAACAGGCCGAACCGGATCCTGCGGACAAGGGGCGGCAGCGGCTCGATTCATGGTCGCTCGCCAGCCGCATCAGCTTCCTGTTGTGGAACGCGCCGCCCGATGCGGAACTGCTCGATGCAGCCGCCAACGGCTCGTTGCATACGCAGGCCGGTCTGGAAAGGCAGGTCGATCGCCTGCTCGCTTCGCCCAAGCTTGAGGATGGCGTGCGGGCATTCTTCAGCGATATGCTGGGCTTTGACCAGTTCGACGGACTGTCGAAGGATTCGGCAATTTTTCCGGTGTTCAACCCGCGGCTGCGCGACGATGCCAAGGAGCAGTCGCTGCGAACAATCACTTATCATTTGCTGACCAAGGACGCCGATTACCGCGAGCTTTTCACGACGCGCGAGACGTTCCTTAGCCGGTCACTTGGCGCGCTTTATGGAGTTCCGGTCACAGCCAAGGCGATCAACGGTTGGATGCCCTATAGCTTCCCGGAGGGCAGTCCGCACGCCGGTTTGCTGACGTTCCCCGGCTTCTTGCTGCTGGACCCTTCGCACGAGGGCCGTTCTTCTCCGACGATCCGCGGCAAGACCGTGCGTGAGAAGTTTCTCTGCCAGACGGTTCCCAATCCGCCGGCCAACGTCAACTTCCGCATCGTGCAGGATACTGCCAACCCGCAGTTCAAGACCGCGCGTGAGCGGCTTAGCGCGCACAACGAAAGCCCGGCCTGCGCAGGATGTCACCGCATCACCGATCCCATCGGTCTTGCGCTTGAGAACTACGATGCTGTCGGGACCTATCGGACGCACGAGAACGGTGCGTTGATCGACCCGAGCGGCAAGTTCGACGGCAAAACCTACAGCAACGCGATGGAACTGACGCGGCTGCTGCATGACAGCCCGAGCGTCCCGTCCTGCGTGGTCCAACGCACGTTCGAATATGGCACTGGCCGTCAGTCCGTTCCGGGCGAAGGACCTTGGCTGGAGGCGCTGAGCCAGCGGTTCACTGCCGATGGCTACCGCTACAAGGCCCTGCTGCGCCGCGTCGCCACCAGTCCGGCTTTCCAGGCCGTTGCACTGCCTGCACCGATTGCGCCCAAGCGCGTCGCCTTGCTCAATCGCCAGCCCTGAGGAGAATGTCGATGTCCCTTTCCAAGTGGAACCGGCGCAGCGTGATGAGCGGAATGCTGCGCGGTGCATCCGTTGCGGTCGCTCTGCCCTGCCTCGACCTTTTCCTCGATGGCAATGGCGAAGCCATGGCGGCAACCGGATCGCCGATCCCTACCCGGTTCGGCACGTGGTTCTGGGGCTGCGGCGTGAACGAAAAGCGCTTTTTCCCCGATGCGGTTGGCCGCGACTTCGCCTTCAAGGAGGAGTCGATCGCGCTCGCTCCGCTGAAGGACAAGATCACCATGTTCTCGGGCTTCAACGCCTATCTCGATGGCCAGCCGAACCTGACCCACTGGTCTGGCATCATGACGACGCTTGGCGGTACTGTGCCGACCAAGGGTGGCAACGGTCAGGGCGCTGCGCCGGCCACGACGCTCGATTGCCTTGTTGCCGATCACCTCGGCACTGGTACGCGGTTTAAGCAGATCGGTATCGCCTGCACCGGGCAATCGAATGTCAGTTTCTCGATGCGGGCTGGTACCACTGTGAACCCGTCCGAGGTCGATCCGCTGGCGCTCTACACCCGCCTGTTCGGCACCGGCTTTCAGGATCCCAATTCGGGAACCTTCAAGCCTGATCCCAACGTGATGATCGAACAGAGCGTGCTGTCGTCAGTGAAGGGCCAGCGCGAGGCGCTGGGCCGGGTTGTCGGCAGTGCCGACCGGCACCGGCTCGACCAGTACTACACCTCGGTTCGCGAGCTCGAGAATCAGCTTGCCGTGCAGCTCCAGCCGCCTCCGCGCGCCGACGCCTGCGTGGTGCCAAAGGCGCCCGCCGGCATGGAGCCCGGCACGACCTGGGAAGATGCCACCGCAATGCATGATCGGCTGACTGACCTGCTGGTGATGGCACTGGCCTGCAACCAGACCCATGTCTTCCACGTTGCGCTGTCACAGGCGACGTCGAACCTGCGCAAGGCCGGGCAATCGATCGCGCTGCATGAACTGACGCACGAAGAGCCGATCGATCCCAAGCTGGGCTACCAGATAGAGGCAACCTTCTTCCTCGAACGGGTCATGGGCCTTTACGCCAATCTGCTTACCAAGCTCGACAAGGTAAAAGAGGGCAACGGGACGCTGCTCGATCACTCGCTGATCCTGGCAACTTCGGAAGCCAATCTGGCAAAGCTGCACACGCTGGAATCGCTGCCAATGGTCGTGGGCGGCAGCGCAGGCGGCCGCTGGAAGGCGGGGCAGCATATCGCCGGGAAGGGCGACTCCGTCACCCGCGTCGGGCTCACGATCCAGCAAGCGCTGGGCATGCCGGTGGGCACCTGGGGAACCGGCGGCAACGAGACCTCGAAGACCATCGGTGAGGTCATGGCATGATCGATTGCACCCTGGCCCGTCGCTCGCGAACAAGGACGACCACAATGAAATCCATCGTAATCCTCGCAGCTGCTTCGCTTGCAGTCGGCAGCGCCGGAGCACCCGCGCTGGCCGCAGACGCTTCTCCGGCTGGCACTGCGGCGAAGTACACCTCCAAGACCACGCCAATGTCCGTGTTGCTGGGCGATCCGGCAGCAAAGGCGGTGCTGGTCAAGCATGTGCCGCAGCTGGTTGCGAACTCAGACATTGCGGAGCGTGCAGGCGGCATGACGCTCAGCGAGATCGGCGAGGCCATAAAGGCCTACTCGCCCGATGTGCTTTCCGAAGCGGTCCTCGTGAAGATCGACACCGATCTGGCAGCTTTGCCGGCGCGCTGAAACTTCGCGGATCGATTGAAAACAATAAGTGAGAGGACAGTATCGCGTGCGGAACGATGGAAAGCTTGGTCTGATTGCACTCTGTGCGATGGCGCTTGGCTGGAGCGAAACGGCCTCGGCATACATCGGCGACAGCTTCCTCTCGATCCCCGATCAAAAGGGCCACTGGCAGGGTACCGAACACAAGGGCTGGATCCGCGCGGAGGCCAGTGAGTGGCAGGGCCGCCTGACCCGGCTCAACAGCGGCGCCACCGATCCGCTGGCCGGAAACAAACTGTTCTTCGGTGGTCCCAACGTGCCGAAGCCGGGCAACGGCGGCGGGAAGATCGCGCTGTCCTTCAGCAAGACCAACGCCGATCTACCGGCACTTATGGCGCTTTGTGCCAAGAAGACACCGATCGCGCAGATGACCTATGCCGAAAATTCGGACCGTGCCCGTCCCGTGCTAGAACTTGGCGCCCGCCCGGCCGAGTTTCCAGCCTACTGGGAATACCGTCTGAAGGACGTAATTGTAGAGGATTGCCCGGTCCTCAAAGGCGCCGCTGACCAGATCATTATGATCTCGTTCCGCGACATCGAATGGCTGAACTATGATCCGGCGCGGCCCAACGCCAATCCCATTGCGGTCGCGCCTGAGAAAGTAAGGGCAGTCCGGCCGACAGCACCGCAAGCCGGCAAGAAGACCCGCGCCTACCTGATCACCTGGATTGCTCCCGCAACCCTGCCTCCGCAGACCGAAGCTTGCCCGGCGCTTGAAACCAAGCCTAGCGAGGCGGACGTCTATCGCTATCTCACGGCAGACGAAGTTGCCGTGCTCAAGAAGCGCTGGGCGATGAAGGGCGTGTCATATGGCCCTGACAGCGAACGGCGCGGACCGCACCGGATGAGCGTTGCCAGTTTCCCCGGTTCGGTGCCTGATCCGGTCATGCCTGAGCCGAAGGCGACGATTGCCGATGGCCTTGATCTCGATGGTGACCAGACCGGCACGCGCACGCCCAATGGCATCCGCAAACATGCCAATTTCACGGCGCCGGACGGCCGCAAGGGCATCGATAACCAGCTCCTGCGCGTCTATGGCTGCGTCCCCGGACTGCGCGGCAAGCAGGGCTATGGCAACCAGACGCCTAATGCCCGCCGCGCCGATGGCAACGTCGTCACCCTCATCGAAGTCAGCGGCATCGATGACGATAAGAATGACAGCGAGGTCGAGGTCGCGTTGATCTATTCGGGCGACAGGCCGGTGAGGGACAGCCTGGGCAAGACCTTCATCCCGAACTATACTTTCTCCCCGAGCCGCGATCCCAACTTTGCCATCTACAACGCGCGGGTGAAGGGGCGGATCGTGGACGGCGTGGTCATGTCTGACCCGATTTCGCTGCTCAAGATGAACCCCGGCCAAGGCCCGGAAGCCAGCCTGCATCAGGCCCGCTTCCGCATTGCACCGCAGGCGGACGGATCGGCCAAAGTGCTGCTTGGCGGCTATCAGGAATGGAAGAAGCTGGCCGTCAGCAGCGGCTATTCCGAGGGCCTGTTCAATTACAAGATCCCGGGCCTTTATTACGGCTTCCGCCGCCACGCTGATGGGCTCTACGATCCGTTCTCGGGTGAATACAACGGCATCTCGATGGCATACGAGATTGATACGGTGCCGGCGTTCCTTGTGGACGAATAGCGCGTTCAACGCGCCTCTCCGGTCCACCGACTGGACAGCGGCAAACTGCGCGGGCAAGTAACCCGGGTGAGCAAGGACAAGCCCGTCAGCCCGATCGACGTTGCGGCATCACGCCTGCGTGACGTTGCCCTGACCGCCGACGAGGGCACCCTGCTTGGCAGCGAGGATGCGCTGGTCGAGATGGCCGGTGTTTCGCGCGTTACCGTGCGGCAGGCCGCGCGGCTGCTGGAGCGGGAGGGCCTGCTCAAGGTAAAGCGCGGGATCAACGGCGGCTATTTCGCCTCGCGGCCTGATGCCGATCTCGTTGTAGCCACGGTGTGCAACTATCTCGATTCACTGGGCTTTCAGGCCAACCGCACCGGCAATGTCAGCACGGCCTTGTGGGTGGAGACGCTGCGTCAGGCGGCCTGCGCGGACCGTGACCGGGTGCGCAAGGTGGCCCGCGAACTGGTCGCATTGTACGAAGCCGTACCCGACGAGGCGCCTGCCATCGTCATCTCGCAAGCCGAACGTGATGGCCGCAAGCGGATCTTCGAACTGATCGACGGGGCCTATATCGACCTGATTTTCCAGATCAACGTCACCTTCGCCCGCAGCAAATATGCCACCCTGGTGTCAGGATCGCCGGGCGTGGTGAACAGCCGCTTTGCCCGGCGCTGGCGGCAGGCCAAGCTCGCCGAGCTTGATGCCATCGTCCAGGGCGACGAGCTGCTTGCCATGATGGCCGCCCTGCACACGCGCCGCCTGTGGGAGGGCCGCGCGGTCGATTGGAGCCAGGACGACGACAGCGGGCAATGACCCCGGACGGCGCGCCCGGCACGCTTGACGAAAAGCCGCAGCCGGCTCCCCGCCTCGGGCTTGGTGTCCAGTTGCTCTATGGCCTTGGCGCTCTGGCAAGCGCTGCCAAGACGGTCCCCATCAGCCTGTTCCTGATGCTCTACTGGAACCAGATCGTCGGCCTGTCGGCTTTCATGGTTTCGGCGATCGTCATGGTCTCGCTGGTTTTCGACGCGGTGTTCGATCCGTTGGTCGGGGCGTGGTCCGACCGGTTGCGCAGCCGGCTGGGGCGGCGCTTGCCGCTGATGTACGCGGCCATCGTGCCGATGTCGGTGCTGTTCATCATGCTGTGGACCCCGCCGCGCTTCACCCCCTTCGGCATTGAGATCTACCTGGCGGTGGTCCTGCTGGCGCTGCGTCTGTTTGATACCCTGTTCGAATTGCCCCACCTCGCGCTCGTGCCCGAACTGACGCGCGACTATGACGAGCGGACCCGCCTGCTCACCATCCGGTCGCTGTTCGAAGCCGTCGGCGGAATTGGCATTTCGGCGCTCGCCTACAACTACTTCTTGCGCGAGCACCCCGATGGCAGCGGCGGTGTGCTTTCGGGTCACGGCTATCTTTCGTTCGCGTTGTTCACCGGCGCGGTGATCGTGATCTGCCTGCTGATAAGCACCGTCGGGCTACATCGCCGGATCGCAGGTATGACGCCAAGTGCGCCGCAGCCGAAACCCGCCAGCCTGTTCGGACACATGCGCCGAAGCTTCGGATCGCCCGGCTTCAGGCGGCTGGCGCTGGCTGCGATACTGATTGCGCTTGGTTCCGGCATGGGCAGCGCACTGGGTCTTTACTGGCTGCTGTACTTCTACCGGTTTACCCAAGCCGAAATCTCACTTCTGTTTGTGCCGGCGATGATCGGCCTCGCGGCAACGGCACTGACGCCGGTGATCGTGCGCCGCATCGGCAAGCGCCGCACGGCGGTGGTCATGCTGTGGTTCTACCTCGCAATCACATCGCTGCCGCTGCTGGCGCGGCTCACCGAAATGGTTCCCGAACGAGGGACCCTGCTGTTCCTGCTGGTCGGCCTGCAAAGCGCGGTGGGCGCCGGGTCCATGGCGATGGTGCTCATCGCCTTGTCGTCAATGAACGCCGACCTGGTGGAAGAGGCGGAACTGCGCACCGGATACCGCTCCGAAGGACTGATGGTTTCGGCAAACACATTCGTGCGCAAGGCGTCGCAGGGTCTGGGAACTCTCGCCGCCGGGCTGGTCCTGACATTCGCCGAGTTCCCGATCGGCGCGGACAGGAGCGAGGTGCCCGGCGATGTCCTGACCCGCATGGGCTGGCTCTATCTGGCGGTCACCTTCGGGCTGGCCCTTGGCTCCACCCTGATCCTGCGCGGAGGCAACTTCGAGCGCGCGGACCATGTTCGCCGGCTGGAGAGGCTCAGCCAAAGCCAGCTGTGAACGCCACGCGCCCATCGGTGCGCGAGGCCCTGACGGTATAGGGCGCTGGCGTATGCGCGGCGACAAGGCTGGCGCCCAAATCAACCGCAAGATCAACGAGCTTGCGGCGGGTCGCAACCAGTTGGTCAATGTCCTCTCCGCCCGCGAAATGGACATGGGGGTCAGCCAGCTGGATCGGATGGTGGAAACAGTCCCCGGTGAAGAAAAGGTGCCGTCCGCCGGAATCAAGGTGGACCATCTGATGCCCCAGCGTGTGACCCGGCGAGGGTTTGACCGTGACCTGCGGGCACACGCCGTAGGTGCCTTCCGCCAGGTCCATTAGCCCGGCGCGCATCACGGGCTCGACACTCTGTTCAAACACCCCGTTGTTGTATGCCGGCACTTCCAGCCCCGTCTTCCCGCTGCGAAACCGGTCGTATTCTATGTGCTGCACGATGTAGCGCGCGTTGGGAAAGGTGGGCACCCAGCATCCATCGCGCAGGTGGGTGTTCCAGCCGCAGTGGTCGTGGTGAAGGTGCGTGCAGACCACGAAGTCTATGTCCTGCGGCCGGTAGCCGAGACGTCCCATCGTTTCGATATAGGGCGTGTCGAGCAGGTTGAAGAACGGAACGACATGCGGCCTGCCATTGCCGGTGCACGGATCGATCAGCACGATCCGGCCTCCGACTTCCACGATCCAGCTCTGGAAGACCAGATCGAACATGCCATTGGCATCGAGGAAGTGCGCTCGAGCCAATGGCGGTTCGCCGCGATCAGCGCCTCGTCCTGCGTGAAATAGGCAATCCTGTTCGGTATCCGGACCTCTTCGATCCGGTTCAGCCGGGCATCGCCGAAGGTGATCGCGGTCATGTCAGGTCATCCCGTCCAAAGTGACGCGCAGTTCAGGCGCCCGACGCCTTAGCCTCGCTCGCCATCACCGCGTGACGCTGCTTGATGCGATCGATCCAAACCTTGCGGCTGTGCTGCGCAGCAACTCCGGCCAGGTTCTCGTTTCCGCTGGCCATGGCGTTCATTTCCATGAGCTTCGCCTCGCGCCAGGAATTGACGAAGGCGGCGTGGGCGGGGCCGGAGTCGTTCTCAGCTGGCATACTGAAATGTCGGCGCGAGAACGTAACGTTCACGTCGAAGATCAGCTTGATGTAGGGGCTGTGCGCCAAGGAGAAAATTTCGTTCTGGATCATCAGATCGAGCTCGCGGACCTTGGCGAAGCTGGCGTTCTCGTCGAGCGACTTGAGCTTGCGGGATACGCGGTCGACAACGCTGCGGATTTGCGAGGACTCGGCATTGCTCGCCGCGCGGACGGCAACCACCCATAGCGCGGTTGCCATTGTCGTGGTGTCATTCCCGTCGACATTGAGCGCCTCGAGATGCGCGCCAAGCGTGCTCTCGATCGTCTCAGCCGTAGGGCGGGTCCCGAAATAGCCACCATTGATGCCCCGGCGGACTTTCAGCAGCCCTTCGCGCTCAAGCAGGCGGGCGGTTTGGCGGACAGTGCTGCGCGAACATTCGAGGCGGGTGACGAGCGAATCCTCGCTGCCGATCAGGGTGCCCTCAGGGGCGTCGAGAACGATTGCCCGCAGCCGGTCTGCTGCCTGCTGCGTCGCGGTGCGACGCTTGGTCTTGGCCATCTGTGCACACTCCCCAATGGGACGATTTGTCCGCATTTTCCCCAAATCGCGGAAAAGTCGCCCCTGCGCAACCCGCGCATGCCGATATTCCGGCTATAGATTATCCTCAATGGCCGCAGGCACTTCTGCGCATAGAACCCTCTCTTTAGGCCTCATTCGCACCAGCGATTGCCGCAAACTAGCTTAAAGAGGAAGAAAATGCCATTGCCAGCGCTTGTCAAAGAATATACTGAAGGCACTCAGATAACAAGATTGCGAAAGCGAAGCGCGGCCAAAGTGGCTTAAACATGACCCTCAAAAGCATGTGCGCGTCGTAAAAGAGACAAAGATGACCGGCACGAACCGGTCATATCCGTACTTTGGAGAGGGGGATTGCACATGAAGTTCCGTACATTCATTCTGCTGGCCAGCACTTGCCTGGCCCCGGTCGCGTTCACAGGCCAGGCCTATGCCCAGTCTTCCGCGCCGGCCTCTTCCGATGAGGAAAATGTCGACAAGGACGAGATCGTCGTCACCGGTTCGAACATCCGCGGCATCACGCCCGCCGGTGGCAATTCCACCGCCGTTTCCAAGCAAGAGATCGAAGCGCGCGGCGCAACCAGCGTGACCGAACTGCTCGATACCATCCCGCAGGTTTCGGGCGGCGCATCGAACCAAGGCTTCGGCACGGGTATTCCGCAGGTCAGCGCCGGTCAGGTCGGTGCCTCGTTCGGCAGCGGCACCAGCGTCATCAAGCCCGGCCTGCGCCAGAATCCCGGCGATGCGGAAACCGGTACGTCCACCCTGTTGCTGGTCAACGGCTTGCGCACTTCGGGCACCGGCATCACTCAGAACGTTGCCGATCCGAACACCATCCCGGTCTCGATCATCGAGCGCGTGGACGTCAGCCTTGATGGCGGCTCGGCGATCTATGGTTCGGACGCGATCGGCGGCGTGATGAACTTCGTCACCCGGCGCTCGTTCGAAGGCGCGGAAGTTTCCGGCAAGTACGGTTTTGCCGAGGGCGGTTACCGCAACTGGGACGTCAACGCGACGGTGGGCAAGAAGTGGGACAACTTCTCGGCCTTCATTTCCTACAACTACGCCGGCTCCAAGCCGCTGCAAAACTACAAGGTGGACTGGTTCCAGCCGCTCGATTTCTCGACCGGGTATGAGCGCGACCTGCGCTGCAATACGCCCAACGTCCAGTTCGGCTCGAGCAGCGTCGTTGCCGGAACGCACTATTATTCGTCGACTGCCACCGGGATCGGGACTGCCCCGTTCACCACGACCGGCACCTTGATCGGCACGCCGAATGTCTGCTCGCTTGGCGCGCTGGGATACAAGTCTCCGGAGACCGAGCGCCACAACGTCTACGGCGTTGTTGCCGTCGATCTGTCCGACAACATCGAGTTCACCCTGCGCGGCCGCTATGCGCAGAGCCGGGTCGCAGCGATCAATGGCTATATCGATAACCCCGGTACTGCCGGTTACACGACGACTATCACCAGCCGCAATCCGTTCTACCGTCCGGTCCCGGCTGGCGAGACTGCCAACGGCAATTATACCGTTCTCGGCAATTTCAGCTCGTTCATCCCGCTTGAGGACCGTGAGGCATCGACCTTCTTCAAGCAGTGGGGCGCTGTGGGCGAAGTGCTCGCACGGCTGGGCGGTGACTGGCAGGGCAAGTTCACCTTCAACTATGATGAAAGCCGCAGCAACGCGACGGCTCCTTCGACCGACACGGCTGCCTTCAACCAGATGCTGATGACGTCGAACACTTCAACGACAAGCTGCGCGGTCGCGGCCAACCTCAACTTCACCGCGCCCTCGGCAGCGAACCTCGCTGCGGCGCAGGCCGCCTGCTTCAACGTGTTCAATCCGGGCGCGACCAATCCGGCGCTCCTCGCCAAAATCACCGGCGGTCATCTCGACAGCTTCGCCCGCGACCGCATCTTCCAGACGCGCGCCGTGTTCGACGGCACCGTTGTTTCCCTGCCGGGCGGTCCGCTGAAGGCGGCGATCGGCGCCGAATATTTCGTCGATTCCACGACCAACGGGTTCTCCCAGATCCTGCCTTCCACGACCACGAACTTCCGTCCGCCTTCGGCCACGCAGAAGGTCTGGTCGGTATTCAGCGAAGCCAGCATCCCGCTGATCACCGAAGAGAACGCGACGCCGTTCATCAAGGAACTCCGGCTGTCCGCATCGGGCCGCTATGACAAGTTCAACCGCTATGGCGGCACGTTCAACCCGCACTTCGGAGTGGTCTGGCGTCCGATCGACATCCTCGCCCTGCGCGGTGCCTGGGGCAAGTCGTTCCGTGCTCCGACGACGATGGACGTGATCGCCAGCAGCCCTGCCGGTTCGCAGGTCAACTTCCGTACTGTCAACCAGGTGTTCCCGTTCAGCCAGGCGCTGATCAATCCCAGCGTACCTTGCGTGATCAACGCCAACTCGACCGCAACCTGCGCAGGCGGCCAGCTCACCACGCTCGCCACAATCCAGGGGACCAGTCCCAGCCTCAAGCCGCAAACCGGCAAGAGCTGGTCGATCGGGGCGGACTTCACGCCCGTCGACGGTCTGCGCGCCAGCCTGACCTATTACGTCACGACTTACGAAAACGCTTTTGCCAACCCGTCGCTCAACCCGGCCTATTCGACGCTGGGCCTCGGCATTTACAACAACTCGGCTGGCACCGCGATTACCCAGTCGATGATCGATGCTTTCATCGCACAGGGTTCGCTCGTCATCGGACCGACGGGCACCTCGCCGCCGGCAACGCCCAGCAACATCTACCTGCTGGCGGACATCCGCACGGTGAACATGAAGTCCAGCCGCGTCTCGGGTCTGGATTACTCGCTGCGCTATGACTTCAGCACCGGCTTCGGCAAGATGTGGGCCAGCATCAACGGCACCCATAATCTGACCAACACGTCGGTCCCCTATCCCGGGTCGCCGACGGTCAACAACCTGATCGTCTCGCAAGGCGCAACGGCGGGCAGCGAATCCGGTCCGCTCGGCCGCTTCACGGCGCAGCTTGGCGCGCAATCGGGTGGTTTCCGCACCCAGCTGACCTTGACCCATCTCGACGGGTTCCAGGTCCTGCCGACGTCGACGCTGTTCCAGAGCTCGGTGGATTCGTGGAACCAGTTCGGTCTCTACACGTCCTATGAGTTCCCGGAGGAAAGCCGGATCCTCAGCGGTACGCAGATCTCGGTGACAGTGAACAACCTGTTCAACACCGCTCCGCCGCTGGTCAAGTCGGTCGCCAACATCGCCGGTTCGGTCAACGGGCACTTCGGCGACACGGTTGGCCGGGTCATCCAGTTCGGTTTGCGCAAGCGGTTCTGACCGGATCGCAACATCTTCGCGGCCCGGTTTTCTCCCAAGGACCGGGCCGCGTTCCTCTCAACGGATTTTTCGATGACCTCTTTGCACGCCAGGCCGCAATCCTATCGCGCGGCGATCTTTCGCGGCCCTGGCAAGGTTGATGTGGTCGAACTTCCTTATCCGGCTTGCGGCGATGATGAAGCGATCGTGCGCAATGTCATGACCGGTGTCTGCGGGTCTGACATCTTTGCCTGGCAGAAGCATGGCCCGACCAGCCGGATCTGGATCGACGAAGAATTTGGCCATGAATCCGTCAGCGAAGTCGTTGAGCTGGGCCGGAACGTACAGGGCCTCAAGATCGGAGACCGGGTCTTCGTCAACACGGACAAAGCGTTCCGCGACAAGCGCCGTGTCTCGGCAGCGGGGGGATTTTCGTCTTACCTGCGTATTCCCCAATGCGAAGTTGGTTACAGCCTGCTGCCGCTGGGCAACGACCTGCCCCTGCGCTCATCGGTGCTGTTCGAGCCCTTCGTGATCGCCACGCGCGGCGTCAAACAGCTGGCTCTGCAACCCGGTGACCATGCTGTAGTCTTCGGTGCCGGCATCATCGGCATGGCCTCGGCGATCATGCTCAAATGGTACGGTTGCGAGAACGTCATGGTGGTCGACCTGTCCGACTTCCGGCTTGAGAATGCTGCGGGGCTCGGCTTTGCCACCTGCAATCCCGCGAGGGAGAACCTGCGCGAAAAGGCCAAGGACATCTTCGGCGGCAGCCCCGGCTATCCGGCCGAGAAGTGCGGCGCGCGGCTCTATGTCGATGCCGTCGGCGTGGCATCGGTGATCGATGATTTCGCCGCGCTCGCACCGCGCGACGGTAGCTTGACGCTCGTTGGCGTGCACAAGCAGCCGGTGGCGCTCGACCTCGCGCAAGTGGCCTTCAACAACTGGCACATCCACGGCTGTGGCAGCCATTCGACCGAAGAGATGTGGCCAGAGATCCTCGACATGATGCGCTCGGGACGCTTCGATCTCGCTTCGCTCATCACGCATGAATTTCCGCTCGAGCAAATCGAAGATGCGCTCGAACAGGCAGGACGGGCCGACGAAGCCCAGAAGGTCTGCATTACCTTCCCGGCCTGACCGGCCTGCCCGAGGACACATTCATGGCTCAGACGCAAATGACCGCAGGCCAGGAATGGAAGCGTTACTGGACGCTGGTTCTCGCCTCGTCGATCGGCGTTTCGTTTTTCTCGTTCATGTCGCCGGCGCTGGGCCTGTTCATGGAGTCGCTGACCCGGGAGTTCGGCTGGAGCCGCACCCAGATCAGCCTGGGCATGTCGCTTGGTGCCATCATCACGGTGATCGGTTCTCCCTTTGCCGGGATGCTGATTGATCGCTGGGGTTCGCGCCGGCTGGCCCTGCCCGGGCTGGTTCTGACAGCCGCGTCGATTGCTGCCTTCGGACTGTCGACGGGATCTGTCGCCTTGTGGATCGGCATGTGGCTGATCTTCGGTTTCATCTCGATGACGGTGAAGACAACGGTATGGTCGACCGCGGTTGCCGGCGTGTTCGACACCAGCCGCGGCTTGGCGCTGGGTGTCACTCTTTCGGGGACTGCCGCTGCCCAAGTGATTGTCGCGCCGCTGGGCAATTGGCTGATTGCAACGCAGGGCTGGCGTGCGGCCTTCCTGTGGCTGGGCTTTGGCTGGGGCGCCGTCGCGCTGCTGTTCAGCCTGCTGTTTCTCTACGACATTCACGATCACCGTCGCGCCGCGATCAAGAACGGGGGCGAGGCGCTGACGGCCCGCGAGGATCTTTCAGGACTAACCGTGGCGCAGGCCTGGCGTAACAGCGCCTTGTGGCGCGTCGCCATCGCAACGCTCCTCATTCTGGCCGTGACTATTGCCGTCAATGTCCACCAGTTCCCGATCCTTGTCGACGCCGGACTGACCCGCGCGGATGCGGGATGGATCGGCAGCGCAGTGGGGATTGCCGGGATCGTCGGAAAGCTTGTCACCGGCTGGCTGCTCGACCGTTTTCACGCGCGCTGGATCGGCGGCATTACGCTCGCCTCGACGGCAATTGCCTTCCCGCTGCTTATCAAAGGCGTGTCGGGCACGCCGGTCATCGTCGCGGCCATGATGGTCAGCGGTTATGCCGCCGGCACCAAGATCCAGATCTGCAACTACCTGACCGCGCGCTACGCCGGCATCCGCAACTACGGTACCATCTTCGGCTTCATGGCGAGCATGATTGCTCTGGCCGGAGCAATCGGGCCGCTACTGGGCGGCGTCGCCTATGACATGTCGGGGAGCTACGCGCCCTTGTTGTGGGGCGGGGCAGTGATCTCGCTGATCAGCGGCGCGCTGATTTTCAGCCTCGGCCGTTATCCGGATTGGACCGCCGATCCAGATGCTACGCCCCGCCGATAACCTAATAAAGTGCCCTTTATGGCCTTTTAACTGGTAAAAATTTGGCTATGAGCGTTTATTATGTGCAATACAGGATGCGTTGGAGATGTTGATGTCTAAGCTGCCTTGGGACATGAGCGGTAAGGTCGTGCTGGTTACTGGCGGCAATGCTGGGATCGGATTGGGGTTCGCCAAGGGCATCGCCAAGGCCGGGGGAGATCTGGTGATCTGGGGCCGCCGGGCCGAGGCCAATGCCAAGGCAAAGGATGAACTAGCAGAGTTCGGCACGCGGGTGCTGACCCAAGAAGTCGACGTTGCTGATGAGGCCCGCGTGATCGCTGCCTTTGCCGAAGCCGTTGTGGAAATGGGCCGCGTGGACGGCATCATTGCCAATGCGGGTCTGATGCTCAACCAGGGCTGCTTCACCAACATGACCAGCGAAGCGTGGCATGGCCTGCTCTCGGTCAACCAGCACGGCGCGTTCTATGTTGCGCGCGAAGGTGCCCGCCACATGCGCGCCCGGGCCGAAGCCGGCGATCCGGGCGGCTCGATCCTGTTCTGCGCCAGCTTGTCCGCGCTCACCGGTTCGATCGGTATGCAGCACTACAACGCCGCCAAGGGCGCGATGGCGTCGCTGGCACGCGGAATTGCGGTAGATATGGGCAAGTACGGCGTGCGCGCGAACACCGTTTGCCCGGGCTATACGGTCAGCGAAACCGTAGTCGATGGCGGGCCGGACTCGCCGCTCGGCGCGCAGGTGCGCGAACGCTGCCCGATGGGCCGCTTTGGCACGGCCGACGATTTCGAGGGCATCGGCGTCTACTTCATGTCCGACGCCTCGCGCTATCACACCGGAGACCTCGTCAAGATCGATGGCGGCTGGATGGCCAATGCCGGCAAGCTCAACACCTCGGCGGAGCGCCGGGCATGAGCGAGGTTCAAACGAAGGTCTTCCGGGTCGAGCAGTTCCGCAACCCCGAGATCGCGCCGGAACGCCGCGCCGAGCTTGAAGCGGCAGAAGCCGAGCCGGTTGATCTTTCGACCGAGAGCATCCTTGCCGAAGCCAAGGCGCAGACCTGTCTTGCCGATTTCGGTTCGATGGATTTCGTCGAACGGCTTGAAGCCATCGCTGGCGAAGTTGCGCGCAACACGAACCTGTGGCGCCATTCCAAGGCGCGGATGCGCGGCTCGCTGGTCAAGGCGGCGGCGAACCGGCTGAAGAACAAGGCCTATCTCGATGCCCACCCCGAAGTGGCGAATGAAAAGATCGATCGCCCGATCATCATCGTCGGACTGCCGCGTTCGGGCACCACTCACCTAGAAAACCTGATCGCAGCCGATCGCCGCCTGCGTCACTTGCCGGTGTACCTCGGTTCCGAAGCGGTGCCGACACCGGGTGAAGAACCCGGCCCGGATGGCCGCGACCCCCGCTGGGTGCGTTCTGCTGCGCATTGGGACCGGATGAGCGGCAACCCGATCATGGCGGCCATGCACGAACATTCGCCCGATCATGCCTGCGGTGAAAACGAGCTGCAGATGCCCGACTTCACCACCTATCAGTGGGAGTGGATGGCGGAAGTCCCGGGCTGGCGTGATTACTACCTCGGCCAGGATCAGACCCCGCACTATGCCTATGGAAAGCGGATGCTCCAAGCCATCGCGCACCAGTTCCCGAGCGATCGGCGCTGGATCCTCAAGGGCAACCAGCACAGCGAGCAGGTGCCCGCGCTGATGGCAAATTATCCGGATGCCTATATCGTCCAGATCCACCGCGATCCGCTGGCGATCCTGCAATCTGTGCTGACCATGCGCGGCCTGTCGATCCTGTCCGACCAGAAGCAGCCCGACATCAAGGCCCACGTCGATTACTGGGTCGACCGGATCGAACGGATGCTCCGCGCCTATCTGCGCGACATGGACAAGGTGCCCGCCGGCCAGCGGCTCGACATCCTGTTCGGCGATGTCATCGCTGACGATGTCGGCACGGCGCAGCGCGTGCTCAATTTCGCGGGGCTGCCCTCGACCGACGAAAGCATCGCCGACATGCGCGACTACATGGACAGCCACCCGCGCGGCAAGGACGGCCGGGTGGTCTATGACCTGTCAGGCGACTTCAACCTCGACGTCGCGGCCCTGCGGGAACGCTTCGCCTTCTATCACGAAGCATTTCCCTACAAGGAAGAGGTCAAGGCAGGATGAGCCAGCCGACGCGCGACACGAACCAGCCGCTCAATGCCCAGATCATCAACGACGGTCTCGGCAAGCAGGATGCTGTCGATCTGGGGGGCGGCATCTACATGTCGAAGGACGTGTCGAACCTCTACCTCATCCGCACCGACGATGGCAGCGTGCTGATCAACACCGGGATCATCTATTCGGCTGCCGAGAACAAGCGGCGCTTCGATGCGGTAACGAGCGATCCCATCCGCAAGATCGTCTTCACCCAGAGCCATGAGGACCACATCGGCGGCTGGCCAACGTTCAACGTGCCGGGTGTCGAGACGATTGCCCAGGCTAACCAGCCCTTCGTCCGCATCCAGTACCGCGAACTGGGTCAGGCCATGGCCCGCCGCAGCCGCGCGCTGTGGAGCCGCGATCAGAAGCAGGAACTGACCGAGCGCCCCGAACCGGTTCTTACGACCACGTTCCGCGACTCCCATGCGTTCGAACTCGGCGGACGCCGGTTCGAGCTCTACTCGGTACCGGGGGGCGAGACGATCTGTTCGCTGGTGGTCTGGCTGCCGCAGGACCGCATCGTCTTCACCGGCAACATGACCGGGCCGATCTTCGGCCACGTGCCCAACCTCTATACCGTGCGCGGCGAACGCTATCGCTATGTCCAGTGGTATCTGGATTCAGTCCAGAGCGTGATTGACCTTGCCCCCGAAGTGCTGATCACCGGCCACGGCGAACCTCTGCGCGGCGCGGAGGCCATTCGCGCCAGCCTGACGAAAATGCGTGACTGCGTGCAGTCGCTGCGCGATCAGGTCTTCGCTGGGATGAACGCCGGGGTGGACCTGTGGACGCTGATGCGGACGGTGAAAATGCCGCCCGAACTCGTCATCCCGCAAGGGCATGGCAAAGTGCCGTGGATCGTCCGCTCGATCTGGGAAGAGCACATGGGCTGGTTCCGCTTCGAAAGCTCGACCGAGCTTTACGACGTGCCCCCGCAGGCCGTGTTCCCCGACCTGATCGAACTCGCCGGCGGCATTGAACCGGTGCTCGGCAGGGCGCAGGCGCTGTTCGATGCGGGCAAGCCACTTGAGGCCATGCATCTCGCCGAAGCCGTGTTGGCGGAGGAAGCGGGCAACCGCGCCGCGCTCGGCATCAAACTTGCCGCAACCGAAGCCATCCTTGAGCGCGAAGGCCGCGAGAACTTCAGCGAAGTGCGCTGGCTCGAAGCCCAGATCGCCAAGCTTCGCACCGAACTGGAGGGCTGAACCATGGCCGTCAATTCGCGCCTTTCCGTCGATGCAATGTGCAGCTTTCGCTGGTCGTTCGAACAGGATCTGGCCTTGTGGACCAGCCTTGGCGTTCGGCACGCTGGCCTCCTGATCTCGAAAATCTCCGACGCCCCGGCACAAAGAATGCGGCAACTGGCAGACGCCGGCATCGGCTGCTCGACTCTGATCGTCGGCAGCTATGATCTCTCCTCGCCAAGTTCGTGGGAAGCTACCCGGGCCAGCCACCGTGAAGCCATTGACCTTGTTGCTGGCATCGGCGGCCATTCGATCTACTTCACCCCCGGGCGCACTGTTCGCTTGGACTGGGACGAAGACGCAAGCCTGCTGGCCGAAGCGGTCAAACCGACAGTCGCTTATGGCTCGGAAAAGGGCGTGAAGGTCGCAATCGAACCGACGCAGCGCACCAGCGTATCGTTCATCACCAGCCTCGCCGACGCCGTCGACATGGTGGAGCTAAGCGGCCTGTCCATCGTTGCCGACTTCGCCAATATCTGGACCCAGCGCGATCTGGGGCAGGTGTTCAAACGGGCCATGCCGCATGTCGCGCTGATCCAGATCGACGATGTTGTGATAGGTTCGTCAGGCCGCCCCGCACCGGGCGGACGCGCGCATATCGGCAAGGGCGAACTGCCGGTGCAGCGTTTCATGCAGGACGTAATTGATGCCGGCTACACCGGTGTGTTCGACCTCGAAGTGGTGCCAGCGGACTTCTCCGCCGCCACCGATGAAGCCGAACTGCGGGAAGGCATTATGGCGGCGTCTGCGCTGCTTGATGCCATGGGGATATCTTGAACATGATTAACCGCCTGGGTATCGAAAATCTGACCCTGATGGGCATGCCGCCCATCCAGTACGTCGAACTTGCCGCCGAACTGGGCTGCGTAGGCGTATCGCTCGGCCTGACGTCGATGCCCTTCGAACGGTTCGGGTTCACCAACGTGAACCTATACCCGGAGTGGTCGCTGGTTGATGATTTGAAGCTGCGCCGGGAGTTTAAGGCCGCACTTGCCGACACCGGGATTGCCATTTCGCTCGGTGAAGGCTTCCGCGCCGACCCGACGTTAGACGTTAGCGAGAAGGCCGAATGGCTGGATATTCTTGCCGAGCTGGGGGGGCAGCGGATCAATGCTGTCAGTATCGAGAGCGACCGCGCGAGGACCATCGACCAGTTGGGCAAATTGGCGGACATGACCCTCGACCGCGGCATGCAATTTACAGTCGAGTTCGCGCCGCCAAATGCGATCAATTCGCTGTCGGACGCAATCTCAGTCGCTCGGGCCATTGGCGGAGGCAAGGCAAAGGTCCTGATAGATTCAATGCATTTCTATCGTTCGGGCAGCAAGACCGAGGAAATTACCGCGATTGATTCAGATCTGATCGGGTATGCACAACTCTGCGATGCGCCATGGGAGCCGGTGGATGCAAAACCCTATCTGATGGAATCCACGTTCGGACGATCAGTGCCAGGCAAGGGCGATTTTCCCCTTCGTGATTGGATCGCGTCGTTACCTGAACACGTTCATATCGGTATCGAAGCGCCGGCTCTGGCCGACCTCCTCGCTGGACTTTCGCCTGGAGACCATGCAGCACGTGTGGTGGCTGCAGCGAGGGCGCTTGGGGCCTGACATTAGCTCAATAGAAATGCAAAGTCCGTAGGGACAATGGGCTCAAAAATAGCCAAATCGACTCATCGGTCCCGCCTGAACTCTTCAAGCGCCTTGCCTTCCCGCGAAGCTCCCTTCGCCCATGACCGGTTCTGAAGCTTCACCTTGTAGCGCTCGGGCATGCCGTCGTTGATGATGTCGAAGATGCGCTGCTCAAAGTGCCATTCGGCGAGCCAGAATTCCTTCTGCTTCTCGCCGCGCGCCTTGCGCCACTTCTCCGCGAAAGCATTGACCTCATCCTGCGCCTCGGCGCGGCGAGCGATGCGCTTCTCCCAATCCTTCTTCTCGCGTTCATCGAGCGGCCCTTCGGTCCGCACGTGACCAGTGCGCATATCGATGACGATGTCATCGGGATGCGGGACCGGATCGGGTAGGTCAGTGATCCCCAGCTTGCGCCGGCGCTCGAGCTCTTCTGTCCATTTCTGCTGGTACTCGAACGCGTTTTCCATGGATGTCAGGCGCTCGCTCGACTTGCGCTCCTCGACGGTGCGCACCAGCTCGGCGAGCGCGCGCTGCGACAGGCGGCTGCCCTTCATCGCCGAGATCGCCAGCGAGCGGACCGCGGCCTGGATCGCGGGCAGCTCGATGGTCTTTTCGCCCTCGCGGATGGTGACCGGGCGGTAGGCCTCCTCGAGAATGAGGTTGTCAGTCGGCTGCAGCGCAGGGTCCAGGGGCTTGGGCTTGTTCTTCGCGCCGCGGGGCCTGCCGCCCGGGTTGCCCGAACGTCCCTTCTGGAACCGGTGCTGGGCAGGCGGTCGCCCATAGCCAACTGCTTGTCCCGAGGCCGGCACCGGCAGCTTGTTATCGCTCATTCAGCCGCCTCCAGATTGTCGAGCACAACATCAAGCCGCGCATCGGCCAGGTCTTCGAACGTCTCGTTGGTCACCGCCAGCGTCGCTCGCTTGCCCGCAAGCCGCTCCCAGCGGCGCACGATCGTGTCACAGTAGAGCGGATCGTACTCGATCAGCCGTGCTGCGCGCCCGGTCTTCTCGGCCGCGATCAGCGTAGAGCTCGAGCCGCCGAAGCAGTCGAGTACCACCTCGCCGCGGCGCGAGCAGTCGCGGATGGCATCGGCGATGAGCGCCACCGGTTTGACCGTGGGGTGCATGGCCAGCTCTTCCGAACGCGAACCCGAGATGCTGCTGATACCAGCGTAGTCCCAGACATTGGTGCGATAGCGCCCGGTCTCACCTAGGTCGAAGCTGTTGGTGTGCTCGGCGGTGCCTTGCTTGAACACGAACACCAGCTCGTGCTTCGAACGGTAGAACGCTCCCGTGCCGCCATTGGTCTTGTTCCACACCACGAGGTTCTTGAGCTCGGTGAAGCAGTGCTGCCCTGCTGCGAGCAGTTCGCCCATGTGGCGCCAGTCCATGCAGACAAACGCGATGGCGCCGTCGCGCATCACCGATGCGGCATTGCCGAGCGTATCGGCAAGGAAGGTCGTGAACTGGGTCTGGCTCATCTCGCCAGAGGCAAAGGCGAACTCGCGGTGCTTGACCGTGCCCAGCCCGCAGACATTGCCATCGATCTTCACGTTGTAGGGCGGATCGGTGAACACGAGGTCAGCGACCTCGCCGCCCATCAGGGCCTCGAAGTGGATCGCGCTGCGCGCGTCGCCGCACAACAGCCGGTGGCGTCCGAGTTGCCAGAGGTCGCCCTGGCGCGAGACTGCGGGGCCAGCAGCAAAGCTGACCTGGTCATCTTGGCCGTCGACCTGATCAGGATCGGCATCGCTTGCTTCGTCAAGCACAAGGTCGATCTCGGCTAGGCTGAGCCCGGTGAGCTCGGTATCGAACTCGAGGTCGACGAGCGCCTGCAGCTCGATCGCCAAGATCTCCTTGTTCCAGCCGGCGTTGAGTGCGAGCTTGTTGTCGGCAAGCACATAGGCCCGCCGGTCGGTCTCAGAGAGGTGCGAGAGGGCCAGCGTCGGGACCGCCTTCCAGCCGAGCGACTTCGCCGCTTCGACCCGGCCATGCCCGGCGATGATCTCGCCGTCGTCCGAGATCAGCACCGGGTTGGTGAACCCGAACCGCACGATAGAGGCAGCGATCTGCTTGATCTGCTTTTTGGAGTGGGTGCGCGCGTTGCGCGAATAGGGCTTGAGCGCAGATATCGCGCGGTCAGCCACCTGGCAGGTGTGCATCAGTTGTTCCTTTCCGTCAGCCGTCACGGCGATGGTCCGAGGAGTATACACTAAGACGTCTCTGGAGAAAAGATCATAAAGGGAACATTCGTCGCGGCCTGAACACGGCCTGCCTTGAAAAATGGCCCCTCATGGCTCGAACATGGCGTCGGAAACGGTCACGCACCTTGGCTGTGATCGTTGGGCCATCCGATTGGACGAGCGCCCTGTTTTCGCCAGGCATTTCGCTGTTACGCGAAGTCAACTTCCCTGTTCCGCAATTTCGGATTCCCTGTTCCGCGTGCAGGGAATTTGGCTTGGAAGTGGCGGATGTCTGCGGCCTAGAGAGCCTCACTGGTCAATATTCGCCCTCAAATTTTCGCTATTTCCCTGTAAATTCCCAGTAAACAGGGAAAACAGGGACCGAGACGGGTCAGCACCTGACCGCGTCGCGCACCATTTCTCCGCCGTTCGTCCTCCCCTGTTTGGAGGACATTAGGCAGTCCCGCATACAATCGGCATCACTCCTGCGATCCTGCGGGGGCCCGGCGATTCGGTTTCAGGACCGGGACATCCTTGCGTCTCCGGATCAAAGCGGCTTGACCTGATCGGCAAATCCAGCGATGTGAGCGCCACAAAATAGCGGGGCTGAACCCGCCAGGCATACGAGCGCGAACAGCGCTGCGGGGCCGTAGAATAGGTAAGGGATCCTATGTCTGCGAGCTACCAACTTTCTTCCTGTATCGAATGGCAATTCACCGAAGCGGGCGAGCTTGACGCGCGTTTGCGCAGCGCAAAGGCGGCGGGTTTTGACCTAGCCGAATTCCACCTCTGGCGCGACAAGCCGGTCGATGCACTCGCACAGGCGCTGACCGATACCGGCATGCGGCTGACCGGGGTCTGCGTCGATCCGCGCCGCTCGATCGTCGATCCGGCAGAGCGTGAGGAAATGGTCGCTGCCGTGCGCGAGACGATTGCCGCCACGGCCAAGCTGGGCAAGCCCGACCTGATCGTCGCTTCAGGCTTTCGCGTCGAGGGGATGAGCGAGGAGGAGCATTTCGCCAATGCCGTCACCGCCCTGCGCGCGGCGGCCGATGCGGCGGAAGAGGCCGGCGTGACGCTGTTGCTCGAACCGCTCAACACGCGGCTGTTCGCGATCATGTACCTGGTCAGCACCAAGCTTGGTCTCGATCTCGTCGAGGCGGTGAACAGCCCCAACCTGCGCCTGCTCTATGATGTGTGGCACAGCGCGGTAATGGGCGAGGACATGGCCGAGGTTCTAGCGGGCCGCATCCATCTGGTCGCCCACGTACAGGTGGCCGACATGGACGACCGTAACGAGCCCGGCACAGGCACGCTCGACTGGGCGGCGGTCATGCAGACCTTGGACGACTTGGGCTATTCCGGCGCCATCGGGCTGGAATATTTTCCCACCCTGCCGATGGACCAGTCCTTGGCCCTGACCCGGCAGAAGCTGGGCTGCTGACGACCGAAATGGGCCTGTTGCGGCCTGACGAAATGGATGTCTGACATGAATATCGAAACGATTGCGATCAGCCTCGATCTGATCAATCGCCATTACCAGGAACCCAACCGGAACCGCTATGAAAGCCGGTATTTCTGGGAAGAGCTCTACCCGCTGATCGCTGTTTCAGGGTTCTCGGCCATCGAGATTCCCTATGAGCCGGTGTGGCAGTTTGGCGGTCGCAGCGGCGTGCCCTTCAACCGGTACTGCGTGAACACCAAGTACGAAAGCGCTGCAAATTACCGCGCACTGCTTGGCGCCAGCGGGATCGACCGGGTCACCGGCATTACCTTTGACCCCAACCTGTTCATGCGCAACGCCAATCTGGACTTCTACTTCGGCGCGTCCGGCCACTTCGCGGGCGAGGCCTTGTCCCACGCCGCCGACATGGGCGCCGACTATTTCGCCATCAGCCCCTCGGCCTATTATGGGCGCATCGCGCAGTATCACCCTGACATTGACGACAAGATGGAAGCCTTCACGTCGCGGACCAGTGAGCTGCTGACGGGCCTCGCCGCCAAGGCGGGAGAGCTTGGGATCACGCTCGTGCTGCGCAATGAATACTGGAGCCTGTACGGCGGCGAACGCGTGCTGCCGCTGCTTGGCGCCCTGCCGGATACGGTGAAGCTGGACGTCGATACGGCCAGCCTGTTCGTCGCCGATATCTCGCCCACGGACTTTATCGAGGCGCAGATCGACCGGATCGGCTGCGTCCACCTGACCGATACCGATTTTGTCGACACGGCTGACGTCTGGAAGACCGCCAACCCCGAGTTTCCGAGTAACCGTGCAACGCAGGTTTTCCGCGATCCGGGGACCGGGTCAGTCGATCTGGGGGCGGTCGCGGCCTTGCTGGACAGGCTGGACTATCGCGGGCCGATCACCTGCAGCGCCCGCCAGACGCGGGATCCGTTCCGCGCGCTGCTGAGAACCCGCGCCCTGCTCAACCATTTGCCGAAATAAGACGGACGGAGTCTCCGCCATGCCAAACATTCGTTACGCCAACATGTGCCACTGGAAATCGATTCCCTACCGGCAGATCGAGAACTTTCGCGAGTTCTATCAGGAGGACCGGACCAACAGCGCCTATTATTCGGACTGGGACAATATCCTGAAATACCAGTCGGCGCTGGGCTTTGGCGGGATCGAGATCGCGCCCTGGGACCTGGCGGATATCCTGCCGCTGTTCGGCTCGCCCGAAAACTTCTCCGCCTTCGCCAGGGATCGCGGTGTGGAAGTGATCGGCATGTTCCACGGCGCGCATGCATCGCATGATCTCGGACATTTCGACGAGGCCGTCCGCGCCGGGCGCGAGGCGGTGGACACGATCGTTCAGTTCGGCGGGACCTATATGAACACCTGCCCGACGCAGAACTATTTCGGCACGGGGCCGCTGAGCCGCGAAGAGGTGCAGCAATGCGCCAGGGTAATGAACGAGATCGGCCGTTACGCGACCGATCACGGGGTCAAGATCGGCCTGCACAACGAGTTCTTCTGCGCGATCAACCTGCCAAACCACCGCGAACTGATTGAATCGACGGACCCCAGGCTGGTCCACTACTGCATCGATACCGCGCAGATCTCGATTATGGGTGAGGACCTGCTGACCTTCTATTCGGACTATCACGATCGCATCAGCACGTTCCACCTCAAGGACACCGCATCGTCAAAGACGCCCGACGCCGTGCGCTATGCGCAGGACCCCGAGATCACCGACGATGGCTCGCGCTGGTTCTGGGAGCTGGGGCAGGGAGAGCTTGACCTCAAGGGTCTCTACCGCCTGCTCAAGCAGCACGAGTTCAAGGGCTGGATGTCGATCGAGTACGACGGCTCGCCCGACCTGCTCGCCTCGATGGCGATGACGCGGTACTATCTCGATAGCGAATTGCGGCCGATCTACGACTGAGCCGGCCGCAAGGTCAGGCTTCGATGTCGGCCCAGTCGGGGTTCTTCTCGAAGGCTTTGACGACGTAGCTGCACACCGGCTTGACCTTGAAACCCTGTGCGCGGGCGTCCTCGACCAGTGCGTCGACCAGTCGTGCCGCAATGCCCTTGCCGCCCAGTTCCGGCGGGACGAGCGTGTGTTCGGCGGCGCGGACATTGCCGCGTTGCACCCAGGTCAGGCGGCCGATCTTGTCAGTGCCGGGGACATGGGCATGGTATTCGCCGGCATGATCGCTGCCGTGGCGGGTGATTGTCAGGCCTTCCATCATTCGCACTCCTTGACGTTCGAGGCCTCATCGGCAAAGCCGATATGGTCATGCAATTCATGTCCGACAATGCCGCCCGGGTCCACCCGCAGGTCTGGGCAGCGATGCAGGCGGCTGACGCTCCTGATTCGCCCTATGATAACGACGCGCTGAGCCGCCGACTGGACGGGCTGTTTGCCGACCTGTTCGGACGGCCCTGCACCGTGCTGTGGACCGCGACCGGCACGTCGGCCAACTGCCTCGCGCTCGCGCCGATGGTCCAGCCGCATGGCGGCGTGGTCTGCCACCGCGAGGCGCATATCGAGATGGACGAGGCCGGCGCTCCGGGGTTCTATCTCCATGGAGCCAAGCTGATGTTGGCGGACGGCGCGGGCGCGAAAGTCAGCCCCGAAACGATCCGCGCGGTGATCGATCCGATCCGCGACGACGTGCACCAGGTCCAGCCGCACGCGATTTCGATCACGCAGGCGAGCGAATATGGTCTCTCCTATCGACCCGCTGAAGTCGCCGCGATCGGCGCGCTGGCCAAGGAGCGCGGGCTGGGCCTGCACATGGACGGCGCGCGCTTTGCCAACGCCGTCGCCTTCCATGGCTGCACGCCGGACGAGGCCTGCGGATCGGGCGCGGTGCAGGCGCTGTCGTTCGGCTTCGTCAAGAATGGCGGCATGGGCTCAGAAGCGATCGTCTTCTTCGAACCGGGCATGTCCGACATGGTCCGCTATCGCCGCAAGCGCGCCGGGCACCTGCAATCGAAGGGCCGTTTCCTTGCCGCGCAGATCATTGCCATGGTCGAAAACGACCTCTGGCTGGCCAATGCCCGCGCCGCCAACGCCGCCGCGCAGGAACTTGGCACGGCCTGCGGGGGACGACTGATGTATCCGGTCGAGGCCAACGAACTGTTCGTGACGATGACCGCAGCTGAACGTGAAGCGCTGCGAGCACAGGGATTTTCCTTCTATGACTGGGGCGCCGATGCCGCGCGCCTTGTCACCGCCTGGTCGACCGAGCCGGCGCACGTCACCGCGCTCGCCCGCGCGATTTCCGCCCTGTGAGCGTAATCAGGATGAGTTCCGCTCCCAATGCCTCGCTCCTCAATCCGAGGATTGCCGCGCCCTTCCTGCTCGTCGCGCTGATCTGGGGATCGACCTGGTGGGTGATCACCGGGCAGATCGATGGCGTGCCGGCGAGCTGGGCCGTGGTCTGGCGCTTCGTCATTGCCGCGCCGGCCATGGCGCTGATGGCGCTGGCGACGGGCTCCAGCCTGAAGATCGGCGCGAAGGGCCAGTGGCTCGCCATACTGGTTGGCCTCACCCAGTTCTGCGGCAATTACAACTTCGTCTATGAGGCGGAGCGGCACCTGACATCGGGTATCGTCGCGGTCATGCTGTCGCTGCTGTTCGTGCCCAACACGCTGCTTGGCCGCTTGCTGCTTGGCCAGAAGACCAGCGCGCGCTTTGCCTTGGGCAGCCTGATCGCCATTGCCGGTATCGGATTGCTGTTTGCCAACGAAGCGCGCAGCGGCGGGGTTGGAGGCAATGTCTGGCTGGGCGTGGTGCTCGCATTTTTCGGTATGCTCGCGGCTGCCGTGGCCAATGTGGTGCAGGCCAATGACACCGGCCGCTCGCTGCCGATGGCGAGCCTGCTGGCCTGGTCGATGGCCTGGGGCGTGGTGTTCGATACGGTCTTCGCGCTGATCACCGCTGGCCCGCCGGTCGTGCCGCGCGATCCGGCGTTCTGGGCGGGGACGGCCTATCTGGCGATTGCCGGGTCGGTGGTCACCTTCCCGCTCTATTTCGGCCTCGTGCGAAATCTCGGCGCGGGCAAGGCGGCGTACAACGGCGTGCTGGTCGTGGTGCTGGCGATGTTCCTGTCGACCCTGCTCGAAGGCTATCGCTGGACGGGCCTTGCCGTGGCAGGCTGCGCGCTGGCGCTGGCCGGACTGGTGATTGCGCTGTCGGATCGAAAATAAGGGAGAAGCGGAAGTGGGGCCGATTCTGTTTACGCTGATCATGGCCTCGGCACCAGCAAGTCCGCCTCCGCCGGTCATCGTGCCACCGCCCGTGCGGCCGGTGAAGGTGTGCCAGTCATGGGGTCCCCGACCGCCCGAATGCATTGAGCCGCCGCTGAGCGAAACGGTGACGATCTACAACAGCTGGCGCGTCCCCCAAGGCAGTGAGCCTGCCGGTATGATTCGCCGCCCCAGCGTGATCGATACCGACAGATCGTCGCTCACGAATGTTCCTTTCCCCGCATGGCTGCGCAGCGGCGAGGCGCAGCGGCAGGCTGAAGTGACGGTCGATCTAGTCATTGGGCCGGATGGCTCAATCGTTTCCTGCCGCGGAGCGCGGGTAGAGGCCTATGAATATGCCCCGGGCAAGCGGACCGAGCTTCCCGCCGACCCGGCCCTTGGCGATCAGGCCTGCGCGCTGGTCAAGGCCAACCGCAAGTTCAGGCCGGCGATTGATGCAGAAGGCAAACGGATCGAAGCACCGATGGCGGTTGCGGTTTATTACAAGCGCCAGCGCTATGAGCTGCTCGCGCCGCCAGCCCCGCCGCCGCCGAGCCGCTTCCTGGGGCCTGCGCCTTACAGCAATCGCGATGCATGGCCGCCCTCCTATTCGCTCGATGCACCGGTCAGCATCGTGCCGCCGAAGTTCAAGAATTTCCTCTCCGACAAGAAAGAACTGCCGAAGCAGGCCGTGACGGGTGCGGTTATCGACATTGCCAATACCGGGCAGGCCGTGCGCTGCGATCTGCGCGTGCCATCGGGCGACAAGCGGCTTGATGAAGCAACCTGTGCGGCACTGCTGACGGTGCGGACCGCGCCGATGCGCTGGGGCCTGCGCGGTTTGCCCGTTCAAGTGAGCTGGCAGGGTGACAAGACCAAGGTCCGGCTCGCTTCCCCGCCGACGCTGCCGGGCCTGGTTTCACCGATCATCGTGCCGCCCGAACAACGCCCTGCGACGCCGCCGAAGTGGCCGGTGCGGGTGCGCGTGCTGCTCGATCCGCAGGGCAAGGCGGCCTCGTGCATGATCCTGGGTCAGGGTGAGGATGATGCGCCCGATGCCGCCGCATGTAAGCTGGCGCGGCAGGCGCAATATACGCCCGCAAAGGATGGCTTCGGTCGCCCGGTGGCGGGCGGGGTGGACCTGCGCGTTGATTGGGCCAAGGGCGCGCTGTCCCTTCCCGGCTACTGAGCCTCAGCCGCAAGGCAGGCCGCCAGCCCTTCACGATAAGTCGGATAGCGCAGTTTCCAGCCCAGCACGCGCTTGGCCTTGCCGTTCGCCACCCGGCGGTTCTCTGCATAAAAGCCGCGCGCCATGGGGGAGAGCTGGGCTTCGTCCATCGACAGGAGCGGCGGCGCGGGCTGTCCGAGTAGGCGGCAGGCGTGTTCGATGACCGTGTTCTGGCTGCAAGGCTCGTCGTCGGCGAGATTATAGGCCCCGCCCGGCGCGTCCAGCCCGGCGATTACGCCTCCGGTAATGTCATCGACGTGGACGCGGCTGAAAACCTGCCCCGGCAAGTCTATCCGATGAGCCTTGCCCTCGCGCACCCGGTCGAGCGCCGAGCGGGAGGGGCCGTAAATGCCGGGAAGCCGGAACACCCGTGCGCCGCGCGCCAGCCATTCGCGGTCGCAATCCGCCCGCGCGGTGCGGCGTCCGGTGCCGACTGGCGCGCTTTCATCGACCCATGCCCCGCCGGTATCGCCATAGACTCCGGTCGAGGAAAGATAGCCCAGCCACTTGCCGCTAAGGCGCTCGCCATAGGCTTCGAGCACCGGATCGAACCCTTCGCCCGATGGCGGCACGGATGACAGGACATGGCTAGAATCGGCGAGAGCCATCAGCACATTGTCCCGGTCGTCAAAGCGCAAAGTCCCATCGCGCCCGCTCGAGACGACTTCCCAGCCCTGCGGTTCAAGGCGGCGGGCGATGCAGGCAGCGGTGTAGCCGAGGCCGAAGATGAACATGCGGGGCATCTCGCACCCTTGCCTTCACCGCGCGCGCAAGTCGAGTGGCGGCAGCGCCCTCGACACGCTGCCCACCCGCGCGGTAGATATGCCAGTATGGACATAGCCAGCAGACCTTCCGAACCCGCCACCAACCCCGAGACCGCCGATGCCGCCATGCCGCCGCAGGCCCCATCGACGATTCGCCGCGAGGATTACCAGCCGCCGGCCTGGCTGGTTCCCGAAGTCGCGCTCGATTTCGCGCTCGGCATTGAAGATACGCGGGTCGAATCGCGGCTGGTGGTCACGCGCAATCCGGCGGGCAACGGATCGCAGACGCTGCGGCTGGCCGGTGATGGTCTCAACGCCGAATCGGTGACGGTCGACGGCGCGGAGAGCAAGTCGTGGCGCATGGACGGCGCGGACCTGCTGATCGACCTTGGTGGCGAGCGCCACGAAGTGGGCATCGTTACCCGCATCGATCCTGCCGCCAACAGCCAGCTCATGGGGCTCTATGCTTCCAGCGGCATGCTCTGTACCCAGTGCGAGGCCGAAGGCTTTCGCCGGATCACCTTCTTCCCCGACCGGCCCGACGTGCTGTCGATCTACCGCGTGCGGATGAGCGGCGACAAGGCGGCATTCCCGATCCTGCTGTCGAACGGCAATTGCGTGGCCAGCGGCGAAGGCGAAGACGGCAGCCACTGGGCCGAATGGCATGATCCCTGGCCCAAGCCGAGCTACCTCTTCGCACTGGTCGCCGGCGATCTCGTCGCCACCAGCGACACGTTCACCACCAGCGGCGGGCGCAAGGTCACCTGCAACATCTGGGTCCGCCCGGGTGACGAGGACCGCACGCACCACGCGCTGCGCAGCCTGATCCACTCGATGAAGTGGGATGAGCGGGCCTTCGGCCGCGAATATGATCTTGACCTCTATAATGTCGTTGCCGTGTCGGACTTCAACATGGGCGCGATGGAGAACAAGGGCCTCAACGTCTTCAACACCCGCTACGTCCTTGCCGATCCGGACACCGCGACCGACGCCGATTATGACGGCATCGAAGGCGTGATCGGCCACGAATACTTCCACAACTGGTCGGGCAACCGCGTCACCTGCCGCGACTGGTTCCAGCTCAGCCTGAAGGAAGGCTTCACCGTCCTGCGCGACCAGATGTTCAGCGCGGCGATGGGCAGCGAGCCGGTCAAGCGGATCGAGGACGTGCGCGTGCTGCGCGCCGCGCAGTTCCCCGAGGATTCAGGGCCCCTCGCCCACCCGATCCGCCCGGATTCCTATCAGGAGATCTCCAACTTCTACACCGCGACCGTCTATAACAAGGGCGCCGAGGTGATCCGCATGATGCGCACGATGGCGGGTCCAGAGAAGTTCCGCGCCGGCACCGACCTATATTTCGACCGGCACGACGGAGAGGCGGCGACCTGCGAGGACTTCGTCAAGGCGATCGAGGACGGCAGCGGGCTCGACCTGACCCAGTTCCGCTTGTGGTATTCGCAGGCCGGCACACCGAAAGTCACCGCGCGGCTGGAACACGCCGGCGATACAGCCACTTTGCACCTCTCGCAGCAGGTGCCGGAGACGCCGGCCCAGCCGAACAAGCAGCCGATGCCCATTCCCTTGCGTATTGCACTGTTCGATCCGCAGACCGGCAAGCATGACGGTGAAAAGCTGGTCGTGCTCGACAAGGCCGAGGCCAGCTTCGAATTCCCCGGCCACGCCAGCCGACCGGTGCTTTCAATCAACCGCGGCTACTCCGCACCCGTGGCAATGGACGCCGGGCAGGACGCGGTGGACCTCGTGTTCCTCGCCGCGCACGATGACGATCCCTTCGCGCGGTATGAGGCCCTGCAGAGCCTTGTCGTTCAACACCTCGTCGGGGTGCTCGAAGGCAAGACCGGGGCCGATCAGGGCCGCGAGGCCATCGGACAGGCGATTGCCGCGGTGCTCGACGATGCCTCGCTCGATGATCTGATGCGCGGCGAATTGCTCGTCCTGCCGGGTGAGGCCTATCTCGCCGAGCAGATGGCGTCGGCCGATCCGGTGGCGATCTGGCAAACCCGCGAGGCGCTCAAGGGCTGGCTCGGCAGCACGCTCCAGTCGCGGTTCAAGGCGCTGCACGACCGCGCTTCGCAGGTTCCCTTCGGCCACGATGCCAAGGCCAAGGGCGCGCGCAAGGTAAAGACGCAGGCGCTGGTCTATCTTGCTGCCGGCGCTCCGGAGGAAGCCGCCCGCCGCGCCGCCGCGCAATATGACGCGGCCGACAACATGACCGACCGGCAAGCCGCGCTGATGACGCTTTGCGCGCTCGATACGCCGCTGCGCGATGAACGGCTGGCGCACTTCCATGCGCGCTATGCCGGCAATGCGCTGGTCATCGACAAGTGGTTCTCGCTTCAGTCGGGCTCGCTCCACCCCGATGCGCTGGCCCATGCCGAGGCGCTGGCGGATCATCCCGACTTCACCCTGCACAACCCCAACCGGGTGCGCGCGCTCTACATGGCGCTCGCGGCGAACGGTCATGCCTTCCACGATGCCTCGGGCAAGGGTTACCGGATGATTGCCGACCTGATCATCGCTCTCGACCCGCTCAACGCGCAGACGGCGGCGCGCTTTGTCGCGCCGCTGGGGCGCTGGCGGCGGATCGAGCCGGGCCGCGCGGCCATGATGCGCGCCGAGCTGGAGCGGATCGCCGCCGCGCCTGCGCTGTCGCGCGATACGCTCGAGCAGGTGAGCAAGAGTCTTGGCTGAACCCGTCGAGGTCAACCGCGCAGGCGTGCTTGAGGGTATCGCCCACGGCTTCCTGGGCCGGCGCGGCGGAGTATCGACTGGGGAGGTCGCCGGACTCAACGCCGGCCTTGGCGCGGGCGACGATGACCGCGCGGTGGCGCAAAACCGGGCGCTCGCCGTTGGTGCCGTGCTGCCGGGGGCGGAACTGGTCACGGTTTACCAGATCCACTCGCCCGATTGCGTCGTGGCGCAGCAGGCGTGGCCGCTCGATCAACGCCCGCGCGCCGACGCCATTGTCACCAAGGTCCCCGGCCTGCTGCTCGGCATCGTTACCGCCGATTGCGCCCCGGTGCTCTTCGCCGACCGCGAGGCCGGTGTTATCGGCGCGGCCCATGCCGGGTGGAAGGGCGCGATCGGCGGCGTCACTGATCGCACCATCGCTGCAATGGAAGGCCTTGGCGCGCGGCGTGACAGAATCGCCGCCGCGATTGGCCCGTGCATCGCGCAGGCGTCCTATGAGGTCGATCAGGCCTTCCGCGACCACTTCCTTGAATCCGATGCGGCTTCGGGCGATTGCTTTGCCGCAGGGCAGGCAGGGCACTGGCAGTTCGACCTTGAAGGCTATGTCGCCCGGCGACTGGAATCGGCAGGAATCGGCGCGGTTGAGCGCCTGCGCCTCGATACTTATGCGGCGGCGGAGCGGTTCTATTCCTATCGGCGCGCCACTCACCGGGGCGAGGCGAGCTATGGCCGCCAGCTCTCGCTGATCGGCCTCTAGGGCAGGCCTGCGGGCGCTGCCGGGGACAGCGGTGAAAAAGGCGGTTGGCAGGCCAATTTTTCGCGTCTAGAGGGGGCCGCAAGTCGGTATCGGGGCGGTGTAACAACCGCACTCTCCCCACCGGCGGGAGGGGGCTCCGAAAGGCGCGAATTGTGGTTTCCGGCCTGTCAGCGGCGGTTCGTCGCGAAACGGGTCGCCAAGACGGGATAAGGTCAACCATGTCACAGGAAGCGGGCACCGCCACCCCTGAAGGCCATACGGCCGAGGGCGTGCGCCGGCGCGACTTCATCAATATCGCGGCAGTCAGCGCAGCTGGCGTCGGCGCAGCGGGGACTTTGCTCCCCCTGATCAGCCAGATGTCTGCTTCGGCCGACGTGCTGGCTGAAAGCTCGACCGAAGTCGATATCAGCGCGATCCAGCCCGGACAGGCGATCAAGGCGGTCTTCCGCAAGCAGCCGCTGTTCATTCGCAACCTTACCCCGGCCGAAATCGAAGCCGCGAACAAGGTCGACGTGTCTTCGCTGCGCGATCCGCAGTCGCTCAAGGATCGCACGGTCGATTCCGAGAAGAACAAGAAGGGCAAGGAAAACTGGCTCATCACCATGGGTGTCTGCACCCACCTCGGCTGCGTGCCGCAGGGCGCCTCCGAAGGCGAAGTGAAGGGTGAGTTCGGCGGGTATTTCTGCCCTTGCCACGGTTCGCACTATGATACCGCCGCCCGCATTCGCAAGGGCCCCGCGCCGAAGAACCTTGTGGTTCCGGATTATGAATTCACCACCGACACTGTCGTGAAGATCGGCTGAGGTAGACAACCATGAGCTTTCCCTGGGCCAAGGAATACAAGCCAAGTCATCCGATGATGCAGTGGCTGGACGATAGGCTGCCGATGCCGCGCCTCGTCTACAATGCGATCGGCGCCGGCTATCCGGTTCCCCGCAACCTCAACTATTTCTACAACTTCGGCGTGCTGGCCGGCTTCTGCCTGGTGCTGCAGATCATCACCGGCGTTGTTCTGGCGATGCATTACGGCGGCAATACGCTCGTCGCCTTCGATTCGACCGAGCACATCATGCGCGACGTCAATTGGGGCTGGATGATGCGTTATGCCCACGCGAACGGCGCCTCGGCGTTCTTCGTCGTGGTCTATCTCCATATCTTCCGCGGGTTCTACTACGGCTCCTACAAGGCGCCGCGCGAGATGATCTGGCTGCTGGGCGTCACCATCTTTTTGCTGATGATGGCCACTGCCTTCATGGGCTATGTGCTTCCCTGGGGCCAGATGAGCTACTGGGGCGCGCAGGTCATCACCGGCCTGTTCGGCGCCATTCCCTTGGTCGGCGAGCCGATCCAGCACTGGCTGCTCGGCGGTTTCGCGCCGGATAACGCCGCGCTGAACCGCTTCTACTCGCTCCACTTCCTGATGCCCTTCGTGATCGCCGGTGTCGTTATCCTGCACATCTGGGCTCTGCACATCCCGGGTTCGACGAACCCCACGGGTGTCGAAGTGAAGACCGAGAGTGATACCGTTCCGTTCCACCCGTACTACACGGCAAAGGATGGCTTCGGACTGGGCGTGTTCCTGCTGATCTACTGCGCGATCCTGTTCTTCGCTCCGAACATGCTGGGTCACCCGGACAACTACATCCCGGCGAACCCGATGCAGACCCCGGCACACATCGTTCCCGAATGGTACTTCTGGCCGTTCTACGCGATCCTGCGCGCCTTCACGATGGACTTCCTGTTCTTCCCGGCGAAGCTGATGGGTGTCCTGGCGATGTTCTCGGCAATCCTGGTGTGGTTCTTCCTGCCCTGGCTCGACAAGTCGCCCGTGCGCTCGGCGAACTATCGCCCGCTGTACAAGAAGTTCTTCTGGTTCGGCCTGATCCCGTCGATGCTGGTGCTGTTCTATTGCGGCGGCGCCCCGGCGGCAGAGCCCTATGTCATGCTCAGCCAGCTGGCTTCGCTGTACTACTTCGCACACTTCCTGATCATCGTGCCGATCGTTTCCTCGATCGAACGCCCGGACCCGCTGCCCTTCTCGATCACCGATTCGGTGCTCGGAAGCGACGGCGCCAAGGCCTGAGCCAGCGGTAAGGAAAGAGACAGAACCATGATCCGCATCTTCTCCATCCTCATCGGACTGTTCTTCACAGTGGTCCTTGGCTACTCGTTCGTTTCGGGCGCCATCACCACTGCCAAGGACGGCCTGCCGCACACGGTTGAAGCCCAGTTCGTCAAGCATCCCGAACCGCTCCACCTGTCGAGCGACGGCGTGTTCGGCCACTTCGACAACCAGCAGCTGCAGCGCGGCCTGAAGGTCTATCAGGAAGTCTGCGCCGCTTGCCACTCGCTGCGCCACGTGGCCTTCCGCGACCTCAAGGCGCTGGGCTACAACGACGACGAAGTGAAGGCGATCGCCAAGCCTTATCAGATCCCGGTCTATAACGCCGGTACGGGTGAGGTTAAGTCGCGCCCCGGTCTGCCGACCGACAAGTTCCCGCCGGTGGCTTACGGCGGCCAGGGCGTTCCGCCCGACCTGTCGTTGATCACCAAGGCGCGTCATGGCGGCGCTGCCTATGTGCACTCGCTCCTGATGGGCTACGCCGATCCGGCGACCTACAAGAACGAGGAAGGCAAGGCGCTGCCGAAGGAGAATTATCCAGGCAATGGCCTCCACTTCAACCCGTACTTCGCCAACCTGAACCTTTCGATGCCCGCACCGATCGCCAGCGATGGCCAGGTGACCTATTCGGACGGCACGAAGGCAACGAAGGACCAGATGTCGCAGGACGTTTCGGCGTTCCTCGTCTGGACGGCAGAACCCAAGCAGGACAAGCGCCGCCAGACCGGCTGGATCGTGCTCGGCTTCCTGCTCTTCGCCACGGTTCTTGCCTATATGGCCAAGCGCCAGATCTGGGCTGACAAGCACTGATCGATGCGCCCCTAACGGCATAAAGGATCAGGCCCTTCGCACCCCGGTGCGGAGGGCCTTTCCTTTTTGGAAGGATGATCCATGACCCCTGATGACCTGAAGCAGCTGGTCCGCACCGTTCCGGATTTTCCCGCGCCGGGCATCCTGTTTCGCGACATCACCACGCTGATCGGCCACGGCGCGGGATTCGCTGCGAGCGTCGAGCATCTTGCCGAGCGGGCTGCGGCAGCGCGGGCGGAATCGGTCGCCGGCATGGAAGCGCGCGGCTTCATTTTCGGCGCGGCCGTTGCGGCGCGGCTTGGCATCGGTTTCGTGCCCGTGCGCAAACCGGGCAAGCTGCCGGTGGCCACGCTCGGCATCGACTACGCGCTCGAATATGGCAGCGACCGGTTGGAGATTGATCCCAGCGCGATTTCATCGGGCGAGCGCGTGGTCATCGTCGATGATCTGATCGCGACCGGCGGCACGGCCCTCGCCGCGGCGGAGCTATTGCGGCAGGCCGGGGCGCAGGTTGACCATGCGCTGTTCGTGATTGACCTGCCCGATCTGGCGGGCGCGCAGCGGCTGCGGGACGCGGGCGTGACGGTCGATGCGCTGATGGAATTTGCCGGCCATTAGACTTTACCCGGCGACTTAGTACGTCCGGAATCAGGCTGCGGTTTCAGGCCGCGGCAATCCGCTGCGGCAGGCTGCTCAGCACCGCGCGCTTTTCCGTGGCGGTGAGCATTGGCCAGTCGGCAATCTCGGTCAGCGTCCGGCGACAGCCTTCGCACCACTTCGACGCCGGATCGATCCGGCAAATCGAGGTGCAGGGGCTGGGCGGGTGATGGCGCATGACCATCGTGAAAGCACGCCGCGCGCCTTGGGGCAAGTAAACCCGCCTTAGGTATTACAACATATTGAAGGTAACATCGCTCCTGCTTGACCGCGTCCGCCGCGCCCGCCATCGAAACAGGATGCGTGATGCGGATCAGCAAGGCGGCTCGTGGCTTGCCCGGGCAAGGGCACCGGGGGGCAGCCTCGGCCCATTCCGCCACCCCGCATTTGCCGCGATCTGGACCGCCAACCTGTTCTCTGCGATCGGCTCGTCGGTTCAGTCGGTCGGCGCGGCATGGCTGATGACCGACCTGACCAGCTCGCACCGCCTGATCGCCATGGTGCAATCGTCAGTCACCCTGCCGATCATGGCGCTTGGCCTGTTTGCCGGGGCGATTGCCGATAATTTCGACCGGCGACGGGTGATGCTCGCCGCGCAGATATCGATGCTGCTCGCCTCGGCTGTGCTCGCCGTAATGACCTATGAGGATATGATCGGCCCCGCCTCGCTGCTGGTGCTGACATTGGTGCTCGGCGCGGGCACGGCACTCAATTCCCCGGCGTGGCAGGCATCGGTGCGCACGCAGGTTGGCGCGGAGGACTTGCCGGCGGCGATCTCGCTCAACACCATCGCCTTCAACCTTGCCCGCTCGATCGGGCCGGCGCTGGGCGGGCTGCTGATTTCCTTCGCCGATGTCGGCGCAGCCTTCGCTCTGAACACGGTGAGTTTTCTGGCGATGATCTGGGTGCTGTGGCGCTGGCGGCCCGGATCTTCGCCGCCGGTCCGGCAAGCGATCCTGCCATCGATCGCCGCCGGGCTACGGTTCTGCTTCACCTCCTCGCCGCTGCGCAAGGTGCTGGCGCGGGGATTTGCCGTGGGCTTCGGCATCGCCGGATATCAGGCGCTGATCCCGGTGGTGGTGCGCGAACAGCTCCACGGCAGCGAGTTCGATTTCGGCGTCATGCTCTGCGCCTTCGGGCTCGGCTCGATCCTCTCGGCGCTGGCCCTGCCCAATGCGCGGCGACGGCACGGGACAGAGATTGTCGTCGGGTTGGGCACGTTTTGCTATGTCGTGCCGCTGCTGGTCCTGCCGTTCCTGACGCAGGTTGCCTATGCGCTGCCCTTCGCCTTCATCGCCGGGGCTGGTTGGGCCACATGCCTGACCACGCTCAACATGGCGATGCAGTTCCGTTCGCCCGATGCGATTCTCGGTCGCTGCCTGTCGACCTATTCGGCGGTGACGTTCGGCGGCATGGCCATCGGCGCCTGGGCATGGGGTGCGGTTGCCGACTGGCAGGGGCTGGGCGCGGCGCTGCTTGCCGCCGGGGCGTGGATGCTGCTGGTCCTTGCCGCCTTTCCCTTTATCGCGCCGCTGCCCAAGCGTGACGAAGGCCGCGTTGAGACGACCTAAAAACAAGTCGCGCCAAAATTCGCGCAACTTAACTTTTAATCAACCATGTTGAGCGAAAACCCCCCTGAGACCTAAGGGGGATTGACGAATGGACAGCTTGCGCGGGGATTTCGGTGGTCATTCAGACCGTTCCGATTCCTATGATCCGGCTGAGGACGATGTCGGGCACGAAGCGCCCCCGGCGGCCATCGGCACGGATGAGCGCCGCCTGCAGGTTCGCGCCTATAATCACTGGGCCAGCCTGCTGCATGACCGCGCCTTCCCGGTCATTGCCGATCTGGCAACCGGCAGCCTGCCCGATTTCGACCGCTACAGCGTCCTGCTCGATTTCACCAAAGGGATCGATGACCCGGCAATCCGCTTCCTCGGCACCTCGCTGGCCGAGGAATGCGAGACCAGCGCCGATTCGATCCGCACCCTTTCCGACGTGCCCAGCCGCTCGCTGCTGTCGCGCATCACCGACCATTACCTGCAGATCCACGCCAATCAGGCGCCGATCGGGTTCGAGGCGGAATTCGTCAATTCGGCTGGCCGGACGATCCTCTATCGCGGCATTCTCCTGCCGTTCTCGAGCACGGTCGACAGCGCCGAGATCGACCTGATTTATGGCGTGATCAACTGGAAGGAACTGGCCGACCAGGATTCGACCGAGGCGCTGCTGCGCGAGGTTGACCGCGCATTGCACGAAGCGCCGCGCCGCGAAGCCGCTGTCCTGACCGACTGGGCCGATGGTCCGGCGGATACCGGTGCAGACATCCTTGAACTCAACGTGCCATTCGACGACGTCGGCGCAGACTCGCTCGCCTGGCCGGCACCGGCCTTTGGCGAGGCGGACAATTCGGACGATCTTGCCCTCGCGGACTGGCTCGCCTCGGCGCGTCAACTGGCGCAGGCAGCGCAGGGTTCGGAAGACCGCACCCGCAACGCGCTCTATGCCGCCATCGGCCGCGCCTGGGACTTTGCACTCGCCGCGCAGAAGCATCCGGACGACTTCACCGAGCTGCTCGAAGATGCGGGCCTAACGCGTCAGGAGCGCGCGCCCTATACGCCGGTGGTCAAGCTGGTCTTCGGCGCCGATTACGACAAGACCCGCCTGACCGAATATGCCTCGGCCATGGCTCATGCCCAGCGCTGCGGCATCGGGCAGGGTGCGCTGGCGGAATACCTTTCCAACGCAGCCGGCGGCCTCAAGGGTGTGGTCCAGGCCGAACGCCGTGCCCGCCGCGAGGAAAGCGGCAAGCCCGGATCGCTGCGCGACACCCCGCGCGAGGCGCTGTCTCGCCGCCTGCGCGAGATCGAGCCCCGGCCGATCAAGGCGCTTGAAGGCGAGGGCGAGGAGTTCGCGCTGGTCGTCGTGCGCCGCATGGCCGATGGCCAGGTGCTGCTCGTCGGCGAAGTTGAAGACGACGTGCCGCTGCTCGAACGCGCGGTAAAAGCGCTGGCCGCTTAAGGAAATTCGCCGCGGGCTTCGGCTCCGGCACACGCTGAGCGAGTGGGGCGCCGTGTCTGGATCAGACATGGCGCCTTTCGCGTTTAGGGGCTAGCTTAAGCCCTAGTTCATCGCTTCAAGGCTTCAAACGCGCCCATGCGCAGGCTTTCCAGACTTTTCACGGCGTTCATCGCAGCAGCCTTCTGCGTGCAGAGCGCGGCGGCGCAATCGATCCTGCGCGACGCCGAGACCGAGGCCTTACTGCGCGACATGGCGCGGCCCTTGGTGGTCGCCGCCGGGCTCGATCCCGCCAATGTCGATGTCGTGCTGGTCAACGATTCTTCGATCAACGCTTTCGTCGTCGCGGGGCAGGCGGTCTATATCCATTCGGGGCTGATCAATTCGGCTGACAGCGCCAACCAGGTGCAAGGCGTGATCGCCCACGAACTGGGCCACATCACCGGCGGTCACGCGATCAGCGGCGAGAGCGCAGCGAAGGAAGCCAACGGCATATCGATCCTCTCGCTCCTGCTCGGCGTGGCAGCGGCGGCAGCCGGCGGCGGCGAGGCGGCGATGGGCGTGATCATGGCAGGCCAGCAGGCCGCGATGGGCAAGTACCTCGCCTTCAGCCGCGCGCAGGAAAGCTCGGCTGACGCGGCGGGCGCGCAATATCTTTCGAAGGCGGGGATCACCGGGAAGGGCTCGGTCGAATTCTTCAAGAAGCTGGCCAATCAGGCCTATCGCGCCGGCTACAGCCAGAAAGAGCTCGGTGACTTCCTGAGCACCCACCCGCTCGAAAGCGATCGTATCGCCACCCTGTCCGACAGCTATTCGAAGGACCCGGCGTGGACCAAGCCTTCCGACCCTGAGCTAGAGGCGCGCTTCCAGCGGATCAGGGCCAAGCTCTATGGCTATCTCGCCAAGCCGCAACAGACGCTGCAAAACTATCCCGTGACCGATAATGGCGTGCCGGCGCGCTATGCACGGGCCTATGCCTGGCACAAGGAAGCCTACATCGACAAGGCCATGGCAGAGACTGATGCCTTGCTGAAACAGGCCCCGAACGACCCCTATTTCCTTGAGCTCAAGGGCCAGATCCTGCTCGAATCGGGCAAGCCCAGTGAAGCGCTGGCCGACCTGCGCCGCGCGACCGACCTGACGCAGAACCAGCCGCTGATCGCCACGACTTTCGGCCATGCCCTGGTGGCCACCGAGGACCCGAAGAACCTTGCCGAGGCGCAGCGCGTGCTGAAAGCCGCCGTCGCCCGCGACCGGGAGAATCCCTATGCCTGGTACCAGCTCGGCGTGGTCTATGCCGCCAATGGCGACCTGCCGCGCGCCCAGCTGGCCAGCGCAGAGCAGCAGGTGATGACGTTGCGCTTTCCAGAAGCGCTACGCAATGCCGAGGCTGCAGAATCGAGCCTGCCGCGGGGATCGGCTGATTGGCTTCGTGCGCAGGATATTGCCATGCAAGCGCGCGCCGCGATTGAACGCAAGGGCAAGCGCCGCTAGGCGGGCCGCATGTCCGAAAGCCAGAACCCGCGCCGAACGCTTCTCATCGCCATCGCCTGCGTCGCCGCCGGGCTTGGCCTTGGCTGGGGCTCGCAGCAATGGCGCGCCGCCTCCGACCCGGCATCGTCGCTGTCAGGCGGCGAACGCGCGGCGATCGAACAGGTGGTCCACGATTACCTGATCGAACACCCCGAAGTCCTGCCCAAGGCGATGGAAGCCCTGCAACGCAAGGAAAACGCCAGTGCGCTTTCCGGCATCAGGGGCGACGTGACGAAGGAATGGCCGGGGCAGGTGCTCGGCAACCCGGCGGGCAAGATCACGCTCGTCGAATTCACCGATTTCGCCTGTACCTATTGCCGCCAGAGCGAGGCCGATGTCGATGCGCTGGTGCGTGCGAATCCCGAACTGAAGGTGGTGATCCGCCAGTTGCCGATCCTCTCGCCTGAAAGCGCCGATGCCGCCAAGTGGGGCATGGCTGCCGCCGAACAGGGCAAGTATTCCGCGTTCCACCACGCGATGTACGCCGCGGGCAAGCCCGACGCGCGCACGATCGAGGCGGCGGCCCGTGCCGCCGGGCTCGACATGGCGCGCGCGCAGAAAGTGATTGCCGATCCCCGCGTCGAGGCGGAACTTGGCCGTAATATCGAACTCGCCCGCCAGCTTGGCTTCAATGGCACGCCCAGCTGGGTGATCGGCGATGCGCTGCTCTCGGGCGCGGTCGGCAAGGAACGGCTGCAAGCGGCGATCAAGGATTCGCAGAGCTGAGACAGGCCCCGCGCGTCCGGGCGCTGATCGCCGCACTAACGCTCTTCGCGGGCGCGGCGCCGGCGCTTGCTGGTGCCCCTGCTTCTGGCCTTGCCGCCAAAAGCTCGCTGGTCGAGGCTCTTCGCGTGCTGCAGATCGACGATCACCGGGTCAACACCATCGGCTTTCGCCTGATCACCGCAAACGCGCCGTTCTGCGATGAGCGCCGCCCGGCGACCGGGCTGTTGCTCGCCGACATGGCCACCTATCGCGATCCGCAGGCCATCCGCGCCGCACTGGGCCTGAAGGGCGATTTTGCCGTTCAGGCCGTTGCTCCGGGATCGCCCGCTGCCGAGGCCGGCATCGTGGCCGGACCTGAGGTTTTCACCATCGATGGCAACCCGCCCGCCTCGCTCGCCAGCTTTACGCCCGGCGGCACGGGGCGGCTCAATGCACTGCACGAACGGATCGAAAGCGCCGTTGAAGGCGCGCGCGAAGTCCGCCTGCGCCTGACGGACCGCACCGCGGCGGTACGCGGAGTGGCCGCCTGCCATGTCCATTTCGAACTGACCACCGACGGCAAGGGCGCGCAGGCGGGTGACGGGTTGGTGCTGGTCAGCCGCGCGATGCTCGCCGAAACACGCTCGGACGACGAGGCGGCTTTCGTGATCGCGCATGAAACCGCGCATATCGTCCTCGGCCATCAGGCGCGGCGCAATGCGGCGGGCAAGGCGCGCGCCGTGCTGCTCGAAACCGAGCGAGAGGCAGACCGGATTGCCGTGTGGCTGATGGCCAATGCCGGCTATGATCCCGCCGCCGCGCCAGCCTTCATGCGGCGTTACGGGGCGAAGGGACTGGCATCGCTGTTTCCCGGGCCGCACCATGATCGCGCAAGTGTGCGGGCGCGAACGGTAGAGGCGGAAATCGCCGCGTTCAGAGCGGCTCCGGCAGGCGGACCCAAGGACTGGCGCGCGGCGCTTACTCCCCGTCCGCAAGACTCGAATAAATCCCGCTGAGCGGCCGCGCCATCACCCGCCGCAGCATCGGTTCGAAGAAGCTCAGCGGCGCGGTGTCATGGGCCGGGTCGAAGGCGGCCTGATCGTACTTCTCGCAAAACTCGGCGCAGGCCGCGAAATGCGGATGGCCATGCAGCCGGTCGCGCAGGTTACGGTCCCAGCCAAGGTGATGGAAGAAGTAATAGCCCTGGAACACGCCGTGCTGTTCGCAGATCCAGCGCAGTTCTTCGGACACGAAGGGCTTGATCATGGCCGCGGCGATGTCGGGATGGTTGAAGGTGCCCAGCGTATCGCCGATGTCGTGGAGCAGGGACATGACGACATAGCCCTCGTCCCGCCCATCACGATGCGCGCGGGTTGCGGTCTGCAGGCAGTGCTGAAGCCGGTCGATCGGAAAGCCGCCATGATCGCCGTCAAGCAGCATCAGGTGCGCCATGACCCGGTCGGGCAGCGACTTGCCGAAGGTCATCATCTCGCCCGCGATGATCGCCCAGTCTTCCCGAGTGCCTTCGGTCAAGGCCGTGAATTGCGCTCGCGCGCCGCCATCATCGTGCATTGATGCTCTCCTGCGCCTCACCCGTTTCCCGGCGCGAAAGCTAGCGGCATTCGCGATCTTGGCAAGCGCAAGGCGAATAGGCAGGCGAGCGGTGTGCCGGATGGTGCATTGCGGCGCCCGCAGGATTCCCTTGGCGGCAAAATCGCATTAGGAAGCAGGCATGACGAGCCTGACCGTGAACGGCCGCCCGCTGGCTTTCCAGATGGACCCGCAGACCCCGCTGCTGTGGGCGCTGCGCGATGGCGCGAACCTCACGGGCGCCAAATATGCCTGCGGCGAGGGCTTCTGCGGAGCCTGTAATGTGCTCATCGATGGCGAAGTGCGCGCATCGTGCACTCTCACCCTTGGCGAGGCCGAGGGGCTCACCGTGACGACAATCGAGGGGCTGCCCGCCGATGGTTCGCACCCGATGCAGCAGGGCATGCTGCTCGAAGGCGCGATCCAGTGTGGGTTCTGCACACCGGGTATCGTCATGGCCGGCGCAGCATTGCTTTCCCGCAACGCCGATCCGGGAGAGGCGGAAATTCGCGAGGCGCTGACCAATCTGTGCCCCTGCGGAACCTATCCCCGCCTCGTCCGCGCGGTGCAGCGCGCCGGGCGAATTGCGCGCGGGGTGGAGGCCGCCCCGAAGACCGGCCCCGTCCCCGCGCTCAAGTCCGTTTAGAACTTCAGGCGCGCGGTCATTCGGGCGTTGAGCGGCTTGCCCGTGGCGATGTTGTTGTCGGTGTGGGCGCTGGGATAGTAACCGGCGTCGGTCAGGTTCTCGACGTTGAACTGCACGGCGAAGCGGTCGGTCACGTCGAAGAACACCGCGGCATCGATGCGGGTGAAGGCCGGCAGGACCACGGCATTGCTGATCGTCCCGAACTGGCTCGACTGGTGGACCACTCCTAGCCCGAAGCCGATGCTGCTCGACACGTTGTAGCGCGTCCACAGCGAGACCTGATCGCGGGGCAGTTTGTCAAGCTTGCGGCCGGCGGGGGCGGCGGCGGTCGTGGTGCGGATCTCGCCGGTCTGGTGAGCATAGCCAAGGCTGGCCTGCCAGCTGTCGGTGATCTGTCCGGCAAGCGAGGCTTCGAAGCCGCGCACGCGGCTGGCACCGGTCAGCACCGGGTTGCCGGTCAGCGGATCGTTGGCGCGGGTGTTGGTGCGGTCGAGCTGGAACACGGCGGCGGTCAGCGCCAGACCGGGGGTGACGTCCCACTTGGCACCGGCCTCGAGGTTGCGGAACTCTTCCGGCGCCAGTGTCTGCAGGTTCGCCGCCAGCGTGGTGAACTGGTCGCCGGTCTGCGGCAGGAAGCTCTTTGCATAGCTGCCGTAGAGCGAGATATTCGGGCGCGGCTTGAACACAAGGCCCAGGCGCGGTGACCACTTGCCGTCAGTGCGGCCGGTGACAGCGCCGCCGAACAGGTTCGTCGCTTCGATCCGGAAATCATCATAGCGAACCCCGGCGATCAGCTGCAGGTGTTCGCCGATCTCGATCTGATCCTGCACATAGGCGGACAGCGAGCGCACGTCTGACTGGCTGCTGCTGTTGGCGACCCAGGTCGAAGCTGGGACCGCGATGCGCATGGCCAGCGGCACCGAAACGCTCGATGCGCCGCCGAAGCGGCTGTCATCGCGGCTGGCAAGGGTCGACTGGTCGCTCGTCTCGACACCGACGAGCAGCGTGTGCTTGATGCCACCGGTATTGCCGTTCCACACCAGGTTCGCCTGACCGATCCAGTTGTCGCGTGTGGTGCTGCTGCGATAGCCGGAGAGCGAGACTGAAGTGCGCGCGGCGTTGACCGCGCCGGGCAGGATGTTGCCGTAATACTTGTCGTAGGTTGCGTACTGGCCGATCACGTTGAAGCTCAGCCCTTCGCCCAGCTCCTGATCAAGCCGCAATCGGGCGAAGTGCGCGGTCACATCGCTGCGGTTGATGGCGAGGTCGCCGAAAAAGGTATTGTCGAAACCGCTGATCGGCAGGCCGCCGAACGAGGGTACGCCGCGATCGGTGGTGCGGCTGTCCTCGACATATTCATAGGCAAGGCTGAGGCGCGTGGTTTCACCGAGCTTGACGCCGAGCGTGGGGGCGAAGCCGAAGAAGTGGCCGTCATAACCGTCACGGTGATTGGCGAACTCTTCGTAAGTCTCATTGATGCGCAGCGCGACTGCATCGCCCAGCGCCATGTTCGCATCGCCCGATACCGACCAAGCACCAAAGCTGTCGCCACTGCCTGCCATGGCCAACCGGTCCTCGCCGAGGATCGGTGCCTTGGTTACGCGGTTGATTACGCCGCCGCCGCCGCCGCGGCCAAACAGCAGGGCATTGGCGCCCTTGAGCACTTCGACGCGCTCGGTGTTGTAGAGCGGGCGGTAATACTGCGCATCGTCGCGCACGCCGTCGAGGTAGAAGTCGGCGGTTGTCGACTGGCCGCGAATGGTGATCTGGTCGCGGTGGCCCTCGCCCTGGGCCAGCGTGACGCCGGGGACATAACGCAGCGCATCGTTAAGCTGGTCGATGCCCTGATCTTCAAGCTGCGCGCGCGAAATCGTGGTGACCGATTGCGGCGTATCGAGAAGCGGCGTGCCGGTTTTGAGGCTGCTCGCCGAATCGGCCTTATAGCCTTCCTCGCGGTGCCCCTCGACCACGATGGCCGGCGCCTCGCCTTCGCCATAAGCCTCTTCCGCCCACGAAACCTGCGGCATTGCGAGGGCCAGCGCGGCGGTGGAGAGGCGGAACAGGATGGGGGCCGGGAGGGACAAAAGCTTTTCCTTAATGAGAACCATTCGCAATAAATATGCCGCTAATGCGAATCGTTCTCATTGACAAGGATCAAATTGCGAGGGGAATTTATTGCCGCTAGGGCGATGGCAGGAGGCAGCCCGGCGCTGCGGCACGACATGAGGATGCGATGAAGGCGACGATCTGGCACAATCCCAACTGCGGCACCTCGCGCAAGACGCTGGCGATCCTGCAGGAAACCCCGGGCATGGACGTCACCGTCGTCGAATATCTCAAGAACCCGCCATCGGCTGACAAGCTTACCCAGCTTTACCGCGACGCCGGGATTACTCCCGCACAGGGGCTGCGCCTGCGCGGCACCGATGCCGAAGAGCGCGGCCTGCCCAGCGCCAGTGACGCCGAAGTGCTGGCGGCCATGGCTGCCCAGCCAGCCCTGATCGAGCGACCTCTGGTGGAAACCGACAAGGGCGTGCGGCTGTGCCGGCCGCAGGAAAAGGTCCACGAGATCCTGTGAACCCTTTCTAAGCCGGCACGGCCGGTCCCAATTGGCTTGCCAAGCAGAGGCAAATTTGCAAACGCGTCGAACCCTTATGACGCCCCGTTCGGAACTTTCCCCCCTATGACAGGCACTGAGCTTGCCCGCGAAGCACTGCCGCGCCGCATCATGCGCCGCATATCGCGCCTGCTGGGTCCGCGCGGGGTCTTCCTTGAAGGCTTCCTCGAACACCCGGTGATGGTCGGATCGATCATCCCGTCATCGCGCTTCACCATCACCAAGATGCTGGCCCCGGTGAAGTGGGGCGAATGCAAGGTCTTCGTCGAATACGGTCCCGGTGTCGGCACCTTCTGCCGCCCGGTGCTCAGCCGTTTGGCGCGCGATGGCCAGCTGATCGTGATCGACACCAACCCGCTGTTCATCGATTACCTGCGCGCGACGATCTCCGACAGCCGCTTTTCCGCCGTGCTCGGCTCAGCCGCTGACGTAGAGGACATCGTCCGCGCGCACGGACACGACCATGCCGATTACGTACTCTCGGGCCTGCCGTTCTCGACCCTGCCTGACGGGGTCGGCCCGGCCATCGCCTCGGCCACCCACCGCGTGCTGCGGCCCGGCGGCGCGTTCCTGGTCTATCAGTTCACGGCCAAGGCGCGCGACTTCATGGCGAAGCACTTCACCCGCATCGATTCGGGCTTCGAACTGCTGAACGTCCTGCCCTGCTTCCTCTATTGGGGCTGGAAGGACACGCCTGCCGACGAATAAGGGCAGGCGCTCCGGCTTAGCCGCCGGGCTTCAGCTGAACGTATCGTCCAGCGCCGGATCCCTGACCCCGGCAAGCTGGGCATGGACCGCCGCCAGCACGGCACTGGCGATTACGCCCACCACTGCCCCGATTGCGCCGGCCAGCACGCTGGTGAACATCTGCGTTGCCTCACCTGGCTCTCCGCCGCCGGCAATGCCGGTTGCCGCGCCGATAATCACCATCAACAGCACGGTGATCACGACATAGGCGATGAACAGCAGCGCGTAGAACCCCAGCAGCCGGAAAGCATTGCCCTTTGCCAGCCGCCACGACCGCTGCAGTGCGGCGATGGGGTTGAGCGTGTTTTCGACCACGACGACCGGAAAGGTCATCGAAAAGCGCGCTACCACGGTCAGGACCAGCGCGAGGATGGCGATGAAGACCAGCGCCACACCTGCACCGCCCAGAACGGCGCTCAGGATTCCTCCGATGACGCTGATAAGAATAATGCAGAACAACAGCGCGAAATAACCGATCACCGTCGCGGCCAGCGCGGTTGGCAGACAGCGCAGGCCGCGCATGATCGCCTCGCCCACGGTCGGCCGTGACCGGTCGGTCAGCAGCACCAGCACCGAAAGGTAGCCGACAAAGCCGGCGATCATCGACAGCAGGCTGACGATCAGGATCTTGCCCATCTCGGCCTGGAAAATGCCGTTCAAGACTTCGCGTTTGTCCATGTTCTCGAAAATCCGGGCCTGGACATCGCCGAGCAGGAACGAACTTGCCACGCTGGGGACGAGGAAGAACACGCCCGCGATCGGCAGCAGCAGCGATCGGCATGCCTTGACGCCGGCGATTGCCTCTTGCCAGGCGCGGTTGCTGTCGAAATTCATCATTGATCCCCTGCTGGTGCGTGCCCCCTTGATAACCACGGCAAACCCCGGCAGGCAACCGCCATGGCCCGAGGACTCCCCACCGGTATCGAATGGCGCGTCGAAACCGCGCGCATTCCCTATCGCGCCGCGCTTGAGGAAATGGCGGGGCGCAACGCCGCGATTGCCGCTGGCGAGGCGGAGGAACTGGTCTGGTTGCTCGAACATCCGCCGGTCTACACGGCGGGCACCAGCGCGGCGGCGGGCGAACTGCTCGACCCGCGCTTCGAAGTGGTTGAGGCCGGGCGCGGCGGGCGCTACACCTATCACGGGCCGGGGCAACGGGTCGGCTATGTCCTGCTCGATCTGCGCAAGCGCGCGCGCGATGCCCGCGGCTTCGTCCATGCGCTCGAAGGCTGGGTGATCGATACGCTCGGCGATTTCGGCGTTTCTTCATGGCGGGTCGATGGCCGCGTGGGCATCTGGACGCGCGACATCGACGGGTCGGAGGCCAAGATCGGCGCGATCGGCGTGCGCATCCGCAAATGGGTGACGATGCACGGCTTTGCGGTGAATATCGCGCCTGACCTTTCGCATTTCGGGGGCATCGTCCCTTGCGGTATCGGTGATGCCGGGGTCACCAGCCTTGAACGGCTTGGCGTGACGCTTGCCTTCGAGGACTGGGATCGGGCATTGCTCGCCCGCGCCGGGGAATTTCTCGCCCGCCTCAATGTACCTTGCCCGGGGGAAGGACCTGCATGACCAAGCCTATCCTGATCCTTGCCGCAGCCATTGCCATGCTGCCTCTGGCCGCCTGCAACAGCAAGCCCGAGACGCAGGCGCAGGCTGGCGGCGAGATCCTTGAAGGATCGATCAGCGATGCCATGTTGCCGCTCGACACGGCCACCTCGCAGCCGCCGCTCGCGCCGAAGACCGTGACCACCGGCGATAAGGGCGACGCTAAGGACGCGGCGGAGGAAGACAAGGCAGAACCCGCCGCCAAGACCGAAGATCCTGCGCCAAAGGCCCCCGCCGCCGAGCCGGAATAGGTCTTGGCCGAACTGCAATCCCTGCCGCCGCAGCGTAGCTGGCAATGGCGGCACTTCCTCGCCCTGCTGGCCGCAAACGCGGCGCTGGCATTAGGTCCGTGGTGGGTGCGCATGGCGGACAGCGGGCCGGTTTCCGCCGGATTCTGGCGCTGCTTCCTGCCCCTGCCGCTGCTCTTCGCCTTTGCCCGGTTCAGCGGCCAGCCGGTCAGCGGGTTTCCGCGTCGCACGCTGCTGATCGTGCTCGCCGCCGGGCTGTTCTTCGGCGTCGACATCGCCTCGTGGCACATCGGCATCGGCATGACGCGGCTGGGTAACGCTACGCTGTTCGGCAATGCCGGCAGCCTGATCGTGATGATCTGGGGCTTCGTCGCCCTGCGCCGCCGCCCGCACTGGCCCGAAGCGCTGGCCATCCTTGCCGCGATTGCCGGGGCGGCGATCCTGTTCGGGCGCAGTCTGGAGATTTCGACCCGTACGCTGGCCGGCGATCTGTTCAGCCTGTTCGCCGGGGTCTGCTACGCCTTTTACCTGATCCCCCTGCAAACGGCGCGCGGCACGCTGGGCAACTGGTCGCTGCTCGCCTGGTCAAGCCTCGCCAGCACGCCGCTGCTGCTGGTGATTGCGCTGGCGCTAGGCGAGCCGATCTGGCCGACGACATGGTGGCCCGTTATCGGGCTGGCCTTGTCGAGCCAGGTGCTGGGGCAGGGGCTGCTGGTCTATTCGCTGAAGCATTTCCGCCCGCTGGTGATCGGGCTGATGCTGCTGACCCAGCCGGTGATCGGCGTGCTCGCCGGCTGGCTGGCCTTTGGCGAAGCCGTGGGCGGAGTCGATCTGCTGGGCATGGCCTTGGTGGCCAGCGCGCTGGTCATCGCACGGGCGAGCGAGAAGTCCGCCTAATATCTACTGCAGTGTCACGGGCTCGTCGTCGCCATCGCTGTGGCCATAGAACTGCATGAGCTGGATCATCAGTTCGCAGCGCACGGAAATGCTGTCCGCCTCAAGCAGGGCCTGCTTCGATGCTGGGTCGAACGGGGCGATCTGCGACACGCCGTTGATCAGCGACACGTCATCGAGCCGGGCGACCGACTCCCAGTCGACACTATAGCCCTGCGCCTCGGCAAAGCGGCGTGCTTCGCGTTCGAAGCCGGCGCGCTCGATTGAAGCGAGGGCTTCCTCGCAGCGTTCCTCGATCAGTTCGCCCTCGATCTGGCGGAACGGCGTGGTGACATCGAGTTCGCGCACCATGCGAAAGCGGGATTCGCCGACCAAGACCACGTTGAAGCGGCCGTCCTCCAGCGCCTCGACCTCGTCGATCTTGCCGAGGCAGCCGACGGCATAGAGCGGCGCGCCTTCCTCGGCGCGTTGCGGCTGGATCATGCCGATGCGCCGATCGCGCGCCAGCGAATCGGTGATCATCGAGCGATAGCGCGGCTCGAAGATGTGCAGCGGCAAGTGCAGCCCCGGCAGCAGGATCACGCCGGTCAGCGGAAAAATTGAGATGCGGGTTTTGGACACTAGCCGAACAGGACCGTCGAGAGCTTGCGGCGGGTCGCCGAAACCCACGGGTCTTCCAGCCCGATCGCCTCGAAGATCTGCAGCAGCTTGGTTCGGCCTGCGCCTTCGTTCCATTCGCGGTCGGCGGCGATCATGCGCAGTAGCGTCTCCGCCGCCGCATCGCGGTCGCCTGCGGCAAAGGCGGCGCTGGCCCAGGCAAATTGCTTGTCCATGTCTGCCGGAGCCTCCGCCGCGGTGGCGCGCAGCACGGCCAGCTCACTATCCTCGGGCCGGTCGGCGGCGAGTTCGAGCGCGGCCTTGGCCTGCGCAAGCGCCGGATCGCCGGCCATTGCCGGATCGAGCGCCGCAATCACCGCGCGGGCTTCCTCGATCTGGCCGGCCAGAGCCAGCGCGCGGATCAGACCGGCATGGGCGGGAACCGAATCGGGGGCGATCTCGACGATCTGGGAAAAGACACCCGCCGCCCGCTCGCCATCGCCGCTGGCCAGCACGTCCTCGCCCATGGCGATCAGCGGGGCAATGTCCTGCGCCGGCGATCCGCCGCCGGGCTGGATCGGCAACTTTTCAAGCAACTGGTCCAGCATCGCCTTCAATTGCGATTCGCTGCGGGCGTTGGTCAGGTCCGCAACCGGTTGTCCCTGGAACAGGGCATAGACCGTCGGGATCGATTTGACCTGGAACTGGCCGGCGATGAACGGTTCCTCATCGACATTGATCTTGGTCAGCACGACGCCCTTGTCGGCATATTCGGCGCAGACCTTTTCCAGTACCGGTGTAAGCGCCTTGCACGGGCCGCACCATTCGGCCCAGAAATCCAGCACGACCAGACCCGTCATCGATGGTTCGACCACCGCGCTGCGAAAGCGATCGACGGCCTTCTGTTCCTCGATGTTCAGTCCCATGCTCGCCACGCGCAAACTCCTTTTCGACAAGCGCCTTATGTGGGTCCTGCCACGGATTTGTGAAGGCCGGAAGCGCTCCGGCGCCGCGGATTGCACATTCAATGCAGAATCCCCCTTGGCAAGGTCCAAACCCGGTGCTAACCGCGCGCCTCACCCGGACGGCCTAGCCGTTCCAAGGCGCCAGAGCGGGCGTAGCTCAGGGGTAGAGCACAACCTTGCCAAGGTTGGGGTCGAGGGTTCGAATCCCTTCGCCCGCTCCAGTTTTTCCTATAAAACTGAACAGGTTAGGCGGAGCGCAAACGCGCGATTTCTGCTTCCCCGCTCCTTTGGCGTTGCCGGGGAAGCAGGGGGGAAGCAGGAAATCGAATTTCGTGGTGTGTTTTGGCGTCGGCATCCTGCTATTTTGCAGGTCGCTTTGCCAAGCCGCAAGGGCGGATGCGTCCAGTTTTGGGCAAATTCGATTTGATGGCACGGTCGGAATGCCGGCACACCTGTCGGACGTCTTACGCATCGCTCGCCCTACTTTTTTAGGAGTTAGGGCCTCCCGTTATTGCATATTGCAATGACAACGCACTTTGCTTTGCACGTCGCCGAAACCTGCAAAGAAAATCCGGAAAACTTTACACGTTTGGAGAACCGGCTAGGCGATCACCAAGTCATTTGCATGAATGCCTGACCCGTCAAATGGACTCGATATGCGGTGCAAGCACTGACGCCGTCTCCATCAAGCCGTTCGCTTCGAACGATCTCAGCAGGTCCTCAGCCGAAAGTTCGGGTCGCACCAGGCGCAAACGCATGCGATTGATCGCGGCTACAGCTTTACCCTCCTCGAGGGCAATGGTGTCAGCTATGAAGTCATCGGCGCTTCGTGCCTCTATCCCGAGCGGTGCAAGCACCTTCGCAGGAAAATCTGTGAGGTTTTCAGTTACAATTGCCTGAGCCTGCGTCTTGAGTGCGGCCGACAGAACATGTTCGTCTCCCTCATCGGGAAGGCCGAACGACATCGTCTCGAAAAGCTCGAAGTCCTCGACGAGCGCCTCGGGAAAGGCAGCCTTCATATTTGCGATCGAGGCTTTCGCTCTCGTCGTGCCGTCTGGCAATCCTCGTTCGTCGAACAACCGCACCAAGGTCCGTTCAGTTTCTTCGAGGACCTTGCTCGACCAGCGGACCCGAAAGAATTCAGCCTCTGCTAGAGTGAGAAGGAGATTTCGGCGCCAGACGCTCACCAAAGTGCATGCATCGATCAAGGCGGTGTAGCGATTTGCGAACATGAGTATGGGTCAAATCAAGTCGGCATCGTCGCCAATCAGGGCGTCGAGCGCCTTCGAGCGAACTTCATCGCGCTTGGCCTTGTATGCGAATATGTCCTCTGCCCTTATCCTGCGGTGCCGTCCGACAAGAGTATGCGGCATCTCGTTCTGATCGAGCAGCTTTATGAGATGGGGGCGCGAGACATTGAGCAGATCCGCCGCCTGCTGAGTTGTAAGCATCTCCTGAATCGGAACCAGAGTTACGGCATGCCCACTCCCGATGTGCCGAAGCAGTTCGAGAAAGATGTCGGACATTGCCGGCGTGAGAGTGACCTCAACGGGCCTTTTTGTGTCCGGTTCCCGTACGCGGAGTGTCGCCTCGCCAGATTTCTGGGCAGCAAGCAACCGGCGCAATTGATTGGCGATCTGACGGTCGCCAGCCGATGGCATGTGGCCGCCGAACGGCTCTGAATGTGCTGACAGTGTCATGGATGCGGCTTTCGTGGTGGTAGTTTGCATTAGCAAATATTCGAAACAAACGCAACGATCTTCGGTTCCCGTGGCAGTCAATGACGCCGCGAACAACCAGATGAGTGACTTCAAGTTCGGTCGATCTGCATCCACCCCGCTCTCAAAGGCCAATCCGTTGGCCGCCTCAAATCCTCCTTCAATCAACCCGTAAAGGGTCCGCTACGTGTGCCACGTGCGGCCACTGCGGCCTTCTGCCTTCGTGGTGATTGCGGCTTTGTGCCGTCTGTCCGGGGCCTGTCGAGCGGGGATGGTCCCTGCTCCGAGACAGGAGCTCGAACATGTCACTCACCATCGCACAGCGTCACGCCTGGAGCCTCGCCCGCACCCTGATGGTCTGCATCACCCTGTTCCACGCCGGTAACGGCTACGCCGCCGTCCCAACTG
>NZ_JBBHJY010000013.1:0-74819 GCF_037572715.1 Novosphingobium aquae | reverse complement strand
CAGCCGTACCGTCTAGTGGTAGAGGTCGTAGCCCCGCTCGAATAGCAGGTCTTCGGCATTCCGCAGCGACAGCGGATAGCGAATATACAACATCACGACGTCGCCGATCAGCTCGGGCGACGAATGGAAATACCGGAAGGGGTTATGCGATTTGGCTCTGGATTTGCGGCTGATGCACGCTGGCTATCAGCACAATGCACGGCGTGCCGCATTTGCCTGACAGAACCTTTCTTTAACATTGCGCCAGAACAAACAAGCCGTTCGTCAAATGCGCTAGATGGGTCATAGATGTTGCCCTGAAGAGGCCGTATCGGGACGGCAGCAGTCCAATCGAAGGCTCCGGTATCATGCTCAAGATTCGTCCGGTCGCAATCGATACCTATCCCGAGAACACTGCTTTCCTGCCGCGCAGCGATGGCGGATACGGGGCGGAGCAGTTTCAGGCGCTGCGCAAGATCGAGATCTGTCATGCCAGCAATACCATCCTCGCAACCTTGGCGATCATGGATGACAAGCATCTGCTGCGTCCCGGCGAGATCGGTCTGGGCGAGCAGGCCTTTCGCCGTCTTGGCCTGCCGGCAGGCACGGAAGTGTCCATTTCCCAGGCCATGCCGCCTGCAAGCCTTGATGGCGTGCGGCGCAAGATCCGGGGAGATACGCTGGACGATGCGGAAATCGCCTCGATCATTCGCGACATTTCGCGTTTCCGCTATTCTCCCATGGAGATCGCCGCGTTCCTCGTCGCCTGCGCCGCCTTCATGACCACGCAGGAGACGCTGGCGCTTACCCGGGCCATGGCCGACGTTGGCGGCAAGCTGAAATGGTCGTCCCCGCTGGTGGTCGACAAGCATTGCATTGGCGGCATCCCGGGCAACCGCACTTCGATGATCGTGGTGCCGATTGTTGCCGCCCATGGCCTGATCATTCCCAAAACCTCGTCCCGCGCGATCACTTCACCTTCCGGCACTGCTGACACGATGGAGGTGCTGGCCAACGTCGATATTTCGGCTGAGCGGATGCAGGAAATCGTTGCGAAGGAAAATGCCGTCCTCGCGTGGGGTGGGAGGGTAAAGCTGTCCCCCGCCGACGATGTGCTGATTTCTGTCGAGCGGCCGCTGCGCATCGATACGTTCGAACAGATGGTCGCATCGATCATGTCTAAGAAGCTGGCGGCCGGCTCTACCCACCTGGTGATCGATATCCCCGTCGGCCCAACGGCCAAGGTCCGCAATCAGACTGAAGCTGTCCGGCTGCGCAAGCTGTTCGAATATGTCGCCAGCAAGGTCGGGATCGTAGTCGATGTCGTCCTGACTGACGGCTCGCAGCCTATCGGACGCGGAGTGGGCCCGGTGCTGGAAGCTCGGGACGTGATGGCGGTGCTGAGGAACGATCCAGGCGCGCCGGCAGACCTGCGCGACCGTGCCGTAATGCTGGCCGGACGCGTGCTCGATTTCGATCCGCAGCTCAAGGGCGGTGAAGGCCATGTCCGGGCAGCCGAACTGCTGGCATCGGGTGCAGCGTTGGCGGCAATGGAACGGCTGATTGCTGCCCAAGGCCCGCAGGGCGTAACGGCGCGGCCCGGCGCATTTGAACACGAAGTTATCGCGCCCATTGACGGGAAGGTCGGCGCGATCGACTGCCATCTGATTGCCCGCATCGCGCGCCTCGCCGGAGCGCCCATGGAAAAAGGCGCAGGGATCGATCTGCTGTGCAAGGTGGGGGATGCCATCGGCAAGGGCGAGCCGCTCTACCGCATCCACGCAACATCGCAGACCGGTCTCGATTTCGCCCGTGAACTGGCAGCGTCAAGCTCCGGCTATGATGTGACCGCATGACCGCAACCCTCCACAGCTTTTCCGGCGATGAGCCAGAAGCGCGGCGTCTGGCGAACCTTTTGGGCTGTAACTTCCGGCTGATCGAGCTGCGGCAATTTCCGGATGGTGAAAGCCTTGTGCGGGTTGGTGAGACGGCAACGAAAGCGCTGCTGTACTGCTCGCTCAATGACCCCAACGCCAAGATTGTCCAACTTCTGTTCGCGGCATCGGCCTTGCGGGACTGCGGCGCCCGGCAGGTGGTGCTGGTCGCGCCTTACCTCGGATACATGCGGCAGGACCGCGCCTTCGTACCGGGCGAAGCAGTGTCCCAGCGGGTGATCGGCAGCCTGATCTCGTCGGCCTTCAATGGCCTGGTCACCGTGGATCCGCACTTGCACCGGACACCCAGGCTGGAAGACGCTTTCCCGGGAATGGTCGCGGTCAACGTCTCTGCAGCTGCGACAATCGCAGAGGCTCTTGCCAGCAGGATCGAACCGGATTGCGTGCTTGTTGGCCCGGATGAAGAATCCCTCCCATGGGTAATGGCCGTTGCCGCGTCCCTGGGACTTGAAGCGATCGTGGCGCGCAAGGTGCGACGCGGCGAACGCGAAGTCGACATCGAACTGCCGGGTGCGACCAACATTGCCGGAAAGCCGGTCATTCTTATCGATGATCTGGTGTCTAGCGGCGCAACCTTGATAGCCTGCGCCGGGCAGTTACGCGCCGCTGGCGCAAGTTCCATTGGCGCTGTTGTTACTCATTGCTTGGCGAACAGGGCTGATCTTGATGCCCTTGCCGCATGCGGCATCGCTCCGGTTCTGGCCACGGATACGGTTCCGGGCAGCGCAGCCTGCATCCCGATGGCGGCGGCGCTTGCCGCAGCCATTTGCGATTCCGGCCTGGCATGAGGCGGGCCATGCAGGACCATGGACTCATTTCGGGCCTCACTGAGGGCGAGGCGGGTGAAAGATTGCGGTCTGACGGCCCCAACGAACTGGCACGTCATGGGCAAAGGACATCGCTTCGCATCATCCTCGATGTCCTGCGTGAGCCCATGCTGGCCTTGCTGCTTGTCGCAGGAGCAATCTATCTCGCATTGGGCGATCTGCATGAAGCGCTGGTTCTGGTCGCCTTTGCAGGGCTTTCCATCCTCATCACCGTCGTTCAGGAAACCCGCACCGAACGTGCTCTCGAAGCGCTTCGGGATCTCACGAGCCCGCGGGCCCTGGTCATTCGCGACGGCGTTCGCAAGCGCATCGCGGGCCGAGAGGTTGTGCGCGGGGATCTGATCGTGCTGGGCGAGGGAGACCGCGTTCCCGCTGATGCCTGGCTTCTCGAATGTGATGGCCTTCAAGCCGATGAATCCCTGCTGACGGGTGAGTCGGTCGCCGTTCGCAAGGTTGCGAGCGCGTCTGGCGCGCCGACCAGTCCGGCGCGTCCGGGCGGCGACGACTTGCCGTTTGTTTATTCCGGCTCGCTGGTCGTGCGCGGTATCGGGCTGGCCAAGGTGACCGCAACCGGAGCGGCCAGCGAAATCGGGCGGATCGGACAAGTGCTTTCGACCCTCGAAACCGAGGCGCCGCGCCTGCGAGCGCAGACCCGCCGAATGGTCTTGTGGTTTGCGGCGATCGGAGCGGCAGCCAGCCTGGTGGCCATTTTGCTCTATGGTCTGCTGCGGGGAAGCTGGCTGGACGCGACGCTCGCCGGGATCGCGCTTGGCATGTCGTTGCTGCCCGAGGAATTTCCGGTCGTACTGACAATCTTCATGGCAATGGGCGCAATGCGCATGTCGCGTCAGCATGTCCTGACCCGCCAAGCGGCGGCAATCGAGACGTTGGGTTCGGCGAGCGTGCTGTGCACCGACAAGACCGGCACCCTCACTCAGAACCGTATGAGAATCGCCGAATTGCGCCTACCTGACGGGAGGCTGCTCACCCAAGGCGACGACACCGAGTTCCTGCTAGAGGCCGAGTTTCACCAATTGGCGGAATTGGGCATTCTAGCCAGTGCCCAGCAGGCCGTCGATCCGATGGAAATCGCCTTCCACGAACTCGGGGACAAGCAAGCCGGCGCGTCTATCAAGCAGCGCCAGAACGCCGGCTGGACCCTGAACCGCCATTATCCCCTCGACCCCGCCTTGTTGGCGATGACCCATGTCTGGGGCAGTGATCAAACCGGCGAGGAACGCATTGTCGCGACCAAGGGCGCGCCCGAGGCCATTGCCGATCTTTGCGCGATGTCGGCGGAGGAACGGGCCTCGCTGAAGCGCGCGCTCGACACGATGGCGGACCGAGGTTTGCGCGTGCTGGGGGTTGCGGATGCGCGGTGGTCCAGCGCCGCCTTGCCGCCATCGCAGCGGGATTTCAATTTCACCTTTCGTGGTCTGGTAGGCCTTGCCGACCCTTTGCGGCCCTCGGTCCCCGCGGCCATGCGGCAATGCCGCGAAGCGGGCGTTCGCGTGGTGATGATTACCGGCGACTATCCGCAAACAGCGCGCGCCATCGCCATACAGGCCGGCATCGACGCCGATCACATGCTGACCGGCGAAGATCTGGCGGCAATGGACGAGGCCGAACTTCGGGAACGCATCGGCTCAGTCGGCGTTTTCGCGCGGATCATGCCCGAACAGAAGCTGCGCCTGGTCGAGGCGCTGAAGGCTTCGGGCGAAATTGTCGCGATGACCGGAGACGGGGTGAACGACGCGCCTTCGCTGAAAGCTGCCCATATTGGCATCGCCATGGGTGGGCGCGGCACCGACGTTGCCCGCGAGGCGGCTGCGATCGTCCTGCTCGACGACGATTTCGGTTCAATCGTCAAGGCGATCCGCATGGGCCGGCGTATCTATGACAACCTGCGCAAGGCGATGGGCTTCATTGTCGCTGTGCACATTCCGATCGCCGGACTGGCACTGTTGCCGCTGGTCACGGGAATGCCACTGCTGTTTGGTCCGATCCACATCGCCTTCATCGAGATGATCATTGATCCGGTGTGTTCGCTGGCTTTCGAAGCCGAGACCGACGAGCGCAATATTATGCAGCGACCGCCGCGCCGCGCCGAGACACCGCTGTTCTCTCGTCCCCTGCTGGTCTGGTCGATCATCCAGGGGCTCGCCGTACTGGCGGTATCGGCAGGACTGACTCTCTACCTCTGGGACAAGGGCCTGCCTGCCGCACAGCTGCGCGCTGCAAGCTTCATTGCGCTCGTCCTTGGCATAACCAGCCTGATCCTGGTCAACCGCCGCTTCAGCGCCTCGTTGCTGTCTGCGTTGCGGCGGCCCAATCCAGCGCTGTGGGCAGTGATGGCCGGGGTGGTCGCCATTCTGCTGACGACCCAGTTCGTTACGCCGATGGCGGGCCTGTTCGGCTTCGCGCGCATAACGTCAGGCACCTTGCTGTCGATCGCGCTGATCAGTATCGGCACGTTCTTCCTGTTTGAGAAGGTAAAGCCGCGTTGGGGCAGTCGGCTCCTCGAATAGGAGCCGCTCCTGGCGGACATTGTATGATCGGGCGCCCTGAACGGGCACTAAAAAACTGGGCCGGCAGTCGGCATTGTCAAAGCAAATGCACCGCCATTTTCTAGATTGGTTAGCCGAGTCTGCGACGGGGCGTTGTCAGTCGGACCACAACCAGTCTCCGACACGCGGAGCGACTTCCAGGTCGCGCAACTTCAGGCCACAAGTGATTGCCACTCAGCCAATGCGACCGAGCGATGTTCACGGAACGTTTGTCGATCAGCGAGGCGGCGTTCGGATTTGAAACGGTTGCACCAGTGCCGCACGGTCTCGTGGCAGAGGCCAATCCCGCGCTCGAAGAGCAAGTCCTCGACGTTCCGCAGCGACAGCGCAAACCGAACGTACATCATGACCACCAGGCGGATCACCTCGGGCGATGAGCGGAAATATCTGAACGGATTCTCGGATCTGGAGCAGCTCGTCACCCGAGCTTATCCGGGCGAGAGCCGGCCCGCTAGATCCCTCTGACATTGCCAGCGCGAGGTTTTGGTTCATGGAGGACTGCCACGCAGGCAACTCGATCCTGACTGGCCACTTGCGATATCGTGTGCCACCACTGACCCAACCACCGGGAGGATCAAAATGGTAACCACTGAATCCCGAAAGCTGTCCGTTCATGCCGTCCATCTGGTGCGTACGGCAACGCAGGCCAATCTGACGCTCAGTCAGATGGCTGACCAAAAGGCATCGATCCTGATGGGGGCCACCTTTGTTGTCTTCACCATCGCCATCGGAAATGCGCGAAGCGGGATCCTGTCGCATGCCATGCTGGCACTTGCCGCCTTTGCATTTCTTTCCGCCATGTTCGCCATTGCCGCAGTCCTTCCATCAATCTCAGGCAATCGTGGCTCCGGAGGGCAGCCGAACATGCTGTTCTTCGGCACATTTTCCCAATGGGACGAGGACGAATTTGCCGACCGCGTGCTCGATCAACTGCAAGACGACGAGACCATCTATCGCACGATGCTGCGCGACATCCACCAGAACGGCATGGTGCTCAAGCACAAGAAATACCGCTTCCTGCGTCTGGCCTATCTGCTTTTCCTTACCGGCCTGATCGCAACCTTCGCGATATTTCTGGTTGAAAGCCGCGCCATGCTGGGCTTCGCCTAAAGTCGGGGGCCTAAAACCGGGACCTAGCGCAGACCGGCCGCTGAAGCCTGTTCCCGCAATCGGTTCGCCTGCTGCGGATTGGCCTTCACGGCAGCATCCAGCGCGGCGCGCGCAGCGTCGGCCTGACCAAGCATAAGGCGGCTGCGGATCAACATGATCCAGCCTTCGACATTGGCCGGATCCGTGCGCAGTCGCGCCTCAAGCCGCGTAACCATGCCTTCGGCCATCTTGCGCTGTTCGCGGGGAGGAATCGCACTCGCACGGCGCAGGTCCTCTGCGCTCGGTCCCGGAAGGCCCGCCCCCTGACTGCCCGCCCCCGGACTGCCCGCCCCCGGACTGCCAGGTCGCGGGGCAGGTGCCGGTTGACGCAGTTCCGACAATCGTCTGGTCACCGCGATGGCATTGATCTTGCCGGCCTGTACGATTGTCCGCTTGAGGTCAGCCTCCCACACCGCGCCGGGCGGGGTGTCGGCCAGCAAAGCCAGCCAGCTATTGATCGCTCCCTCGTGATCTCCGCCAAGATCTTGCCGTACCGCCAGGAAATAGCGCGCACGGGGGTCTTTCGGATCCAGCCTGATGGCCTGTTCAAAATCAGCGACAGCGGCGGCGGGCATCGGATCCCGGACACTCGCCATGACCCGCGCCTCGCCGCGCGCTGACCACAGTGACGCCCGCTGCGCCGCCAGCTTCAGCGCCGGATCGTAAGCCTTGACCGCCTCATCGAAACGGCCGGTATCGAAATAGGCCGAGGCCAGCGCCGACCACGCTTCGCTGTCCTGAGGCTTTTCGCGCGTGTGCAGTTCGAGCGTGGCGACGGGATCGCTGGCAGGCGCAGACCCGGTCACTGCAGAGGCGTTCGTTTCCCCGCCTTCGTGCCCTTTGCGCTGAACCGAAACGGCAATGGCAATCACGGCAATGACCGTGGCCAGCAGCAAGACAAGTCTGCCATAGTGCGAACGCGATGACTCTTTGGCGACCATGGCTCCGCAACTCGTCCTTCGCTGCTCTGCAATATGCGGGTCCGGTGTGGATTAGCGCCTGCGATTATGCAACTGTCTCTCCCTTGGCAGCGGGCGTCTTCGCCTGCGGGGAGAGCCAATGAGCGAACGCGTCCGCATTGCCATCGTCGGCTCCGGCCCCTCCGGCCTGAGCGCGGCGGCGCGTGCCGCGCAGCTGGGCCTGTCGCACGTCCTGCTGGAGCGAGCCACGCACCTCTCCGACACGATCCACAAGTACCAGAAGGGCAAGCATGTGATGGCCACCCCGAGTGCGCTGGTGCTGCGCTCGGATATGGAATTCGGGGCGGGGAAACGCGAAGCAGTGCTCGATACCTGGGACCAGCAGGCCGCCGCGCTTGGCATCCATGTGATGTACGGAGCCGAAGTCCAGGCGATCGCAGGGGAAAAGGGAAGCTTCATTGTCGCGCTCAAGAATGGCGGGCAGGTTGCTGCAGAAACGGTAGTCCTCGCCATCGGCACACAGGGAAATCCCACGCTGCTGCGCTGTCCCGGCGGCGATATGGGCCATGTCCAGTACCAGCTCGATGACCCCGGCGAATATGTCGATGAGCACATTGTAGTGGTGGGATCTGGTGATGCCGGGATCGAGAACGCCCTCGGACTGAGCGCCGATCCGGCACAACGCAACACCGTGACCATTCTCAACCGCAGTGCGGATTTTGCGCGCAGCAAACCGGCAAATGTCGCCCTGCTGCACGAGGCAGCGGCGGCGGGCCGGCTGACCATCCGCCTCGAAACCAGCCCGGCCGAAGTCCGCAAAGGCGAACTCCTGCTCGATACCCGCGACGGGCAGGAAATCATTCCTTGCGATCGCATCATCGCCCGGATGGGTTCGGCCCCGCCCCGCAACTTCATCGAGGCTTGTGGGATCGCCTTTACCGGGCCTGACCGCGAAGCGTTGCCGGTGCTTTCGCCAGCCTTCGAGACCAGCCGGGCGGGCGTGCATGTCATTGGCGCCCTGGCGGGCTATCCGCTGATCAAGCACTGCATGAACCAGGGCTATGACGTGGTCGAGTTCATCAATGGCAACCACAGCCTCAAGCCTGCCGACGAACCGATCCTGGCCGAACGTCTTGCCTCACTTCCCGGACAGCGCTCCGTCGATCAGTGGCTGGACCTTCTGCGCGGCAATATCGACATCTTCAGCGACGTTTCTCCGTTGCAACTGCGCGAGCTGCTGCTCGACAGCACGGTGCGCAGCTTTGCCCCCGGCGAACCTCTGTTCGTTCGCAACGACACGGGATCATCGCTGTTTGCCATTGCCGAGGGCTCGGTGGTGGTGGAGATCGACAAGGGCGATCCGGCAAGGATCGTGACCATCGGTCAGGGACAGATCGTCGGCGAGGTCGGGCTGATCTCAGGGCGGCGGCGCGGCGCGACGGTGCGGGCCGGCGGTCCAGTCATCGCGGTGGAACTGTCACGCACGGCAGCCCTCAGGCTGATCGCGACAGTGCCCGCAGCGGGGCGTGCGATCACCCGCGTCTCTATCGAGCGGCAGATCCTGCAGATGTTCGGCTCCGGGCTTACCCGCGAGGATATTGCCGAGGTCATCGATTCCGCCGAAGTGACGACGGTGCGCGCGGGCGAGGCGGTGCTTACCGAAGGCGAAACGGGCAACGACATCTTGGTCATTCGGCGCGGCTCGATGGCGGTGGAAAAAACGATTGGCGGGAAAACCGTGTTCCTCAGCTATCTGCCGGCAGGGTCCTATGTCGGCGAAATGGCTCTGCTCGACGGCTTGCCGCGCAGTGCGACGGTTCGCGCGGCCGTGCGTTCCGAAGTGATCCGCTTGCCCGGAGATGCCTTTGCCCGCCTGCTCGAACGCAAACCCGATCTGCAGCGCAAGGCCATGGCCGATATGGCGGCGCGGCGCGATATCAACGCCTTCATCGAAGGCCGCAAGGAACAGTTCTCCAGCTCGGTCGACATGTATTCCGAGACCGCGCAGTTCCTCGTCGACAACGGCCTGGGCGAGGCCACCGACGTCCTGCTGATTGACGAAACGCTGTGCATTGGCTGCGACAATTGCGAGAAAGCCTGTGCCGACAGCCACGACGGCCTCAGTCGGCTAGATCGTGAGGCGGGACGGACCTTTGCCCACCTTCACGTTCCGACATCGTGCCGACATTGCGAGCACCCGCACTGCATGGCCGATTGTCCGCCTAACGCCATCCACCGCGGAGCCGATGGCGAAGTGGTCATCGACGACACATGCATTGGCTGCGGCAATTGCCAGCGCAACTGCCCCTATGGCGTGATCCGGATGGATGCGGTCCCGCCGAAGAAGCCGTCATTGCTGTCGTGGATGCTGTTCGGCAGCGGTCCCGGCCCGGGAGAGGCACCCGAAAAATGGCGAAAGGCCCATGCGGCGTCAGACGAGGTACCCAAGAAGGCAATCAAGTGTGACATGTGTTCCGGGATCGATGGCGGCCCGGCTTGCGTGCGCGCCTGCCCTACCGGAGCCGCGATCCGCATTGCACCCGAGACCATGCTTTCGGTTTCCAGGCTGGCGAAGGAGGAGTGATGGCAGGCTCGCCACGCCAGACAGGACGCCAGTTCGATGCCGACCACGAGGGATTCCTGCGTCACCGCCGCTTCCGCTGGCTGAAACGTGCAGCATTGCTGTGCGTGGTGGTCACCCTTGTCTATGCCCTGAGCGACCCCCAGCCGCGTCCCAATGGCGGGACCTGGCTCGGCTATGCCCTTGGCACACTTGGCCTGATCCTGATCCTTTGGCTCGCCCTGCTCGGGGTGCGCAAGCGGACCATGACCCGCGGGGCATGGTCGCTCAAGGCCTGGACCTCGGCGCATGTCTATCTTGGGCTGGCACTGATCGTCATCGCCACATTGCACAGCGGCTTCCAGTTCGGCTGGAACGTGCATACGCTGGCCTATGCCCTGATGATGCTGGTGATCGCATCGGGCATATTCGGAATCGTTGCCTATGCCACAGTCCCCGGTGCCCTTAGCAGCAACCGTGAGGAAATGACCGAAGCGCAGATGGTCGAGGCGCTGGGCGCAGTTGACCGGCAGCTGGAGCATGCCGCCCAGCCGCTCGAACGGCGCTGGATCGAACAGGTGATGCTTGCTCTGGATGAAAGCCTGGCCGGTGACGGACTGCTCAGACGTCTTTCGGCAAGGCCGCGGGCAGGAGCGACCATGCAAGCGATTGCCGCTTTCAACAGTGCCAGTCCAGACGAAGCCGCCGATCCGGCAATCGTCCGCGTCGAGGCACTGCTCCAGCGGCGGCAGGCACAGCTTTCCCGGATGCGGCGGCACATGCGGTTCAAGGCCCTGCTCGAGATCTGGCTGTTCGTTCACGTCCCCACAACTTTCGCGTTGATTGCCGCGCTGATCGCGCATGTCGTCAGCGTGTTTTACTACTGGTAGGGGGCGACGCGGGGCATGTCCTTCCGGCTGAAGACCGTCGAGACAACCGCGCAGGGACGCGAGATCGTGCGCCTGCGCGACCTCCCGGGTGATTCCCTGACACTCGGCCGTTCGGCGGATTGCACGCTGCACCTGCCCGACCTCGCGCTTGATCCGCACCACGCGACGATTGCTGCGGCCGATGGCGGTGGAATTGCCGTCACGTCGGCGGGCACGCTGGCATTCGCCTATGATGGCAAACAGGTCCGCAGTGCCGCGATTGATCCGGAAACAGGCGGGGAGCTGCGCTTCGGCAGGCACCGCGTGCTGGTATCGCGCGATCATGATGGTGCCGTTCTGCTCACGGTCAGCCAGATCGCCGATGCGGATGCGGATGTTGGCGAACGAAGCACATTCTCGCTCGCCGCAAAGCTGCCGGGCAAGCGGCTGATGTCATGGCTGCTGGCCATGGCGGTACTGATCGGTTTTCTTGCCGTGCCGATCACCAGTTCGCTGACCCGCGACCCTTCAGCCGACCAGAGAGTTACCGGTGACGCCGCCTGGAGCCCTGGCCCTCTCAGCCTTGCCCATCACCAGCTCGAGGCCAAGTGCGAGGCCTGCCATGTCAAACCGTTCGAGGCGGTGCGCGACGAAACCTGCCTCACGTGCCACAAGACCACGCACGATCACGCCGCGCCGGCCCGGCTCGCCTCTGCGCGCGGACCGGGCACTGCGGGTGACCGCTTGCAGTGGCAGATCGCCCACATGTTCGGCAAACCTGGCCCCGGCGCCTGCAGCGATTGCCACACCGAACACGAAGGCGCAGCCCGCATGCCCGCACCGGCGCAAGCCTTCTGTGCCGATTGCCATGGCGCGATCAAAGATCGCCTGCCGGACACCGCCATTGGCAATGCCGAAGACTTCGGCAAGCTCCACCCGCAGTTCCGTGCCGTCCTGCCGCTGACCCTCGGAAACGAAAAACTCACCCGCGTGTCGCTTGCGGCCAATCCACGTGAGGCCAGCGGCCTCACCTTTCCGCACGATCTTCACCTCTCCACGCGCGGTGGCGCGGCGCAAATGGCTCGGCGGCTGGGCAAAGGGTCCGCGCTCGATTGCGCTTCGTGCCACCGCCCGACGGGTGACGGTATCCGCTTCCTGCCGATCAACATGGAGCGAGATTGTGAAAGCTGTCACAGCTTGGCCTATGACCGGGTAGGCAGCACTTTCCGCCGCCTCCGGCACGGCGATGTTGACCAGATGATCGCCGATCTGTCGGTCGCCCCGCAAAGGGCCGCTCCAGTGGTCTCCGGCAGACGGCGGCCGGGAGAATTTTCCAGCGGCGGCACCTATTTCGCCCGCTTTGCTGCACCGTCCAGCAGCATCGGTGCGGTCGGACAGGCGCTTTCGCGCGATGGCATATGCGGAGAATGCCACAGCCCGGCAATTTCCGGCGGGCGCTTCTCGGTGGTGCCCGTCACCCAGGTCAGCCGTTATTTCCAGCATGGCTGGTTCACGCACGCCGCGCACAAGCAGGAGAAATGCGCGAGCTGTCACAAGGCCGGGAAATCCGGCAGTTCTGCCGATGTGTTGATCCCTGACCTGGGCACTTGCCGCACTTGCCACCTTGGTGAGGACGCCCCGCGCGGCAAGGTTTCGTCGGGCTGCGCCATGTGTCACGATTATCATTCGACCGTGCAGGCCCCTCGCGGGCTGGCGCCGAGGAGGCGGCAATGAACAGGGCAGCGCTGCTGATCGCCCAGATCACCGATTGCCATATCGGCTTCGATCCATCCGATCCCGACGAAGACAACGTGCGCCGCCTGCGCGCGGTGCTGGACCAGCTGGCCCGCGGCCCCGATCGCCCCGATCTGGTGCTGCTGACCGGCGATCTCACTGCGCGAGGCCATGCAGCAGACTATGCGCGACTGGCCGAGGTGCTTGCCGGATATGACCTGCCGGTGCGGCTGATGATCGGCAACCACGATCAGCGCGAGGCCATGCTTTCAGCTTTTCCGGACACGCCGGGCGGCGATGGCTTTGTGCAATTCGTGGTGGACCTTCCCGGACTTCGGGTCATCGTGCTCGACACGGTGGAAGCGGGCCGCCACGCCGGAGCCTTCTGCGAAGCCCGCGCGGCATGGCTTGGCGAACACCTCGACGCCGATCCGCAAACGCCTGTATTGATCGCCATGCATCATCCGCCGATCAGGTCGGGGATCGATTGGCTGGATGGTGGCGATGACGAACCTTGGGTCGCACGCTTCGCTGCAACGATTGCCGGAAGGCCGCAAGTGCGCGCCATTGTGGCTGGACACCTGCACCGCACCATCTTCACCACGGTTGCGGGCGTGCCAGTTTCCGTCTGCCCTTCCTGCGCTCCGGCGGTTTCGCTTGATCTACGCGCCATCGATGCGCGGCATCCTGACGGCAGGGCGATGGTAGCGGACGAACCTGCGGGTTATGCGCTCCACCGCTGGGACGCAGCAGGGCTGGTGTCGCACTTTGGTGCAGTGCTGCCGGACAGGCCATGGCCAACCCTCGCCAGTTTCGATGGGGCGATGCAGGAAACCGTCTTGCAGAACGAGCGCGAGCGCTCCTTCTAACGTGCCTCGCGCCAGTCGGTCATGTCCCCCTCATCGCGGACCTTGTAGGGAAATCCGCTCCGATTGAGGAACAGCCGCTCCATTTCGGAGCGATTGAACGGGCGCGAACCCAGTCGTCCGAACACCGCGATCTGCCCGCCGGTTTCATCAACCGCGCGGTCTCGGTCAAGCGGTTTGGACAGTGCAATTGCCGGTGTTGGCGTGCGGGCCCAGGCGATCAGTTCGGGCTTGGGCGCTGGCGAGAAGCCATAGAAATTCGGCTGGCTCTCGGGCGAGGTCAGTTGCAGAACCTTGAGCCCATTACGGCCATCGGCGACATAGGCGAACAGCGAGGCGTTGGTCGATGCAACAACCACATCCCCGGCATCGTTCATCGCGCCCCCGAAGGTTTCCCTCAGATAGACCTGCGGACTGCGGGGGCGCTTGACGTCAACGATCACCAGACCGTCCTTCCCGGCAGCCACATAGGCATAGGTCCGGGCGAGATAGACCCGCCGGGCATCAGCCAATGCCACGGCCGCTTCGGGTACCGCGACCGGATTGCGCAGGTCGGTGACGTCGAACAGCTTGAGTCCCTCGCCATCGGTCACCCACAGGTATCGGAACTGGACCGAGCTCGCCCGTGCATCGTCAAGCTCACGCATGGCGGAAACCTTTGGATGCATCGGGTCTGCAAGGTCGATGACAATCAGGCCCTTGTCAGCGATGACAAAGGCAACCTCGCCCGCGAGCACGATATGCCGTGCGCCATTCAGAACGCCGTCGGGGTTCCAGGTCAGCGATCTTTTCAGCCGGTTGTTGCGCAGTTCGCCGTCCGCGAAAGTGTTGATATTGACCAGGATCAGCCCTTCGACGCTGTCGGTGATCGCGGCGTAGTTGTAGATCGGCAGGAACGGCTGCTCCTGGTTTGCCTCGCGCATCAGCTTCGTGTTGCGCTCGGGCGCGATCGGCTGGTTGGTTGGCAGCGCCATGCAGGTGGCATTGGCGCTATCGACATGGGCATCGCCCGCGAAAGGCGCCGAGACAATCGGATCGGCAAAACCCTTGTTGGCCACGGCCGCGACATCATAGACGTGAAAGCCTCCCTTGCCCTGCGCGACGAACAGAAACTCGCCGCGCAATTGCAGGCAGCCCACGCGATCCGGTGTGCCCTGAGTAACGTTGCGGAATTCCTCAAGCGGATGGGTTTCGCCCGAAAGCTTTGCATCGAAGGCTTTGCCGCGCGTCCAGTTCTTCAACTCGCGCCCGTTCTGATCAACGTGCATGCGCCAGTAATCGGGATAGGCATAGCGCTGCAGGTAGGAACCGATCACCGCCTGCGGTTCATCCCATTCGGTTACCCGTACTGCCTCGATCCCGCCCTCGAGTCCGGTCCAGGCGTTGAGGCCCATGAAATTGACGAAGTTGGTGCCGAGCAGCAGCGTCTGCGCCATGACGGCATTGTTGTCTTCGTCCGCGCTGACATGGCAATCGCTGCAAACCTTGGTCTCGGCAGTCCGCACCGTATGCGGGAAATGAGGGGCGAAGGCCTGGCTCGAGAACCCTGGCGCGCTGATCGGTGGCTGCTGGATATAGATCCGTTCGCGATTGGCGTTGGTTGACGACAGGACAAGCGCCGAGGACGATCGCACCGGGGCGACCTGATTGCCTTTGGTGGTCTGATGCTTGCCCAGCTGGAACATTTCGTCGCGCGCAACCTGCGGATTGTAGGTGGCGAAATTGCGCGTTTCCTCACCCGAGAAGTGATGTTCAGTGGTCTTCCAGTTGGCCTCGATCGGCAAGTGACAGCCGCCGCAACTGGTCGTCCACGAAAGATGGCAGGTGAAGCAGGCCATGGCCTCATCCTTGTGCGCCCGATCCTTGGCAGGAACGCCCGGCCCGAAGCCGAACTTGCCGTCCTCCGCTCCGGACCTGCTCATCAACTTGGCGCGTGCGGATTTGAAATTGAAGAACGGGCTGGCGGGATCGACGCTGTCCTTGGTCAGCCGCACCGACCATGACAGCTTGGGATCGACGATCGAGCGCTGGATCAGCGTACGCCGCCCGGTGTCGCTTTCAACCCATTCGAACCGCCGCAATCCGTCGGGGTTGCGCAGCAGCGCAAGGTTGTTGCCCTTTGGCGGAGCAGCGGGGCCGGACGTCATGAGCGTGGGATAGGTATCGGCGGTGCCGTGGCAGTCCTTGCAGCCAATCTCCACAGCATTGGCCACCTCGCCATAGATCAGCCCGTTGCCGTGGCTGTCCTGCGCGAAGTGGCAATCGGCGCATTGCATGCCTTTTTCTGCATGAATATCCATCAGATGGACCGATTTTCCGGGGTTTACACCGGGCGGAACAAAGGCCTCCTCACCGCCCTTGCGCCATTTTTCCGGATCGCCCGGATCGACCTCTTTGCCTGCAGCATCGAGCAGGTTGCCGTCGCGGTCACGCTTGAACACGCCGCGAAAGTTCCAGCCGTGACCGTGATAGTCGGCGAACTGCGTGTCCTTCAATGCCGGGTTGAGATCATGAACGTTGCGCAGGAAATTCACATCGCCCCACAGCCCGCGCGCAGCCGCACCTTCGGGATTGCGATCGTTGGCTTCGCGGATCGCGGCGGCATTGGGGTAGCGTTGGCGCTTGTAGAGCCGCTCGTAATCGGCATCGGTGATCCCCGGCGGACGGGGTGTGCGATTTTCCGGCCCGGGCCACAACATGGGCGCATCGGCCTCGTAATCCCACATGGTGTAGCCAAGGTAGGAATTCACGAAAACGTTCGGCTGGTGCATGTGACAGGACATGCACTGCGCCGTCGGGATCGCGCGGGTGAACACGTGGCCGATAGGGTGGCCGCTCTCCTTCGCGCCGACTTTGCCTGATGCTGCCCCGTCACCATGATCGCCTTTCAGCGTGCCATGCCCGTCATGCTTGCCGGCGATGGTGGGATCGACCGTGGCGCTTTGCCCGTCGCGGCCATGTTTGGCGTAGGTCAGGCTGTGACGCGGTTCGCGGTCATTGGCATAGACCACATGGCAGGCCGCGCAGCCCGAGTGACGATAGTCCCCCGGTTGATCGTTGGTGCCCATGAACCACATGAAGGGATCGTTGAGCCGGGTCTTGTGGATGTTGAGCACCGGGATCGCCACGCGAAGTCCGGTACCGGGACCGCGGTTCGATTGCTTGAGATCGGGCCGGCCCGGTTCCTCCAACCGCTGGATCTGACCGCTGGCATTGGGCAGGCCAACCTCAGGAAAGGCGCTGCTGTTGGTCCGCCCGCCATCCTCGAACACGCGGAACACATCGCCGGGCGGCACCACGTTCCAGCGCGGCAGCGGATAGAGCGCGGCGAGCGCGCCGCGCACTGCCTGCCGCTTGCTAACAGTTCCCGGCGGGCTGCCGGGGGCAACGACCTTGGCGGGCTGGCCATCGCGGGTATAGGCTTCGCCGAAGGTGTAATTCTTCAGTGGCACGATGCCGTTATTGTAGGCAGCCCCGCCCCACAGCATTGCGCCGCTGGCCATCAGCGACCGCTCCCCCGCCTCGATCGTCGCTGCATGGCAGGCCCCGCAAGCCTCGCGCACAACGCGGTAATCGCTGGGGTTGATGAAGCGGATGAACTCGGGTGCCTCGCGGTTGAGCAGCGTGTAGCTGCGTTTGGGATTGGCCGATGACGGGAAATGCCAGCTATCCGGATAGCGCGGCAGCACATGGGCTGCGTCACGCGCGGCGGCATAGCTAGGATCGCCGCGCGGCGACGCGGGATTGCCCCGGATCGCGGCATTACCGCCATGGCAATCGGTACATCCCAGCCGCACGGCGGGAGAGTAGTGCATTGTCGGCGCTTCGGTGGCAACATGGCAGGACTGACAGCCCTCCGTCTTGGCGAGCACATCATCGATGCTCTGCTTGTCCGGCGCCGATCCAGCCTTGACCAGCGCATAGTCGCGCATCACCGGCTTTTCGCCTTCGCTGGCAAGCAGCCCTGTCCCTCGCAAAAGCAGGCATCCCGCCGAGACCAGCGCGGCGAAAAACATCAGGGTGCGCGCCTTCTGCATCAGAAGGCCAATACCACATTGGCCAGCAGCGAGTAATAGCGGCGGTGGCGCTGGCTGTTCTCAAACAGGTCCTGGAAACCCTTTCCCGGCAGCAGCGCGGCAGCCGAAAAGCGGGCGACAATGTTCTGTGACGCCTTCGGTCGCCAGACCGCCGAGAGCGACAGGTCCCAGCCGATGTCTGCGGGGATCGTGCCTTCGTTGCGCAGCTCTTGCAGCACCGCTGTATTGGCGAACCACAGGTGGTTGGCATTGGCCGAAAGGCGCAGGGTGGGGCGCAGATCGAAATCGCCGCCGGCGCCCAAAAGCACCGTGCCGGGATTGTTGAAGTTCGATTGCCCCTGCTCTTTCGACGAGCGCAGCGAATTGAGAATGCCGTTACGCCCGTTCACCGCGACAGCGCGGCCTCCACCGGCGAAGGGAATGGTCTGGCGGATCCAGTAGGAGGTATCGGCCCCGGCAAATACGGGGTTTTCGAAGATGGCATCGAAGCCGCCTTCGGTGTTGTCACGGGGATTGCCATCGCCACTGGCGTAGAGCCCCGACAGCCGGAAGCGCATCCAGTCCTTGTCATAGGACAGTTCGGCAGCGGCAAAACCTGCACGGATTTTTGCGGACTCGCCGGTGAAGAACGAGTTCCGGTCTTGCCCCAGCGCGAGATAGGTCGAGGCCGTCAACCCCAGCCGGCCCACCCGGCCATCGGCGCTGTAGCCAAGATAGACGACATCGTAATCGCGGCCGCGCAAGGTGCCAAGCAAGGCCGGGCGGACGGGAAAACCGTTGTCGTCGATCTCGACCTCGTCACCTTCGCGGTTGCGGTTATAGGCGACCGTAATCTGGCTGGTCAGCCCGACCAGCGGAAAATCCTGGCGATAGACATTGGCGATGAACAGCCAATCGTCACGGGGGCGTTGGACAACAGAGTTGAGCCCCGAATTGGTATCCTTCTCCAGCCGCCAGAACGCGGCCAGATTGTATTGCCACCGGTTGCCATCGCGGTTGCCGAACAGGCGGACACCCAGCTGATTGTCGTTGAACAAGAAGCCGCGAAAGTCGGCCTGGAACGGCTGGATACCCACGCGGATCGAATCGAAGTCATAGCGTTCGGACACGTTGCGCAGGTGATAGTCGACGAACAGTTCCTGCACGCCAATGAAGTGATCGGCGCGGTGGCTCGGTTTGCTGGGCTCGACGCTGAGCACCCGGCGTTCGGGGACATCGACGTAGCTGAAGTTGAAGGCGAGCGCGGCGCGGTATTCGATCTCGGGCGGCTTGAACGCGGTGTTGCCCTTGGTCAGCGCCGCGCCCAGCAAGATCGTCTGCGAAAAGACATAGCTCGCGTCCTTTCCAAACACGTCAAGGCTCGCCGGGCGCTCGCTCGCCTGAACGCCGCCGGGAAGCGGGAAGGTGCGCGGCTCCAGCACAGTATCGGAGACTGCGTTCAGCGTCAGGAACCAGTCATCTCCCTTGAGGAAACCCGGTCGTTTGCCCCTGGCCAACGGCAGGTCACCCTTAAGCAGGTTCTGGTGAAACGGATCACGCCGCGAATGGCAGACATGGCTCAGGTTGGGATAGAGATCGACCAGGGTGCGATTCGCCCCCGGCGCGGGACACAGCCCTGTCACGATCCGCCAGCGATCGGGCAGCGGAAATTGATCGGTCGGGAAAGCTTCGGGTGGCGGCGCGCGAACCGCGCCAGGGTTATCCTGCGAGATCCGGTCCGGCAGGCCGGTTTCGAAGCCCGGGCGGCGGCGGCCTTCGATCACGCCGGGATCGACTTCCACCGGGACAACCTCATCGGGTGGCAGCGGCGGAGGACTTGGCGAGGCCTGTGCTTGTCCGAGCAGAAGCGGCAGAAGGAGCGCCCCGGCCCCCATTACAGTCCTTGGCAGACGTTCTGCCCATCGCTGCCGACGAAGGGCGCGAACGGGCAAATGACATAGCGAAGCCGGGTCGTTCGTCCGCTGCCGAGATCGAATGTGGTCGCATCGGCACGCACGGAGAGCGGCGCATTGCCCAGCGTCCCCAGCGCGGCGCTGGCATTGGCAAGACCAAGGAAGGCGATCATGTCGTCCTGATCGATCCCGTCACCCGAAACCCCGATCGCGCCGACCAGAACTGACCCGCGATAAATTGGCACTGCTCCCGGAAATATCTGCAAGCCGTTCTGCAAGCGGTTTTGCCCTGCCGCCACCTCGGGGATGAAGCTGCACCGTGCCGGCGTATCGATCAGGCTTGCTCCGGTGAGAAAATTGAGGTGCTGGGCCAGGTTCGTCAAGACGAGCGCCGATTGCAGTCCGGTGGAGAACGGGCTCCACTTGGCGATCGGACGCGATAAGGGACCATTGGGCCGGCCCAGTTCACCGTCCGGGAAGTACGGCCGCGCAAGGTTGCCGATGGCACGATCGGAGAACGCCACTCTGCCGGTCAGCGCTGCGGGATCGGCAAAAAAGCTGCGTGTTGCTGGGACGAAGCTGCGAACATCGGCGCTGGGATCGGCAAGCAGCTGGGTCGCTGCACTGGCATTGCTGAGGAAAGCCGCCGAACGCGCCTTCTGTAGCGAAACATCAATCCCGAACACGGGCGCATCGGGTGAACGCACGATGCCGAGCGGCACCCCCCGTGTATCGACCAGCGAGATCGTCACCTGCGCCAGACTGTCCAGCGGGCGGCGGATCTGCGCCCGCGCCCGCGACATGACGGCAAAGGCCTGTTCAAGAATTCGTTGTGCCTCGAGCACGCTGATGGCCGTACCAACCTCGGCGGCATCGCTGCCCGCGCGCAATGGATAGCGGTTGCTGCCCGATCCATCGGACAGGACAAAGGCATCGCCGTTGGTGAACTCGGCTGAAGTCGCGCGGCGCAGGCCCGATGCCTCGCTGCCATAGACCGCGCCCGCCTGCACGCTTGCGGTGCTGTAATAGCCGGTCACGCTCACCAGATTTCCGAGCGCCGGTACTGTGACCGCATAGGTGGCCGAAGACACCGCGGCAAGGTCGGCATAGTCGGCGTCGGTGTAGCGCAGCAGCGTTCCATCGAGCGAAATGCCGTTGGCGCGCACGGCCACGGGTGCTTCGAAACCGACGGTTCCGGCAAGGCCGATCCGTTCATCGCCATCGCTGTCGATATCGAGGACATTGGCATCGAAGCCATAGACCCCGTCGGACGCCACGCCGATGCCACCGACCACAACGCCGTTCTTGTAAAGCGGAAAGCCTCCCGGATCGGCCGAGAGCCCAAGCGGCGAACGCTTTGGCCCGATCATCGCCGCCGGGCCGGGTGCCAGCCGGGCTGCCAGATCGGAGCAGGGCAACTGGCTGAACTGCACTCCAAACAGCGGACCGCTTTCAAGTCCGCTGGTCGATGGCGCGGGCGGGAAATGTTGCTGCACGATCATCGAGGCGGTGCGGGTGGAAAAAGCATTGCCGCCGCTCGAAAGGTAGGCCCCGGTGATGGCCTTGGCGATTGCCGCAGCCTCTGCCGGGAAGGTGAGTCCCTGTGCATCCTGCGCCGAGCCATCGCTCGCCCTGGGAATTGCAACCGTTGCCGCAGCGCCCGTCATCCGCAACACGGCGAGGACATTGCCCACCCGATCGGTTACCGCGACAACCGCCGGCTTGCCATCCGCCTGGGCCTGCGCGGCGGCCTGTGCCAGCACCTTCTGGACATCAGCTACCGAGAGCGATTCTGCGGCCGGAGCCGAATAGACCAGCCCGGCAGGCGGCGGTGGCGGCGTGGGAGTTGGCGTGGGCGTTCCGCCGCCGCCGCCGCCCGAACTTCCGCCAGAACTGCCACCGCATGCGCTCAACACCAGCAGGAATGACAAGGCGACCGCAACAGCCTTCATTGCAGCGCCTCGATGCTGCGAAGCGCCTGTCCCAGTGCGCCACGGAAGCTCGCAGGGTTGTAATCCCTCGGGCTTGAGACGGCGGCATAGGCGCGGTTGATATTGGCACGGATGCCTGCCGCTGCACCCACCGTCACGCGGCCCTCGCGGACCAATGCATTAAGCAGCGTATCGACAGCCATGACCGCCTGCGCCGATCCGGCATAGTCGGTGAAGCGCGGCGAGATGGCGCGCCCACCGATTGCACTGATCACCCGGAACGCCGTGTCGATACCGCCCGGACTGCGGGCCATGGCCGAGCCAAGCTCGCCTGCCGCGACGTTCAGGCGCTGGGCAGCAGCAGCCGTTTCGGCCCGGCCGCTGCCCATGGCGGCGTGGAAACGGCGCGCCGCCACATCGAACCGGACCGCCTCGGCAGGCGCCAGCACCTGCGCCACGGCTGAAAGCATGATGATGTTCTCATCGTTCCACGGTGGCTGGCCGAATTCGATCGGACGGCCCGGATTGGGTTCAAAAGTGCGGCCGCGCGCCGGATTATCATCAATGGCGCGATGACAGGAATGGCAATCGTAAAAGGTGAATTCAGGAAAAATCCCGTTCGATGCAATGTCGGCACGGCCAAACAGGGTGAGCGAACGTTGCACCGCTTCCGCCTGCCCCACTGCCCACAGACGCACAGAATCGATACGCGGTTTGCGAGCGGCGTAGTCGGCATCATCATCCCAGTGTTGTTGCAACGAGGAAAACAGGTCGAGCTCGAAGGACAAGCGAGGATGGCCCGCCGCCATCATCGCGTGAGTGACGAATTGCCCCGGCTTGCCGCTGCCAAGGTGGCAATCAAGGCAGACCCCAGCTCGCACCTGCGGATTGTCGAGCGGCACCATCCCTGCCGAGACATTCCCCGCATGACTCGCACCCACCGCATAGTGGCTGGCGATCCAGCCTGACGAAGCACCGTGACAGGATTCGCAGCTTACACCGTCGGATATCTGAAATCGGTCCCCCCGTTCGCCCACCGGGGTGGAATGGCAGCCAAGGCAGGCGGGAGCAGAACTGGCGGAGCCTAGCCCCAGCGTGCTGGATATGCGCTGGCCGCGCAAGGAGGTCAGTCCGGCATAGGCCCGTGAGTGCGCACCGCCACGCGACGAAGGCTCCTGCCATAATCGCAGCTCATCCTGCCGGACCACGGCGCCATTGCCTTCGGCGCGGCCATGACACGTCGATCCGGCGCAACTCGCTATGCCTTCATAGCGCCCGGCAGCAATCGCTCCTCCTGCCGCCAAAAGGCCAAGCAGCAGAGCGGCCAGCGACCATCGCAGCGCCTGACCCTTGCCCGAAAGGGTAAGACGCGCCGCCTTCATTCGATGGCGCCAATGTGCGGATAGTCGGAATTTTCAACAATCGACATGAGGCTCCCCAACACGCCTCAATCTGGCATAGCCTACCCGGTACAGCAAGGTTTCGCTCTCGGCTGTGCCCGCCGGTTCGGTTTGCTTCTCCTCGAGGTGAAGGAAGCCCCACTGACGTGGCCTTCGACACTTTGAACCCCACTGCGAAGCTGTTAGGTTCTAAATGCGCGGCCCGGCTGTCTGGGCAATAAGGGGGAAGCATGGCTAGGGCAGTAGCCCCATCCTCAGTTGCAGTGCCGCGGCAACGCTGGCCAGCCGTTCCATGGTCGCAGGACTGATGGCGAGGCGCCGTTTCGCCCCGGGCATCAATCGCACGCCGATGCTCGCCGGATTGCTGGTCGCAGCACTCATTGCCCTGTTGCAGGTCCTTCATCTACCGGCGATTGACCGCTTGGGCCTGTTGCTGTTCGACGGTTTTCAGCGCGCCGCGCCGCGCGCCTATGAGGATGTCCCGGTAAGGGTCGTGGATATCGACGATGAGAGCATCAAACGGCTGGGTCAGTGGCCCTGGCCGCGAAACACTGTCGCGCGGCTGACCGACCTGCTCGGCAAGGCGGGCGCCTCGGTTGTCGCCTACGACATCGTCTTTTCCGAACCCGATCGCACCTCGCCAGCGCACATTGCCGACCAGTTGGCGCGTGAAGGTGTCGATGCAGCGCTGGTTGGTGCCTTGCGAAAGCTGCCCGATAACGACACCCGATTGGCCAAGAGCTTTCAGGCAACACCGGTAGTTCTCGGCTATTTTCTGGTCAATGCCCCCGGCGGGGCTGAGGCCCCCTCCAGGGCCGGTTTCGCGGTTGGCGGTTCACTGCCCAGCGCAGTTCCCGATTTTCGCGCCGCCATCGCGCCCTTGCCTGTGCTGTCGGAAGCGGCGGCGGGGGCCGGATCCTTGAGCCTTGCGTCAGATAGTGACGGCATCCTGCGCAGCGTGCCCCTGCTTGCCCGGCAAGGACAGAAGCTGCTGCCTTCGCTCTCGCTCGAAGCGCTGCGGGTTGCGCAAGGCGCCGGATCGATCCAGGTGCGTACCAGCGACGCAAGCGGCGAGACGGCAGGCGCCGGAGGACAGGTCGTGGCCGTAAAAGTCGGCGCATTCGAAGTTCCGACCATGGCCAGCGGCGGACTCTGGCTGCATCATACCTTGCCTGCGCCTGCGCGGGTGATCCCTGCCTGGAAAATCCTCGACGGATCGATGACGAGCGAGCAACTCGAACAGGCGGTGTCCGGGCGGATCGTCTTTGTCGGTGCCGGATCGATCGGGCTGCGCGACCTTGTTGCGACACCGCTGCGGGACCGTGAGTTGGGGGTCATAGCCCACGCGCAGGCGACCGAGCAGATCGTGCTTGGCCACTTTCTGTTGCGACCTGACTGGGCAGCCGGACTTGAGATGGCAGTCGTTCTGGTGCTGGGTTTCGGGCTCGCGCTGCTGCTTCCCCGGTTGGGGGCCGCATATGGGGCAACGCTCGTTGTCGCCGGAATTTTCCTGGTTGGCGCCGGAAGCTGGCTGGCCTTCGTTCAACGCGGCTATCTGCTGGATCCGGTCTATCCGATGCTTGCCCTCGCGCTGGTCTACAGCACGCAGACCGCTCTGGTGTTTTACCGTGAGGAGCGCCAGCGTGCCTATATCCACAGCGCTTTCGACCGATACCTTTCGCCCGAACTGGTCAAGCGCATTGCCGCGGATCCTAATCGGCTTGAACTTGGCGGCGAAGAGCGCGAAATGACTGTGCTGTTCGCCGACATTCGCAGTTTTTCCCGCATTTCAGAACAGCTCGCCCCCAAGCAGGTGATCGCTTTCCTGATCGCGCTGCTCACCCCGCTGTGTGATGTTCTGCTGGGCCGCAAGGCGACGATCGACAAGTTCATCGGCGATGCCATCCTGGCCTTCTGGAATGCCCCGCTCGACGATCCCGACCAGCACCGCAATGCTGCCCGCGCAGCGCTGGCAATGCTGGGCAAGCTGGAGGCGCTCAATGGCGGCGAAGGACGTGATGCGGCAATTGTCTGGCCGGGACAGGTGCAGATCGGCATCGGGCTGAATTGCGGACTGTGCTGCGTTGGCAATATGGGCTCGGCGCAGCGACTGTCCTATTCGCTGATCGGCGACACGGTGAATCTCACTTCACGCATCGAGGGACTGACCAAGTTTTATGGCGTGCCAATCGCCATCGGCAGCGCGCTCAGGGACAAGCTGCCAGATTTCGCCGTGCTGGAGCTTGACCGCGTGCGCGTAGTCGGGCGCGACAGGCCCGAGACGATCTTTGCCTTGCTGGGTGATGAGAAATTGGCGGAGACGGCCGGTTACAAGCGCCTGCGAGAGACGCATGATGCCCTGCTGAGCGACTATCGGTCGCGCGATTGGGAGGCCGCCCGGTTGGCACTGTCCGCGCTTGACGGATGTGCAGAACCGTTCGGGCTGGGTCAGCTGGTGGCACTCTATGGTGAGCGCATCACAGCGCTGTCTGCCAACCCGCCTGAAGCCGGGTGGGACGGCGTCTATGAAGCGCGCACCAAGTAGCCGGATCAGGGCCTGGGAGGCTTACCCGCCGGGTTGTTCGGATTTGTCGGAACGGGCGCCGTGGTTCCCGTATTGGCGCGACCGCTGCTTCCCCCGCCGCCGATGATACCAGGCAGATTGCTCAGGATGCCTCCAAGGATGGACTCTGCGGCGCTATTGCCACCGACCGCCTGGCGCGGAAAAATCTGGTCCTGGAGTTTTGCCAACCCGGCGCCCGAGAGACGGAATGGCCCAATTGGAGCAGACCCAGCGCGCGGCACATAGACAGCGGACATTGGCTCGGTAAGGTCAACACTCACGCCATTCGAAGCCACAGCAGCCTCTCCCACATCAGCACCGGGCGCGGTACGACTGCCCGGTCCGCGCAGAACGATCAGTGTGGCAGTCTTGGCATCTGCCTTGGCGTTCCTGACTTCCCTGGTTTCTCCTTTAGCAATTTCACGCGCCGCTTCGCCGACTACGCCATCAATGATCGTGCCGCGAATACCAATCGTTGCCACGGGTGTGTTGATCGATCCGCTGTTGGCGCGGTTCTGCTGCCCCGACATGAAACGGAACGCCCCGCGTGCCACAGTTGCCCCGCTGCTACGGCCGCGCGCAGGATCATAGACGAAGCGGTCGATCCGCAAGCTGGCACTGGCTCCGATCGAAAAGGATGAACGGTCGAGCAACAGCAACTGAAGCTGGCTGGCCTTGCCGGTCTGGATGAGATCGCCCAGGGCAATCCGCTGTTTCACAGCCACTTGTTTCGCCTTGGGCGACTGAGCATTGCTCAGCTTGACCTCCTTGACGACCGAAGAGACCACCCCAATGGCACCATTCTGGGCCAGTGCACCATGGCCGGCGGCAAGGACGAATGCAGCTGCGAGCGGCAAGACAAAGCGGGGCGCGATCACTTTGCTCCTCCCCCGACGGGCTTGCACGGGGCGTTTGCTGCGGACCATTCGGATTTCTTGTAATCCCGGGATTTGAGACGCGCGAACTCAACCGAGGCGCCTTCAAGATCATCGATCCGGCAGAGGATCTCGGCATGGGCCAGCCGAACCTGCTTGTGCTTGGGGTCAACCGCAAGCACCCGCTCCAGCGTCGCCAGGGCATCGAGCCAGGCACCGGCAGCACTTTGCGAACGGGCGAGCGCCAGCCCGTCGGCGGGTTTCATGCTGGCTGCGACAAGCCGGTCAAGGTCTTCCAGCGACTGCGCTGATGCAACCTGCGGCAGACCCGCAATCAGACCGACGGCCAAGGCAACCCGTGTGAGAGCTGGATAGACATTCGTCATTGTCTCTGCATCCCCAGACTGGCTGGCGCAGTTTACCACCTTGCAGCGAAGCCGGCAAATGCAGGGCAAGGTCTCCCGGGCACACTGTTACACGAAGCCAAGATTGATGCCGAGCGGACTGCCCGAATAATTATTTATGTTCGGCACAACAGTTGAAAGGTCCGATGCCGAGACGCCGAACCAGCTTGCCAGGGTTGCAGCATATTGATCGACCGCCATGGTGGGGATCAGCCTCCCTTGGCCAATATCATTCGGCCCGTTGTTCGCCAAAATCGGGTTCGTGCCATAATAACGCCCGCCATTGACCGCTCCGCCGAGCGCGAAATGCATCGAGCCCCAGCCGTGGTCCGATCCGTCGTTGTTGGCCGTGAGCGCCCGACCGAAATCAGAGGCGGTGAATGTGGTCACCTGCGATGAAACGCCAAGTTCCACCGTGGTATCGTAAAACGCACGAAGGGCATCGGCGAGGTTGGCCAGGAGCACTGGGTGGAGTGCGCCCAGCCCGTCATGGGTATCGTAGCGCCCCGTCGAGACGAAGAAGACTTGCCGCTTCATGCCCAGCTGACTGCTCACCGAAATGAGCTTCGCCACCATCTGCAACTGCGCGCCCAACGAGCTTTGCGGATCCGCTGCGGCGGGGAACACGGTGCTCGTCACCTGCGCGCCTGCAAGAGCGCCCGAGAGGCTATCGTAGAGATTGAGCGCGCGCGAACCGACGTTGCCCAGCGCCAGTTCGAAATCGTGGGATCCACCCGATGAGCTGATCAGCGATTTCAAGAGAGTGGCCGCAGCGGCCGAGCCTTGCAGGCTGTTCCTGGCATTGAGCGCGATCGGGCCGTTCGAGGTTACCGAATACTGTACCGCCTGCCTGCCTGTAAGGTACACGGCATTTCCCGCGACGTTCATGCAGGTCAATGCCGAATTGCCGTTACCCGCTTGCAGCAGATCGCCGATGCGCCCACCCCAGCCGGATGCAGCGCCTTCGGGCGACGAGGCCTGCCAGTAGCTCTGCTGATCGTTGTGAGAAAGCAGCTTGGGCGGCAATGGCACGCTGTTTGCCTGATATTGCGCCTTGGTCGTCGGTTGCACGAGCGTTCCGATGTTCAGCATCACGGCCATCTTGCCAGCGTTGAAAATCGGCAGCAGCTTGGCGAGTTGGGGTGCGAGGGCGTATTGTGCGTTATTGGGCAGGGCTATCGACGGATTGAGCAGCGTTCCTGCCAGCGCCGACTGGGCATAGGCAAGGTTGGCCCGCTGGGCGCTGTAGACCCCGTATTGGGCGGTGTCATAGGGCACCAGCGTATTGGCATAGTCGTTGCCGCCGAACAGGAACACGCAGACCATCGCCTTGTAATCGGACGCCGTCGCGGCAGCCGCTTCGCCGATCGCCGCGAGGTTCATCACGAAGGGCGTTGCAGTTCCGGCAATAGAGAGCGCGGAAGCCCGCTTGAGAAAGGCGCGGCGGGAGGCGTCCATCGTCATGCTTCTTCCTCCCTCAGCGCAGTACGAGATATTCGGGCGAGGCCATGACCAGCACGATTGCCGCCTGAATGCGGTTCAGGATGCCGGCATTGGTCGCTATAGAAATCGTATCGAGCGCGGTTTTCATCTGTGCAATGGTTGCAGCGCTGATCTGGTTCGCGGCGAGCAGCAGATTGAGTTCGGCGAGCAACGCCGCGCTATCTGTCGCCAGAGTGGTCAGCGAAGAATAGTCAGGCCGGGCTTCACCCGCACCGTTGACGATCAACGACTGCATGTAGTTGACGTAAGCGATCACCGAGGGTTCGCTGGTGATCTGGAATTCGGGCGCGACCAGCCCCTTGCTGGCGATCGTGGTGCCGGGCGGCGTGTAACCCGGGCGGAACCAGTTGAACACGCTGGGTGCCCGGCCTGGCCCCTGGGCAATGCGGTTCGCGCTCGATGACGTATTGCCGAATGGCCAGAGGTTTGTCGGCGAGGTAACGCCAAAGGCCTTCGCCCACTGCACCAGTCGCACCACCGGTTCGCGCAGCTTGCCGAAAGTGGCGGAACTTTCCTGACTGTCGTCGCGCGCTTCGCTGTCCGTCAGAATCGCGCGGATGACCGATTTCATGTCACCGCGCACGCCGCTGCCATTGTTGGCGAAGACCGCGGCAACGCGGCCGACATAGGCCGGCGAAGGATTGCTGGTGACCAGATGCTGGATCAGCTGCTTGCTGACGAATGGCGGCACATTGGCGTGATTGAACAGCCCGTCGAGCACCAGCCTGCGCGCGGTTGCGCCGTCGGTTCCGGCGGGGATCGAGATGCCGAGAAACGCGGTCGCCCCGGTTTCGTGCGTGGCGGCGTTGATGATCATCGGCAGTTGCAGCCGGTCGGGCGTAGCTCCGCCTCCGGCAGCATAGGTATAACCCGTCCAGACCCGCGCCGCCTGCGAAACATCGGCCTGCGTGTAGCTTGGAACCGGATTGCCGCCGGAAAGCACCAGTGTACCGTCCATGTTGAGATTGTAGAGACCGATGGTGAACAGCTGCATCAGCTCGCGGGCATAGTTTTCGTCGGGAATCGAACCTGAGGTTGTATTGGCCCGCGCGTTGCCGAGGAACGTCAGAAAGAGCCCCATCGCCGCATTGGTGGAAACCCCCTCCATGATGTCGCGATAGTTACCGAAGGCATTGTCCCAGAGGATGTCCAGATAGGCGGCCATGGCAAAGGCCCGCCATGAGCCGCCAAAGCCATCAATCCCCACCACCCATTGATCAAGCAGGGCCATACCGACACGCTGGCGCAGCAGATCGGCGCTGCCCATCAACTGCGACCACATCATCGGATCGAAGCCGGCGACGGTATTCATATTGGCCGCCGCGTTGTAGCCATTGGCGACCAGAAAGTCCCAGAACCTCTGCGGCCGGGCTATCGAAAACTGGTTGTTTATCCACCCCGTCGCGCCAGAGGCGACGACGCTGGATATGTCAGCCCGCGAATAACCGATCGCTGCCTGCGACAGAAAGCGCGATGCCTGTGCCGAACTCATCGGAACAACTGGCGGGGGAGCGGGCGTAGGTGCCGGTGTTGGCGTCGATCCGCCCGAAGCCCCGCCACACGCCTCAAGCGCTAGGGTGCCGGTCGCAGCAAGTGCATAGGCAATCGGACTGGGCGCTGCGGCGGACTGCTCTGCTGGGCTGACTGGCTCTGCCAGCAATGTCTCCCCGACGCTGGCTTTTTCAGGCGAAGCGATCTCGGTCATTGGCCAGCTCCGATCAGCGGATGTTAGGGCAAACAGTGATCCAAGCAACTTTCTAGGTGGCTTTGCCGAATGGACAAACCAGGCTCCCCTTTTCGCCTCCGGTTATCCCCCGCTGATTGGCGCGATCAGCGCCCCACCCCTTGCGTCATCATGATCCGGGCAACTTGCCGCTTGCCGTTGCATCGCTCAAGCTGGACGACGGCATCGATCACGCCGCAGGCGTAACGCATGATGTCCTCGTGGCGAAGCTGGGTGCCCGATTGCAGGATGATCAGCGCCAGTTGTTCGAGAGCGCCTTCAGGACTGTCTGCATGAATCGTGGTGAGCGAGCCGGGGTGGCCCGTATTGATTGCCCGCAGGAAAGTATAGGCCTCGCTGCCGCGAAGCTCGCCAAGGATGACCCGGTCCGGGCGCATCCGCAATGCAGCCTGCAACAGATCGTCTGCCGCCACACGCGCCTCTCCCAATTCTCCCTTGACCGCCAGAAGCGAAACAGAATTGGCATGGCTCAACTGAACTTCAGGGGTGTCCTCGATCAGGATCAAACGCTCGGCCTCTGGGATTTCCTTGAGCAGGGCGTTGAGGAAGGTTGTCTTGCCGGTCGAAGTACCACCGGAGATCATGATATTGCGCCGGGTGCGGACCAGATCGCCAAGGAAAGCTGCCAATTCAACCGGTCCGCTACCCGCCGGGGCATCGACGGCGCGCAGATCCGTTTTTCCGCGCGAAAACCGGGTGCAGTCGAAAGCGCCCTGGCCGAGGAAATCGTCGAGGGTCAGATCAGGCACGACATGCTTGCGGATCGCCAATGCCAACGCGCCTCTTGTGGCTGGCGGCGCAACAATCTGGACACGGGCACCATCGGGCAAGGTCGCGGCAAGCAGTGGATGTTCCCGGCTGATCCCCTGATGACTCAGGCTGGCGATCTGCCGGGCGAGCTGCCAGAGCCGGGGCTCGTCGATTTCCGGCACGTCGTGCCTCTCCATGGCCCCGCCGATCGTCTCGACCCACACTTCGCCGGGTCGGTTGACGAACAGGTCCGTGACTTCCTCCCGCGCCAGGATCGGCAGCAAAGGTGCAAGGTACGCGTCAATGTAGCGCATCCCTGTTTCCGGCACGGCGAGATGCAAATTCTCGTTCTTGCGAACCATCGCCTAACGCACCGCCGGCGTTCCGCCGAAATCAAGATCGCGCGCCACAAGCACCGCGATCTGTGCGCCCTCGCGCACCTTGACGGTCGGCGGACGCTTGGTGTCGGGGATCAGGTCCTGCCCGACCTGGGCCATCTGTCCGGGTACTCCGACATAGATCGAACTGCCATTGTTCTGCCACTGCGAGGCGGCATTCACGCCCAACATCAGTGCCGATTGCAGCACTGCGCTGGCGAAGCGAGCGGCGAAATGGGTGTTGACCGAGCCCGGAACGCCGGCGCCGCCCATAGCATCGGTCACCGGCGAGCCGATCCGGATTGCTACGCCGTCGGGCCGGATCAGCCGGGTCCATGTCACCAGAATCCGGCGCAAACCCGGTCCGGTTTCCGCCTTGAATTCACCAATCAGCCTGCTGCCGCGAGGGATCAGCACACGGCTGCCGTCAAACCCTCGGGAATCCTGCGAAACAATGGCCCGGGCAAGGCCAGGCCGGTCGGAGTTGAGCGGCGTTTCAAGCACGGCGGCGATGATTGCACCTTGCGGAATGATCGACGCCCGGTTGCGAATCAAGGTGGCCCGCACGGCATCATCGGCACCTGCTGCGTCGGCCCCTGCGGCACCATTCACAGCCACGCCGCTGCCGCTGGTGAAATCGGCCACCAGCGCCGGTTCCGCCCCGCGCGGCCGCTCTTGCGGAGGCAGCATTGGTGCAGGCCATTCGATGCGCGGCTGATCGCGGTCCCGCACCCGGACGATGGCCGGAGGCAGGGGCACGGCCGCAACAGGCACCGGCGCAGGTCCGATGACAACGGCCTGGGCCGGAGGCAAGGCCGGGGGAACGATCAACGGCGGCGGCGGCGATGGCAGCTTTACGGCTTCCTTGCCGGCCAGAATGCCCTCATTCTGCCTCGCCTCCCGGTTCGCTTCGATATAGAGGATCAGGGCGATCCCCAGAACCACGGCCAGTGCAACAATCAGCCAGGATGGGATCATTTCGCGCGGCAGGGCAATTCCGGGCCGGATTTCCCGGCTGGGCATTTCTTCGCGTGGGTTCATGCTCGCTTGTTCGGTCATCTTGCCCTGTCCGCTCCGATCCGCGTGGCGCTGGCCCGGGCCTTGCCCAGTACGAAGACCAGCCGGTCATGCACGCCTTCGATCACATAGCCGCCATCGCGCATTGCCCCGTTGACCAGCGCAAGGTTTCCCTTGGCATCCTGACTGTAGACCGCAGGCATGGCAGCGCCCGCAGGCCACTTCATTGACGTGAAGGCACCATCATCGGTCAGGAACGCCGGCCTCAGCTGCATCTCGCCCCGCAGATGGTAACGCCTTTCTTCGGTCACTTTCGCTTCGCCCGGCGGGACGGGCTGCATGGGATAGGTGAAGGTCACGATGAACGGCTGCATGTCACCCGCGGTGATGGCACCATAGAGGGCAAAACTGTAGCTGCGCTGGTCGGTGATTACGGTCAGGTTGGTCGGCAAGGCAGGGCCAACGGGCTTGATCACCAGATTGTCTGCACGGCGGTTTGCCTGCACCTGCCAGCTGCCCGGATCGCCCACACTGACGGTCTCGATCCGCTCGTCCGGAGAGAAGCGCACCGTAACGGCATATCCGCTCGCCACCCGGAGCGCGACGACTTGCAGCGGATCGTAAGCCACAGTTTGGATATGGGGATCGCCTTCGCCCGGTATGGGGACGATTTCAGCCGACGCGGGCACAGCCAGCACGGCCAGCACTGCTGCAATGACATTCAACCGGGCGGGATTAATCTTCACATGGTTCCCCGACGCTGCACCGGAGCCGCATTGCCCGGCTGCGCAGGAAGCGCGGACTGCACAGGGGCCGCAGGCTGGGCGAGCGGCGGTGCTAGCGTCTGCGGCACGGCTTCCTGATCGCGGCGATAACTCACCACCTGAAAGCCCAGTGGGTTCACCAGTCGGTCCTCGACCGACATCGGCTCACCGGCATAGCGGAATCGCAGCACGCCCACCCAGTAGGAACGGACACCTGCTCCCTGAGGCTGATCGCGCCTTTCGGTGATGAAGCGCACCTGTGCCGTATCCGCACCGGTCATCGAGACGCTTGAAATCGTTGTTGTCACCAGGCTCGCCCGCGGGAATATGTTGATCGGGCTCTGCGGGTTGCTGATCGGCATCAGCGCCAGATAGTCGCGCCGCGCTTCTTCGCCCGACCACAGCGCCACCTTGCGGTACTGATCGGCCAGGCTGTTGATATCGAAGGTTTCACGCGCGATGACATATTGCGCGAGCATTGACTGCGAGAGGGCTGCCTGCGGCTTGACCTGCTGCGGCTGGTTGCCGCTGAGCGTCTGGACATAACCGGTCGTGCGATCGACCATCACCGTATAAGGCACTACCGTCTTGATGGGAGCCAGAGCGACCAGGGCCAGCGCCTCAAGCAAGGCGACAGTCATGGCAATCGCTGCAACGATCCACGCGATCCGCCGTGATCGTTCACTGCTGGCCTGGCTGTCGAGTGCCCAGCTGCGCGCCTCGGCATAATAGACCTCGCGGTCGTCGGCCGGGGTATCGGAATCGTTGTCGGTCATGTCAGTCCGTCCCGGCGGATTGCTCCGGAAGAAGTGCGGCGAGTGGAACGCCGGCCCGATTGGCCCAGCGGTTGCGCAACCTGGATGCGGTCCGTTTCGCGCCTGGAAGCCAGCGAGCCCGCCGCCGGTGGGGACGGGCGCCGATTGTCTCCTTCTTCGCGCAGGCGCAAATCGCGCCAGTCGAGCGCTTGTGCGGCATCGGCAACGCGCTGCGCCCGGTCACGGAATTCGCGCGCGCCGCCATTGCCGGCAGCACCGATGGCAAGCGATGGCGAGGTCTGCGGCATTTGTCTTTGTGCTGGCAGGAACCCGCTGCGCCACCAATGTGATGGCAGGCGAAACCCTGTGGCCGCCCGGATTGCAGCTGCCAAGGCCGCGAGCATCACAAGCGCGAATATCCCGGTTGTCGCGAGAATTTCGAGTGGCAAGGAGCCAAGCGACTCACGCGCAGTGACCAGATCGCGCAGCGCCAGCACTTGCGGCTCGATTATCGCCAGTTCGAGCGCGAGCACGGCCGGCACGGCAAGGGCGCCGATCACGGTACCCGCCAGCCCCCTTACCCAGCTGTTGAACAGGCCGCGCGTGCCATCAAACAACAGGAAAGCGATAAACACCGGGCCAAGCGCCAGCAGCAACGCCATGGGCACACGCACCGAAAGCAAGCCCGCCAGAGCCGTGATCGCCAGTGTCCCGACAGCAATCGATCCGCTGATTTCAGGTGCGGGCTGCGGACTTGCGTTCGCCGTCTGGGAGACTGCTGCCGCGCCGCTGCCGAGGGCTGGCTGGCCAGCAATCGGCGGCGCCTGCGGGGCTGCGCCGGGCTGGGATGTCACAGAGGCCTGCCCGGCCTCTTCGAGTGCGGACCGCACGCCGTCAATCCGGCTGGTCAGGCTCGATATGTCCTGGCTGGCCAGTCCGGCCTGCCCCAGCATCGTGGTTGCCAGTTCCTGCGGCACCTTGGTTGCCACGTCGAAAACCAGCACGCGATAGGCAGACCACTGCGTCGCCAGGGCCACGACAATGCCAAGCCGCAGCGCGACGGACAGCGTATTGTGGATGGTGATGTCGCTTCCCATCAGCAAACGGTAACCAATCAACGCCACGTATATCGTCAGCAATCCGGTCAGTGCCGTGCCGAAAGGCGAGCCGTATCCCAGCGCCCGGAAGCCAGCCTCGCCCAGCGAAAGCGTCTGACAGTCGGCGTAAGCAACGACATTGCCGACATAGGGTCCCAGCGGGTCGAAGGCGGCGCAGACCTGCATCAGGCCACCTTGACGAGTTCGGGCAGCCACAGCGCCGGATCATCACCGGTGCGGCTGCGGATCTCATCGAACAGGCGCACCGAACGTTCGCGGCCTGACAGCACGGTCAACAGATCATCCTCACCCGTCAGGTTAAGTCTGGCGACAACGCTTTCGTTCCCGTGCTTGACCAGGAAACAGCGCGAGGAGTCGGGCAGATTTCGCACGAGGTCGAGTTCGTGCCGGGTCAGCCCGAAGCCCGTGACATAGTCCTCCAGTGCCGCCTTGGGGTTTGCCGTGAAGATCTGGGTCGCTGTCTGTTCGACAATGGCCGACGAAATCCGGCTGGACAGCGCATCCTCGGCATTTTGCGTGACGAAGCCGACGATCCCGTTACGTTTGCGGATGGTCTTTTCCCAATCGCGGATGCGCTGGACAAAGATTTCGTCATCGAGCGCCTTCCAGCCTTCATCGACAACGATGATCGACGGTGTCCCATCGAGCCGTTCATCCACCCGCTGGAACAGATACATCATCGCCGGCGTACGGAGCATCGGATCATCGAGAATCCGCGTCATGTCGAAGCCAACCGCATGGTTCGACAGGTCAACCGCATCTTCGGCATTGTCGAACAGCCAGGCATGCTCGCCGTCGCCCCACCAGGGCCTCATACATGAATAGAGATCGTCCGCAGTGGGCCGGTGCCCGCCTCGCAGCAGTTCGACAAAGGTGCGCAAACGGCGGAACGCGGGGGGCGCAGCAAAGCTTGCGTCGACCGCTTCCTTGATCTGGCGAAGCTCATCGGGGCCCAGCGTTCGACCGTCGCTCCCCGCGAGCTGCGCCACCCACTGCATCAGGAAACGGCGGTTTTCGGCAGAATCGGCCATCTGAAGTGGATTGAGACGGCTTGGCGTGCCTGGTCGCAGCACATCGTAGACCCCGCCGATCGCCCGGATGAACAGTTCCGCTCCCCGGTCCTTGTCGAAAAAGACAATGCGCGGGTTGAACCTGCGGGCCTGGGCCAACAGGAAATTGACGATCACCGTCTTGCCGGAGCCCGAGGGCCCGATGACCGTGAAATTGCCAAGATCTCCTCGATGGAAGTTGAAGTGATAGGGCCCGGCGGCGGTCGTCTCCAGAACCGTTACCGCGTCGCCCCAGAAATTTCCTGTCGGCTGGCCGAGCGGAAAATTGTGGTTGCTGGCGAGACTGGCGAAATTGCCTGAACCAATCATCGCCCGGCGCGCGATGAACCGGAAATTGCCGGGGAACTGCGCCCAGAACGCCGGCTCCAGCCCAATGTCCTCGCGCACGGAAATTATGCCCATATCAGTCAGCGCGGCCTGTACCTCGGCAACCCCGGCATCGACCTCAGACTGGCTGCTCCCGCGCACCATGACCGTAAGGTGGTGCTCTCCGAAGGCTGCCCGGCCGGCGGCGACATTGTCCTTGGCCTGAGCCAGTTCGTCGCGCAGGCTGAGCGCCTCGTCATCAGAGGCCCGCATCCGCCGCAAGGCCAGATTCATGCGGCCAAGGCTGGACTGGCGATCGACGAAGGCGAAGCTCTGCGTGACAACCATCTCGACCGGAATGCGCGCAAGGTCGTCAAGCATGCCCGGCGACGTTTCGCCGGGGTAGTCCTTGATCGACACCATGGCCGCCAGACTGGCCGGCGCCTTGGCGGTGGGGCCAAGTTCCAGTGTGTCGAGCCCGAAACTAACGCGCCGGTAAGGCAGGCATTCTCCGGCATCACCGAAGGGCAGCCGGACCGGTCGCAGCTCTCCGTTGTAGAGCGTGGAAAGCAGTTCGAGCAGTTCCGAGCACGGACCGGCGGGAGTTTCGTATGCCGTAAGCATCCTGGGACGGTATCCGGAAAGCGCAGCCATCAGCTGCTCGCCAGCCGCTTCCAGAGCGCGACATTCGCCCGCGAGCCTTGCTCCGGCCTCTTCAGCGCCGCCCGCCTTGCCGAACAGGCCGGTCAACCAGTCAGCGGCCCCGGCCCGGCCTTGTGCCGGACGGCGGATCAAGGTGAGAAACAGCTCGTTGCCAAACAGCTTTCGTGACGCGAGCCGGGCTTGCCAGCTTGCATCCAGATCGCGGGTAAAGCTGTCGGGGAAAGTCCCCTCTGTCCCGCTTTCCAGCCGCCGGCGGACGACATGGTGATAGACGGCATAGCGCGAAGAACCGATGGCGCGCAGCATCGCGTCGCGCAGGTTCTTGCGATAATTGATCTCTTCGCTTTCCGCGGTCTCGAACAGGAACCCGCCGAGCCAGATCCCCAGCATCAACGTGCCATCCCGAAGGCGCAGGACCCGGTCGTTGACATGGGCAGCATAGGGTAGCCTGCTGCCAGCAGACTGTTCGTTTTCGAACAGTGGCTTGCTACGGTTCATGCGCGGTAGGAATTGCATCGCCAGAATCGGTAATTACGCACGCGCGGGCAACGGCTTGCGCGGGTCAGCCAGAGATCGAACATACGCGGCTCGCGGACGCAAACGACAAATCCCATCAGATGGACCACGGCAGCAAACAGGATGACCCATGCCGACCTGAAGATCAGGAAGAATTCAGTCGAAACGACGCCGTTTATCACGAAGTAGGTGTAGGTAACCCCTGCAAACATCTGCGGCCGGGTGAGCGCAACGAAAAGAGGATCACGCGAAAGGCCGTTGCTCATCCTGTTTTCAGCCTATTGCCCGACCGCGGCGGCGGACTGAATTCCCGCGACGATGCTGGCGGCACCGAACAGGATAAAACAGCCGAGAATCACGGTGGCTCCATAGCGCCAATTCATCCGCCCGCTCAGCATCATGAAACCAACCACAGCAACTGCGATCACTGCGACCACGGTCGCAACCGTTCCCAGCAAAGTGCCCTGAATCCAGGCAACTGCTCCGACAATTGGTCCCGAGCCAGCCGGATCATACCCGCTCTGCGCCTGTGCTGCGCTCGCTATGAAGGCCGGCACCATGCCGACCAGTCCTGCTATTACCCGACTGCCCATCCGCGCAGACTATGTGGCGGTGATCCGATGTGCAACGCGATTCTCTCAGGGCGCATGGCAACGGCAGCAGATGCCGGATGCCAATGGCTTGGTTCGGCGCTGTCAGGTTGCTGGTTCTGTCAGTCCGACAGCACTCAAAGTATGATGGGAAACGCAAAACTCACCAGCCAGGCAAAACTGTCAGCTGTGCGAATTGGTGATGTTCACCGATCGCGGTGCTGTCAGTCGGACCGCAACCGCGAGCATTAAATTAGATCGGCTCAATCACATTCGGAGCAAAATAGCTACCCTTAAGAAACACAAGCGGCGACCCGGTGCCCTGCCCCATTGCCTCCACGGCGCCAACTACCATGAAGTGATCTCCGACCTCTTGAACAGATTCGATGCTGCATTCAACCCAGGCTGCAATGCCATTCAAAAGCGGAAGTCCCCCCGGGCTGAGACCAAGCGAGATCCCGGCAAATTTGTGCTCGATGTTTGACGCGAACGTCCTACTGACGGACGCCTGCACGTCCGAAAGCACGTTCGCACAGAACCGGCCGGTTTCCTCAATCTTGCGCCAAGTGCGGGATTCTCTTCCGGGGAAAAACCCGACCAGGGGCGGGTCGAGCGAAATGGAAGTAAACGTACCCACGACCATGCCGAAGCGGTCATCCCCTTTTTGAGCGGTGATTACCGCGACACTGGTAGGACAGCACCCCATTACGTCCCGGAAAGCCCGGGAATCTGTCGGTGAAATCATGGTGCTCGCCATCTCTAACCTCCCACCCGAAAACTGACCCGCCTGAAGTCAAACAAGCAAAAAGGAGCCTTCGAAAAAGTCCGCAATTCCTTCGTAATCATCGAGCGGCAGAATTTCCGCGACATATTGGTCCGGGCGCACCACAACCATGCAGCCCTGACTGCGGTCGATCCTGCGCATGGCAAAGATGTCATCCCCGCCTTTCAAATCGGCGCAGAAAACCTTTTCAAAATCGCACAGGCCGTAGCGACCCTTGTGCGGCCGCAGCAGCGACGGCATCGAAGAGCAGTCCAGATCGCGAAAACCTTGCTGGAACACCGCGCGGACGTCGATCACGGCGTCGATGTCCTCGTCCGGCCGGGTAAAGCGGCACACCGGCGACGTCTCCGCCGCTTCGAGGAACTGGCAGAGCCGTGCGGTTGGAGCATCTGGCTGACCGCTATCGTCCTGCCCGGCGAACACGAAGATCCGCCAGCGCCCGTCAGCGTCGATCGCGTGGCCGAGCTGCATCGGCATCGCATCAGCCAGCCGGATCACCGGCGCGGAATGAAGCCGCTTGCCAATAGGGAAGCCCGGCGCAAGCGACTGGTGTTGCCCCGAACCGGTCAAGGGAGAGGCTTCGTAGCACACGGTCAGCCCGGCGGTGAATTCGCCATTGGCAATGAATTCGCGCTGGACACGCGGCATAGCGCTTTCGCTGTCATCTTCCGCCCGGCTACCAACCATGCGCGACCAGCGGTGATCGAAATCGACGAGGCTTTTGGCGGCCGCGCGGCGTTCGGCGGTATAGCTGTGAAGCAGCGCGGGCGCGGCGCGGCCGGTCAGCACTGCCCGCATTTTCCAGCCAAGGTTGAAGGCATCGCCCATCGATACGTTCATGCCCTGCCCCGCCTTCGGGCTGTGGGTGTGACAGGCGTCCCCGGCCAGCATTACGCGCGGTGATCGCGTGCTGGCCTGATCGGCAGGCACATCGTCAAACCGGTCGGTCAGGCGGTGCCCGATTTCATAGATCGACCACCACACCACCTCCTTCACCTCGAGGCTGTGCGGTGCAAGGATTCTCTTGGCCTTGGCGATGATGTCATCAACCCCCATACCGCGATCCGCAACGCGCTCGTTGTCGGCCAACTTGTCCAGTTCAACATAGAGCCGGACGAGGTATCCGCCCTCACGCGGGAGGAACAGGATCGTCCCTTCGCCTTCGGACTGGATGATCGCCTTCATCCTGTAATCAGGGAAATCGGTCACCGCCAGAATGTCCATCACGCCCCAGGCCTGATGCGCGGTATCGCCGTGTAGCGCGCCGCCAATCGCCTGACGAACGGCCGAACGCGCGCCGTCGCAGCCGATCACATAGCGCGCGCGGATCGTCTCGCGCTCACCCTCGCGGCCCGGCGAGGTATGTTCCAGCGTGACCGTGACGGGATAGTCCTGTGCCGCTGGATCGACCACCAGATCTGCGACCATCAAGCCATAGTCAGGCTCCAGCCGAGTCGGCGAATTTCTCATGACGTCGAGAAACAGGTCGTGCACGCGGGCCTGATTGATCAGCACATGCGGCATCTCGCTCAGGCCGTCGGCAACGTCCTGCACCCGCCCGACGCGGCGGATCTGCCCCGGGTTTTCAGGGTCCGGGCTCCAGAATGTGGTCTCATTGATCCACACCGATTCCCGCTTCACCTTGTCAGCGAAGCCGAAGGCCTGGAACATCTCCATCGAGCGCACATTGATCCCGTCGGCCTGGCCCTTTTCCATCGGCGCCAGTTTCGGCTCGACAATCATGGTGCGAATCGACGGCTCACAAGAGAGTTGCGCGGCTAGGCACAGGCCCGCCGGGCCGCAACCGGCGATCAGCACGTCGATGGTTTCCGGCAGCGGAGCGGAACGGTCGCGCAGGTCCGGCGCGGGGGCCTGAACATCGGGATCGCCCGGACGGAACCCGTTAAGATGAAACTGCATCACCACTCTCCCCGCATCTGCCCACGAACCCTGAGTCTTGCCGCGTAATGGATTTTAATATGTGTACTTATTATTTCCTGTCAATCGAAATGATAAGTGAACTTTCTAAGTCGTCAGGATTGGGCTACCCGGGATCGAACCGCCCGGCAGTCCCCGCGCGCGGCAGGGGTTTTGCGATGCAGGCACTCGATATGGCTGGCCACCTGATCCGCAGGCTGCACCAGCATTCGACTCAGGTTTACACCGCCCGCACGCGCGGTGCTGGGTTCGACATCACGTCGGTGCAGTTCGCCGCGCTTGATGCGATCAGAGCCAACCCCGGAATTGATCAGGCCGGTGTGGCCGGCCTGATCGCCTATGACCGGCCGACCATCGGCGAAGTGATCAACCGGCTGGTCGCCAAGGGGCTGGTCGAGCGCGCCGTCAACGACGCCGATCGCCGCGCCCGCGTCCTACGGCTGACGCCCGAAGGAGAGACCACCTTCGAACGACTCCTACCCATCGTCCGCGATATTCAGACGGCAATTTTGGGGAACCTGACCCCAGGTGAACGCTCTGCCTTTCTGGCACTCGCCAAGGACACGCTCCGCGAGCGATAAGCGACATGCCCGCCTATGCGCCGCCTTGCCATTGCCATGGCATGGCTGAACAGTAATATCTTGCCGTTCGAGGGAGTTGAGATGAGCACTGAAACCAAAAAGCGGGAACGGCCGCGCGGGGAACACCGCACCTCGGCCGCCAACCGGCAGAAGATCCTCGAGGCGACACTGCAGGTTGCACAAGAATACGGCTACCAAGGCACAACTATCCCGCGCGTGTCTTTGAAAGCGCAGCTGCCTACCGGCAGCGTTTATTGGCATTTCGAAAGCAAGGACATCCTGTTCGCCTCGCTGATGGACCAGAGCCGCGAATGGCTTGAAGGCTTCCATCGCAAGCGCCGCCCGCTGCCGGGGGAATCCACGCGCAAGCACCTTGAACGAATCTATTGCAACGCTCCGGAAAGCGAGGCGCTGATCACGCAGGACTTCTGGCGGCTGGGGGTGATCCTCAGCGTCGATCAATCGGTGCGCGAACAGGTGTCCCGCCAGCGCTTTCTCGATCTGCGAAAGGCAGTGATGGAAGAATATACCGAATGGTATCGCCAGACCCTGCCAACAGACATCCAGGAACGCTGTCCGGACCGAGCATTTCAGATGGGCAAGTTCACGCTGGTCTGCGCCGATGGCAATCTGATCATGAACGCATCGGGCGATACCTTGCCCGGCTATCTGCGGATGGCAGGGATCAGCCTGATCGCGCTGGCGGAATCCCCCCTAGACGCGTTCTGACCCCGCCCGCCGCCTACTTCTCGAACAGGGCTGCGATGCTGTCGGCGGCGGCCTGCAGTTCGGGAACGTATTTGTTGCAGGCTTCCTCCAGCGCCATGGCTGATGTGGGAAACGTGGTGCACAGCGCCCCCACCGCAGTTGAGAAGACGATCACGGGCACGGCGATGGTCGTCGTTCGCTCGGGAACGCCGCCCGACCGCAAGGCGAAACCCTTTTGCGCCGCAATTGCTATCCGGTCGCGCGCGGCGGTCAACATGTCGTCAAAGGTCAGATCGAACGTCTCGTCGCGGACATGGTGCGCCTGCAGCCGCGCCAGAATCGCCTCGCGTTCCTCTGCCCCGCAGTGCGCCAGGTAGACGCAGCCGGTGGCAGTCGACAGTATAGGCAGGCGCAGCCCCGTCCGCCCCTGGTCGAACACGAATGGGTTGTGGTGCCGGGTGGTCGCCTGGATCACCATCATGTCGGATACCGGGGTGGAAAAGGTATGCGGCCACCGGATCCGCTTCTGCAATTGCTGGAGCACCGGCATCGCCTGTTCGGCCATCCGATCTTCGGACTTGTAGCCTGCGCTGAGCGCAAGGATCTGCGAGGTCAACCGGACCGAGCTGTGCCCATCGACCCGCTCAACATAGCCAAAGCTGCACAGATTATCGACGATCCGGTGCACCGCCGGGCGCGAGATGCCGGTTGCCCTGTGCAAGTCCACGACCGTGCAGATCCCCAGATTGTTGATCGCCTCGATCACGGTCAGTAGCCGCGCGTCTATGGCCATTACGCCTGTCCTCTCCCGCTATGCCCCTGTTCAAGGTCCTGTTCTTATCCACTATCGCAAGCGCCGGGCGCGCATCATACCATTAGTCTGGCGATGATGCGCGCCCGCTAATCGATCGGGTCGCCGGTTCAACCGTCCGGATTGTTTTCCACGAAACGGTGGACCATCGAATTGAATTCTGTGGCATGTTCAAGCTGCAACCAGTGGCCGCAACGATTGACAATCAGCACGCGCGAATTGCGGATCATGCCGGCCAGTCGGATGGCATGGGTAAAGTGGGTGACCCGGTCATCTCGGCCGTGCATCAACAGCGTCGGCGCGGCGATTGATGGGATCTGTTCCTGATGCAGGCGCACCATCGGCCCCTTGCCGTGCCCGCCGATCCAGTTGTCGACATGAGCCTTCTGGGCCAGCGTGTTGTTCAACCGTTCCTGGATCAGTTCGTCGGTTACATTCGAGGTGTCGAAGGTCATGATGTTGGTCAGAGCGCGGATCGTCTCGAAACTGGGTTCGAAATAGGCGCGCTCAAGCACCTTGACCCCTTCGCTCAGCCCCGCCGGTTCGAACATCCCCGGCGCGCCCGAGGGCGATCCCATGGTCATGAGGTGTGAGACGAGGTCCGGTCGCTCATAGGCGAGGCGGATAACCGATGCCCCGCCCATCGAATTGCCGACAACTGCGGCCCGCTTGATTCCGAGGGTGTCGAGCATTTCAGCCAAGGCGCTGGAGTTGTCTCGGTTCTCATAGGCGACCGGCTGCGAGCGGCCCCAACCGGGAAGATCGACCGCCAGAACCCGGAAGAACTTCGACAGGTAAGGAATGTTGGGGTTGTAGTTGCTCCAACCCGAAGCGCCCGGTCCGCCACCATGGACGAGTACCAGCGGATGTCCCGATCCGCACTCGTTGTAATGGATGTCCCAGTTCTTGGTGCGCAGCTGTTTGCTGGTGCTTTCGAAGGTCGGTTCGACCATGATATCCTTCTCCCTTACCCATGTCCGAATTTCGGACGCCTTGATGTTTTTTCGTTAGAAGTGACCCTCTGCGCTGGCCCAAAGCCCGGAACGCCGCTCCGAAAACCCTAGACTTCAGGTGACAGACACCCCTGAACGTGTAATGACGATAGCAGGTTCCAGAATGATGGTTCAATAAAAATACGATGCCGGTGACCGGGCCAGACGCAGGCAGGTTTTGGCGATGGGAGAAGGAACAGAGTAATGACGCAACCGGCAGATCAGCCGCAGGCTTCGATCATGCGCCGCCGCGCCATGTGGTCGAGTTATCTGGGTTCGGCGGTCGAATACTATGACTTCCTGCTCTACGGCATCGCGGCAACGCTGGTCTTTCCGAAGGTCTTTTTCGCGCTCGATCCCAAAGTCGCGACGCTGGCTTCGTTCGCCACATTGGCGGTCGGCTATGTCGCGCGGCCGCTCGGTGCGATCTTCTTTGGCCATTATGGCGATCGGATCGGCCGCAAGAAGATGCTGATGGTGACGCTCTACCTGATGGGCGTGTCGAGCTTCCTCATGGGATTGCTGCCCTCTTACACAATGATCGGAATGGCTGCACCGATGGCGCTGGTCGTGTTGCGGCTGATTCAGGGTTTTGCCGTTGGCGGCGAATGGGCCGGCGCAACGCTGCTTTCGATGGAACATGCGGGCAAGAAATCGCGGGGCTTTGCGGCCTCCATCGTCGGTTCCGGCGCGCCGTCGGGTGCGGTTTTGGCCACACTGGCGCTGATGCCCTTCGCGGCGATGGAGCAGTCGCAGTTTCTGACCTGGGGCTGGCGCATTCCCTTCCTGCTGAGCGCGGTACTGGTCGCGCTGGCCGCCTGGTTGCGTCATTCGGTGGAAGAAACGCCGGACTTCCTGGCAATGCAGAAAGCCCGCAAGGCGGAGCCCCAGCAGAAGCAGGAGATCCCCTTGCTGGTCGTCCTGCGGCGCTATCCCGGCCCCTTGCTCAACGGCGTTCTCGGCAGCCTGGCTTGCCTCGCCATGACCACGCTGACGGCAACATTCATGATCAACTACGCGATCAACGTTGGCGGACACGCACAGTCGACCGCGCTGGGACTGCTGACGCTCGTCAATGTGATCCACATTTTCGCGATCCCCGCCTTTGCCATCCTGTCCGACCGGATCGGACGCAAACCGGTGATGTTGGCTGGGGCCTTGGCCGGGATGGTCCTGATCTTCCCGATCTTCCACCTGCTGACGATGGGCAGCGCCTGGGGCCTGCTGCTGGGTCTGGCTCTGGCCAACCCGGTTATCCACGCGATGATGGGCGGTCCGATAAGTGCCTGGCTGGGAGAGAAGTTCGCCGCCGATATCCGCTACAGCGGCATGGCGGTGACGTTCCAGATCGGCTCGACGATCAGCGCCGGTTTCGCGCCGCTCGTCGCCACCTGGCTGCTGATGCGCGGCGGCGGAACCGATCCGACCAAGGTAGGCCTGTTCTTCATTGTACTGTGCGCCATATCGATCGTGGCGATCCTGTTCGCACCGGAGAGCTTCCGCAAGACATTGGCCGTGACAACTCCGGAACCGGGCGGCGGCAAACCCACGTCCTGAAAAGCGTGGCCCGGGCCTGTCCAGTCTACGGACGCCCGGTCCGCGCCTATTTCGCTGGGCCACGCGATTGAACAAACAACCTTCAGCACGAACCGGCAGGTCCTGATTCGTGCAGAACAGATTTCGAGGGGCGAGGATGGACAGGCTGGCAAACAAGGTTGCGATCGTTTTCGGCGCTGGGCCGAATATCGGTGGCACCATTGCCCACTTTCTGGCGCGTGAAGGCGCCAAGGTGGTGGTTTCCGACATCAGCCTCGCCGCTGCCGAGGAAACCGTCGACTTCATCCGCACCAGAGGCTTCACCGCCCATGCCGTGCAGGGCAATGCCACGATAGAGGCCGATGTCCGCCGGATCGTGGCAGAAACGGTGCAGACTTATGGCCGGGTCGACATTGCGGTGAACATGGCAGGGAGAGTGCACTTTTGCCATTTGCTCGACATGGACATGGACGACTGGAACGAATCCGTCCTGAGCTTCCCCACCGCCGGACTTCTCACCACGCGTTACACGGCGAAGGCGATGATCGACGGCGGGCACGGTGGATCGATCATTCACCTGCTGTCCACCGCCGCCCACTTCGGAGAAGCGGATGCGACTGCCTACACTTCGTCCAAGGCCGCGCTGCTCAGCTTCGCGCGCTCGGCAGCGATGGATCTGGCGCAATATGGCATCCGCGTGAACACGGTCACCCCTTGTTCGATGGAGCACCAGCTGTGGACGCTGATGCGCGACGAAGTTCTCGATCCCGAATGGCAGCGCCCTGAACGCGGCGGGTTCTATTCGCGCGACGACTACCTCAAAATGCTGCCGCTGGGACGTTTCCCGCGCGCATCGGACCTGGCCTGGGCCACCGTATTTCTGGCCTCTGACGAAGCGGCGATCATCACCGGGATCGACATCCCCGTCGATGCCGGGCTGCGGCACAAATATCCCACCTGGACGCCCGGCGATCACTCCGGCGCCAACATCCGCGACTTCGTGGCAAAGACCCACATCACCCGCTTTGGCGAAACGCAGGAGAAGCTCATCCCCGAGCCTCCCACAGCCAGCGGGCAATCCGATCCGATCAGTCAGGAGAATTGACCATGAGCGATGCTCCCACCCCCAAGCCTATGAATGAACGCCTGCGTCAGCTGCCCCTGACCGGCGCGGATACATCGATGGGCAAGCTGCTGCGCAAGTTCTGGCAGCCGGTCGCCATTTCTCAGGCGCTTGAGGCAAACAAGGCCAAGACTGTGAAGGTCATGGGCGAAACCCTGACTCTCTATCGCGGCGACAGCGGCAAGGCCTACCTCGTCGGCGGATATTGCCCTCACCGCCTGACCCTGCTGGCTAACGGCTGGGTCGATGGCGACGAGATCCGCTGCCTCTATCATGGCTGGCAATTCGATGGCACCGGTCAGTGCACCCACCGCCCAGCAGAACCGGACACGAAACCCCCGCCGATCCGCGTGGTAAGCTATCCTACGCACGAATACTCGGGACTGATCTTTGCCTATATGGGCGAAGGCGAAGCACCGGAATTCGAACTGCCGCGCAAGTCCGTGTTCGAGCGCCCCGGCGCACTGCAATTCGCGCGGCTGGAAACCTGGCCGTGCAACTGGCTGCAACAGGTCGAAAACTCACTTGATGCGGTCCATGTCAGCTTTGTCCACCACTGGGGCAACGTCGGCTCGTTCGGCAAGGTCGTCGCCTCGACCATTCCGGAACTGTCGTACGAGGAAACCGACGCCGGCATCCGCCAGACCGCCGTGCGCTCCGCCGGCTCGACGCGCGTGTCGGACTGGACCTTCCCCAACAACAACCACATCTCGCATCCGACGCTGGAAGCCGACGACCCGTGGGTCGACGTGGGCGTGTGGATGACCCCGGTGGACGACGAGAACACCATGCGGTTCCTGATCTATTCGATCCCGTCGACCGATCCGGCGACCGACACCCGCATCCGCGACTATTTCGAGCAGTATTCGGAATACAACCCGGCCGACCACCACGACGCACTGTTCTTCGAAAACAAGATGCCGGACGACAAGCTGGTCCAACTGACCTCAGCGCAGGACTATGTCGCCGCCGTGGGGCAGGGCACGATTGTTGACCGCACGCAGGAAAAGCTGGGCCGTTCGGACATGGGTATCGTCACCCTGCGCCGCGTTTACTGGCGCGAGATGGAAGCCATCGAGCAGGGTCTGCCCGGCAAGCAGTGGAAGCGCCTGCCGCACGACGCACACATGCCCAAGCAGGTCAACGAAGCCGTTTCCTGATCGCTGCCCTTTGACCGAACCGGCCTCGCCGTCTGGAGAATGCCCCAAGTCATGTACGAAACCATGCCCGACCATAACCTGCCGGAAGAACTGGTCCAGTTCCGGGATTCGATCCGCCGGTTCGTGGACCGGGAGCTGCGGCCAATGGAACGGCATGTGTCGATCGACGGCAAGCTGCCGGCCGATGTCGAAGCCGCTGTTGCAGCCAAGGCGCAGGCCGCCGGCTTCTGGCTGATGGACGTGCCCGCAGAGCTGGGCGGCGCCGACCTGGGTCTTCTGGCGCTGGCGATCTTCTGGGAGGAAATCGCCCGCACCACCGCCGTTTCGGCCCGCGATCACGCGATCTTCGGGCCCACCATTGGCCCCATCCTGCTCTCGCTGCAGGGCGATATGCGCGAAAGGTACCTGATGCCGGTGCTGCGCGGTGAACGAAAGGCCTGCTTCGCCCAGACCGAGCCGGACGCGGGGTCTGACCCGGCCTCGATGCGCACCCGCGCGGTGCGGACGGAGAGCGGCTGGAAAATCACCGGCACCAAGCGTTACATCACCAAGGCAGCCACCGCCGACTTCGCGCAGGTCATGGCCGTGACCGACCCGGAAAAGCGCGCGCGCGGGGGCATTTCCTGCTTCATCGTCGATATGGCCACGCCGGGCGTCTCGATCGGCCCGGCGGAAATGACGATGATGGGCGACACCCCCTACGAAATCATCTTCGAGGATGCCGAAGTTCCCGCCGAAAACCTGATCGGCGGCGAAGGCATGGGCTTTTCGCTCGCGCAGAATTACATCAACCACGGCCGTATCCGACATGGGGCCCATTCGTGCGGTGCCATGGCGCGCTGTCTGGAAATGACTGCGGCCTATGTGAAGCAGCGCAAGACCTTTGGCGCGCTGCTGGCGGACCGGCAGGGCGTGCAATGGATGCTGGCCGATGGCTACATGGCACTGCACGCAACGCGGCTTATGGTCCACGATGCGGCTGCCAAGCTCGACCTTGGTCAGGACGCGCGGGTCGAAACATTCATGGCCAAGATCACCGGGGTCGAAAGCGGCTTCAAGGTGATTGACGATTGCCTCCAGCTGCACGGCGGCATGGGACTGACGCGCGAAACCCCGCTGGAGCGCTATTGGCGCGACCTGCGCAGCTTCCGCATCACCGAAGGGCCGACGGAAGTGCTGAAGACCACCATGGCGCGTTCGATCCTCAAGAACGCGGGCCTGTAATGGCCGGAGTCCTGGACAACCTGCTGGTCGTCGAGCTGGGCACCATGGTGACCGCGCCGCTGGCCGGGATGATGCTTTCTGACATGGGCGCGCGAGTGATCAAGGTGGAACTGCCGGAGACCGGTGATCCGTTTCGCGCCCACGGCGGCGGTCGCTACAGCCCGCCCTTCGTGGCCTACAATCGCGGCAAGGAAAGCGTACAGCTTGACCTGCGCTCGCCCGGTGGTCTGGCGAATCTGCGACGCCTGCTGGAGCGCGCTGACGTGGTGCTGGAGAATTTCCGACCCGGCGTGATGGAAAAGATGGGTCTGGGCAACGATGCGCTACTTGCGCTCAACCCGCGCCTGATCCGCGCGTCGATCACCGGGTTCGGAGCGGATGGACCCTACAAGGACCGCCCTGCCTATGACAGCGTGCCGCTGGCGCTGTCAGGTCTGGCGTCCTTGCTGCTCGACTCGGAAGACCCCCGGATGTCCGGCCCGACCATCGCCGACAACATCACCGGCATGTACGCGGCGCAAGGAATCCTCGGCGCTCTGCTGCGCCGCACCGGGACCGGCACGGGTGGGCATGTCGAGGTGAACATGCTGGAAGCGGCAATCTCGTTCATTCCCGATGCCTTTTCCCAGCACAGCCGGGCCGGGATCGTCTCTGGTCCCGAAACGCGGGTGCGGATCTCGCAGGCCTATACCCTGCGGGCCAGCGACGGATTGCTGGTCACGGTCCACTTCTCGTCCGTGCAGAAATTCTGGGAAGGCCTGCTCAAGGCCATCGAGCGCCCCGATCTGGCAGCGGACGAACGCTTTGCCACCCCGGCCGCACGCACGAAAAATTACACTGAGCTGCGGGCCATCCTGTTGGACACGTTCGCCGCCCGTCCGCGCGCTGAATGGGCCGAACGACTGGCGGCAGAAGGCGTGCCCGGCGCACAGGTCAACCGGGTGGACGAAGTGGCAGATGATCCGCAGGTGCGCCACCTTGGCACGTTCGCTCGCATGGTACATCCGGGCATGGGCGAGGTTATCGGCATCAAGAGCCCGATCCGGATCGACGGCACCCGCCGCGACGATCCGCCGCCGCCGCCCATGCTTAACGCCGATGCAGAGGCGATTGCAGCCGAGTTCGGGTTCGCGAACTGACTGCCTGAGGTCGCCGCCAAACTCTCAGATCGTGAATTGCTCAAACGTCGCCGGATGGAACAGGTCTTCGGGCGTCACCAGCCGCGAAGACAGTCCCTGCCGGTGATGCTGGGCAAAGAAGTCCTCCAGAACGTGGCGGTTCTTTTCGATTCCGTAGGTCCAGAAATCCTCACCCATCAGCGCCATGTCGGCATGCAGGCGCTCGTCCACGAAGGGCATCGTGATCTTGCAGGCGGACGTCTCACGCAAGTGCTCCAGGCACTGGTCCTTGGCCTGCGTGAACGCCTTGAGCACCGCGCCGGGCAACCATGGGTGGGCATCGGCAATGCTGCGGCGCACGCCGACGATGTGCATGATCGGGAAGATCTGGCGCCGCTGGTAATAGGACATCGCCTCGACCATCGGGTCGTCGAACAGCCAGCCAATATTGGGTGTGCCTGCGGGCAGGTCCGGTGCGCGCGGGGCGATGTAGCCGTCGATCTCGCCCTCGGCGAGCAGTTGGGAAATCGTCTTGCCTTCCGGCGCGTCAATCAACCGGATTCCTGCCGGCAGGTCCAGCTTGATCTTTTCGGGCCGGTCCGCATCGGAGATGCCGCCGCGCACCCAGGTGATGTCTTCCGGCGATACGCCGTAATCCTGTTCCAGAAATGCCCGGATCCAGACCATCGCGGTCAACTGGTATTCGGGCAAGCCAACCTTCTTGCCCTTGAGGTCTTCGGGGCGCTTGATCCGGTCCTTGCGGACATAGAACGCGGAATGGCGGAACATGCGCGACAGGAACGCCGGTACGCCGACATAAGGCAGCGTGCCGTTGGCCGCCTTCACGGTCGAGGATGACAGCGACAGTTCGCAGATATCGAATTCGGCCTGCCGGAACGCGCGGAAGAAGATCTCCTCCGGCGAGAGGCGCATGAAGACCGGATCGACCCCGTCAATCTGGACATCGCCATCAAACAAGGGGCGGCAACGGTCATAATTGCCGACCGCGACGGAAAGCTGCAACTTGCTCACTTCAGGACCCTTTTATCGGCAAAGGCGGGATGGATGGCGACGGTCATGTCGGCCACGCCGGCAATGCCGCAGGTGATGGTATCGCCCGGCGTAACCGGACCCACGCCTTCGCATGTGCCGGTCATGATGATGTCGCCCGGCAGCAATGTGTAGAACCGCGAGGCATAGGCGATCTGTTCGGCAATGGTCATGATCATGCGCGACGTGTTCGACGCCTGCCGCAGTTCCCCATTGACCTGCAGGAAGAAATCCAGCGCTTGCGGATCGGCCACCTCGTCCGCCGAAACCAGCCATGGGCCAAGCACGGCAAAGCTGTCTCCGGACTTGCGCAAGCTGCGGTCTTCAGGTCCGCGCACCACCATGTCGAGCGCGATGGCATAGCCGGCGATCACCGACAGTGCCTCGTCCACGCCGATATTGCTGGCGGTGTGGCCGATGACCACGCCAAGTTCCATCTCGTGATCGTTGCGGCGGTCCGGGAAGCGCAGGGCGATCCCCTCGCCCGGCCCGACCAGCGCGCTGACCGCTTTCAGGAAAAAGCCCTGCTGTTCGATGCTGCCCCGGAACCGGTCGGAAAAGGTCGCGACGTCGGTTTCCGCCTCCGCCACATGTTCGTGATAGTTCACCGGAACGCCGATGATCTTTGACGGTCGCTGGACCGGGGAAAGAAACCGCGCTTCGGCCACTGGCTTGGCCGATGATCCCGGCAGTGCCGCAAGGATGGCCGGTTGCAACTGTTCCAGATGGCGGATCAGTGGGTCGCCCCGCTCGGCCATCCATGGCTTGTCGGCTGCCGGCAGCACGGCCAACGCAGCACTGACATCGTGGACCATGCCGTTCTGCACCAGCCCCAGCTTGCCATCGTCGTAAAGTGCAATTTTCATCGTCGTCGCCGATCCCGTTTAGGCCATTTCTTCGTTCAGGATGCCGAGCCGGCGCATGACATCGCGGTCAGACAGCATGAACAGGTGCGCCTCGGCGCTGGTCGCCTCGTGGCTGGCGAAATTGCCTTGTGGGATCGTGAAGAAGTCTTTCTCGCCCCACTCGATCACCTTGTCGCCAATCCGCGAGCGGCCCGATCCCGCCACCACCTGGCAAACCGCGCTAGCATTGCTGCGGCGAGGCGCGGTGGACCGGCCTGGTTCCAGCGCCGTCATCGTGCAGTCGAGCAAGGCTTGCGCCTGTTCGCCGGTCGCCGGGTTGGAATACCAGATAGTGCGCGATCCGTCGGCTGCAGGCGGCGTGGAAGCCAGCGCTTTCTGCGCCTCGACATAGGGATAGCGGAACATTGGCGAATGGCGTGCAGCTGGCACGCCTTCCGCCGGCAGGAAGCCGACCGCCGAGAGCGCCGCATCAGGCAGCGTTTCGGGCATGTCCTTCACCGGCGGCGGCTGGAACTTGCCCGTGCCTAGATAGCTGTGTAGCGGCACGTCCAGCGCATCTAGCCACAGCACCGGCGCATCGCCTTCGTGGTGGTGTTCATGCCAGCACCAGGCCGGAGTCAGGATCAGGTCACCATATTCCATCGGGCACGGCTTGCCGTTGACGAAGGTGGTTGCTCCGCTGCCTTCCAGCACAAGGCGCAGTGCCCCCATCGAATGGCGGTGCGGGCGCGCCGTTTCGCCTGGTAGCAGGCACTGCACACAGGCCAGCATTGTGCCGACGGTATATTCGTCCTCGGGCCCCTTCGAATAGGGCGTCAGGTATTGCAACACGCGCCGCTCCACCGCATCCGGCGAGGTCGCGGTGAAGGCGTGTTCCAGCAAGGGCCGGGTCTTAGCCCATTCCCAAAGATGCGCTTCCTGCGGGGGCGCGGGCGGGCGGTGTGCGGTGGGGCTGAGCCACAGCGGCGCAAGGTGATGCGCGCGCCACTGATCCAGCACATCCCGGTCGATTTCACCCGGCGCCGCTCCTGCGTCCCCCTGCATGGATCAGACGATCACGCCGCGGGGCACGGGCTTGCCAAACATGAAGGCGGCCTGCGCGGCATAGACCGGTTCGTCGACGTTGCAGGCGTGGCACATGGCCACCGACACGTCGCGATAGAACCGCTGGATCGGGCTGGACGTGCGCGCCACATTGCCGCCGACCGTATCGAACACGGCGCGCGCAGCATCGGCGGCGCGGCGCACGGCGCGCACCTGGTTGCGGCGTGCTTCGTGCTGGAGGGCATTGGGCACGGTGCCCCCGGCCATGGCGATGTCATAGGCCTTCTGCAGACCGTCGAGCAGTTGCAGGCGCGAAGCCTCGATGTCGGCCAGCGCCGAGCCCAGCGCGGCCATCTGATATGGGTTGTCGATCGATTTGATGCCGCCGCGATTGACGCGCTCTGCCGCATATTCCTGATAGCGCCGCACCACACCCTCGGCGATGCCGATGGTTGATGCCGAGATCACTCCGGGGAACAGGTAATCGAACGGCACCTCATAGAGCCGCGATTCGGGCTGGTTGGCGCGGTGGTAATCGCGCGCATTGAGCTTTTGCACGTTGAGCACGCGGTAATCGGGGACGAACACGTCCTTCGCCTCGATGTCCTTGGACCCGGTGCCGCGCAGGCCCATCGTGTCCCAGCTGTCTTGATGTATCTGGTAGTCACTGCGGGGCATGATGAAGTGGTGCGGAACGGTGAACTCGCCCGAACCCGGCTCCGCTTCGGTCATGACTCCGACCACCGCCCAGTCGCAGTTATCGGTGCCCGAGGAAAAGGGCCAGCGCCCGGTCAGCCGCCAGCCGCCTTCAACCGGCGTGGCCTTGCCCAGCATCGCGTAAGGCGATGCGGTCCAGGTATCGACGTCCGTGCCCCAGACTTCTTCCTGCAGACGCGGATCGGTCTGGGCGAATTCAAAGCTGTGCAGCCCGACCACGCCGCAGACCCAACCGGCTGACGGGGCATTGGCCGCAAGATCCATGATCAGCCGGGCAAATTCAACCGGATCGCCTTCCAGGCCGCCGTATTTTTTGGGTTGGAAGATGCGGATAATGCCGCTGTCGCGCAGGATTTCGTAAGTCTTCGGCGTCAGCTTGCCCAAGGAATCGCAGGCCAGAGACTCTTCGGCCAGGATCGGCATGGCGGCTTCGATCCGCGCGCGGACATCGGCGACACTGGCAATTTCAGCTTCCCCTGCTGCGGCTATCTTGGTGACCTGCATGGTGATGTCCTCTCGTTTCATTGCCGGCGTCCGGCTGCTTTTCGGTGGTCGGTCTGGCGCCGAAGTGACCCGGCGCGGGTTATTCTAATTTCCAATGATCATCGCAGGCGGCAGATCGGGTCGGAGTTCCTTGTGGCCCCAGATCGACGTGCGGCTGTAGCTTTTGGGCTCCCACAGATCGTCGATGGCAATGCCGCCAAATCCGTATTCGATCCGCAGGACCGAAGGTGAAAAGATATAGGTCGAGACCATGCGGTCGTTGGTGTGGCAGCCAATCGACTTGCTGACCGGCACGTCCCGTTCGAAGCAGCGATCGAACGCGATGCCGACGTCATCGAGCGAATTGACTTCAAGCATCAGATGATGCGCACCGCGCAGTCCCGGCGCAGGGCAGCCAATGGCGAGCGAATGGTGGCGGCCATTGCAGTGATAGAACAGCAGCTCGCGCCCGCCATCGGTGATGCGGTCCGACTGGTTAAACCCCATGACGTCGCGGTAAAAGCGGTCTGCTGCGTGCAGGTCGGGAACCAGCAGGACGATATGGCCCATGCCTTGATCGCCGGTCTTGAACCCGCTCATTGGCCGGCCGGGGAAGAACGTGCCAGGCGACACGAACTGCCCCCAGGCGAGTTCATGGCGGAAGCCCAGAGGATCGATGAACCAGTAATAGCCTGCGACGCGACGCGCCGCCGCGTCATCCGTGCTGGCCTTGGTCAACACCAGACCGGCTGCCTCGATCACGGATTTCAGGTCGAGAACCTCGGACTCAGCGGACAGGGCCCAGCCAATATAGGCAATGTCGTTCTGCTCACCAGGATGAACCCACAGGCGGCAATCGGCATCGTCCATGCGGAACCGCGCCGCGCCATCGGCGCCGTCATCAATGCGATGAAGTCCCAGAATATCGGAACCGAAGCCGCGCCATTCCGCCACGTTGGGCGTGGTCAGCCCAAGATAAGCCATTGACCGAATCATCGCACTTTTCTCCCTGAAACGGGAATACTCTAGATTCTCCATTCTAGAGAATGAAAAATGACGCCCGGGCGGATTTTTCAGAAGGGCTGTCCGGGAAGCGGACTTCCGCGTTTTGACGGCGGATCAGGGTGTCGGCTTTGGACGATTACTTGGTGGCCTCCGGGATCGGACCGGTCACGCCCTGCAGGGCCGGGTCGCCGGGGAAGGCATCGTTCAGGATCTTTTGGCAAACCTTGGTCATGGACGAAGGATCGGCCTTCACGATGGCGCGAATGTCGCCAAATTCCACGCCGGCCGCGCTCTGCCGTTCGGACGCGGACTTGCCCAGCCCGGCGTTGTAATAATAGTCCCAGTACATCGCGCAGCGGTTTTCAGGCGGCTGCTCGCCCCCTTTGCAGCCCGCCAGCAGAAGTGCGGCGCTGACCGCGGCGAAAGCGATCGGTCTGCTCATGCCTCTTCCCCTCGGTCGGCCCGCCGCCCGCGCCACAGGTGGAACGCCAGCCCGCTCCAGGCGATAACGAGCGAGAAGATGTCGTAGTACCTAAGCGGACGGTACACGGCATAGCCCAGCCCGGTCGAACCGATGAACACGGTCAGGCTGAGGACGACGCAGGCGATGATCGCCGTCATTTCGGTTTTGCGCATCACAGGCCTCCCTCGCTGCGGATCTGTTCCGCATAATTGTCCTTGTAGGCGCGCCGGGAATTCCACAGCCACAGCGGCTCCAGCCGGGGCTTGAGCGCCGCGCCGAGGTAACCGCTGTAGGCCAGCAGCAGCACGCCGTTGAGGAACAGTTCCTGCGGGCCGGTGAACATCTGGCGCGGCATGCCGACGATGAAGGTGTTCAGCCAGAAGATGTTCACCGTGGCCGGCATTTCGAGAATTAGCGCCAACAGTACGAAGCGGTTTGTCAGCAGCATGATGCCGAACACGAATTCTATGTATTTGACTGCCTGATAGAGCCCGATCGCCGCGTTTGCCGCCGCCCATTCACCGCCGATGCCGGGAATTTCGGGAACGTATCCAGTCAGGATATAGCGCCCGCCCGAAAACAGCAGGTGGGCGCCGAAGAACAGGCGGATCCACGTTATGATCAAATATAGCGTCTTGTTCTGGGCCACGCCCATTCTCCCCATAAATCCTGAGCCAGCGACTCGCGCCATCAGTCAGCGGTGGTGATTGTTGTCCTGCTGGCGGAACATTTCCGGCAAGCGCGCCAGATCTCGCAAGCCACCCGGCGTAGAGCGCAGCGACAGCATCGGCAGGTAGTACCGGATGTAAGCCAGAGCTACGATCACGTTGATATAAAGACACGAAACGCCCATGTAGGTCGGGCTGAACAAGCGGTCGGTGCGCAGGTTCAGGAATACCGCGTTGTAAAAAACGATCGCTGATACCGGCAGTAGCAGCAAGGTCGCCGCCGGTACGAACACGCCGAAGATCAGGCACACGCCGCCGATCACTTCCACCGTCTTCACAAAATCGAACAGCCCGATCTCGACCATTGTCACCAGCATCTGGTTCGATGCGGGCAATGTGCCGAAAGGTTGGGGGAAGGCTGGTGGCCATCCAAATTCCTGCGCCCAATAGCTATAGCCGCTGTTGAGCATCCACGCCCCCAGGAACAGGCGGAGCAGGGTGACCACCCCGCGCCACAGCGTGGCCGCATCCAGCGCTATTTCCACCCGGTCAGCGCCGGCCCTCGCGCTCGCAGCGGCGCTGTTGCTATCGTTTCCCACGGCGGCTTCTCCTGCCATCACTGCGCGAACCTGGTCGGATAGCGATCACGCCGGGCGATCCGTCCGTCCTTGATCTTGAACACATCGATCACGTCTATTTCCGGACTTCCACGGGCTGGGCCGATGCGGTGGATCACCGTTACCGTCATGCCCTGCGCGATCACTTCGCGTACCTCGTGAGGAACTGGCGCGCCGTCGCGGCGGTCCTCTGCGGCGGGCGCGTTATCGCCTGCGTCCTTGGCGAAGTAGCTCTGCTGCGCGGTGCCGCCCTGCCCCTTGACGTAGGCCTGATCCATGAACTGCGCGACGATATCGCGGGGCAGCTTGCCCACCCCCGGGGCCGACCAGTCCCAGCGCGGATTATAGTGCATGGTGTAATAGACCGCGGCGGTGAACAGCAGCCCGATCCCGATCGACAGCAGCTTCAGGCTGCGACGGCTCGCGGTGATCATATCCCCTCCTCCGGCACTGGTGACGTTTGCGAAATGCATCGTCCACCACGCGGTCCTTGTGGTTTCAGGGCGTAACACCAATGCCGAGCATCAATAAATGGACATCGCCGATTGTGCCCGATTCTCGGACAGGCCGGCGGGCCGGACCTGTCCGCAAAACGGACGGAGCGTCCATTGTGGTATGCCGGAGCACATTACTTGTTCAGCTTGGCGCGCAAATCAAAAGCCAGGTTGGGAGGCACCGTGCAGCCAAGAACGCTCCAGTGGCAATTCGTCACTTTCGTCAGGATTCTCTTCGCCATTCACCTGATATATTCGGGCGGCGCTTACATCTTCTTCGGCTGGGTGCCGTCCGCGTTCTTCAATCCAGCCTCTCCGGTCGGGCGCTTCATGGTCGAGCTGGACACAATCGGTCTCTACCCGCTGGTCAAATACCTCGAGTTCACCCTCGGGCTGCTCGCACTGGCTGACCGCTTCACCCCGCTGGTCGCGGTGATGGAGTTCCCGATTACCGTGATGATCGCCTACCTCAACATCTTCGTCGAAGGCGCCATTGCGCCGCGCCACTATTATACCGGCGTGCAGGAGCTGGCGATCAATGTTGCGGTTCTGATGGGATATGGAGCGTACTATCGCTCCATGCTGAGCGCGCGCAATGCACCACGTTGGCTATGGCAAGCGCCCGACAGCCCCTCACCTGCTGCCGAGCAGCCGGCGGGTCAGCTATCGATCTGGCTGATCTTCGCAGCGCTGATGGCCGTGGTCTTGGCGGCATCGTGGTTCCTGGGATCGGCCGACCGCCGCCTGCCTCCACGCGACTGGTTGCCGCCTGTCCTGTCCTTCGTCGCCATGCTCGCCCTTCAGCGCTTTGCCCGCCCCGCTGCGGAGCGTGGTGCGTGACCGGGCCGGGAAAGATCAGCCGCCGCGCTTTGGCACTGGCCGGGTTAGGGACAGCCGCAGCTGCTGCGCTCGCCCCGGCCAGCGCCGCGCCCCGCAGTCGCAACGCCTCGATAAAGTCAGAAGACCGCGCGGCAATAACTGACCTCTTCACCCGCTATGTCTGGGCCTATGACTGCACTGACGAGGTAGAATTCCTGACCCTCTTCACCGATGATGCACTCGTTGTCGGCAAGGGCACGGTTTACCGCGGCAAACCCGCCATCCTCGGCTGGTTCCGCACACTGATCGCGATGCGCGAGCGTGAGGGCGACGATACCTGGATGCACGAGGCGGGTCAGTTCCGCTTCGAACCCGCCGGGCGGGGATGCATCGTCTATGCCTATGCCACACACTTCAACGGCAATTCTGCCAAGGCATTACGCGGCGTGCGGAGTCTTGGCTATTTTACCTGCGAGGGCGTGAAGCAGGACGGCGAATGGCGCTTTCGCCGGTTCAGCATTTCCACTTGGGACCGCACAAAAGTGCCATGGAAAAAGCCGCTGCCCTGGGCCGATTTTCCGGCCGCCTGAACCGGCAGCAGCTCAGGCCATCGCAGCGGTCAAACGGGCTACGTCCGTCAGGCCGTCGACTCCGCCCAGCAGTTCGCGCAAATGCGCCTGGCGCCTCGGAGCAAGTCCGGCATAGTCCAAGCAGTCGGCAAATTTGGCGGTCACTTCGGCGGCGCTCATCGGCACGTCCGGATCACCCTTGGCTGCGACAACATGACGCTTGAGCACGCGGCCATCCGCCAGGGTCACTTCGACAATCGCCTGCCCCGGTCCGCCGGCGGGATTGGCGAGAGCAGCATCTTCCACCGTCTCGATACGCGCCGCCATGGCGGCCAAGTCGGCCCGGTCTAGCGCCTCGGGTTCGAAGTGGGCAAAGCCCAGTTTCCCGTCGGTCAGTGCCACCGCGACCACCCACGGAATGCTGAACTGCGCCTCTACGGTGGTCGCCGGTCGCCGTTTGCGCTCAAGCGGCGCACTCAGGAAGCTCCATTCGGCAGGGCCATTTCGTATGACAATCCGCTGGATGGCCGAGCCTCGTCCTCCAAGCGCTGCCGCGATCTGCAGGGCGGCATCGGCCGAGGTGTGCGATCCCCGGCATGAGGGCCACGGCTTGAATGACATCGCCACGCCGGGATAGGCGCGACCAAGTCTCCCCAGCAGCAAGTCACGAGAAAAGATGCCCTTGTGATATTGAGCGAACCAGCCCCTCTTGCCTTCCAGGACTCCGCGCGGCCCCGTTATCCCGCGCGCCGCCAAGCGTGCGGCCATAACTCCGGCAGCAGAGGCAAATCCCGGCCCCATTCGCTTGGTCAGCGCGCTATCGATATGGGATTGCGCATTGCCGGCGGCTTGATGCGCGGCAATCCCGGCGGCATGGACGAGCTTCTCCCGGTCCAGTCGCATGAGCCGCCCTGCAACCAGTGCGGACGACAGGTAACCAACGAGCGTGGTATTGTGCCAACCAATGGCAAAGCCATCCACACCTGGCTGTCCGGCAATCGACAAGCGGCAGGCTATGTCATTTACCAGCGTTACTGCCGTCAGCAGTTCGCGCCCGCTGACGCTGCCCACCATATCTGCCACTGCCAGCGCCGCCGGAAAGATAATAGCGCTGGGGTGCAAATAGCCCGGACCGAAGGTGTCGTCGTATTCGAGCGCGTGGGTCATCACCGCGTTGATCCGGGCTGCATCATGGCTGGGCAGGCGCAGCGCGCTGCCCCAGACCACACTCTCACCCTTGCCGCCGACCACGGTTCCCAGCTCGCGCAACTGGTGCGCTCCGTCCTCATTGTGGCCAGCCAGCGCCACGCCCACGGCATCGTGAAGCTGGGCCCTCGTCGTTGCCAGCGCCGAAGCCGGCAGGTCCTCGAAGCGCGTCTGCAACAGATGCGCGGCCAGCGGCTGAATGGCATCCGGCTCTGCCGCCGCTCCAGCCTCTGCCCAAGCAGGCGTGGGCGCGGCCAACCCTGCGGACAGACTTCCCGCTATGAACAACCGGCGATCCAGCATCGCGCACTCCATCACTGCAAGGAAAAGGGGGCGTGGCTTCGCGAAAAGCCCGCCCCCGATTTCTTGCCTGTCAGCCCTGAGAGATCAGAACTTGTAGGCCAGCTCCACGCCCAATTCACGCGGGCGACCGATATCCAGCATGGTGAAACCGAACACCCGGTCGTGAGCCACACCGGTCAGACCCGGCGTAGGCTTGTTCGAAGGGCCGCTCGGATCGAAACCGCCGGTCAGGTAGTACTTGTTGGTCAGATTGTTGCCGAAGACCGCGACCGACCAGCCCGCCGCTGCCTCGAAGGAAATGCGCCCGTTGAGCAGACCGTAGGACGGCAGGGTGACGAAATTGGTCGGGCTGGGATAGCTCAACTGCTTGTCCTTCCAGCCATAGTTGAAGTCGAAGGCGACATCGCCGCTTTCGCCCATGGGCACCGTATAGCTGGCACCAAGCGTGTACGACCACTTGGGGCTGCGATAGAACGGCACCGCCGAGGTTACGGCGACCGCGCCGCTGGCACCGCGGATGTCCTTGTCATAGGACGCATCAACGTAGCCGACGCTCGCCTTGAGGACGAGATTCTGGGTGGGCCTGGCAAGAAATTCGGCCTCGAAACCCTTGACCGTGGAATCGCCATTTACCGTGTAGACCAGCGGCGGCGGCCCCGGGTCGGCCAGCTGGATCTGCTGATCCTTGTACTTGGTCAGGAACGCCGTGATGTTCAGGCGCACGCGGCGATCGAACAGATCGGTGCGGATGCCGGCCTCATAGGTCCACAGGTTCTCGGGCAGATATTCGTTTAGGCCGCAATTCGGCAGAGGTGAACGGTAGCACCGGGTCTGGATGCCGTCGTTGAAGCCGCCGCCCTTGTAGCCCTTGGCCGCCGAGATGTAGGTCATGACCTCCGGCGACCAGCGATAATCGATGCTGAAGCGCGGCGAAACGCTCGACCACTTGCCCGACACGGTCTGGGCACTGGGGGTGGAAACCGAACCTGCCGGGCAGCTCGCCGGGGTGCCCACGGCTGCTACCGGCGCCCCGCCGGAAAGGCAGACCTGACCGCGCCCTTCGCGGAACGAGGTGAATGTCTTGCGATCTTCGCCCCAGCGCACGCCGGCGGTCACGCTCAGCGCGTCGGTCAGGCTGAAAGTGCCCTGCGTGAACAGAGCAAGGCTCTTGGTGACGATATGCTTGGATTCGAATGAACCCTTGCCGACGTCGCCCATGAAAGCGCTGTTCGCACCGGCGGAAGGATCGAACCTGCGGCGCGTGTTGGTGGAATCGTCCCAGTAATAGAACGCGCCCGCAACCCACTTGAATCGGTTGTCAAAGAACGAACCGTTCAGCTGCAATTCCTGAGTCAGGTATTCGATCTCGGTCGTGTCGTTCAGCTGCACCAAGGGGATAGGGGTACGATCCCAGTCCTGGTTCTGGATCTGCGAAATGTCGCGATAGCCGGTAAGCGACTTCACCGTCAGGTTGTCGGTCAGCTCATAGGCAATCGTGCCCGTCAGGCCATAGCTCTTGAACTTGTTCACGTCGGGCAGGAGGCCGCCGTAGATCTCGTAGTTTCCGCGCGTCTGGCCGTAGTAGAACGCGAAGTCCGACGCGGCGTTGGTATAGCCGGAAGGAGAGACCGAAAGCGGTGCGACGGCGCGCAGCGAATTGTACGCGGTCGGGCTGGGCGCAGGATCTCCGGGAATGGCGACGGCGTAGAGCGCAGCCGGGTAGAGGTCGGTCGGCGAGAAGTTTGTCGAAGTCGACGGCTGACCATTGTCACTGGTGCGGATGAGATCGGCCGACAGGCCGATGTCAAGCCGGCTGGTCGGCTGCCAGCGTAGCTGCCCGCGCAAGGTCGTCGAATCGCCGCCACCAACATAGGTGTTGTCGATGATGCGGTGGACATAGCCGTCGCGGCTCTTCTTGGCGAAGGAGACGCGCGCCGCGAGGGTTTCGCTCAGCGGGACATTGAGCATGCCCTGAACGTCGAAGCGGTCGCGCTCACCGGCAGTAACCTTGATCGAGCCTTCCAGCTTGTCCGCCGGCTGTTTGGTGACATAGCGGATTGCGCCGCCCGCCGTGTTGCGTCCGAACAGCGTGCCCTGCGGCCCGCGCAGCACTTCGACCCGCTCGACATCCAGCAGGTCCAGCAACGCTCCGTTCGGGCGCGCAAACAGGATGTCGTCGACATAGATGCCGACTGCGCCTTCCTGCGTAATAAAGCCCTGGGGCGCGCCGCCGATGCCCCGGATCGCGACGTTGATGATGGCGTTACCCTGGGCGGCCGTTCCGCCGATGGTCACGTTAGGAATGAAAGTGTCGAAGCCGCTCAAGCTGTCAGTGCCCTGGCGCTGGAGCTCTGCCCCGCCGACCGCGACGATGGACAGCGGCGTGTCCTGAAGCTTCGTCTCGGAACGCTGGGCAGTCACTATGATTTCGGCGATCCCGGCATTGGCCGCCACATCGTCCTGCGGCTCGCTTTGCTGCGCAAGTGCGGCGGAGTTCGCCAGGACTAGCATCATGGCGCCGCCGCTCGCTCCAATTCGAGCAAGACTCTTCAGATTGAGCTTCATCAGCATCCTCCCCAATATAAATACGTTTTTTCAATGCGGTTCATTCTTGAACCGATCGCTTATTTTTGCGCCCGTATTTGCATCAAATTTCCCACGTGAAATTCGCTGCAGACAGCACGCCGTTTCGTTGAATGAGAAATCTAGAAACTCAATTATGCATAAATTCGGCACTGGGGGCCGTCAACGGTGCAACCGGCCAGCAGACCCCCATTTCGGCGATTTGTCCGTAGTCTGGACAAGCTGCATCCGCGCGAATTGAGCGGATTGCGAACGTCCCGCGAGCGGCCCCGAATCCAGCTTTGAGGCAAAACCGACGGGTTGCCCTGGTTATTCAGGAAGTTTGCTCGCGCCGAATGCTGCCATCTCAATCGTGCGGGCAGTCTGGAGAAGAACTGGCAAGACCTCGTCCGAACTCCGCATCCCGTCCGCCATCTGCGAAACGGAAATTGCAGCCAGCACCCGGCCATCGGGTGCCGATACCGGCGCGGCCAGACAGTACAGACCCTCGGCAATTTCTCCATCGTCCACGGCAAACCCTTGCTGCGCGACGAGCCGAAGCTCTGCAACGAGCGCTTCAGGATCGGTAATCGTGCGATCGGTAAGGGCAGGAAATGGTCCGGTATCGAGATAGGCACGGAGCTGCGTCTCGGGCAGGTGCGCCAGCAGCACCTTGCCGATGCCCGAGCAATAGGCCTCAAGCTGCATACCCACGCGGGTGAACAGCTCGCTTGCCCCTTCCCCGGTCTTGACCCGGTAGGTGACCATTTCATTGTCGAAAGTGCCCAGTTGCACCACGGTGCCAAGGTCCGCGGCAAGCTGGTGCAGCAGTGGCGCCGCACAACTGACGATGATCTGCTTTTCATCCAGCCGCTGAAGTAGCCCGAACAATCTGGGCCCGGCCAGATACTGCCCGCGCGGCCCGACCACGAGGTACCCTTCGGCAACCAGTGTGGCCACCTGTCGATGTGCAGTGGCAACAGGCATGGCGATCGAGCGGGCAATTGCGGTAACACTGGATTGCCCGCCATCGGCAATCACCGCCTCAAGCATAGCGAGTACGCGGCCGAACGAAGCAATGGTTGGAACGCCGTTTCTCATATGGTGAGAAGCTAGCCGATTGGCCCCCTAGGCACAACCGCGCCGTCGCTTTAGATTCGCCTCACAAGCACACGTGCAGGAGAGACCCCCGATGCCCACACCTCATGACGATATCGCCCTGCGCTTGCGTGACGCCTATACCGCTGGCGCGGTGCTGCCGCTGCGCGATGGGCTTGAACCGACCGATGCCGACGGCGCTTATGCCGTGCAGGAAATCAACACGCGGTTCTGGGAGGCGCAAGGCCGCCGGATCGTCGGGCGCAAAGCCGGGCTGACGGCAAAGGCCGTGCAGACGCAGCTTGGCGTCGATCAGCCCGATTTCGGTGTGCTGTTCGAAGACATGCGCGTGGCCGATGGCGGCATGCTCGACCCGGGCAAGTGCCTGCAACCCAAGGCTGAGGCCGAAATCGCCTTCGTGCTGGGCGCCGACCTGCCATCGCCTGAAACCACCCCTGACCAGGTCGCGGCTGCCGTCGCTACGGTTCATGCGGCCATCGAAATCGTCGACAGCCGCATAGCCGACTGGAAGATCACCTTCGCTGATACCGTGGCGGACAATGGCTCCTCGGCCTTCTTCGCGCTCGCCGATCAGGGCCTGCCGCTGGCCGGGCTCGACCTTGAAGGTGCGCCGATGGAGATGACGATCAATGGTGAGGTCGTCTCGACCGGCATCGGCGCTGCGGCGCTCGGCAACCCGCTCAACGCCGCGGCCTGGCTGGCAAGCACGCTGGCGGCGCGCGGCGAGCCGCTCAAGGCGGGCGACATCCTGCTGGCCGGGGCGCTCGGCCCGATGGTCGCATTGAAACCGGACGACCGGGTCGAAGCCAGGATCGGCGGGATCGGCACCTGCACATTCACATACGCGAAGGCATGAACGTCATGACCAAGACCAAAGTGGCGATCATCGGTTCGGGCAATATCGGCACCGACCTGATGATCAAGATCATGCGCCTTTCCAGCGTGCTGGAAATGGGCGTGATGGTCGGCATCGATCCGGCGTCTGACGGACTTGAGCGCGCCCGGCGCATGGGCGTTGCCACCACGCATGAGGGCATCGACGGACTGCTCGCCATGCCTGAATTTGCAGATATCGAGCTTGTCTTCGATGCCACCAGCGCCGGCGCGCACAAGCGCAACAGCGAACTGGTGCTCGCCGCGGGCAAGCGCATGATCGACCTCACCCCGGCGGCCATCGGACCTTACGTGATCCCACCGGTCAACGGCGATGCCTGCCTCGATGCCAGGAACGTCAACATGGTCACCTGCGGCGGGCAGGCGACGATTCCCATCGTCGCCGCCGTCAACCGGGTGGCCAAGGTCCATTACGGCGAGATCGTCGCCTCGATCGCCAGCAAGAGCGCCGGTCCCGGTACCCGCGCCAATATCGACGAGTTCACCGAGACCACCAGTCAGGCGATCATGGACGTCGGCGGCGCCAGCCGCGGCAAGGCGATCATTGTGCTCAACCCGGCCGAACCGCCGCTGATCATGCGCGATACGGTCTATTGCCTGTGCGAAGATGCCGATCAGGAGGCGATCCGCGCCAGCGTGGAGGCCATGGTCGCCGACGTGCAGTCCTATGTCCCGGGTTACCGGATGAAGCAGGCGGTACAGTTCGAGCACATCGGCTCTAACCAGCCGCTGCGCATCCCCGAGATGGATGGCAGCTTTACCGGCCTTAAGGTGACAGTCTTCCTCGAGGTGGAAGGTGCGGCGCACTACTTGCCCGCCTATGCCGGGAATCTCGACATCATGACCTCGGCCGCGCTCAAGACGGCTGAGAAAATCGTACAGCGCATGCACGAAAGGGCCGCCGCATGACCTTCGATCCGGCCAGCACCAAGCTCTACATCCAGGACGTCACCCTGCGCGACGGCATGCATGCCATCCGCCACCAATATGGGCTCGACCACGTGCAAGCGATTGCCCGCGCGCTTGACCGGGCCAAGGTTGATGCCATCGAAGTCGCGCACGGCGATGGCTTGCAAGGCTCAAGCTTCAACTATGGTTTTGGCGCCCATACCGATTGGGACTGGATCGGCGCGGTGGCCGAAGTGCTCGAACATTCGGTGCTGACCACATTGCTGCTCCCGGGCATCGGCACTGTCCACGACCTGAAGCACGCCTATGAAATGGGTGTCCGCTCGGTCCGCGTCGCCACCCATTGCACCGAGGCTGATGTCAGCAAGCAGCACATCGAAGCTGCCCGTAATCTGGGCATGGATGTATCCGGCTTCCTGATGATGAGCCACATGACCAGCCCCGAAGCCCTGGCAGGGCAGGCGCTGCTGATGGAAAGCTACGGCGCGCACTGCGTCTATGTCACCGACAGCGGCGGCGCGATGAACATGGACGAATATGCCGCGCGGGTTGCAGCCTATGACCGCGTGCTGAAGCCTGAAACCCAGCGCGGTGTGCACGCGCACCACAACCTGTCACTCGGCGTCGCCAATTCGATTGTCGCCGTGCAGAACGGCGCGATCCGGGTCGATGCCAGCCTTGCCGGCATGGGCGCAGGCGCAGGCAATGCTCCGCTCGAAGTGTTCATCGCTGCTGCCGATCGCATGGGCTGGAACCACGGCTGCGACCTGTTCGCGCTGATGGACGCTGCCGAAGAACTGGTCCGCCCCTTGCAGGACCGCCCCGTGCGAGTGGACCGCGAGACGCTGACTCTGGGCTACGCCGGGGTCTATTCAAGCTTTCTGCGCCACGCCGAGAAAGCCAGCGCCGACTACGGCATCGATACCCGCACGATCCTTGCCGAAGTGGGCCGCCGCAAGATGGTTGGCGGGCAGGAAGACATGATCGTCGACATTGCGCTGGATCTGGTTGGCCAAACCAAATTTAATGTCGAGCTTATCGGGTAGCTGGGGTCACGGGGCAGAAATTGCGCGTGAGAAAAATCTACTGCACCTGAAAAGCCGAATGCTCACTTGGACAGGCCGGATAGGCACCGTCCGAGGCGCCGGCTTGGTCTTATTTCAAATGAGGTTCGAATCCCCGCCCGCCCGGGCCCCCGGCGTGATCGCCCACAGCTCGCCGTCAGCGCGCGGCCTGACCACGATCAGTACCCCCGACGCGCCGCCCTCAGCCTCGAGCTGCAGCCAGATCGGTGGCCCGCCCAGCTCGGGCGGCCGGAAATCGGGCGAGGTCGCCAGCTGGCCAAACGTCTCGTCTGGCAGCAGGCGGAACGCGGCCCTCGCCGCGCCCAGCTGCTGCCCGAGGAATGGCAGGACATCATGCTCCCGCCGCAGCAGCGACAGGACCGGAGCCAGTTCCTCTTCAGCGGTCATGCCTGGTCGGTAGATCAGGCGCGCCGCGACCGCACCCTTCATCTAGCGACGGGACCACAAGATGCGAAAGCACCTGGCCTGACAGCACCATTCTGGCACCTCGATCACCATCGCCTACGCTTGGCACGACGGCGCCGTGCAGCGGTCGATCAGCTATGACCGCGACACCGCCGATAACCGGAACAGCCTCTACACCACCACGCTCTCGAACTATTCCCTAAGGCTCGCTACAGGCGCAAGCGTCAACGACGGCATCCCCAAGACCATCGCCTTTATCCTCGACGGATCGGGCCAGGTCATCCTCCATGACGAAACCCGCACCTCGCAGCCCACGGAGCCCGCCCCGCACGAGGCATCGTTCCGCTCCGCCGACAGCAGACGTGTTCATTAAATATGTCGGACCAGCACTGCCACGAGATTCGTTCAAATTACCGGATTCAAGAGTGGGGTGAAAAGTGGGGCACACAACCCATAGTTTCAATAAAATATTGTATTTACACTATTTCTTTGAAAACCTGGCGGTGCTGTCAGTCTAATCGCAACTCGTCTCCGTTTCGCGCAGATTAGACTTTGAAGGCCCCGTGTTAGCCCATCACGCTCTGCCACTCGGCCAATGCGGCCGTGCATTTGCTCTGTCAACGCCGCTTAGACAGAGCCGTCTAACGGCATGGTAACTCAAAGTGATCTGTTGAACCATTCTCTGGTGCGGTCATGGTGTACCCTTGGCCCCTGATGGACCTGATGCTGCTTGACCCAAGTTTCTTGCGCAAGCGTGTGACAAGCACTTCGATCGCGTTCTCAGTAATCGAATCTTGTTCGCGCCAAAGCGCATTTCGGATCGTGTTGCGGGTTACGGGTTGGCCAGGCGAAAGGAAAAACAGACGGAGCAGGCGGAATTCGCTGCGCGACAGGTTCAGGCACTCTCCCGATTTCCACGCGCAGCGTTGCTTGAGGTCCAGGTCAATGCCGTATTGCAAAAGCCGGTTGCTGGAGATTCCGGCACCGCGGCGGACGACGGCCCGCAGGCGTGCCGCGACTTCTTCGGAGCGGATCGGCTTGACGAGGAAGTCATCGGCTCCGGCATCCAGGCAGTCCACTTTCTCGCGCCAATCGTCTCGTTCCGAAAGGATGACCAGAGGCTGCACAATACCGCCTTCGCGCAAGGGCCGGATCAGGTCCACGCACGACTCCATCTGTCGCCCCTGATCCACCAGTACTGCAGTTGCGCCGTCACGATTGCTCGCCTGCAGCGCCTCGGCAAGGGAGCGCACGACGTTTGGCCGAAAGCCGACATTGCTTAAACGGCTGGCCAGCAGGCCCCCCCTCGCGTTTGATCGATCAATTACCAACAGTTGCACGCTGGACGCCCCCCTTCTGAGACGGCTGTCGCGCGGCTTCCCTGATCCTGCGCAATCGAAATGCCGGACTGGTTTTTCATGTTCAAACGACCCCGAATTTCGTTTCGACGCGGATTCCCATGTCGTGAAGGAATTGCGTTGGCAGGATCCCGCCAGCGCAGATTATGACGTCGTCGTTGGCAATCCTGAGCCTCTCGCCGCGATGCTGCAGCGTCACAGCATCGCCCTCGATCTTCTCAACCTTGCTGCCGAGGAGTTCGGTGACACGGCCTTCAGCCAAAGCCCGAGCCATTCCTTCGCGGTTGCGCGAACGGGCACGCGAATAGGCTTCGCTGCGGTAGGACAAGGTGACCTGCGTGCCTGACTGCTCAGCGATACGCATAGCGGCCTCAAGCGCGCTGTCTCCGCCACCGACGACCAGCACTTTGCGGCCGGCGTACTGTTCAGGATCGATCAGGCGATAGACGACCTTGCCGAGCTCCTCGCCCGGAACATCGAGCGTTCTGGGCGTGCCGCGGCGGCCAATGGCGAGTAGCACAGTCCGCGTGCGGTAGGTCCCGCGCGATGTCACAACGTCGAACAGGCCGTCGCGGGCCTGAACGGCCTGCACCTGTTGCTCGAACTGCGGCGCCAGTCCGGTATCGGCCAGCACCTGCTGCCAGAAGGCCAGCAGCTTTTCCTTACTTACCTCGCCAAACCGCACCTTGCCAACGAGCGGCAAGGTAGCCGGCGCTGTCATCACCAGCTTGCCGCGCGGAAAATGCGCCACGGTTCCGCCCAGTGTCGATTGGTCGATAGTGACGAACTTGAGCTTCTGTTCGATCGCACCAAGGCTTGCCGCAATCCCGGCAGGACCACAGCCAACGATGACCACATCAAGCGCGTCCGGCTCGCTCTCGATTGACCTGGCCCGCTGCGCCGCGTGGACGATGGCCTGGCGCCCCTGTTCAATCGCGTTCTTGATAAGGCCCATGCCCCCGAGTTCGCCGGCAATAAAGATGCCCGGCACGCTGGTTTCGAACTGAGGCGAGAGGAGGGGTATATCGACGCCGCGTGTCTCGCTTCCGAACACCAGCGAGATCGCGTTCGTCGGACAGGCCGTGGCGCAGGCTCCGTGGCCAACACACATGCTAGGCTCGATCAGCGCCGCCTTGCCATCGATGATGCCGATGATCGTCTTTTCCGGGCAGGCCCGCGCACATGCGGCACAGCCCAGGCACAGCGCTGGATCGATCACCGGGTGAAGCGTGTTCGGCTCCATCAGTCCCGCCTGGATATTGTCATCCAGAATCGCCCGGCTGCGACGTGATCGCAGCTTGCCATATGCGATCCAGACCATCCAGATAAGCAGCAGGGGCAGTAAATAAATGAGCAGGAGGTTATCAGGCATGATCAGGCGCCGGGCACTCCAAGATCTTTCGCCGCAACGTTGACCTTGCTGAGGCCGCTGGCGTCCTTGGCCAATGCGCGGCGGGCGGTGACGAGGTCGGCGCGCGCCATATCCGCTTGCTTCAGCACCATGCGAGACCGCAGCAGCAAGACCCAGCGGTCGGCATCGGCGGGATTGGCCTTCAGCTTTTCCGCAAGACCGGAAACCATGCTGTCGACCATCGCGCTGCGCTGTGCATCGGGAAGCGCGCTTGCGGCCTGGACCGTACCGGGATCGAGCTGCGGTGCGCTGCCCGAGACCTTGGCATCTCCAATGGGAGCAACGTTTTTGAGACGTGCCGTAACATCCACGCCAAGCTTGCCGGACACCTCGGTGATCTTGGCGCGCAAGTCCGTTTGCCAGGGTGCATCGGCGGGGCCGCTGTTGGCGAGTGCGATCCACTTTTCCAAGGCTTCCTTAGGCTGGCCATTCTGCGCCTGCCAAAGGGCAAGGAAATACTTGGCGCGCGGCTCGGCCGGGTCGATGGCCAGTGCCTTTTCGAATTCGGCGCGCGCTTCCGGCGTCACCGTACCCTTGGCTATCCCGGCAAGGGCTTCGCCATAGCCGGAATGGACCAGGGCTGAGTTAGGCAGCAGTTCCAGGGCTCGCTTGTAGGGCTCAAGCGCCTTTTCCGGACGATTGGTCATCATGTAGGACCAGCCCAGCATACGGAAGCCTTCGCCGTCTTTCGGCTCGCGCTTCAGTCGATCTTCCAGCTTGCCGATCATCGTATCGACATCATCAAGTTGTTTGCCGGATGCGCCTGGAACAGCACCCAAGGCAGGAGCCGTCGTTGCCTGAGACGCATCGGGGGCGCGAACAGCCATGACGACGGCTGCCACCCCTGCGAGCCCGGCCGCGCCGAGCAAGAGGTGGCGCGTTCTGCGGCTCGAACTTTCTGATCCTGCTAACGCGACTGCATCAGTTCCGGCCCCTGCAGATTCCGTTTGTGTGGAACCGGGGACCGGCGCCCGTGCCTGCCAAAGTCGCATCGCAACGATGCCCAGCGCCAGGCCAGCCAGCCCGGTAAGCAGGAATTGCACTATCACCATCATTACTCCTCATGGCCTTCGCCGAGGTTCAAATGTCATCGTCACAGAGCACGCGCACAGCACGATCCTGACACCAACCTGTCAAAAGCAGGAATCCTCGGCATGTTGCCCGTCACGAGAGATGAGTTGAAAGACGGCCATGGGAATTTTGAGGCAACCAATCGCTAAGCACTTTCTGCCAATTCCAGGCTGTCATTCATTTCAAAATAACCACGGGTCATGGCTTCAAGAGCAGAGAAAATTGCAGCAAGCCGTCAACAGCCACGGTTAACCGCGGGACTGGTCGAACGATTCGTTTCGGTCGGCGTCCTCTGCGCTGTGGTGGCGGCGATCGTGTTCGGCTGGCTGCACCGCAAGGAAAGCTGGATCAATCCGGAGCAAGGTGTCGGCTATGCTCTGGGCATCATTGGTGGCTCACTGATGATCGCCCTGCTTGCCTATCCCATTCGCAAACGCACACGTTCGGCGCCCCGTGCAGCGGGCTCGGTGGGGTTCTGGTTCCGGCTGCATATGTTCATGGGGCTGATGGGGCCGCTGGCGATCCTGTACCATTCCCGCTTTACCTGGGGTGCACTCAACAGCGCCTTTGCGTTAGGTGCGATGATCGTGGTGGCCAGCAGCGGCCTCATCGGCCGCTTCTTCTATTCGCGCGTTCATCGTGGCTATTCCGACCGCAAACTGGAAGTGCGCGCGCTCAAGCAAGAGATGGATGAAAAGCTTGCCGCCATGCAGGCGAGCGGCGCCGAAACAGGCGGGCTTCTGGAACGCATCCAGCCGTTTGAGGATCGCGCGGTGCGGGCAGGCAGCAATTTCTGGTCAAGCGCCGCAGCGGTCGCGGGGCTGGGATATGAGACCCGCCGTGTGCACCGCAGCTTGCTCGCCGATCTGCCGCGGGGAGCCGATCTCCGCACCGAGCGGCTGCGCAGCTTGCTTGGCGACTATTTCGAAGCTGTCCGCCGCGCTGCCGAATTCGCCTTCTACGACCGGCTGCTTCGTCTCTGGCACCTGCTCCACCTGCCGCTGTTCATCCTGCTGGTTGCGGCGGCCGTCCTGCACATCGTAGCGGTGCACATGTACTGATGAAGGCGTGGCGCAGCCTGCTCTGGTTGCTGGCCCTGCTGGTGGCAACACCGGTGCTTGGCCAGTCGATCATGGAGCGGCTGGTCACTCCCGGCCCACTAAGCAATGCCCACGCCAAGCTGGAAAGCAATTGCGCCGCCTGCCATTCCTCATTCAAGAAGGAAGCCCAGAACGGCAAATGCGCGAGCTGTCACAAGGGCATTGCCGGCGACATCGCCTCGGGCACCCATTTCCATGGCCGGTTCGGCCCGGCGCGAGGCGGTACCTGCAAGTCCTGCCACAGCGAGCACAAGGGCAGGAACGTACGCCTCGCCAATTTGAACGCGGCAACATTCAATCACGGTCTCAGTGATTTTCCCCTGACCGGGAAACATGCCCGGCTAGCTTGCACCAGCTGCCATCGCCAAGCTCCGCACTATCGCGGTGCGCCGCACGATTGCGCATCATGCCACGGCGCGAAAGATCCCCATCGCGGCCAGTTCGGCCGGAATTGCGCCAGTTGCCACACGACGGCCGGATGGAAGCCGGCGACCGGCTTCGATCATGCCCGAACTGGCTTCACCCTGGTCGGTGCGCATCGCAGCGCGACCTGTGCGGCCTGCCACACGGGCGGGCGCTTCAAGGGCATCGGGCGCACCTGCGTATCCTGCCATGCGCGGGATGATGCCCATCGCGGATCGCGCGGTACCAATTGTGCGAGCTGTCACACTTCCACGACATGGAAATCAGCAACCTTTGATCATTCGAGTACCGGTTTTTCGCTGATAGGGGGCCACGCCCAGGCCGCTTGCGCTGGTTGCCACGGTCCCGGAAACGCGAACAAGCATCCCGGCCGCACCTGCATCGGGTGCCACGCGCGTGATGATACGCACAAGGGCAAGAACGGCACGGACTGCGCGTCGTGCCATAATCCGCGGGGGTGGAAGCAGACCAGTTTCGACCACGAAAAGATGACCGGCTTTGCCCTGCGCGGCCCGCACCGCACAGCGGCTTGTGCCGCCTGTCATGTGCAGCCGCCCAAAGTGGCGAAACCGCCGGTCACCTGTTTTGGCTGTCACGCCAAGGACGACAGCCACAAAGGCGCCAACGGCATGGATTGCGCGCGCTGCCACACCGTCACAACGTGGAAGTCATCGAATTTCAATCACAACACGATGACCGATTTTCCCTTGGCCGGCGCCCACGCCAAGGCGAAGTGCGAGGATTGCCATATGCAGGGCGCCCCAAAAGCCCAGATTTCCGCGCAGTGCGGCACCTGTCATGCGAAAGACGACGTCCATGCCAAGCGGCTCGGACAGGACTGCGCGCGCTGTCACGCCAGCACGGGATGGAAGGCCAATATCCGCTTCGATCACGACCTGACGAAGTTCCCGCTGCTCGGCAAGCATTCGGCCTTGCAATGCGCCTCCTGCCACGTAGATCGCAGCTTTGCCGCAAAGGGCACCGCCTGCCAGGATTGCCACACCGACAAGCACCACGCCGGCACGCTTGGCACGCCGGCCAAGTGCCGCAGTTGCCACAATTCAACCGACTGGAAATCGTGGTCCTTCGATCATGATCGAGCCACGCGGTTTGCCCTGACCGGGAAGCACCAGGGGCTGGTCTGCTCGGCATGTCACAGCAGGCCCGGCGATCCTGCAAAGGTCAGCACCAAGTGCATCGACTGCCATCGCCGAACCGACCCGCACCGCGGCGGCTTTGGCGAGGATTGCGAGCGGTGCCATGTCACTTCCAGCTTCAACCAGATCATCATGGGCGCACAGCGCAAACCTTAAATTGACTTGGAGAGGCCCGGCTTTCTGCTGACAGAAACCTGACATTAACCTTGCATCTGGGCGGGATAGCCGACGAAATGACTTTCTGGGACGTTAGTCGGATTGTCCACTTATACCCTTTTTATTCGCACAACGCATAGGAACGCTTGGGCATAGGCAATGATGCCGTGCTTTCCGGATTGTCCGGATCGTCTGGGCACGGGCTCGTCGAAAACGGCGAGAAGTGGATGGGTCGGTGATCGCGAAACGCATCCTTGCGTTCCTATTCTTCGCGGCGTCGTTGCTGATGGCAATGTCGGTCGTGGAAGCACGCGATGCCAATATACAGAAATTCGACCATTTCCGCACCGGCTTCCCGCTGACCGGTGCCCACGCATCAGTGCGGTGCTCATCCTGCCATGTCGATGCCGTGTTCAAGGGTACGCCAAAGGCCTGCTCGGATTGCCACAATGCCATCCGCGCCGAAGGCAAGCCATCGCGCCACATCGCAACTCAGGCTGCCTGCGAAACCTGCCATACAACCAAGCAATGGCAGGTTGTCCGGTTCGACCACTCAACGACTGCGGCGAAATGTTCATCCTGCCACAATGGCACTGACGCCGTCGGCAAGGCGGCAAGTCACATTGCGACAACGCAGGAATGTAGCGCCTGCCATTCGACCTCGAGCTTTTCTGGTGCCCGCTTTGATCACGCCGGGATCACGACCAATTGTGCATCATGCCACAACGGCACCAAGGCGAGCGGCAAACCCGCAACCCACTTGCCGACTGGAAATGCCTGCGAAGACTGCCACAAGACGACCAGCTGGACCCCAGCCACGTTCAATCATGCATCGATCACCGCATCGTGCTCCAGCTGTCACAACGGCACCAAGGCCAAGGGCAAGACGGCCACGCATATCCCCACGACCGCGGAATGCAGCACCTGCCACGCGACTACTGGGTGGACACCAGCGACGTTCAATCACGCCAGCGTCACCGACACATGCGCGTCCTGCCACAACGGCACGTCGGCCACCGGCAAATCGACCGCTCACATTTCGACCAACACCAACTGTCAAGATTGCCACACGTCGACCGCGTGGAGTCCCGCCAAGACGGTCAACCACAATGACGTGATCGGCCCCTGCTCAAGCTGCCACAACGGAACCAAGGCGCGGGGCAAGACGGCGACACATATTCCGACGACT
>NZ_JBBHJY010000012.1:0-119253 GCF_037572715.1 Novosphingobium aquae | reverse complement strand
CAGGCGGGCCACGCAATCGCGGATGGCTTCCTTGTCGATCAGGGCCTGGAGGGCGGCTTCCATCTGCATTCTCCCAATTGCTTTGACCAAGTGTTCAACGCTTCTTTGGGCGAGTGCAAGCGCGGCTGCGATATTGGACAGGTCTGCGGTAAACTCCTTGGCCTTTGCGCGATCGCGCGGAACAACGGGGGCCGAGAGGAGAGCGTGTTGCAGCAGCTTGAAGGAAAGGTCGCGATTGTAACCGGGGCAGGGCAGGGCGTGGGACGCGGCATTGCCCGTGCATTGGCGGCGGCAGGCGCCAGCGTCGTGCTGGCTGGGCGCACGCTCGCCAAGTGCGAGACGGTGCTCGCCGAGATCGAGGCGGAAAGCGGCAGGGGCCTCGCGCTGGCCTGCGATGTGTCGCAGCGCGCCGATTGCGAGGCACTGGTCGAGCGGGCGGTGGCAAAGTTTGGCCGGCTCGATATCCTCGTCAACAATGCCCACACCTCGCGGCCGATGGTGGGCGTCGAGGCCACGCGCGACAAGGACATGGCGCTCGCCTTCCAGGGCTTCCATGGCGGCTTCTACTGCATGCAGGCAGGCTTCCCGCACCTGAAGCTCGCCAAGGGCCGGGTGATCAACCTTGGCTCTGTGGCAGGCCTGCGCGGCGATGCCGGGTTCGGCGCCTATGCTGCGGCGAAGGAGGCGGTGCGCGGGCTCAGCCGGGTGGCGGCGCGCGAATGGGGCGTTCACGGGATCACGGTCAACGTGGTCTGCCCGTTCTCGGAATCGCCGGGGGTGGAATACATGATCGACACCCAGCCCGGCTTCATCGGCGAGCTGACCGACCAGACCGCGATGAAGCGGCTGGGCAATAGCAAGGACGATGTCGGCGCCGCGGTGGTGTTCCTCTGCGGTCCGGGCGGCAGCTTTATCACCGGGCAGACGATCAATGTCGACGGCGGCATCTGGATCGCACCGTGACAAGCATCGAAACTGCGCGCGGTCCCGTTGCTGCCGACCAGCTCGGCAAGGTGCTGATCCACGAGCACGTGTTCCTGATGAACATGGAATATACGCTCAATTACCGGCCCGATTTCTTCACCGATGAAACGCTCGATGCGGCGGCGGCAAGGCTGAATTCAATCAAGGCGCTGGGTTACGACACCATCGTCGACCTGACCGTGCTGGGCCTCGGCCGCCATGTGCCGAGCCTGATTGCCGTGGCCGAGCGCACCGGCGTCAACATGATCCTGTCGACCGGGGTCTATACCTTCGATGCCGTGCCCGGACCCTTTGAGTTCCACGGCCCCGGCCTGATGGTCGATGCGCCTGAGCCGATGGTCGATCTGTTCGTGCGCGACATCACCGTCGGCATGGCGGGCACCGGCGTGAAGGCCGGGATGCTCAAATGCGCGATCGAGGCGGCTGGCTTGCGTCCCGGCGTGGAGCGCACCATGCGCGCGGTGGCGCAGGCGCATTTGGCGACCCGCACGCCGATCACCGTCCACACCGCGCCCAAAGAACACACCGGGCTGGAGGTGCAGCGCGTTCTGGTCGAGGAAGGCGCGGATCTGTCGCGCGTGGTGATCGGCCACTGCGGCGATAGTGCCGATCTGGATTACCTGATGCGGCTGGCAGACCGGGGCTCGCTGCTCGGCATGGACCGCTTCGGCATCGACTTCACGCTGACCACGCAGGCGCGGGTCGATACCATCGCCGAGATGGTGCGGCGCGGGTATGGCGACCGCATGGCGCTGAGCCACGATTGCTGCATTGGCTGGTCGGACTATTTCCCGCGTTTCGATGACTATCGCCGCGCTATGCCCAACCACCACCTGCACCACATCCACGACGACGTGCTGCCCTTGCTGCGCGAGGCCGGGGTGAGCGACAGGCAGATCGAGGCGATGTTCGTCGATAACCCCCGGCGGCTGTTCGCAGGCTGATCAGGCCCCCAGCGCGCGGGCGGCCTTGACGACATTCGCGATGTGATCGGCCACGGGCAGGCCGCTCACCAGCGCCTCGATCATCGGCACTTCGATGCCGATCGGCAAGTCTGCGGGCAGCGCAGCGATCCATTCGGCGAGCGGCAGTTCGCCGGTGCCCGGCACCATGCGGGCCAGCGTCGCCTCCTTGAAATAGGGCAGGCCCTCAGGCGCTACCATCGGCGCATCGCAGAGCTGGGCATAACCGATCACGTCAGGATCGAGCGCGGCGACATCGGCCACGCTGCCGCCCGAACGGAAAAGGTGCATTGCATCGATCAGCACCCGCGCGCGGCCCTTGCCGATATGGTCGATCGCCGCGAGCGCGCTGGCGAGGTAGTTGATCGTGTTCATCGGCGCGAATTCGATGGTGAAGATCATGCCTCGCTCGATCACCATGTCGGCCAGCAGGGCAAGCTCGTCGTATGTCCGCTCAAGGCTGGGTTCCATCGATACCGCATTGATCCGCACCGCGCCAAGCTCGGCCATCAGGTCGAGCCCGTGGGCATAGTCCGCCACATCGCGGTCGGCGCCGACGCGAAATCCTTCGCCCAGTTCGATGCGCACGCCGGTATCGGCCATGGCCGCCTTCATCTCGCGCCGCAGCGCCGGATCGTTTTCCAGCGACCAGTCGGGATAGGGATGGAAATCCGGATAGCCGAACATGGCGAGCGGCATCGGCCCGAGCGCGCCGGAAATGCCGGTGCATCCGCTGGCCGCGACCAGCTTCACCAGATCCACTGGCGGCATGCCCATATGGGTCAGGTTCTCGATCCCGAGGCGGTTGATGGCCATCCTGCTACTCCCGGATCGAATCGATCACGTCCTGCGTGATCCCCGGTTTGCCCGGATCACCCGCAAGGTATTCGGCGTTCTTCTTTGCGATGAAGGCATCGGGATCAGCGGCGTGTTCGCGAAAACTTTCCCAGCCTTCCTCGTGCGTCGGGATCAGAATCTTGCCCGCCTCCATCCCGTCCGACAGCACCCGCGCGGTTTCCTGCTGGCTCTTGACGAACATGTGGCTGCCCGGGGCGCGCATCACATAGCTCTCGCTGAATTCCTTCATGCCGGCGACCGATGTGGTCATCACCGGGCCGGGGATCAGGCAGCTCACCTTGACCCCCAGCGGCATCAGGTAAAGCGCCAGGTTCTCGCTCATTGACAGCACGCCGGCCTTGCACGCTGCATAATGAACGCGGCTGGCGGCGAAGGGATAGAAGCCGGCGAAGCTGGCGGTGTTGACGATATGGCCGCTTCCCCTTGCGATCATGCGCGGCACGATCACGTTGTTGGCGCGGACCATGCCGAACAGGTTGATATCGAACATGCGCTGCCATTCGGACAGGGGAATGTCCTCCGGGTTGCCGCCCGAGAGGATGCCGGCATTATTCATCAGGATGTCGAGGCCCCCAAGCGCCTCCTCCGCTCCATCGATGCAGGCCAGCACCGATGCCTCGCTGGCGACGTCGCAGGTAAAGGCATGGGCCTCGGCCCCGGCAGCGCGCAGCAGCTCGGCGGTTTCTTCGGCGCCGTCGCGGCTGATGTCGCCCACGGCCAGCCGCGCGCCGCGCCGAGCCCATTCTTGCGCGATCCGCCGCCCGATGTTCTGCCCCGCGCCAATAATCAGCGCCGATTTCCCTGTGAATGTCGTCATGCCTGCTCTCTCCCTGATCGCTCAGTCTGGCGGCAAAGCACGGCGCGGGGAAAGCCAAATTGTCGCCAATTGGCGATGATCGCTTGGGCGGCTGGACGCGGGGTCCGGGCGCATGTCATGCTGAATAAATAGACGAATAGGAGATTTAAGGATGCGACAGGCAGCCATGCGCAAGGCCTTGCTGATCGGGATCCTGGCGGGGTCGTCGCTGGCAGTACCGCATGTCGTCCTTGCCGCAGAACCTGTAGCCGCAGACGCACCGGCCGCCGATCCGATGTTCAGCCAGCCCTATGTCGATATCGACGAATGGCGCGACAAGCCGGTGCGGCACCGCTACGTCCACGGCGGCTTCAAGGGCACCGAAGCGCGGTTTTCGCTTTATATGCCGCCCAAGGAAAAGTTCGAGCGGCGCTTCTTCCAGTATGTCACCCCGGTGCCGGATAGCGAAAATCTCGCGCCCACGAATGGCCTCGACCAGATCGGCTTCTCGATCGATTCCGGCGGCTATTTCGTCGAGACCAACAGCGGCGGCACCAATGCCACGGCCGGGCCAGCGTTCAACACCGATCCCAAGATTGCCGCCTTCCGCGCCAATGCCGCCGCCGCGCAATATTCGCGGGTGATCGCCAGCGAAATGTACGGCGCGGGCAAGATCTATGGCTATCTCTACGGCGGATCGGGCGGCGGTTACCGCACGCTCGGATCGATGGAAAACACCAAGGGCGTGTGGGACGGGGCCGTGCCTTTCGTGCTCGGATCGCCGATGGCCGCGCCCAACAGCTTCACCATCCGCATGCACGCCATGCGCATCCTGAACGCCAAGTTCCCGCAGATCATCGACGCGGTGGATGCGGGCGGCAGCGGCGATCCCTACAAGGGACTGAATGCCGAGGAGGCCGCCGCGCTGAAGGAAGCGACCGCCATGGGCTTCCCGCTGAAGGCCTGGTTCAATTACGACAAGTTCGGCGTCCACGCCTTCACCGCGCTCTATCAGGGCATGGTGATGGCCGACCCCACCTATTTCGAGGATTTCTGGACCAAGCCCGGCTACCTCGGCTTCAATCCGCCGGAATCGCTGAAGAAGGCGCGGCTGCAGTTTGTCACCAAGATCCGTGATCCGCTCGACGAGGATGAGGCGACTGCCAAGGGCATGCCCGACCTGCGCATCCCCGGCACTTCGCGCGGAACGGCAGAAGACGCCTGGCGCATCGCGGTGAACGATGGATCGAAGCGCACGGTCGCTTTTGAACTCGAAGGCACGCCGCCCGACGTCGGCTTTCTGGGCGGCGATCTTGTTGTTCTTTCGGGCGAGGCCAAGGGCGCGAAGATCGCTATCCGCCTGCTCAAGGGCAATATTGCCACTCTCGGCGTCACCCGGCTGGGGACCGTGGCCAAGATCAAGCCGGGCGACGAGGTGCGGGTCGACAATTCGAACTTCCTTGCCGCGCAGACATTCCACCGCCACCAGGTGCCCGACGCCAGCTACAAGGTTTACGACCAGTTCCGCGGTCCCGATGGTAAGCCGCTATACCCGCAGCGCAAAATGTTGCTTGGGCCGATGTTCGCGCAAGGGGCGGCGGGAACCGTGCCGACCGGGCGATTCAACGGCAAGATCATCACCGTCAATTCGCTACTCGACCGTGAAGCCGTGCCCTGGCATTCGGACTGGTATCGCCGCAAGTTCGACGAGCACTACGGTGCGGATGCCGTCAACCGCTACCGCATCTGGTACACCGAAAACGCGCTCCACGGCGCGCAGCAGTTCTCCGAAGATCCGACCCGGGTGATCAATTACAACCCGATGCTCGAACAGGCGCTGCGCGACGTTGCCGCCTGGGTGGAAAAGGGCGTAAGTCCGCCGCAGAGCACGAATTACAAGGTCATAGACGGACAGGTTATTCCTGCAGCAACGGCGGCCACGCGAGGCAGTGTCCAGCCGGTCGTGACGCTAAAAGTCAACGGCGCGGCAAGGGCCGTGGTCAAGGCTGGGCAGCGGGTGAATTTCGTCACGACCATTTCCGTGCCGCCGGGCACCGGCAAGGTGGTCGGCGTGGAATGGGACTTCGATAGTTCGGGCAAATTCGCCGAAAAGGCCTTGCTCAAGGCGGCGGCGCAGACGGTGACGCTCACCGCCAGCCATGCCTTCGCCAAGCCGGGGACGTACTTCGTGGCGATGCGGGCCTTCTCGCACCGGACTGGCAACATGACCACGCCCTATGCGCGGATTCCCAACCTCGGGCGGGTGCGGGTGGTGGTGAAGTAAGCGCCGCTATCGCACGGTAAAGCGCACCTGGTCGACCTTCTTCCCGCCCTCGTCATGCAGGGCGAGGAGGTGGCTGCCGGGCAGCATCGGCAATTGCAGTCCATCCGGGCTGCCCTGAATAATGCGCCCGTCAAGCGACAGGGTGTAGCCCGTCACCGCGCCGCTGACCTGTACGCCGAGCGACTGGCGATCGGGCGGGATATCGGGGTCATAGGCATAGACCGATCCCGACGCCGGGTTGGTGATGCGCGGGCGGCGCGAGAACTCGGGTGCAGGGGCGAGCGTCGCCTGCCCAGTCCCGGCGATGAACCATTCGCTGCGCGCCGGTTCGCCCGCGCTGGCGAAGGTCACGCGCAGCGGCTCCACCCCTTTGGGTCGGGCCGGAGCTGCGCCGGGCTTGCCCGCGTGGAGCGCCAGCATCACATCGCGCCACACCGGCGCCGCGCCGCTGGTTCCGGACACTGAGCGCATCGAATCCCCCTCGAGGTTCCCCACCCAGACCGCCACCGTGTAGCGGTCCGAATAACCGACGCACCAGTTGTCGCGCATGCCCTTTGACGTGCCGGTCTTCGCCGCCGCCCAGAACGGCAGGCGCAGCGCGGAATCGACGCCGAACGTGCCGGCGCGGGCCGAAGGGTCGGAGAGGATGTCGCCGATAATCCACGCCGCCGCCGGGTCGATCACCTGCCGGGTGTCGCTGCCGGCCTCCCCGGCGCGCAGCTTCAGTGCCGACCAGCGCCCGCCGTTGGCCAGCGTGCGATAGGCATTGGCCTGTTCGAGTAGCGTCACCTCCGCCGATCCCAGCGCGAGGCTGAATCCATAGTACGCCCCGTCGCCCTCCAGCCCGTTGTAGCCAAGGTCCCACAGCCGGTCGCGGAAGTCCTGCACCCCGTCGAGCAGCAGCGCGCGCACGGCGGGGACGTTGAGCGAGTTGGCCAGCGCGCGGCGCACAGACACCGGGCCTAGGAAGGCATTATCGTAATTGCGCGGCACGTAGAGGCCCGATGCCGTATCGAGCTGCACCGGAGAATCGTCGAGGATCGAGGCGGCGGTGAGCCACTTGCGCTCGATCAGCTGGGCGAACAGGAACGGCTTGAGCGTCGATCCCGCCTGCCGTGCTGCGTCCGCCCCGTCGACATCGCTGGCGGTCGAGCCCAGCCCCACGCCGCCGACATAGGCGAGCACTTCGCCGCTGGCATTGTCGACCACGACCACCGCCCCGTCGCGCACGCGGGTCGGGCCGAGGCCCTGCAACTGGTGGCGCAGCGCCTGCGTGGCGGCAAGCTGCGCGCGCGGGTCTATCGTGGTCTTCACCCGCATCCCCGGTTCGCTGAGCAGTTTGCCGGCAAGGTGCGGGGCAAGATCGGGGTCCTGCGCCTTCATCCGCCCACGCGCGGCAATGTTGGCGGCCAGCGCCTCAATTGTCGTGCAGTCAGCCTCGCCCAGTTGGCGGCAGGCGCGCGCGGCCACCCGCTGCGGGCTGGCGGCGGGATCGGGCAGCAGCGCCGCCATCACCGCCGCCTCGCGCGGGGCGAGCTTTGCAGGCGGCTTGCCGAACAGCATCACCGCGCCCGCTGGCACCCCCTGCGCCTCGCCGCGAAACGGCGCGAGGTTGAGGTAGGCCTCAAGGATTTCGTCCTTTTCCCACTTGCTTTCCAGCGCCCAGGCAGCGCGCATCTGGCGCAGCTTGTCTCGCCAGCCGCGCGCGCCGGGGCGAGCGATTTCGGGCGCGAGGAAGGCGGCGAGCTGCATGGTGATGGTCGACGCCCCGCGCGCCCGCCCGCCTTCGATCCGGGTGCGGAGCAATGATCCCAGCGCCAGCAGGTCCACCCCTCCGTGGCTCGCAAACCGGCGGTCCTCGGCATGGATCACCGCCGCGCGCAGCGGCTCGCCCATCTGGTCCAGCGGCATCCACGCGAGCCGCCGCATCGTGAAATCGACACGCACTTCGTCCAGCAGCGCGCCTGTGCGGTCATAGAGCCAGGCGTCGCTGGCCTTCCATTCGGCCTTGAGGTCGTCGAAGTCTGGCGGCGAAGGCGGCAGGGTGGCGAAGTATAGCCATGCCAGTGCGACTAGTGGCAACGCCAGAAGCCCACGTTTCCAGCCGATTGCCCGAAGTTTCGGCCAGAGCCAGTCGCACACGCCCCGCAGCCTCGCCACCATGCGCCGCACGTGGGGCCACAGCGCATCCTCGGTGCGCGCGACCCATGCGGTGAAGCGGGAGAAGAGGCGTTTCACGTTCCATAGCCCCTCCCCTGTAGAGGAGGGGTGAATGTCCGCGTCACCCACCCCACACCGTCATCGCCGGCACCGGCAGTTGCGCCCGGATTGCAGGCGCGTACATCGCCTCGACCCGCGCCGGGGGCAGGGTGAACTGGCCTGAACCGTTGAGCCGCACGGTATATTCCACCGTGGTCGTGCCGCGCGGCAGCCAGTCGAAATAGGCGCGCCAGCTGTCTTTGGCGTTCTCGACATAGGCCGGCCATGCCCCTTCGCTGGCGGCACCTTCACCGCCGCGCAGCATGGAGGACTGGCCGCCAAGGCCGGACATGACCGTCGCCCCGGGCGGCAGCGGATCGGCGAGGACCACCCATGTGCGGTCAGCCGTGGCGGTGACCGTCAGCTTCACCCGCACGACATCGCCCGCGGTGAGCTTGCCCTTTTCGCGTGCCGAAACGACCGTGACTTCGCGGGCAAGGCGGTATCCAGCCATCAATGGCTCGCGCAGCGGCACGGCGGCGTGGACGCTAACTGTCGCCCAAGGGCCCGCCCCGCCGGCCTGCGACAGGGTCATCGGCCCCGCCACCAGCGGCAACTGCAATGGTACTGCAACGTCCTTGCGCGGCCATTGTACCGCCAGCGATTTGCCGCCAAGCGCCAGCGTGGTCGTGCCCGCGATCGCGCTTGCCGGATAGAGCTTGGCAAAGCGCCGGACCACGACCGCGCCCCAGGCATTGGCGGGGGTGGTATCCCAGTGGCCGCGTTGCTGGCGGCTGGCGATGCCGACCATCAGTTTCGGCGCCTCGGCCTGCCAGTCGGCTTTGCCGAGCGAGGCGTCGAGGACCTTGATCGCCATTTCGTCGGCGCTGACCATCATCCACCATGGTGCCCTATTGGCGTCGGACAGATCGAGCCGGGTGCCTTCATAGACCAGCCGCTTGCGCAGTTCGCCCTCGGCAGCGGCCTTGAGCATGGCGGCGCGGGGGGCCTTGGGCAGGCGGTCGAGCGTTACGATCCAGTCGGCCAGCGTGCCGGTGGGCATCTGCGCCGGCACCATGTCGACACGGGCGACGAGGCCCGGATCGGCAGCCCCGGCGCGGGCGAGCGCGGAGAGGGCAGCGACGCGGACCAGTCGCTCATCGGCAGCGAAGGGCCGGTCACGATTGACGCGTCCCTCGACCACACCCTTGAGCGCGGCGACCATCTTGGCGCGCGATTCCTCAGGAATCTTGAGGCCTGATGCGGAGCTGATCGCCAATGTATAGGCGGTCAGCTCGGTCGATCCGCGCATGTTGGCGACGGGCCAGTACCGCAGCAGTCCATCACCATCGAGGTAGGTCGGGATTGCGGCGGAAAGCGCTTCCCACGCGGCCAGATTGTCGGTGGCGACAATGCGCGACAGCTGTTGTTCGAAGCAATTGTAGGCATAGGCCTGCATGTAATCGCGCACGCCGCCGAGCGGCGGGGCAAGGCTGTCGCTGAGCGCAATGTCGACGAACCCGCCCGGCAATGCGCCCTGCGGCACCATGATCGACGGCGGTGTGCCCTCACCAACGCGGTACAGGCTGGCGGCCCAGACCTCGACCGGCACGGCGGGGGCAACCTCCTGCATGGCGACCACGGAATCGCGGTATTTGCCGTCCTTGCTCTTCGCTTCGACCGTCCACTTGAGCGTGCCGGGGACTTCCGGCGCCTTGACCGACCAGCGCACGCGGGTGGCGCCGCCGGCCGGGATCGTCACCGTCTGCGCCTCCCCGACCTTGATCCCACCTTCGACCTGCGGCCGGGCGGTGACCTTCATCGGCTTGTCCTGCCCGTTGCGCAGGGTGAACACCGCATCATAGGTGTCGCCGGTGCGCACCAGCGGCGGCAGACCGGGATAGACGGCCAGCTCCTGCCGGGTGCGGATCGTGCTTTCGCCGGTGCCGAACAGCTGCGCGCCGTCCGTCGCAATCGCCACCAGCCGGAAGCGGCTGAGCGCGTCGGACAGCGGCACTTCGACCACCGCCTCGCCCTTGGCATCGAGCGCAACGCGGCCCTTCCACAGCAGCACCGGCTGGAAATTCTCGCGGTTGACGCCCGAGGCATCGCCGCCGCCGCCGCCCGCTGCCACGGCCTTCTTGCCGTAGTGCCGCTTGCCGACGACCTGCATCTGCGCGGTCGATGTCGCCACCTCAAGGCTGCGCTCGCCCATCATCGCGTCGAGCAACTTCCAGGAATCGTTGGGCATCAGTTGCAGCAGCGCTTCGTCAACCGCGACGAAAGCGAGGTCGGCGCTGGGCGCGGGCTTGCCCGAGGGATCGCGCACGGTGACCTTGACCTGCGCCTTTTCGCGTACGCCGTAAGCCTCTTTGTCCGCCTTTACGTCGATGTTCAGCTTGTGGCCTTCCCAGCCCACCTTGAGCTCGGTCATGCCGATGCGGTAACTCGGCTTGGCAAGGTCAACGGCGGCTGTCGGCGGCAGACCTTCGCTGGTGAAGGGCAGGCCCAGCTTCTGCGCCATTTCGGTCAGCCACGGCCGCGCGCCGGTCACCCGCCCGCGCACCGCCATCACCGAGACATAGACGTTCGGCGCATAGGCGGCGGGCATTTTCACTTCGACGACCGGGTCCTTGCCCGACAGTTCGGTGACATAGCTCGAAAGCACGCCCTCGCGCTCGACCGTGACCAGTGCGGTCGCCTCGCGGTAAGGCATGCGCACCTGCAGCCGCGCGGTTTCACCGGCGGCATAAGCGGTCTTTTCGGGGACCACGTCCATGCGGTCGCCATTATCGCCGCCGAACCACCATTCGTCCGCACCGGCCAGCCAGACCGAGCGGGAGGAGCGCGCCACGCGGCCTTCTCGGTCGGTCGTTGTGGCGACCACGGTGACCTCGCCCGAAACGCCCGCGTCGATCACGCAGTCGGCCTTGCCCTGGGCATTGGTCGATGCCGTGCAGCCGGCAGCGATCCGCTCGACCTTCTGCTGATTGTCATAGGCGTAGAAGCCGCCGATCAGCCGGCGGCGTGCGGTGATGGTCTGCTTGGAGAACAGCTCCACTTTCACCATCTGGCCCGAGAGCGGCTTGTTCGTAAGGTCAAGCGCGGCAAAGTTGAGCCGCAGTTCGCTTGACCGCATCAGCCAGCCATCGGTCTTCATGCCCAGCTGCACCGCGCTGGGATACAGCGTCACGCGGCGGCCCGCGGTGAGCGTTTCGCCATTGGCGTCGGGATAGTCCATTTCGACCATCAGGGAGATGGTCTGGTTGATCGCGGCGCTGACATCGACCGCCGTCTTGGCCGTGCCATCGGCGCCGAGCGTGGCGGGGAGCGTCTGCGAATAGGGCAGCGGTTCGGACACTTCGCCGTCACCCTCGATCGAGAGCGGGCGCACGCCTTCCTTCACCAGCGCGCCGCCGAATTCATAGGCCTCCCAGCCCTTGGGCGCACGGCCCCAGCTGTTGAATTCGGTGCGCAATGTCACTGGCACCGCGCCCGCGCCCCCTCCCGAAAGGTAGCCGACGAACAGCGACAGCGGCACGGATTTTGGCTGCACCAGTGCCTGCTCTGGCCCGGTCACGCTCGCGCGCATGGTCGGCAGGCGGTATTCGTCCACCCGCACGTCCTGGCTGGAATAGATCGTCCGGCCATCGACCTCGAAGCGCAGCGAATAGGTGCCGAGCGGCGCGCCCTGCGGCACGGTCCACTCGTTCTCGCCCGATCCCATGCCATCGATCGTCACCGGCTGGCTGAATTCGGTTTCCGAACCGTTGTGGCGCAGCACGAACGTGCCGGTGAAGCCATTGGCATAGGTGAAGCCGGGGCCAATGGGCTTGCGCAGCACGTGCTTGAAGTGAACCGCCTCGCCCACCCGAACCAGCGAGCGGTCCATGATCGTATGGATGGTCTCGTTGCTGGCATTGACGCCGAATGACAGGTCGAAGTCATATGGCGAGATGCCGTTGTTCCACGTGGTCAGCGTGAAGCTCATGTCGCCACCCGCGCGGGCGGAGACCATCAGCGGATGGCTCTCATCCTCGCCGCAGCCGCCGCTGGTTTCTGGTTCGGGCAGGCCTTGGCGGGCGAACAATGCGCCTGCCTTGTCGGTCGTCCCGCTGGCGAGCAATTTGCCCGAGCAGGAATCGCTGATCCGCACGCTGGCGCCTTCGACCGGCTTGCCGGTGGACAGGCTCGTCACCCAGACAAAGCTGGACTCGCGCCCCCACTTGAAATGCACCGCCATGTCGGTGACTAGCGCGGCGGCGGGGACATAGCGCGGCACGTTGCGGCCCAGCAGCGCGCGGCCGAGCGCGGGACTGGCGAATTCGACGACGTGGAAGCCCTTGGCTTTCACCGGCACGCCGATCACTTCGAAGTCCTTGCCCTTGCCGGGCAGCGGCAGTTTTAGCGCGGTGCCCTCGGCGGGCTTCAGCAGCGGCTTTTCGCCGGTGTGGTTGATCGCTTTCGAGGTGCCGTCCTTGAGCTCGATCCACTCGTAATCGCGCCGTGTTGCCTTATCGAGCCGGCGCAGCCAGTCGGCGATCACCCGGTCATCGTCGGCGATCCGGGCGGAGCGGCCATCGATTGTGGTCGCCTTGCCGATCAGGTCGGGCTCGACTGCGCGCACGGTGACGGGGAGCAGGCCCTCGCTTGCCTCGACAATGCCGAACTGCGCGGCGAACTTGACCAGCGGCGGCATGGCGTCAAAGCGCACGGCCAGCGGGAAGCGCGCTGCGTTGGAAAGGGTGCGACCCGACAGGTCCTGCACGCCCGCCGGCAGGATCACCTGCGCCGCCGTCGCGGCGGGGAAGGGGCCGGGGAATTCAAGGTCGGACAGCTCGCTATTGCCGCGCGTGTCGGGATCTAGTTTTGGCGCAATCATGGTGCCGTCGGCCATGCGCAGGCGCACCGCCATCGCCTTGTCGCGCGCGATCGGCGCGGTGAAGCGGACATAGGCGGGGGTGACCGGGTTGCAGCCGGCGCTGGCGTTGACCCGGCCGCAATCGAAGCTGGCGGCAAAGGCCTTGCGCACGGTAAAATCAAAGCGCTGGTCGGTGCCGGCGAGCTTGCCGCCTGCACCGGAAATCGTCTTGGGCCAGACCAGCGCCATGTCACGTTCGGGCGGCAAGGGGCGGCGGCATTTCAGTGCCATGACATTGCCCAGCGCCGCGGCGCGCGAGGCCGCATCGGCAGGGAGTTTCGCCGGCAGCCCGGCATCTTCCATGAAGCTGCGCCGCGCCCATGTATCCTCGCCCATGCCTTCGAGCACGCGGCCCACGGTGTCGGTGGGCAGTACGTCGATGGCCGCCGCTTCACCAATGCCGTCAACCGCGCAGCTGGCCTTGGCTGCGACCGAGGCCGGATCGGCGCGAACATTGGTGGCGACGAGGAACACCTGATCCTCGTCGATGTCACCGTCGCTGCCGGGGGCGAGCACGGCGCGCACCGAAGGGCCGCCGGTTTCGATCGGGAAGCTGGTGCTGCCGCCCACACTGACGCCGCGCAGGGTCGCCAGCTTGTCACGCAAAGTGACCTTGCAGCTCAGTCCGCCCGGGAGGGGCCTCGCAAAGTCGAGCACGAAGGTCTGCTGGTCGACCCAGCGTCCGGTGGCGGGAACAGGGCAATCGCTGGTCGCAGCTGGCGCGGCGCGCGGATCTCCGAGCGGCACCATGCTTTCGGAAAAGCGCAGAGTGAAGCGCTCAACCGCGCCGCCCGCTCCGCCGCCGGTGCCCGTGGTGGCCATGATGACCTGCGGCGTGGTGTCGCTCTGCGCGGCGAAGGGCAGGGCAGCGACGGCCAGCAGCGAAACAATCCAGCGCGCGCGCATATTATGTGCCCCCCATCCCGAGGTGATTCGTGGCCGCAGCTTCTCCTAAAGAGGCTGCGCTGTCCACGCCCGGGGCTGGGGGGCAGGTGACTTATTCTGTTAGGTTTTTCAAGTCGGCCCTGAGTTTCAAAATGAGGTCAGGCGCCAAGATTGAGCATCCGGCCCAGGAAGATCAGCACGATCGCGCCCAGGATCGAGGCAAGGATGCCCGCCCGGTTGAGCCCCGGCTTGCCGCGATTGGTGACCATGCCCGCCAGCAGCGAACCGGCGATGCCGAGGATCATCGTCCACAGCAGGCCCATATTGACCTCGCCGGGGTAGAAAAAGCGCCCGAGCGCACCGACGATGATGCCGACGATGGCGTAGGAAATGATGTTCATCATGGAATTGTACTCCCGTCCTTGTTGGGCAGGGCCTGAGCCTGCCCGATGACCAAGGGCTAACCCGCAAGGCGCCCATCGGCAACGGCAATCGCTGCGTTGCGCCAGTCATAACGCGAGTAGCACCGACAAGTGCCGATTCAACTGGGCGCAAGCAGGACTCGCTTCGTCGATGTGGAGAAAAAAAGTTGGTGGCCGCACTTTGACTCTTGCGCGGCGCACCAGCCTTGGATTTCCCGCGCGTCGCTGCGCCGCAAAAATCTTTGCGGGCCGCACCGGACCAGCCCCGAACGGGTTAGGCCAGCATTTACCCTCTTGCGCGCGATTCAGGATGAGGCACTATCAGTAGTGGTTCGACACTCGGGGGTACCCACAAGACCTAGATTTCACCGCAAGCCGCCAAATTCGGCGTGAACGGGTGGATTCGGTCCGGGTCAAGGGCGGAACGGCGCAGCTTGGGTGCGCAACGGGGGACAAGGCTGGGGAAAAACTTTCCCTTTTTGTTCTCCCAAAGATTGGGCGAGGCTGGTAGAAGGGGGTTTGCCCTTCGATTCGGTCCGCAAGCAGTGGACTTGGTTTGCCGCGTGTGTCGCGGCCGAACGGTTTGAACAGGGGCAGGCATAGTGGATTTCAGAAACGGGGACGCGTCCGTGTCGGACAATGATGTGATGGAAAACGTGGATCTGTCCGAAACGACGTCCGAACTCAGGGAGGCTCAACCGGCTTTGCCCATGACAGAAAAAAGCGATGCTGGAAGCGCGGCGCTGGTCGACAAGCTCGGCGCGGAGGCGCTGGCTGGCGCCCTGACTCAAGTTGCCAAGGCAGCAAAGAAGCCCAAGGAAGATTCGCATTCCATCCAGGCGCGCCGCTTCACCATCGTGACGGAAACGTCGCGCGATGCCCTGCTGACCGATTTCGGCAAGGACACGCTCGACGATCGCTACCTGCTGCCCGGCGAAAAGTACCAGGACCTCTTCGCCCGCGTCGCCGATGCCTATTCGGACGATCAGGACCACGCCCAGCGCATTTACGACTACATCTCGAAGCTGTGGTTCATGCCGGCAACCCCGGTGCTGTCGAACGGCGGCACGGGACGCGGCCTGCCGATCTCGTGCTACCTCAACTCGGTCGATGACAGCCTTGAAGGCATCGTCAACACCTGGAACGAGAATGTCTGGCTGGCCAGCAAGGGCGGCGGCATCGGCACCTATTGGGGCAATGTCCGCGGCATTGGCGAGCCGGTCGGCCTCAACGGCAAGACCAGCGGCATCATTCCTTTCGTGCGCGTGATGGACAGCCTGACGCTGGCGATTTCGCAAGGCTCGCTGCGCCGCGGTTCGGCCGCCTGCTACCTTGACGTGTCGCACCCGGAAATCGAGGAATTCCTCGAAATCCGTAAACCTTCGGGCGATTTCAACCGCAAGGCATTGAACCTGCACCACGGCGTGCTGCTCACTGACGAATTCATGGAAGCCGTGCGCGATGGCGCCGAATTCCACCTGCGCAGCCCGAAGGACGGTTCGATCCGTTCGACGATCGATGCGCGCAGCCTTTTCCAGAAGCTGGTCGAAAACCGCCTCGCCACGGGTGAGCCGTACATCGTCTTCTCCGACACCGTGAACCGCATGATGCCCAAGCATCACCGCGATCTCGGGCTCAAGGTCTCGACCTCGAACCTGTGTTCGGAAATCACCCTGCCCACCGGCCGCGACCACCTCGGCAATGACCGCACGGCGGTCTGCTGCCTGTCGTCGCTCAACCTGGAAACCTGGGAAGAGTGGAGCGGCGACGAGCGCTTCATCGAAGACGTGCTGCGCTTCCTCGACAACGTACTGCAGGACTATATCGACCGCGCCCCCGAAGAAATGGCCCGCGCCAAGTATTCGGCGATGCGCGAACGCTCGGTCGGCATGGGGGTCATGGGCTTCCACTCGTACCTGCAGATGAAGGGCGTGGCGTTTGAAAGCGCGATGGCCAAGGCGCTGAACTTCAAGATGTTCAAGCACATCGCCTCACGCGCCGACGAGGCATCGCTGATGCTCGCGCAGGAACGCGGCGCTTGCCCCGATGCGGCGGACATGGGCGTGATGCAGCGCTTTTCGTGCAAGATGGCGATCGCGCCGACCGCGTCGATCAGCATCATCTGCGGCGGCACGTCTGCCTGCATCGAGCCGATCCCGGCGAACATCTACACCCACAAGACGCTGTCGGGCTCGTTCGTCGTCAAGAACCCGTATCTTGAGAAGCTGTTCCAGTCGAAGTCGAAGGATTCCACCAACGTGTGGAATTCGATCCTCGAAAACGCCGGGTCGGTGCAGCACCTCGATTTCCTCAGCCCCGAGGAAAAGGCCGTCTACAAGACCAGCTTCGAGATCGACCAGCGCTGGCTGCTCGAATTCGCAGCGGACCGCACGCCCTACATCGATCAGGCGCAGAGCCTGAACCTCTACATCCCCGCCGATGTCGACAAGTGGGACCTGATGATGCTGCACTTCCAGGCATGGGAAAAGGGCATCAAGTCGCTCTACTACCTGCGCTCGAAGTCCGTGCAGCGCGCGGGCTTTGCCGGCGGAGTGGAGGCGGACAACACCGCCGATGCGCCGAAGATCGAACTCAGCGCCGGCCCGACCGACTACGAGGAATGCCTCGCCTGCCAGTAAGGCAGGCCGGGGCGCGTGATGCCGACCGGGCCAGTCGTACTTTGCATGGCGACCGTTCTGTTGGCGCTCGGGCAGCGGTCCAAAAGGCGCAGTGGAACGGGGCGGCCTTCTGGTCCTCACGGTTTTGATGACCCTGCAGGATGGGCGTACCGGACGGCTCTCCGCCGGCGGGCCGATCTGCCGTCCGGGTGCAACTTGCGACAATTTGCGCCTTGCGGGAGCGGCCGACTTCGGGTGGTTGCGGGTCGCTCTCAAATAACAGGGAATTCAATTCAATGCGTAAATGGCATCGCTGGCTTTCGGTCTTCTTCGGCGTCTTCCTCCTGTGGATCTCGGTGACGGGCGTCCTCAGCCAGATCCCGCTGTGGCAGGAGCAGTTCGGTGCCAAGGACCTGGCGGCTGAGGCCGCGCAGAAGGCCGCAATTCCGGCCGGTTTCAAGTGCCCCGAAACCATGATGTGCCGCCCCAAGCCAACGCAGACCAGCGGCCTCAACGTCGGCCTGCTGCATCACCTGCACTCGGGCGAAACCTTCGGCCCGTTCGGCACGATCATTGCCACGCTTTCGGGTCTCGCCATGGTGTTCTTCAGCTTTTCCGGCCTGTGGCTCTACATCCAGATGTGGCGCAACCGTAAGGATCGCGCGCTCAAGCCCGGCTGGTTCTGGAAGTGAGCGGCCGGCGCATCCTCACCGGGCTGGGCGAAGACGGCAAGTCGGCGATCCTGATCGACGAGCCACTGGACCATTCCGCAGGCGGCGCGGCCATGGTGTGGAGCGCGCCTGCGCTCCCCATCGACAATGCCCTGCCCGCCGATGCGCCGTTCCCGGTGTTCTCGTTCGACCAGATGCACGCCGGTGGTGCCAGCTTCATGGTGATGGAATACCCGGCCGAGATGGGCGAATTCTGGCACGCCACCGATACGGTGGAATGCGTCGCCATGCTCTCGGGCGAGATCGTGTTCATGACCGAGACCGGCGAGGTTACCCTGCGTGCCGGCGACACGCTGGTCGATCGCGGCATTGTCCACTGCTGGCGCAATGACACCGACCAGCCCGCGCGCGCCGCAATCGTCATGATGCCCGCGCACCCGGTGGGCAAGGGTCGCACAGTTTGAACCAGCCGCCCGTCCGGCGCGTGGTCACCGGGCTGGACGGGGCGGGCCGCTCCTGCGCGGTGATCGACGGACCAGTGCGCGCTTTCGATGGCGGCGGTTACGCATGGCGGACAGCCTCAGTCCCGGCAGACAATTCGGGCCGCGAAGACGCCGCGCCGGCCGCGTTTTCCTATGACTTGTTCCACGACGGCGGCTGCAATTTCTTCGTCATCGACCTCGCCCCCGGCGAGCGATCGAGCACGCACGCCACCGACACCATCGACTACATCGTGATGATGGCCGGCGAAGTAACGCTCGAACTGGAAGCGGGCGAAGTGCGCCTTGTTGCCGGGGATCTCGTCACCGATCGCGGCGTCGTTCACGCCTGGCGAAATGACGGCCCGCAGCCGGCGCGCTATGCCGTCGTCACCGTGCCCGCCCATCCCGTCGGCGCTGGCCGCACGGTCTGACCCACACGCAGAAACGCCCCTTCCGGCTGGGAAGGGGCGTTCCGCTCCGCCGGTCACCGCCTCAGGCGCGGGTCGGCAGGAGTGACGACTGTCTGGCTGCCCGAGCGGTCAGTTGTTCCAGTTGTCCGCCGCGTTCGAATCGGCGTCACCGGCCTGGCTCGTCGAATTGAGCCGCACCTGTCCGCCTTCGATGCCGGCGACCTGACCCATTTCGACATAGTGGTGCTGGCCGTCGGTTGAGTCCTTGCGGGTCAGCTTGATGCGGTCACCGTCGATCGAATCGATCGTGCCGCAGTGCTCGCCATTGGCGTCGACCACGTCCATCTGTTCACGCAGCTGGTCGCGGAACTGGCCGGCGTCTCCGGCATCGAACTGCTGCTGCTGGCCCGAGCCATAGCCGCCCTGCGCGGTGTCCTGGCGCTGGCCAAAGGTGCCGTCCGGCTGCTGGCCCGTTGCGGCGGCATCCTGCGACTGGTTCTGCATCGAAGTCTGGCTGGACTGTTGGGGGCGCTGGGTCTGGTCGGTCATGATCTCTCTCCATCGGGTTCATCGCCAGATCGTGCCTGGCGAACGTCGGATTAACCCTGCAGGCGGGCCAAAAGTTCCGCCGCCAGCCGCCGCCAGAGCCAATCCGTTTCCCGCCTGCGACAGACCGGGCGAGCGCCCGGTGCGGCCGTCCGCGTCTTTCCGGCGCGCACCACAACATATTGTGGATAATCGCCGAATGCCGCAGGAACGCGTAGCACATTTCGATGGCGGGAATCGCCGGATTTGATACTATGCAGAGCTTGGCCGCGCCCCGCGTGCGGCCCACTGATTCCCTCTCTGTTCTCAAGGTCCGATTCCATGCCCCTTCTCGAAGCCCGCAAGACCTACAAGCCCTTCGAATATCCCTGGGCCTACGATTTCTGGAAGCGCCAGCAGCAGATCCACTGGATGCCGGAAGAAGTGCCGCTCGGCGAAGACTGCCGTGACTGGGCGCAGAACATTTCCGAGCATGAACGCAACCTGCTCACCCAGATCTTCCGCTTCTTCACCCAGGCGGACGTAGAGGTGCAGGATTGCTACCACGAAAAGTACGCCCGCGTGTTCAAGCCGACCGAGATCAAGATGATGCTCGCCGCCTTCAGCAACATGGAAACGGTGCACATCGCCGCCTATTCGCACCTGCTTGACACCATCGGCATGCCCGAAAGCGAATACGGCATGTTCCTTGAGTATGAGGAACTGAAGGCCAAGCACGATTACCTGCACACTTTCGGGGTCGACACGGACGAGGATATCGCCCGCACCCTCGCCATGTTCGGCGGCTTCACCGAAGGGCTGCAGCTGTTCGCCTCCTTCGCCATGCTGATGAACTTCCCGCGCTTCAACAAGATGAAGGGCATGGGCCAGATCGTCACCTGGTCGGTGCGCGATGAATCGCTGCACTGCGAAGGCATCACCAAGCTGTTCCACACCTTCGTCAACGAACGCGGCTGCCTGACCAAGGCGGTAAAGGAAGACATCATCGACTGCTGCCAGAAGACCGTGCGGCTGGAAGATGCCTTCATCGACCTCGCCTTTGAACAAGGCCCGGTCCCGGGGATGAGCGCCAAGGAAATCAAGCGCTACATCCGCTACATCGCCGATTGGCGTCTCGGCCAGCTCGGCCTGCCCTCGGTCTACATGATTGAAGACCACCCGCTCCCCTGGCTCACGCCTTTGTTGAACGGGGTAGAACACGCCAACTTCTTCGAAACCCGCGCCACCGAATATTCAAAGGGCGCCACCAAGGGCGACTGGAACACCGTCTGGTCCAGCTTCGACAAGCGCCAGAAGGCGAAGTCGGCGAATGATGGCGACGAGGGCGAGGCGCTGGTCGATGCGGCGAGCGAGCCGGATATGTTCGGCAGCGCGGGTGTGGCGGCTGAGTGAGTGCTTAGCAACAGCCGGCATTCAGCCATATAGATCGGACCATGAAAACTATTGGTGAGATAAAAAGTTCTACGCGAAGGGGCGAAGAGCGCTAAGCGGTTCCGCTCTCCCTCGTCGGCCCGGACTTGATCCGGGCCTAGGCTTTTCTTCGGGGCGCTGCGCGGAATGAAGCCCAGCCCCGGGTCAAGCCCGGGGCGACGATCAGGTGGGCGGCTTGTTGATCCTTCGCGATCTTCACTTCTTTGCGGCCTTTGTGCGAACCCTTCTCCCACTCCGATCCCGCACAAACCAGCCTTGCCTCGCACCACGGCATCCACCACAAGCCGCGCACACCTCCACAGGAACCCCACCCATGTCCCTCTCCGTCTACGAATCCTCCATCCCCGTCATCATCCGCACGCTCACCGCGCTTTCGGGCGTGCTCGCCAAGGGGGAGGCGCATGCCGAGGCCAAGGGGACGGACGCGGCCAACTATCTGACCATGCGGCTGGTGCCCGATATGCTGCCGCTGTCCTCACAGGTGCGGATCGCTTGCGACGTGCCGCGCCGGGGCATGGTGCGGCTGGCCGGCGGCGAGCCGGCGCCGATGGAGGACAAGGAAGGCAGCTTTGCCGACCTGCAGGCGCGCATCGCCGATACCATCGCGGTGCTTGAAGGCATCACGCCCGAAAGCCTCGAAGGGGCGGAAACGCGCCAGATCACGCTCCCCAGCCCGCGCGGCGAGATGGAATTCATCGGCCGCGACTTCCTGTTCAATTTCATCCTCGCCAACCTGCATTTCCACAGCACCATGACCTACGCCCTGCTGCGCAGCGCGGGCGTGGAACTGGGCAAGGCGGACTACATGGGCGTTACGCTGCCCTGATCTGGGGGCTTTACGCGTCACACTGCCATGTCATTCGTGCAATTACCTGACGCCTGCCAACGTCGTCACGGCCCTTATCGCGATGAACTTCCTCGCCTTCGCCGCCTTCGGGATCGACAAGGCCAAGGCTGAGCGGGTCCACTGGCGGACGAGCGAGAATACCTTGCTCATGCTCGCGCTTTTCGGCGGCATCTTCGGTGCCTATGCCGGGCGGCGGGTATTCCATCACAAGACGCGCAAACAGCCGTTCGGCAACCGGCTTTTCAACATCGCGGTGTTTCAGACCGTGGCGTGTGGCTTGGCAATCGGCTGGTGGATCACCGGCTGAACGCGCGCGCGGGGGCGACGTTCGGTCAACAGGTGGGCTCGGCCTCCCAGACCAATCCCGGCACCAGCGCAAAACCAAGCTGCCCGGCCAGCCCCAGCGCTCCCACCGGGGCCGCAAGGCTTGCCGCCCATTCACTTGCGCTTATCCCGAAGGCTAGCACGGAGAGCGCCACTTCGGCCACGATCAGCAGGGCGAAGGCGATGGCGCCCATTGCGAAGGCCGAAGCTCGGCTGGGCAAGGAGCGGCGCTGCAAGAGCCGGCGCGCCCACCACCACGATGCGGCGAGGACCAGCGGCACCTCGCACAGCACCGCGCCGAATGCGCCGATCTGCGGCGCGAGCCACAGCGTCCGCCCGATGCCGAGCCCGAAGGCCAGCGCGAAGACGCCTGCCCAATAGACTGCGGCAAGGTGGAGGGTGCGGTTCATGGGGCAAGGGTAGCGCAGGTGGCGGGCATCCGATAGCGGCTTGAACCTTGGCGCGCGGCCCCCATCTGCATTGCAGTTCCCCCAAGCCCGAGAGGTTTCTTCCATGCGTTCTCCCGATCAAGTCGCCGCCATGCAATGCCCGGTCTGCCGCGTGCCTTTGGCGATGAGTGACCGGCAAGGCATCGAGATCGACTATTGCCCGCAGTGCCGGGGCGTGTGGCTCGATCGCGGCGAGCTCGACAAGATCGTCGAGCGCAGCGCTGTGCAGGTGGCTCCCGCTCCTGCTCCCGCACCCGCCGCGCCACCTCCGCAAGCGCAGGGATATGGCCATGCCGGCGCACCTGCCTATGGCTCGGACCATGGCCATTACCGCAAGCCCTACAAGCGCAAGTCCTGGCTCGAAGATATCTTCGACTGAGCTTCCGGGCGCGCGGCGAGGAGCCGGATTATCGCTGTCCTACAAGGGACGAACCTGCGATGATCCGGGCAAATCGCTCTTTCCTAACGTCCATCCCATCCCCCCAGAGCCGCGCCCACCCGCGCGGCTTTGCCGCATCTGGCGCACCCCCTTTGGCGGGAATCGCGCTTGAGCATGTATATCATCAACTAACCCGGCGGCAGTTCGTCAGGCCGCACTGGACTTGCGACCAGCCGAGAAGCCGCCGGGCGACATCAAGTGTTTAGGGAGCAGAACAACCCTCGAGGATAGCCCCGATGACTCAACACAATGAAACCACGACCACGCTCAACACCCTGATCGCCACGCTGATCGACAGCGTGGAGGGCTATCAGAAGTCGGCCGGCGACGTTGACAATCCCCGTTACGCCGACCTGTTCAACGCCCGGGCCCGCGAACGCCAGCAGGCGATCACCGGCCTGCAGGCGGCAGTCGCTGCAGCGGGCGGCAATCCGGAAGACGATGGCTCGGTCATGGGCACCGTCCACCGCGCCTTCCAGTCGCTGCGCGAAGTGGTGTCGACCCGCGACGACGCGGCGATTATCGCAGAGATCGAACGCGGCGAGGACTACCTCAAGGAGAAGTTCGAGGCCGCTCTGCGCCACGCCGACCTTTCGCCCGAGGCCCGCGATGCCGTGAACAAGGCTTGGGATTCGGTGAAGGCGGGCCATGACGAGATGTCGGCGCTGAAGCACGGCACGGAGCGTCACAGCCCGGCAGGCAGCAGCTATACGAACTGATCCCCGGCAACGTCAGAAGGAAGGGGCGGAGCGATCCGCCCCTTTTCCGATGCGCTAGTCCGCCCAGCCCAGGCCCAGGGCCGCCAGAAGGCCAGCCGTTCCCGCAAGGAAGGCATAGATCGCCGCCCACATCAGCGGTCGCGGCGGGCGGGCAAGGTCGGGGTGGCCGGCAGGATGGGTCAGCTCCACCAGCGTGCCTTTGGACGGCTGGCGGGTGGTGGCGATGACCTGGTCGATGACTTCGTGATGGCCGCCCTCGGTCTCGAAGGCATAGATCGCGGCATAGCCCGTTCCGTCGCCGTCGCGCTTTATGCGGTGGCCGGTGACACGGCCGATCACACGGCGGGATGGGAGGGTCAGGCGCAGCCAGTCACGCCGGGCGATGACCACCAGCGAAAACAGGCACAGCGCCACGCCGGCCCAGATGAACACCTGCCTCATCCCGCTGTTCTTAGGCGGCAAGAGTTAAGATCGAGGCGAAAGGAACTCAATGCCTGCACCCGTGTTTCCATTCCAATCCCAGCACTCCGAGAGACAATCCAATGCACTCCCCTTTCCCAAGCGCCGACGCAAAATGCCCCGCCTGCTGCGTCCCGCTGGAAACGACTGATCGGCAATGCGTACGGGTCGATCACTGCCCGCAGTGCCTTGGCCTGTGGCTTGATCGCGGCGCGCTCGACAGGCTGCTTGCGTCCAGCGGTGCAGCGCAGCAGACGTCCCCCGCGCCGCCACCGCCGCGCGAGCTTGGGGGCGGCGGAGGATGGCTGGGCCATTTCCAGCCTTCCTCGCCGGATCGCGGCTTTGGCCGCAAGCCGGTCCGTGTCTCGCCCTATGTGCAGGTCGACTGACGCGCGGGGAGCGCGGAATGCTCTGGCGGGAGGCGGTCTGATCGCATAGCACCTGCTCCGGGCAGACGGGGAAGGGCGGGGCATGCAGGCAGACGCGGCGCGGGATCAGCGGGCAATGGCGAACCGGGTGGTCACCCTGCTGGCGCTGGCGATCTTCATAAATGCGCTCGACCGGGGCAATTTCTCCACCGCTGCGCCGATGATCAAGGGCGATCTCGGCCTGACCAATGGCGAGATGGGTGTGCTGATCTCGGCATTCTTCTGGACCTATGTTCCGGGCATGGCGGCATCGGGCTGGCTGGTCGAGCGCTGGGGCGCTTACCGCGTGCTGGCGGCGGGGCTGGCAGTGTGGTCGCTGGCGACGATCCTCACCGGTTTCGCCGGCGGCTTCGTCTCGCTGCTGGTGCTGCGCGTGGTGCTGGGGCTGAGCGAGAGCTGCGCCTTTCCAGCGAGTTCAAAGCTGCTGGCGATGTACATTCCGCCCGAACGGCTGGCCACAGCGAACGCGTGGAACGGCGTGGGGCTGATGATGGGCAACGGCGTCGGCATCCTCTTGGGCGGACTGCTGATGGCATGGCTCGGCTGGCACGCGCTGTTCTTCGTCTTCGGCGGGCTGTCGCTGCTCTGGCTGATACCCTGGCTGCGAATACGCCAGCCCGAGGCGCTGCCCCATGCGGATCCCGACACGCCCGACACCGCCCCGCCCTTTGCCGAGATGCTGGCCCGGCGGGAGATGTGGGGAGCGATGCTGGGGCACTTTTTCTCGAACTATGCCTACTTCCTCGTATTGTCGTGGCTGCCGCTGTTTCTGGTGCGCCAGCACGGCTATTCGATCGTGACGATGGCCTGGCTGGGCGGCGCGGTTTACGTGATCGCCTCGCTGTCGGGGCTGGTCTTTGGCAAAATGGCCGACCGGCTGGTGGCGGGCGGCACCGATCCGGGCAAGGTGCGGCGGTTCTTCGTCCAGGCGTCGATGGTGGTGGCGGTGCTGTGCATGCTGGCCTGCGCCACCGGCGTGCCCGAACTCGCGATTGCCGGCCTGCTGGCTTACGGGCTGAGCAACGGGCTCGGCTACTTCTCGATCATGTCGATTGGCCAGACGCTCGCCGGACCACGTGCGGCGGGCAAATGGATGGGGCTGCAGAACGGCTTTGCGGGGCTTGCCGGGATGATCAGCCCGGTCGTCACCGGCTTCTCGATCGATGCGACCGGCGATTACCGCATTGCCTTCCTGATCGCGGCGGCGCTGGCCGTAGCGGGCATGGCCGCATGGGGCGTGATCATCCCGCGCATCGCGCCGCTGGCGTGGAAGCGGCCTGCGGCGAGTTGATATCACAAAGGCCAAGAACCTTTACCCCGCTCGTGCGTTCTTCCCTGCACAGGCGGCGCTGCGTTCGGTTCCTCATGCGGCGTCGCCAACCCTTGAAGGAGTACGCAGAATGAAGAAGCTGACTGCCGCCATCGCCGCCATGGTGCTAGCCGCATCGGGCGCTGCCTCTGCCGATCCTCCCGCCATGCGCGGCGGAACACATGCCGGAGCCCATGCCAACGTTCACGCCAACCCGAACGCCGGCGCCGTGCTCCACAGCCCGGTTCGCAATGCCAATGGCTATAGCCACGTTACCACGCGTGTTCAGCCGGCCAAGGCGCACAAGGGCTGGAGCAAGGGCAAGCACAAGGGCTGGACCCAGCGCTGCGGTTATCGCTGGAAGGACGGTCGCCGCTATCACTCGTGCTGGCGCGTTCGCCGCTAACCGGCGATCTATTTCGATAACCAGCCGGTTTGAGCGGGGACTGACCGGGTCGCGCGGGCCGGGAGGCGAGCACGGGGCTCGCCTTCCAACTCCGCTTGTTTCTTCGGCCATTTTCACATCGGCTATCCCCAAACCTTATCGCCATAGCGCCTGAACCGCGGTTGCAATCATGTCCCGGGCCGTTAAGGGCGCTTGAACCGGTCCGGCTTCGCGCATCGCGGCATCCAGTGGGCCAGCAGGGGAACAGGCCATGAAGATACTCACCGGCAACTCCAACCTCCCGCTCGCCCGTGCGATCGCCGACTATCTGGAATTGCCGCTGACCGACGCCTCGGTCCGCCGCTTCGCCGACGAGGAAGTCTTCGTCGAAATTCACGAGAACGTCCGCGGTGAGGATGTTTTCGTCGTCCAGTCGACCAGCTATCCGTGCAACGACAATCTGATGGAACTGCTGATCTGCATCGACGCGCTGCGCCGCGCATCGGCTGCCCGCATCACCGCCGTCACGCCTTATTTCGGATATGCCCGGCAAGACCGGAAACCCGGCCCGCGCACGCCAATCTCGGCCAAGCTGGTAGCCAACCTGATCACCGAAGCAGGTGCGGACCGCGTGCTGGCAGTGGACCTCCACGCCGGACAGATCCAGGGCTTCTTCGATATCCCGACCGACAACCTCTACGCTGCGCCGGTCATGGCGGCGGACATCATGGAGCGGTATGATGCGCAGTCGCTGATGGTCGTATCGCCCGACGTCGGCGGCGTGGTCCGCGCCCGCGCACTGGCCAAGCGGCTGGGTGAGAACGTGCCGCTGTCGATCGTCGACAAGCGCCGCGACAAGCCGGGATCGTCCGAAGTGATGAACATCATCGGTGACGTGAAAGACCGCGCCTGCATCCTGATCGATGACATCATCGATTCGGGCGGCACGCTGTGCAACGCTGCCGAGGCCCTGATGGCCGCCGGTGCGGCCAGCGTCACCGCTTACCTCACGCACGGCGTGTTGTCGGGCAAGGCGGTTGAGCGGGTGAACAATTCGGCGCTCAAGGAACTGGTGATCACCGATTCGATCCAGCCGACCGAAGCAACAGCGGCATCTGACCGTATCCGCGTGCTCAGCATCGCGCCGCTGGTGGGCGAGGCCATCCGCCGCATTGCCGATGAAAGCTCGGTCTCCAGCCTGTTCGATTGAGGCCGGCCGCCAGGAGCGCATGAACGCTCCTGCCAGACCATTCACTCCCAGGGCCGCGCGGCGCCCGGTTCGAGCCGTTTGATCGCTTCCAGGCGCCGCGCCTGCCGGTTTTCCAGCGTCAGCGTCATCAGCGGCAGGGGGCGCTGGACAAATTGGCGCGGGCTCATGCCGAACAGCTTGGTGAAGTCGCGGATCAGGTGGCTCTGGTCGTAATAGCGCAGCATGATCTGCTCGGCTTCTTCGTGGTCGGCCACGCCGCGCAGGTGGGCGGCCATGTCGAGCGCACGGGCGCGGCGCATGACCTGCTTGGGGCTCATCCCGAAATCACGCTGCACGATGCGTTCCAGCTGGCGCAGGCCGATGCCGCAGTCCTTGGCAAAGTCTTCGATCCGGGCGTTGGGATCGCGGTAGGACAGCACTTCGAAGCGCGAGGTGATCGGATCGGGGAAGCCCAGCTTGCGCCGCGCCACTTCTGCCCGAAGTACCGCCTCGATCACCAGAAGCCAGTCTTCCGCATCGCCTTCCGGGTCGATCTGGTTGAGGATTTCCGTCCCGGGCAGGCCGACGTCATCAAGGTGGAACAGCCGGTCGATGATATTGGCCGTACTGGCCCAGCCCATCGCCGCGCCGGTTCCGGGCCGCACGGCAAAACCGATCGAGATGAAGCTGCCGGTGACGCTGATCGGCATGGCTTTCATCTGCGGGCCGAACAGCAACGCCGACTTGCCCATTTCCATCACGCCTTTGCCGGTCACGGCCTTCCACTGTCCGGACAGCTGGATGCGAATCACCGCAACGTCGTTCAGCAGGCTGCAATCGAGGCGGTAATCGGGCGGCAGATCGACCGCGGTAACATAAAGCCGGCCGATCCAGGGTGCGAGATCACAGGCCGGGCCGCGGTTGTACGACATCGGCTGGCCGAGGCGCGTTACCCCCTGCCGCGGAGTCAGCGCTGCATCGATCGCCGGAATGGCCCTTTTATGCATACCCCAGTTGCGTCCCGTTTTGCCCCGGACCGACGTCGTTGCGCCAGCTTGTCTAGAATTGCATCGATTTACAGCTTTCTCAAAGGGCAAACTTGGCATTTTGCGCCAAAGCCGATGCATCTTGACCGCTTGCCCACCTAGCGGGCAGGAGGCTGTGCGATGAACCTTGAGCCCGATATTGCCCTAGCCCTTCGCCTCGCCGATGCGGCGCGTGAAGCCATCCTTCCCTGGTTCCGCGCCGACATGCAGAGCGAGCGAAAAGGCGACTCCACCCCCGTTACCGAGGCTGACCGCGCAGCCGAAGAAGCCATGCGGCGCATCCTCAAGGCCGAAGCCGGGCGCGATGCCGTACACGGTGAGGAATTCGGCGCGTCGCCAGGATCGACCGGGCGCACCTGGGTGCTCGACCCGATCGACGGCACGGCTGGCTTTCTGGCGGGCCGCGCGATGTTCGGCACGCTGATCGCGCTGGTGGTCGAAGGCTGGCCGGTGCTCGGGGTGATCGACCAGCCGGTGATGAAAGAGCGCTGGCTGGGCGTCAGCGGCCGCCCGACCACACTCAACGGTAACCCGGTGCGCACGCGTGCCTGCCGCAGCCTGTCCGATGCGACACTGGCGACCACGGGGCCGCACTATTTCGACGATCACGAAGGCGGGCACTTCATGGCACTGGCCGCCAAGACCGACCATCGCCGCATGGTCATGGGCGGCGATTGCTACAATTACGCCATGCTCGCCTCGGGCCATCTCGACATTGTCTGCGAGGCTGGGCTGAAGCTGCATGACTATGCCGCGCTGGTGCCGGTGGTCGAAGGCGCGGGCGGCACGATGTGCGACTGGAACGGCGATCCGCTTCACGCCGGATCGACCGGCCACGTGCTGGCGCTCGGCGATCCGGCGCGGGTCGAGGATGTGATCGAGGCGCTGGCCTGCGCGCACTGAACTTTTCGGGAGAGAGAATGCCATGACCCTATCGTTGTATCAGGCCACCGTGCCGTCGTTCCTGCAGATCCTCGGGCCGATCACCGGTCTCGTCGAAAAGGCGCGCGAGCATTGCATGGCGCAGGGCGGGTCAGAGGCGGACCTGTGCGACAGCCGGCTCGCGCCCGACATGTGGCCATTTGCCAAGCAGGTCATGGCGACAATCCAGCATTCCGCCGGGGCCATCGCCGGCGTCAAGAAGGGCGAGACCGGGCCGGATCTGACGCCGCCGCCCACCAGCTTCGATGCGCTGTCCGCCGAGCTGGCCGATGCGATTGCCGCACTTAAGGCCGTGACCCCGGAAGAGCTGAACGTCATCGCCGGAAACGACACCGCATTCGTCTTCGGCGAGCGCCGGATGCCCTTCACCGTGGAAGACTACCTGCTGTCCTTCGCGCTGCCCAATTTCTACTTCCACGCCTCGATGGCCTATGCCGTGTTGCGCAATCAGGGTGTGGCGATAGGCAAGATGGACTGGCTTGGGCCGATCCGCTTGAAGGTGTGAGAGTCGGCACCGGCCCGCTCCCCCGCCCAGCCACCCAGAGCATACAATCTCGTTGGGTGGCCGGGAGGGGGAGCGGGCTGGTGCCGGACCGAAATTCGCTCTTCCGCGAATTTCGCCAGAGACTCTTACCCCCGAATCGCTTGCATTTGCGGGCGCCCTGCCTTAGGGGCGCGCCCTTCATCGACACGATTTCGATGACTTGCCTGGCGACAAGGGCTGCCAGGGCAAGTCGACGTGTTCTCGAAACAGGAGACCAAAATGCCCAAAATGAAGACCAAGAGCGGCGTCAAGAAGCGCTTTCGGCTTACTGCTACCGGCAAGATCAAGCACGGTGCAGTTGGCAAGCGCCACCGTTTGATGAGCCACAATGCCAAGTACATCCGCCAGCACCGTCGTACCGACACGATTTCCGACGCTGATGCGAAGGTAATCAAGAAGTGGGCGCCCTACGGGCTTAGCTGAGGAGTTCTGAACTATGGCACGTGTCAAAAGGGGTGTTACCACCCGCGCCAAGCATAAGCGTCTTCTTGAACAGGCAGCGGGCTACCGCGGCCGCCGCAAGAATACCATCCGCGTTGCGCGTCAGGCAGTCGAAAAGGCTGGCCAGTACGCTTACCGCGACCGCAAGGTTAAGAAGCGGTCCTTCCGCGCTCTGTGGATCCAGCGCATCAACGCTGCGGTCCGCGCCGAAGGCCTGACCTATTCGCAGTTCATCCACGGCACCAAGCTGGCCGGCATCGAACTCGACCGCAAGACCATGGCCGATCTGGCGATGAACGAAGGCGGCGTTTTCGCTGCTGTCATCGCGCAGGCCAAGGCTGCCCTGCCGGCCTGAGCCGGCCCAATCGGGTAGTTTGCCGCAAGGTATTTGTAAAAGGCGCGGGAAAGGCTTTGGCTTTTCCCGCGCCTTTTTCGTTGCTTGACCGGTGCCTGCGATTGCCGAGCGGGAAACAATTGGGCTAGAAGTCCGAATTGAACCGGGGGTAATGTGCAGGTGTCGCAAACTGGCGAAGTAAAAGCCCATTTCTTTCGGCCACCCACGCCCTTGCTCCGGTACTTCACGACATTCTACTGCGTTGAATTCGCTACGGACGTGCGCGGCAATCGGTTTGACTATCTCCATCCCGAATGGGCCAACTTCCGCATTGTCGACACCCCGGAGCTGGTGGCGCAAAACCATGGCGGAACGCGGATCGGCGATACCGGGTTCTTTTTCACCGGCCCCAGCAGCCACGCCGTGCGCTTTGAATTCGACGGTGCTTTCCGCATGTGGGGCATCGGCGTGCTGCCACTTGGCTGGGCAAAGTTCATCCGCAGCGATGCTGCCAGTTGGGCCGATGCGCTGGTCGACGGCCATCGCCATCCCGCCATGGCCGAATTTTCCGGCATGGCGCGCGACCTTTTCCAGGGCGCTGCCGACCCTGAAGCTGAATTCGGGCGGATCAGCGCCTTCTTCCTTGACCGGCAGCACCTGCCCGTGGCGGATGAGGCGCGGATCCTGGCGATCCATGCCGCGCTGATCGATCCCGAGGTCGACAACGTGTCGGCGCTCGTCGAGCGGGCCGGAATCAGTCAGCGCACCCTGGAGCGCGTCTGCCAGCGCGCCTTCGGATTTTCGCCCAAGTTGCTACTGCGCCGCCAGAGGTTCCTGCGCAGCTTGGCCAAATATGTCCTCGATCCCAGCTTGAAGTGGATTGGCGCGCTCGACAGCCAGTATCATGATCAGGCCCAGTTTGTTCACGATTTCAAACAGTTCATGGGCATGTCCCCGCGCCAATACGGCCTGCTAGACAAGCCGATCCTGTCCGCCGTGATGCGCGAACGTGCGCGCTTTGCCGGCAAGGCGGTGCAGGGGCTTGATACGCCGGCAGGAGGTGGCGGCTGACGCGCGCCTTCGCGCAGGCTGCTCCCGCCACCGCGCAGGTTGCCCCTCGCCTTCCATCCCTCTAAAGGGCCGCGTTCAACCAGTTTCAGCAGGACGCAATCCCCGTGGACCACGCAAGTACAGGACAGGAAGCGCTCGCCCGCATTGCGGCAGCAAGCGATGTCGATTCCGTGGAGAAACTGCGGGTTGAATTTCTCGGCAAGCAGGGCTCGATTTCCGGCCTGCTAAAGACGCTGGGAGCGATGTCGCCTGAGGAACGTCAGGTCGAAGGGCCGAAGATCCACGCGCTGCGCGAAAGCGTGACGGCGGCGCTGGCTGCCCGCAAGGACGCGCTCGAAGGCGCGGCGCTTGAAGCGCGGCTGGCGGCCGAGCGGATCGACATGTCGCTCCCCGCCCCGCAGACCCCGCGCGGTTCGGTCCACCCGGTCAGCCAGGTGATGGACGAGCTGGCGGAAATCTTCGCCGACATGGGCTTCGCCGTCGCTACCGGGCCGGAGATCGAGGACGACTGGCACAACTTCACCGCGCTCAACATGCCGGAAACCCACCCGGCGCGCGCGATGCATGACACCTTCTATTTCCCGGACAAGGACGCCGAAGGCCGCGACATGCTGCTGCGCACGCATACCTCGCCGGTGCAGATCCGCTCGATGCTGAAGCAGGGCGCACCGCTGCGCATCATCGCCCCGGGCCGCGTTTACCGCTCGGACAGCGACGCGACACACACGCCGATGTTCCATCAGGTCGAGGGCCTGGTGATCGACAAGGGCATCCACCTCGGCCACCTGAAATGGACGTTGGAAACTTTCCTCAAGGCCTTTTTCGAGCGCGAGGATATCGTCCTGCGTCTGCGCCCGAGCTATTTTCCCTTCACCGAGCCTTCGGTCGAAGTCGATGTCGGCTTTGCCATCGAGAACGGCCGGCGCGTGCTGGGCGGTAGCGGCGATGCACCCGGCCACGGCTGGATGGAACTGCTCGGCTCTGGCATGGTCAACCGCAAGGTCATCGAATTCGGCGGGCTCGATCCCGACGAGTGGCAGGGCTTCGCCTTCGGCGTTGGCGTCGACCGACTCGCCATGCTGAAATACGGCATGGACGACCTGCGCGCCTTCTTCGACGGCGACGTGCGCTGGTTGCAGCATTACGGTTTCGCGGCGCTCGAAGTGCCGACCCTTTCCGGCGGCGTAGGAGCGGCGGCATGAAGTTCTCGCTCTCCTGGCTCAAGTACTTCCTCGAAACCGACGCTTCGGTGGAGGAGATTTCCGCGCGTCTCAACGCGATCGGCATCGAGGTCGAGGGCATCGAGAATCCGGCGGAAAAGCTGGCCGGCTTCCGCGTGGCCAAGGTGCTGACGGCGGAAAAGCATCCGCAGGCGGACAAGCTGCAAGTGCTCACCGTCGATACCGGTGAAGGTGCGGCGCCGCTTACCGTGGTCTGCGGCGCGCCCAATGCGCGCGCTGGCCTTGTCGGCGTGCTCGGCCTGCCCGGCGCGACGGTTCCGGCCAATGGCATGGTGCTCAAGGTCGCCGCCGTGCGCGGGGTCGAGAGCAACGGCATGATGTGCTCGACCCGCGAGCTGGAGCTCGGCGACGATCATGACGGCATCATCGAGCTTCCTGCCGATGCGCCCATCGGCACGCCCTTTGCCGATTACCACGGCGCCGATCCGGTGTTCGACGTTTCGATCACACCCAACCGGCCCGACTGCATGGGCGTCTACGGCATTGCGCGCGATCTGGCCGCGGCCGGGCTCGGCACGCTGAAGCCGGTCGAGGCCCCCCGCGCCGAGGGTTCGTTCCCTTGCCCGGTCGAGGTCCGCACCGACGATCCCGCCGGTTGCCCCGCTTTCTATGGCCGCGTCATCAAGGGCGTGACCAATGGTCCGTCGCCCGAATGGATGCAGGCCCGGCTGAAAGCTGCGGGCCAGCGCCCGATCTCGGCGCTTGTCGACATCACCAACTACGTGATGCTCGCCTTTGGCCGCCCAGCCCACGCCTATGACCTCGCGCAATTGAACGGCGCGGTCGTGGCGCGCAAGGCGCAGGATGGCGAGACTGTCGTCGCGCTAAATGAAAAGACCTACACGCTCGACAGCACGATGACCGTGATCGCCGATGACAGCGGCGTGCATGACATCGCCGGCATTATGGGCGGCGAGCACTCGGGCTGTTCGGAGAGCACCACCGACGTCCTCCTCGAAACCGCCTATTTCGACCCGGCGCACATCGCCTCGACGGGGCGGAAGCTTAACCTCACATCCGATGCGCGCCAGCGTTTCGAGCGCGGAGTCGATCCGCAGTTTCTCGATGCGGGACTCGACCTGCTCACCGACCTGATCCTGCGCCTGTGCGGCGGCGAGGCGAGCCATGTGATCCGCGCCGGAACGCCGCCTTCGGGCGCGAAGGCCGTGGCCTATGACCCCGCGCTCGCAGCGACGCTGGGCGGGGTGCCGATTGCCGATGAACGGCAGAAGGCGATCCTTGAATCGCTCGGCTTCAGCGTGGCGGCCGACTGGACCGTCACCACCCCCGGCTGGCGCTGCGACGTTGCCGGTGCGCCCGACATCGTCGAGGAAGTCGTGCGCATCCACGGGCTCGACAACATTGCCTCGGCGCCTCTGCCGCGCACGGACGGCGTTGCCCGTCCCACCGCCACCCCGTCGCAGAAGCTGGAGCGCCGTCTGCGCCGCGCCGCCGCCGCGCGCGGGCTGAACGAGGCGGTGACCTGGTCCTTCCTGCCGCAGGATGAGGCCAATCACTTCGCCGATGGCAATGGCGGCTTGTGGACGCTCGCCAACCCGATCAGCGAAGACATGAAGTCTATGCGCCCGTCTCTGCTGCCGGGGCTACTGTCGGCCTCGCGCCGCAATGTCGATCGCGGTGCGGACAGCCTGCGTCTGTTCGAAATCGGTCGCCGCTATCTGCGCGGTGAACACGGTCACAGCGACGAGCGCCTGTCGCTCGCCGTGCTGCTGGCCGGTGATCGCACGCCGCGCGGCTGGGCTTCGGGCAAGGCCGCGCCATTCGATGCCTTCGATGCCAAGGCTGAAGCGTTGGCCCTGCTGGCAGAGGCCGGCGCGCCGATCGACAACCTGCAGGTCATGGGCGAGGCGGGGGCTCAATTCCACCCCGGCCAGTCGGCCACGCTGCGACTTGGGCCAAAGAATGTGCTGGCCCGCTTCGGCATGATCCATCCGGCGACCGCCAAGGCCTTCGACATCGATGTGCCTGTCGCCATGGTCGAACTGTTCCTCGATGCCATCCCCGGCAAGAAGGGCGCCGCAACTTTCGCCCGCGCGCACTATGCTCCGCCGGCTTTGCAGGCGGTGACGCGCGACTTCGCGTTCCTCGTCGGTATCGACGTGGCGGCGGGTGATCTCGTCCGCATGGTCAAGGGCGCGGACAAGGCCAACATTGTCGCCGCCCGCCTGTTCGATGATTTTCGCGGGGCTGGCGTGCCGGAAGGACACAAGTCGCTGGCCATCGAAGTCACGCTGCAACCGGGCGAGAAGAGCTACACCGACGAAGACCTCAAGGGCATCGCCGAAAAGGTGACCTCGGCAGCGGCGAAGCTTGGCGCGGTGCTGCGCGGATGAAGACCGCGCTGGTCACGGGTGCAAGCGCCGGGATCGGCGAAGCCTGCGCGCGCGGGCTGATCGCGACCGGCTGGCGTGTGGCCGGCACCGGGCGCAACGCGGCGCGCCTGGATGAACTGGCGCGCGAACTGGGCGAGTCTTTCGTCCCCGCCGTGTTCGACATTCGCGATGAAGCGGCTCGCGATGAGGCGCTGACCGGATTCGAAGGCTTCGACCTGCTGGTCAACAATGCCGGATTGGCGCTCGGCACTGGCCCCGCGCAGGCGAGCGATCTCGACCATTGGAAGACCATGATCGATACCAATGTCACCGCACTGGTTTCAATCACCCACAAGCTGCTGCCCGGCCTGATCGAGCGCAGGGGCGCGATCATCAACCTGTCGTCCGTGGCGGCAACCTATCCCTACACCGGCGGCAACGTCTATGGCGGGACCAAGGCCTTCGTCCGCCAATTCTCGCTCGGGCTGCGCTCTGACCTTGCTGGCACCGGGGTGCGCGTCACCTCGATCGAGCCGGGCATGGTTGAAACCGGCTTCACCATGGTCCGCAACGGCGGCGACCGCGCGGCGCACAATGCGCTTTATGGCGGGGCCGATCCTTTAACCGGCGACGACATTGCCGAAAGCGTGGTGTGGATCGCCAATCTGCCGCCGCACTACAATATCAACACGATCGAGATGATGCCGGTAAGCCAGAGCTTCGCCGGTTTTCAGGTCGCCCGTACCTCCTGACGAATTGACCCAGCCTGTGACTTCCAATCGCCGCACCTTTGCCATCATCTCGCACCCTGACGCGGGCAAGACGACGCTAACTGAAAAGCTGCTGTTGCAGGGCGGCGCGATCCACCTTGCCGGGCAGGTGAAGGCACGCGGCGCGGCGCGCCGGGCGCGATCGGACTGGATGAAGATCGAGCAGCAGCGCGGGATTTCGGTGACCTCCTCGGTCATGACCTTCGAGCGTGACGGCATCACTTTCAACCTGCTCGATACGCCGGGTCACGAGGACTTTTCCGAAGATACCTACCGCACACTGACCGCCGTCGATTCCGCGATCATGGTGATCGATGCGGCCAAGGGCATCGAGCCGCAGACCCGCAAGCTGTTCGAGGTCTGCCGCCTGCGGTCAGTGCCGATCATCACTTTCGTCAACAAGGTTGACCGCGAAGGCCGCTCGCCGTTCGACACGCTCGATGAAGTCGCCGATGCACTGGCGCTCGATGTCTGCCCGATGGCTTGGCCGGTTGGGCTGGGCGGCGAATTCCAAGGCGTGCTCGATTTCGCCACGGGCGAGATTGCCCGGCCCGAAGGTGACAGCCGCGAATTCCTTGGCAAGCGCGACAAGGAGCCGCTGCCGGCGAACATCGCGGACGAGGTCGAGCTGGCGCAGGGCGGCTATCCGTCCTTCGACCTTGAAGCTTACCGCAATGGTGACCTTACGCCGGTCTATTTCGGCTCGGCGCTCAAGAACTTCGGCGTGGCTGAACTGATCAATGCCATCGCGACCTTCGCCCCGCCGCCGCGCCCGCAGCCCAGCAGTGCCGGGACCATCGATCCGTCGAACAAGGAAGTCACCGGCTTCATCTTCAAGGTCCAGGCCAATATGGACCCGATGCACCGTGACCGCATTGCCTTCATGCGGCTGGTATCGGGCACCTTCAAGCGCGGCATGAAGCTTACCCCTTCGGGTAGTGGCAAGCCGGTGGCAATCCATTCGCCGATCCTGTTCTTCGCGCAGGACCGCGAAATTGCCGATACCGCCGAACCCGGCGACATCATCGGCATCCCCAACCACGGCACGCTGCGGGTGGGCGATACGCTGTCGGAAACCAACAAGGTGCGCTTCACCGGCCTGCCGAACTTTGCGCCGGAAATTCTGCGCCGCGTTGCGCTGAAGGATCCGACCAAGACCAAGCAGTTGAGGAAAGCGCTGGACGACTTGTCCGAAGAAGGCGTTATTCAGGTGTTCTATCCCGAGATCGGTTCGGCATGGATCGTCGGCGTGGTCGGCCAGCTTCAGCTCGAAGTCCTGATCTCGCGGCTGGAAGCGGAATATAAGGTTGAGGCCGGACTTGAGGCCGCGCCCTTTGACACCGCGCGCTGGGTCAAGGGACTGGATGCGGCACTGAAGAATTTCGCCGATTTCAATATGTCGAACCTCGCCAAGGACCGGGATGGCGATCCGGTGTTTCTCGCCCGATCAGCGTGGGATGTCAGCTATCAGCAGGAAAAGAACCCGGACCTGGTGTTTTCGGCCACGAAGGAGCGGTAGAAGGTTGGGAGCCGTCCCCCGCGCATCGTCATCCTGAAACAAGTTCAGGATGACGGATCGAATTGGGTTCCGCGGGTTACGCTGAGACTTACTGCACCACCAGAAAATACCGCGCATCGCCAACGCCTCGGTTCATCACTTCGATGGTGTAGCGCTGGGTGAACAGCGGCACCCATTTGCACAGCCCGCCGCGCCCGCTCTCATCCGTGCAGATTGGCTTTAGCTGCGGATCGAGGACGCGCAGGGCCAGCTTGTCGCCGGTCGGGGCGGACAGGGCGATGGTCGCGCCGGTGCCTGACAGGAACAGCTGGCTGAAGCTTTCGCGCCCGCCGACGCCCAGCTTGCCGCTGCGATAGCCCGGGCCGAGCGGCCGGCCGCGATAGGGCGGGGTGGCTTCCCCGCGCGCGGCATCGCGCCATGCGGGCAGGGGATCGCTTGGTGAGGCTTCGAGCGGGTGCGGGCCTGACGCGTCGATCATCTGCACCGCCTTAGCCAGCGTTTTCGTATCGCCGCGCGCCTCGGCATCGGCGGCATCGGCCAGCGCATTGGCAAGCCGCACCGCGACGACCTGTTCGCCAGCAACGGCATTGGCGGCGCCATCGGACGAGCCAACCGCCGGCGCCGAAGCGCAGGCGCTGGCGGTGAGTATGGCGGCGAGCGAGAGGGCGTGCATTCGGTTCATGACTTGGTCTCCGGAGCAACGACAAAAGATGCGCCCTTGGGGCTGGGCACGAGGTTGAGGGTCAGGCGGTGGCGCTCGGCAATGGCGCGGGCGAGGGCGAGGCCGAGGCCGGCGCTGTGGCGGCGGCCGGATTCTCCTGCCTGAATGTTCGAGCGACCACGGCGGAAGCGGTCGAAGATATGGTCGCGCTCATCCTCGGGCACGCCGGGGCCATTGTCAGACACCGAAAGCGTCGGCCCCTGTTCGAGTGACAGGCGCACGGTGCCACCGGCCGGGACATATTTGAACGCGTTGTCGAGCAGGTTGGTGATCAGCCGCGTCAGCTGCATCTCCTCGCCCTGACAAGTGATCCCCGGCATGATCGAGCGGGTGAATACGTGGCCGCTATCCTCAGCGCTGTCGGCGTAAAGTTCGCCGATGCGGTTCACCAGCTGACTGAGATTGACTGGCGAAAGGCCCAGCCGGTCGCCCTTGCGCGCCTCGCTGGTAGCGATGTCGAGCAGCGATTCGAGCAAGGCGATAACGTGGCGGATCTCGGCCCGGGCATCGCTCAGCAGGCGGCGGTCGTCCTCGTCCTGCGCCTTGGCGAGCGCTTTCACCAGCCGGTTGTCGAGGTGCATCAGCGGCGTGCGCAGTTCGTGCGCGACCTGGTCGGTAGTCTCGCGGTGCGCGCCGACCATGCGCCGCAGATGCGCCAGCGCTTCCGAGGTGTGGCGGGTCAGTTCGCCGATCTCATCCGTCTCGGCGCTGCCTTCTTCAAGGGCCTCAAGGCTGGGCTGGTCAGGCTCGCGGAAGGCACGGTTGATCCGCCCGACCCGCCGCGCCAGCCGGTTGGCGCGCCAGCGGCCTAGCAGGCCCACGACGGCAGCCGCCAGCCCTCCGGCGGCAAGGAAGGCCCAGCTGATCCGGCGGGCGAGCGCGGAATCATAGCCATATTCGCGCGCAACGAGCAGCTTGAGATCGGGAGCGAGCTGGGTGGCGCGGGCATAGGCCGGAACATTGCCGGACAGGGTAATATATCCCGCCTCGGACAGCCGCGCGTCCAGTTTCGGCCAGACGGCAATATCGCCGGTGATCCGCTGGCCGGCGTTGTCGGCGACGAGGTAGTGCGAGGCGTTGCCATCGTCGGTGGCGAGCGCCAGCCGGTCCTCTATGCGCTTGGCCAGTTCGCCCTGGCCGCCGCTGGCGTGGATATCGGCCATGCCGGCCAGATCGACATCGACCGCGCGCACCAGCGCCGCGCGGCTTGACCGGTCGAGCGTGGTATAGGTCACCGCCCAGAGCAGCAGAGTCACGCCCACGGATACGAGCATCGCCCAGACCACCAGCCGGGCGAAGATCGAATCGCGGAAGCGGACCTCGCTCATGGTCTTACCGCCCTTCAAGCAACCGGTAGCCGGTGCCCCAAATCGTCTCGAGTGCGGGCGAAGTGAAGCCGTCCTCCAGCTTGCGGCGCAGGCGGCCGATGTTGACGTCGACGACATTGGTCTGGGGGTCGAAATTCATCTTCCACACATCGCGCAGCAACATCTCGCGCGTCACCACTTCGCCGGCGTTCTCCATGAAATAGCGGAACAGCTCGAACTCCTTGGGGCTGAGCGCGATGTGGCGATTGGCGCGGAAGGCGGTGCGTGCCTTGGTGTGGCATTCGAACTGGCCGTAAATGATGACGGCAGCATGTTCGCGCCCTGAATTGCGACGGTGCAGGGCACGCAGGCGGGCGATCAGCTCTTCGGCCTCATAAGGCTTGGCGAGGTAGTCGTCGGCCCCGGCATCCAGCCCTTCGGCGCGGTCGGTGGTGCGGCCCAGCGCCGAGAGCATCAGCACCGGTGTGCCGACCCCGCTTTCGCGCAGGCGTTTCAGGATGGTCATGCCGTCGAGATCGGGCAGCATCCGGTCAAGGATGATCACGTCGAACCGGTCCCGCCCGGCACGCAGCAGGCCGGCCGATCCCGTGCTTTCCCAGATCAGCGTATCGCCGTTGGAGTGTGCAAGTTCCTGCACCTCCTCAGCCGCGCGCTGATCGTCCTCGACGTAGAGTATGTTGATGCCCGCCATTGAATCCCCAAGTCCTGTGCAAGCTGCCAGCCTGTCATCTTGCTGACAAGCCGCGTCATCTTGTTAACGGCCTCTAATCATCGGGTGAATTTCCTCCAGACACTTGGTTTGTCATGTTGATGACATTGGTTGTTAGGTCGGAAAAGCCATCCGGTTTCTCATTGCTGTGCCATCCCGCTCCCCCGCCCAGCAACCCATTCCAGAATATCCTGCCGGTGGGTGGCCGGGCGGGGAGCGGGATGGCACAGCAAAAGCTATTCGCGGATGCGAATAGCGCACCAGACAAAAACTCCGGGCGGATGCCCGGCGCGCACCCAACAAAAACGAGCCGCGCCGCCGGAGGTTGGCGGCGCGGCCCTATCGCCCGGTCCTGTCTTGGGGAATGCAGGGGCCGGGCGATCCGAGGGGTCTGGCATCAGTCTGCGCAAAGCTTGGCCGCCTGTCCGCTGACAAATTCCGTTATGTGCGTGACAATTTTCGTGCCGCATCGCAGCATGGCGACTAGCCAGATCGTCACGGCGATGCTAACCCGAATCCGCTTGGTATTGCGGGATTGCAATCGATTGCATTTCAATTATGACCTTGCCAGACTTCCGGATCGAGGGGCCCCGCACGAATGTCATTTACTGCTGACAGCCTGTTGCTGTTCGGAGCGACCGGAGATTTGGCCCAGCGGATGCTGCTGCCGTCGCTGTGTGCACTTGGCGCGGATGGCCTGATCTCGCCCAACCTCAAGATCATCGGCACGGCCCGTCAGGATCTCGACGATGCGGGCTACCGCAACGTCGCCCGCGCCGCCCTGGAAAAGTACCTGCCCGCCGAACGCCGCGGCTCGATGGCGGAGTTCCTCAACCGGCTGCACTATCAACCGCTCGATGCCAACGACATCAGCGGCTTCACCGCGCTGGCGGACAAGGTTGGCCCGATTGGTGAGGGGCTGGCGATCTTCCTGTCCACCGCTCCCGGCCTGTTCGAGCCGACCATCGCGGGGCTGTCGGCCAGCGGCCTTGCCGGTGACCGGGTCCGCATCGGCCTTGAAAAGCCGCTCGGCACAGACCTCGAAAGTAGCCGCCACATCAACGACGCGGTCGCCAGCGCCTTTCCCGAGGATCGCACCTTCCGCATCGACCACTACCTTGGCAAGGAGACGGTGCAGAACCTGCTGGCGCTGCGCTTTGCCAACATCCTGTTCGAACCGCTGTGGAACGCCGCGCATATCGATCACGTGCAGATCACCGTGGCCGAAACGGTCGGGCTGGAATCGCGCGTCGGCTATTACGATGGCTCGGGCGCGCTGCGCGACATGGTGCAGAACCACATGCTGCAATTGCTCGCGCTGGTGGCGATGGAGCCGCCGGCGAATTTTGATGCCACGGCCATCCGCGATGAAAAGGTCAAGGTCTTGCGCTCGCTGCGCTATGTCGCGGGCGAGGAGTCGGTCACCGGCCAGTACCGCGCCGGGGCCATCTCCGGCCAGCCGGTCCCCGGATACGACGACGAACTGGGCAAAGACAGCGACACCGAAACCTTCGTTGCGATCAAGGCTCATGTCGACAACTGGCGCTGGAAGGGCGTGCCGTTCTACCTGCGCACCGGCAAGCGCCTGCCCGAGCGCGTGACCGAGATCGTCGTCCAGTTCCGCCCGGTGCCGCACTCGATCTTTGCCAGCAAGGCGGCCAAGACGGTGCCGAACAAGCTGGTGATCGGCATCCAGCCCGAAGAGAACATCACGCTGCAGGTCATGGCTAAGGTGCCCGGGCTTGACCGGCAAGGTATCCGTCTGCGCCCGGTCGAACTCAACATCGCAATGAGCGATGTCTTCGCCGGCCCGGTCAAGCGCATCGCCTATGAACGCCTGCTGCTCGACCTGATCGAGGGCGACCAGACCCTGTTCGTCCGCCGCGACGAAGTCGAAGCCCAGTGGGACTGGATCGACGCCATCCGCGCCGGCTGGACCGAACACGGCATCACGCCGAAGACCTACAATGCCGGCTCGTGGGGTCCTTCGGCGGCAATTGCGCTGGCCGAGCGCGATGGAGTGACCTGGCATGAGTAACCTGAACTCCATCGTCGAACGCGTCACCCAGCGGATCATCGAACGCTCGAAGGTGGGCCGCGCGCGCTATCTCGATCTGATGAAGCGCGAAGGTGATGCCCACGGCAACCGTTCGTTCCTCGGCTGCTCGAACCTCGCCCATGGCTTTGCCGGGGCCGAGAGCGATCAGGCGACGATTGCCTTCACTAAGGCGGCGAACCTTGGCATCGTCACTGCCTACAACGATATGCTGTCGGCGCATCAGCCCTATGGTCGCTACCCTGAGGCGATGAAGCTTTACGCCCGCGAAGTCGGCGCGACGGCGCAGGTTGCGGGCGGGGTGCCGGCGATGTGTGACGGGGTGACCCAGGGCTACACCGGCATGGAGCTGTCGCTGTTCAGCCGCGATGCGATTGCCCAGGCGACCGCCATCGCGCTCAGCCACGCGATGTTTGACGGCATGGCGCTGCTCGGCATCTGCGACAAGATCGTCCCCGGCCTCGTCATGGGCGCGCTGCGCTTTGGCCACTTGCCGGCGGTCTTCGTGCCCAGCGGTCCGATGCCCAGCGGCATTGCCAACAAGGAAAAACAGAAGGTCCGCCAGCTCTATGCCGAGGGCAAGGCGAGCCGCGAGGAGCTGCTCAAGAGCGAGATGGGTTCGTACCATTCGCCGGGCACCTGCACCTTTTATGGCACGGCCAATTCGAACCAGATGATGATGGAGCTGATGGGGCTCCACATCCCCGGCAGCGCCTTCGTGCCGCCCAACACTCCGCTGCGTTCCGCGCTGACCCGCGCCGCCGTTCACCGGCTCGCCGCGATCACCAAGAAGGGTGATGACTATCGCCCGATGGCGCAGGTCGTCGATGAAAAGGCGCTGGTCAATGCCGCTGTCGGCCTGCTCGCCACTGGCGGATCGACCAACCACGCCATGCACCTGCCCGCGATGGCGCGTGCCGCCGGCGTGACGATCGACTGGCAGGATCTGGACGAATTGTCCGGCGTCGTGCCGCTGATCGCCCATGTCTATCCCAACGGCGCGGCGGACGTGAACCACTTCCACGCGGCGGGCGGCATGGGCTTTGTGGTGTCCCAGCTCCTCGGTGCGGGGCTGATCCACGGTGACGTGCTGACGGTGAGCGAACAGGGCATGGCTGCCTATGCGCAGGAGTCGGTGCTCGATAGCGATGCGTTGGTCTGGCGCGATACCCCCTCGGCCAGCGGTGACGATACGATCCTGCGCCCGGTTGCCGCACCGTTCAGCCCCGATGGCGGGATGCGGCTGGTGCAGGGCAACATTGGCCGCGCGACCTTCAAGACCAGCGCGGTCGACCCGGCGCGCTGGACGATCGAGGCCCAAGCCCGCGTGTTCGACAGCCAGGACGGCGTGCAGGCCGCCTTCAAGGCCGGTGAACTGGACCGCGACGTCGTTGTCGTCGTCCGCTTCCAGGGGCCGCGCGCCAATGGCATGCCCGAACTGCACAAGCTGACCCCGCCGCTCGGCGTGCTGCAGGACAAGGGGTTCAAGGTGGCGCTGGTTACCGATGGGCGCATGTCGGGCGCATCGGGCAAGGTGCCCGCCGCGATCCATGTGACGCCCGAGGCGCTTGGCGGCGGTGCACTCGCCCTGCTGCGCGATGGCGACGTGGTGCGGCTTTGTGCCAACAAGGGCAGCCTTGAAGTGCTGACCGATCTGACCGGCCGCGAACCCGCCAGCCCGCCGCCAGCCGGCGAAGGCATGGGGCGCGAGCTTTACAACCTCTACCGCCTGAACGCCGATGGCGCAGAGCGCGGCGCTTCGCCCGTGCTTGCGGCAGCGGAGCTCTAGGGCGGTGGCCGATCTCGTCACCGTCGATATCGGAGGCACCCATGCACGGTTCGCGCTTGCTTCGGTGTCGCCGGACGGAGTGATCGAACTGGGCGAGCCGGTCACGCTGCACACTAGCGACCACGCCAGCTTCCAGACCGCGTGGGAAGACTATGCGGCGCGCAGAGGAGGCAGCCTGCCGCGGGACTGCGCCATCGCCATCGCCGGCCCGGTCGGCGGAGAGGTCATCCGCTTCACCAACAATCCGTGGATTATCCGCCCGGCGCTGATCCCCGAAAAGCTGGGCGTCGACCGCTTCACGCTGGTCAACGATTTCGGCGCGGTCGGCCATGCTGCCGCGCGGGCGCCCGGTGACCAGTTCGTCCACCTCTGCGGGCCGGTAGGCGCGCTTCCCGCTGAAGGCACGCTCTCTGTCGTGGGCCCCGGCACCGGCCTTGGCGTTGCCCATGTCTGGCGCGATGGTGCGGGCGGTTACCGCGTGCAGGCGACCGAGGGCGGACACATTGCATTCGCCCCGCTCGATTCAATCGAAGAGGCGATCCTCGCCCGCCTGCGTCAGCGCCATTCGCGCGTTTCGGTGGAGCGGGTGGTTGCCGGTCCCGGCATCGTCGACATCTATGAAATGCTTGCCGCCATGGAAGGCCGCGCGATATCGCCGCTTGATGACCGGACGATCTGGCAGCTTGGCGCTTCGGGAGAGGACAGTCTTGCCGCTGCCGCCGTCGACCGGTTCTGCCTCGCGCTCGGTTCAGTCGCGGGCGACATCGCGCTGGCTCAGGGCGCGAGCGCCGTGGTCATCGCTGGCGGTCTTGGGCTGCGGATCAAGGACAGTCTGCTGGCCTCGGGCTTTGCCGACAGATTCCGCGCCAAGGGCCGCTTTGAAACGCTGATGGCCGGACTGCCGGTCAAACTCATCACCCATCCGCAGCCGGGCCTGTTCGGTGCCGCCGCTGCCTTCGTGCAGGAGCATTTGTCGTGAGCAACCCCGAAGCGGTCATGAAGCTGGCCCCCGTGATCCCTGTGCTGGTGATCAACGATGTCGCCTACGCCGTGCCGATCGCGCAGGCGCTGGTCGCCGGCGGCCTGCCCGCGCTGGAAGTCACACTGCGCACGCCCTGCGCGCTCGACGTGATCCGCGCGATGAAGCAGGTTCCGGGTGCAGTCGTTGGCGCGGGCACGGTGCTGAACCCGCGCGATCTGGATGCCGCGCTTGAAGCTGGGGCGGAATTCATCGTCTCGCCGGGCCTGACAGCCGATCTTGGCAAGGCGGCGATTGCGGCGGGCGTGCCGTTCCTGCCCGGCACGGCAAATGCCAGCGACATCATGCTCGGGCTCGATCTGGGCCTGACGCGGTTCAAGTTCTTCCCGGCAGAGGCTTCGGGCGGGATCAAGGCGCTGTCAGCCATCGCAGCGCCGTTCGGCATGGCCAAGTTCTGCCCCACCGGCGGCATCACCCCGGAAACAGCGCCGAACTGGCTGGCTCTCGATGCCGTGCTTTGCGTCGGCGGATCGTGGATGATTCCCAAGGGCGAGCCTGACGTGGCCAAGATCGAAGCCGCCGCGCGGCAAGCTGCAGGCCTGCGCGGATGAGCGCCGGCCTGCCGGTAACTGGGCCGGTCACTGTCGCCGCGCTGGAAGAGCGCCTCCAGCAGCTGCACCCGCGCACCGCCGAAACGCCGCTGTTCAACCCGGTGTTCCAGCTCAGCCTCGAACTGTCGCGGCGGCTGGAGGACGGCTCGCTCAGCCTCGACGAGGTTGGCGCGCTGGTCAGCGAACTCGAATGCGATTCGCTGCAATCGCGGGCACGGCAGTTGCACCGGCTGGTCAGTCCGGTGGAGCATGAGGCCAACGGCGCGGCGATAGGCGCGCTGGCGCAGGCGAACAGCTTCGATGCCTTCACCGCGCGCTGGCAGCGGCCCGCCGCCCACGTCGTCTTCACCGCGCATCCCACGTTTCTGCTCAGCGGCGCGCAATCCGGCTCGGTCGCCTCGGCAGCGGCGAGCGGCGACATCGGCGAGGCCACCGTCTGCCTCGCCCCGCATGACCGCGATGTCATCACACTCGATTACGAGCACGAAGCGGCGATGAAGGCGCTGGCTAACGGTCAGGCCGCGCGCGATGTCATCGTCGGCCACTTGCTCGATGCCGCACGAAGCCGCTGGCCCGATCAGTGGCGCGCCGCGCGGCCGGTGCCGTTCCGCTTCGCCACCTGGGTCGGCTATGACATGGACGGGCGCACCGACATCGGCTGGCACACCTGCCTGCGTTACCGCCTGTCCGAAAAGGCCCAGCGCCTTGCTGCCTATGCGGCGATGCTGGCCGATGCTGCCAGCGACATCGCCGGCGACCTCACGCGCGCCGGTGCTTATGCCGCCGAGATGAGCGCGCTCTTCGCGCAGGACCTGTCGGGCCCGGCAGCCCTGTCAGACGTCGCTAACCGCTTTACCGCCGGCCACGCCGACAAGCTCGTCTCGCTCGAACCGATTATCGCCGAGCTGGAATACCGCGCCATTGACGCGGACGATGCGCTCGCCCGCGCCTTGCTCACCGCCGCCGCCGCCATGCGCGCGGACGGTCTGGGCATGGGCTGGGTCCACTTCCGCGTGAACAATTCGCAGCTGCAGAACGCGGTGCGCCGGCGCATCGATCCCGAAGGCCTGCTCGATCTAGACAGTCAGGCTGCGCTTGCTCGGCTGCGTGAATTGCTGGGCGAGGTAAAGCCCCTGCGCTCGAACCTCGCCGCGCTGGCGATCGAGAACAGCACCGCGATCCGCCAGTTCCTGATCATGGCGCAGGTCCTGCATCACGTCGACGCCGATACGCCGATCCGTATGCTGGTGGCCGAATGCGAACAGCCGAGCACGGTGCTTTCCGCGCTCTACTTCGCCAAGCTGTTCGGCGTCTCTGACAAGGTCGACGTATCGCCGCTATTTGAAACCGAAACCGCGCTCGAACATGGCGGGCGCCTGCTCGATGCGGTTTTGTCGGAGCCGCACTATCAGGCCTATGCCCGGGTACGCGGGCGCGTTTCGATCCAGACCGGGTTTTCCGATGCCGGGCGCTTTGTCGGGCAAATCCCGGCAGCGCTGGCGATCGAGCGCCTGCAGGGCCGGCTGAGCGAGGCGATGACCGCCAATGGCCTGACCGATGTCGCCGCGCTGATCTTCAACACCCACGGTGAATCGATGGGCCGCGGTGCTCATCCGGGGTCTTTTGCCGACCGGCTCGAATGGCCGCTGTCGCCGTGGTCACGCCGCCGTTTCGTGCGCGCCGGCATTCGGCTCGAGCCTGAGGTGAGCTTTCAGGGCGGCGATGGCTACCTGTTCTTCGGATCACCCGAACTTGCGCTCGCCACGCTCACCCGGATGGCCGAGAATGCGCCGAGCAGCGCCGATGCCGATGCCCCGGTCGATCCGTTCTATCGCCGCACCGACCTCAGCCTCGATTTCTATCGCGCCATCCGCCGCGTTCAGCAGCGGCACCTCAATTCGGCGACCTACCCGCGCGCGGTGACTGCCTTTGGCCTTGGGTTGCTCAACGATACCGGCAGCCGCAAGTCCCGCCGCCAGTCGGACCTTGCCGCCGACCGCGCGATGAACCTGCGCCAGATCCGCGCGATCCCCCACAATGCCGTGCTGCAGCAGCTCGGATATCCGGTCAACGTGATTGCCGGGTTCGGCACGGCGGCCGAGGGAAATTACGAGGAAATCCGCGCGCTATTGCAGTCCAGCGCACGCGGTCGGCAGATGCTGCGCCTAGTCCGCTCGGCCAATGCGCTCGCCTCGATCAAGACCGTCGCGGCGTTCGGCGAGCTGTTTAACTCGGCCTACTGGGCCAGCCGTCCCTATCGCGGCGGGGAACAGCAGATCGCCGATGCCTGCCTTGTCCTCGCTGAAACCTTCACCACCGATGACCGCACCGGCGTGTTTCGTCGCCTCGCCTCACGCCTGCGGGTCGATGCGCTCAAGCTGCACCGGCTGATCGATCCGATCGCTGACGAAGCACCGCTGGCGGGGCGCGAGCAGATGCGCCGCTCGCTCGGCGTGGCGCAGGCGCTGCGGCTGGCACTGTTCCAGCATATGTTCATCCGCGTCGTTTCGGTCCCGGGCTTCAGCCGCGCCAACGACATCGCGCGCGAGGACGTGTGGGAAATGGTCTTCACCCTGCGGATCGAGGAAGCCCTGGCCCAGTTGCGCCGGGCCTTCCCCACCTCCATGCCGGCGCTTGGCGATTTCTCGGTGAGGGAACCGAGCGATTATCCGGACAGTGGCGCGAGTGGTTATCAGGCGATCCACCGCGATTCGATTGATCCGATCGAGCAGGCGTGGAAGCTGTCGCTGCGGATCGGCCTGACGATTGCCAACGAGTTCGGCGCGCACGGATAGTTCAGGCCGGCCGCACCCATTCGCCCACGCGCGGTGGATGGCGCAGGCCGTGGACCAGCACGTCGGCGGCGCGCAGAGCGACCGATGCGTGCCATGACCGCCAGCGCGAGAAATCCTGCGGCAGGGGATCGCCCGAACTCTCCCGCGCCGGGGCGAACAGCAGCCGCTCGAAGTCCGCCACAATCCCGGCTTCGCGCAGGACGGCGTAGTATTCCGCGCTGACCCGGTAGCCGACGAAATCGAAGTTGCTCGATCCGGCAACCACCGTTTCGCCATCAACCAGCGCCGCCTTCACGTGGGTCATGTCTGGCAGCAGGCGCAGCTTGATCCCACTGCGGGCGCCCACGCCCAGCAAGTAATCGCGCACGATCGGTTTGTTGTTCGGGCGCGGCGTGTAGATCGATACGGCCACCCCGCGCTGCGCCGCGCGGGCCATGGCGGTGACGAAAGGGAAGGTCGGATAGGCGCTGATCACCTCGATCGAATGGCGGGCATTCTCGAACAGGCGCAGCAGCGGCAGCGAGCCTTCTGCATTGTGCAGACCGTCGAGCGAATAGACATCCATGGCGCCAAAACTGGCCTGCGCGGGGGCGGTCTGGCCGTGCCAGTCCTTGTCGAATTCGCCGGCGAACCAGTCCGCCACCTCGGCGCTTTCGACCCTCACCATCATGTCGTGCCAAGCGAAGTTATGGTCGGAAAAGTTGATCCCGCCGATCCACACGGCATCGTCCATCACCAGCAGCTTGCGGTGATTGCGCAGGACATAGTTGAACGGATTGCCGCCGACCGGGTTGGTCACTTTTACCTGCGCGCCGGATGCAATCAGGCCGTCGAACATGTCCCAGGTCGAGCGCGCTTCGGCATGGAGCGCGGCGTCCTTTGACAGCGAAAGGAACGTGTCGTTGATCACGTGGCGGGTGTAATCATCGACCAGCACGCGGCGCTCGGGTGCAGTCGATGCAGAGATCGCTTCGGCTACGCCAAGGCCCGCAGCATCGCCTTCAAAAGTCATCGCCTGAATCAGCACGCGGCGGCGAGCGTGGGCGATATCGTTGCTCGCGGCCTGCCAGAAAGCTGCCGATCCGACAAAAATTTCGCAGCGCAAAGTTCGTCAGCCCCTACCGATACCCGGATTGGCGGTGCCACCGGTCCGGCCGCTTGGCAAGACGTGCAACAACCCGTGGCAATTAACCCAATCGCCACGCCCGGTCCCGTATAGGGACGCAGCAGCCGAAGGGCTGGATTTCGCGGCGCTTCTGCCGTTTGATCATCGGGGCAAGTCAAAGGAATGGGCGCGGCGATGGTTCTGGGTGCGAAAGGTTGGGGCGCAGTGGTTGCGGCGGTTGGCGGCGTGGTCGTCGCCGGGGCGGCATTGATCTCGCTGGAAAACCCGGCTTCCAACCCGCCGCAGGCCATTGCCTCAGCGCCGCCCGCTGTGCCGGCAAACCCAGCGCCAGTCGACGAACGCTTCGTTATCAAGCGCGTCCTGCCGATCACCGGCCCAATCAAGTACGGTGAATGGCACTGGGACGAGGCGGGTGTGCCGGATGGCCCGCTGGTGATGACCGTCGACCTTGAAGCGCGGGTCCTTTCAGTGTTCCGCGGCGGCTATGAAATCGCGGCGACGGCGGTGCTGCTCGGCACGACCGAAAAGCCCACCCCGCTTGGCGTGTTCCCGGTCAACTGGAAAAAAGCCGATCATTATTCGCGCACCTATGACAATGCGCCGATGCCTTTCACCCTGAACCTGACCACCGATGGCGTGGCGATCCACGGCACCAAGGTGGAAAACGGCTATGCCAGCCACGGCTGCATCGGCGTGCCGACACCTTTCGCGCAGAAACTGTTCGCCTTGGCCAAGGTGGGTGACAAGGTTTACGTCACACGCGGCAAGCAGACCGGCGTTGGGCAATCGCTGACCGAAAGCTGATCACGTCCGCCGTGCGGGGGCCTTCGTAAAGGACCAGCCATCGTGCCCGGTGCGCGCAACCAGGCCGCCGATCGAGGCCGGCTGGCGGGCGACCAGACTGTCGAACAGCCGCGCCACGGCTGATCCGCGAGGTTCGGTGCCATCGAGCTCGCGCACCACGCGGGCGATCACACGCAGCGCAACCGCGCGCGGGGCCTGCGGGCGATAGACCAGCCCCATCGGTGCTTTCGTCACGCATTCGGACCATTCGCGCGCTGCCGCCCAATCGAGCGCGGCATCGGCATCAGCAAGGTGCGCGGCGCTGGCGGCCAGCGCCGGAACATCGAGCCAGCCGGCCTGTGCGAGGTTCTTGCGGAGCCGGGCGCGGTCATACTTCGGATCGGCGTTCGAAGGATCATCGGCAGCGGTGATGCCGATCTCGGTAATAACCTCGGCGAGGTCGCTGCGCCGCCAGTCGAGCAGTGGGCGCAGCAGCGGGATGCGCGTGCCGGGAACGCGGCCGACGGCGCGAACGCCAGCCAGCCCGCCAACGCCGCTGGCGCGGTTGAGGCGCAGCAGCAGCGTTTCGGCCTGATCGTCGGCATGGTGCGCAGTGAGCAGGGCCGCGAGGACCCGACGCTCGGTCCACTCCGCCAGCGCGGCATAGCGCGCGGTGCGGGCCTCGGACTGGACATTGCCGGGTTCGACATCGACCGCCAGAATTTCGTGAGGCACGCCAAGCTGGGTACAGACTTCGGCCACCATTGCAGCCTCGGCACCGCTTTCAGCACGTAGCTGGTGATCCACAGTAGCGGCTTCGATCTGGCCGGGAAGCGCCTCGGCGGCGAGCAGCAACATGGCCATGCTGTCCGACCCGCCGGACACGGCCAGTCCCAACTTGCCCTCGCCCGGCCAGATGGCAGCCAGTGACTGCCGGAACCGGGCGCTGGCGGCTTCGTGGGTTAGCTGCACTTCACTCCGCGCCGAGTGGCTTCGTATTGCGTCTTCAGGCGGCCGGCAGCCTCTGCGGCAAAGGTCTCGCCAAATTCGGCAAGCGCGATGCAGGCGCGGTTGGTGTCCTTGAGCTGGCGCATCGATTCGGCGAGGTACAGCAGGCTGTCCGAGGCACGGGCGCCGTTCTTGTCAGCCTGATAGTTCTTGAGGAACCACTGCGCCGCTTCGCGCGGCTTGCCTTCATCGAGATAGGCGCGGCCCAGCAGGTTGCGGGCAAAGCTGACGCGCTGGTGCTTGGGATATTTTGTCAGGAACAGCTGCAATTGCTGCTCGGCCTCGGGGAAAAATTTTGCTTCCCACAGGCGGTAGCCATAGGAATACTCATCATCCCCGGCATCGGCGGTCTTGGGCTTTTCGACCGCCTTGACCGCCGCGACGCGCTGCGCGGAAGGTGCGGCCGGCTTGGCGGCCGGGGTGGCTGTTGCCGCTGCGGGCTTGGTCGTGGTTGCCGCCGGGCGGGTGATCGTTACCGGGGCGGGGGTGGGGAAGCTGGCGGCCGGTGTCGTCGCAGCCGGTGACGTCGCGGCCGGTGTGGTTGTGGCCGGAGTGCTGGTCGATACCACTGCGGTCGTTCCAGCAGGGACGGTCACAGTGGTAGCAGCCGCCGGAGCAGGTGCCAGTGCGGCCAGCTTTGCTTCAAGCTGGGCGATGCGGTTGGCGCTTTCCTCGTTGGCGGCGGTGATGCGGGTCAATTGCAGTTCGACCGCGTCCATGCGGGTCAGCAGGTCGGTCACCGGCGTGGTTGCCGGGGTTCCGGTGGTTGTCGTCGCACCGGCGGGCTTGTTGATTTCGGGCGGGAAATACTTGCCGTCAGCGCCCGGGAAAACCTGGCGCTGCAGGGCCTTCACCTCGGCTTCAAGCTTCTTGATGCGGGCTTCGGCACCGGCCTGGGTCGACGTATTCTGCGCCGGTGCGGCCACGGTGCTCAGGGCAAAGGACAGGGCAATCAGGGCAAGGCCCGGACGTTTCCAAGCAGACAGGCTTTTCATCGCAGCGCGCGCGCTCCCCAAAACAGTTGGCCCAAGACAGATAACCCGCAACGGGCAGATTTAACCACGTTTCTACCCCTGACCGGGCTGACGTGTCGAGAGGAGATCAGTTCGAAACGGTGGAAGGTGGCGGCTGAACCGAACCTTGCTCAGTCGCCGGGGGCGGCGCGGGAGCCGGCTGCGGACTAGGCGAGGGGCTGGACGATGCCCGCGTCGTGGGCCGCACCGAAGGGCGCGATTCCGCGCGGCGCGGCGCGGCGGATTGGCCCACCTGTGCTGCCGCCTCGGTCGGCAGCAGGGACCCATCTGCTCCCAGACTGGGATAGATCGCGGGAACCGTGGCTTCGGTGGTTACCACCACCTCGGCGCTGGCGGTCTCAATCGGCAGCGTTTCCGGCAGGACGACAGCCGGTGAGAACAGCGTGCGGAAGGCGAAATAGCCGCCTACCGCCAGCACGATCGCCAGCAAGGCAAGCCCCCAGGCGAATTTCGATCCCGGCACGCGGGCAGGGTCGCCCGGTTCAAGCGAAGCGGCGCTGGCGCGGTATTCGACCGGTTCGGCCAGGCCCATTTCGCGGCGGACTTCGGAAACGATCGCCTTTTCGTCCAGCCCGACGGCGCGGGCATAGGAGCGGGTGAAGCCGGTGGCATAGGTGCGCGAAGGCAGCGCATCCCAGTCCCCCGCCTCGATCGCGGCGATCAACCGTTCGGCGATGCGCGTCTTCTGGGCCATCCCCTCTCGAGTGATTCCCAGCTGTTCACGTGCGGCTTTCAACCGCGGACCCACGCCTGCAAGCGGCAGTTGCGGCTGATGGGCTTCCTGCTCTGACATCCCGTACCGATTTTGTTAGTGTTGCGACCAAAGGAGTTGGTAACCAAGGGCTGCACCGCAGTCTTGTCAAGCAAAACGATGTTACAATAAGGTGACCTTGGCGGCCTACGCGGCAGGGTGCGGCCTGCGCGCGGCCAATCGCTTGGCCAGTGGCGCTACCCGCTGCCAGTTCAGTCGCAGTCGATGCCGCGCGCGCTGGCCCAGGCGACCAATTCGGCGCGCATGCTGGCCGGGGGATTGGCTAGCCAGCCCTGCATGGCCTCCGTGATCTCGCGCGTGTCGACCTTAGTCAGCAGTTCCTTTATCGGGCCGACCGATGCCGGGGTGATCGACAGGCGTCGCACGCCCACGCCGATCAGCGCCAGCGCTTCCAGCCGGCGGCCGCCCATTTCGCCGCAGACGGCAACGTCGACCCCCTTGCCTTCGACGTTTTTCAGCACGCGGGCGATGAAACGCAGGATCGACGGGCTGACCCAGTCGTAGCGCTCGGCCAGCTTGGGGTTCGCGCGGTCGGCAGCGAAGAGGAACTGGGTGAGGTCATTGGTGCCTATCGACAGGAACGAGATCTTCGGAGCCAGCACGTCAAGCATTTCCGCCAGAGCCGGCACTTCGAGCATCGCGCCATAGCGGATTTCCTGCGGCAGCATCTTGCGCTGACCCTTGAGCCATTTCAGCTGGGCATCGAACACGGCCTTGGCGGCATCGAATTCCCATGGCTCTGACACCATCGGGAACATGACGTTGAGCGTGCGACCCCCGGCGGCCTCAAGCAGGGCGCGGGCCTGAGCCTTGAGCAGGCCCTCGCGTTCGAGCGCGACGCGCAGCGCGCGCCAGCCCATCGCTGGGTTCTCCTCGTCGCCGTCGTCGTCATGGCGCAGGTAAGGGAGCGCCTTGTCGCCGCCGATGTCGACCGTGCGGAACACCACCGGCCTGTCGCCCGCTGCCTCCAGCACGTCGCGATAGAGCCGTGTCTGGCGTTCGCGTGCGGGCAGGGTAGCGGAAACGAGGAACTGGAATTCGGTGCGGAACAGTCCGATGCCGTCGGCGCCGGTCATGCTCAGCATCGGCATGTCATCGCGCAGGCCCGCGTTCATCATCACGGTGACGCGCACGCCGTCCTTGGTGCGCGGTTCGACATCGCGCAGCGCTGCCCATGCCGCCTGCTTTTCGCGGTTGCGGGCGAAGCGGGCGTTGAAGGCTTCCTCGATCGCCGGGGTCGGCCGGACGGTGGCAGTCCCCATGTCAGCGTCAAGCAGCAGCTCGTCGCCTTCGCGCACCACGCCGCGCAGGCCAGCCACGCGGCCGAGCACCGGCACGCCCATTGCCCGCGCCACGATCACCACGTGGGCGGTGAGCGAGCCCTCCTCAAGGATCACGCCTTTAAGCCGGCGCTTGTCATATTCGAGCAGTTCCGCCGGGCCAAGGTTGCGTGCAATCAGGATCGCGTCCTGCCGCAGGCCTTTGGAGGCCGCCGTGCCGAGCTGGCCCGAGACCGTGCGCATCAGCCGGTTGGCCATGTCCTCAAGGTCATGCATCCGGTCTGCCAGCAGCGGATCGTCGATCTGGCGCATGCGCATGCGGGTGTGCTGCTGGACACGCTCGATCGCGGCTTCGGCGGTCAGTCCGGAATCGATCGCGTCATTGATGCGCCGCTTCCAGCCTTCGTCGTAAGCGAACATCTTGTAGGTTTCGAGCACCTCATCATGCTCGCCGCCGCCGCCGAACTCGGCCTGGGCGGCCATCTTGTCGATCTGTTCGCGCATCCGGTCAAAGGCGAGGTAGACGCGCTGGCGCTCTGCCTCGGTATCTTCGGCTACGGTGTGTTCGATGGTGACGCGCGGCTGGTGGAATACGGCCACGCCGCTCGCCAGTCCCTTGACCAGCGTCAGCCCGTGCATCTGCGCCGGGCCGGACTGGGCGGCGGTAAGCCCCCACGCCTCTTCCTCGTCGACAAGGCCGGCGCTGGCGATAAGTTCGGACAGCACCATGGCCACGGTCTGCAGCGCCTCGATCTCGACATCGGCATAGCGGCGCGGATCGGCGTGCTGGACGCAGAGCACCCCGACCGCGCGTTCGCGGTGGACGATGGGTACCCCGGCGAAGGAGTGATACTTGTCTTCGCCGGTTTCCGGGCGATAGGAAAAGTCCGGGTGCGCGGTCGCCTCGGCCAGGTTGAGCGTTTCGACATTGCCCGCGATGGTGCCGACCAGACCCTCGCCGATGCCCATGCGCGTAACGTGGACGGCATCCTGCGACAGACCCTTGGTGGCGAACAGTTCCAGCATGCCTTCGCGCAGCAGGTAGATCGAGCAGACCTCGCTATCGAGGCCGCCACCGATCACATCTACCACGGTGTTAAGCTTAGCCTGCGCGGCGCTGCGCGAGGCCATCACCTCGTGAAGGCGGGTCAGGATGGTCCGTGCGGAAGCAATCGCATCAAGCATGATGCGCTGCTAGCCTACTATGACGGGAATTGAAACGGATGGCTGCGGTTTCCGACCGGGATGGATCCATCCCGGCCGACCACCTTATGCCCAGATCGCCGATCAGTGCGACAATTCTTCCTTGATGCGGAGTTTGCGCTTCTTGAGCGCCTGGACTTGGGTAAAATCAGGCGAAGGCCTGCTCATTTCCTGCTGGATGCGGCGTTCAAGGCCTTCGTGCTTGAGCTGTAGTGCACTGGCATGCGACTGTTGCATGAGCTACTCCTTAGGTTGCTCCCCCCGTTTTCTCCGGGTGTCACTGCAGAACTTTCCTCTCCGACCGACTCAGGACCGGTGTTGTCCTGCAGTGCGATTGTCAGGAAAGCACATTACCATTATCTTGCGAAGCGTAACCGATACTATACCGGAGCAATCGCCCCGGACACGCGGCGGGCGGTTAACCGTATTCGCCGGTCATTTCGTCGGCACTGGTGAAGGGATTGAGGCGGCGTGACCGAAGAGGAAATGCGCAAGCGGCTGGAAATGCTCAGGATCGAGCATCGCGATCTCGATGCTGCCATCGACGCGCTGACCGCTGCGGGCGCCAACGACCAGCTGCAGATCGCCCGCCTGAAAAAGCGCAAGCTGAAGCTGAAGGACCAAATTTCGATCATCGAGGATTACCTGATCCCGGATATCATCGCGTAATTGTCCGCCTGACGGCAGTGCGGCCCGGGCGTCCGCCCGAGCCTACGGCATCAGCCCAGAGTCTTTAAGTGGGTGCGCTATTCGCATCCGCGAATAGCTAGCTGTGCCATCCCGCTCCCCTTCCCGGCCACTCATCCCAGAATATCCTGCTGATGGGTGGCCGGGAAGGGGAGCGGGATGGCTCAGCCAGGAAAGCCCGGACGGGCTTTCCGAACCGCCGTGAGGCGGACGAAACCGTTCCGTTCCGGCACAGTCCCGAATTGGCCTGTGCATCACCGCTCAGCGCAGTTGAAACGCGCGGATTCACGGGTCTATCGCAATTGGCGATGGAGAGACCAGCCAACATGAACCCGCGCATCATCGAAGCGCTCTATGGCGAGGGGCTTGTCCTGTCGGACGAAGTGCGGGCGATGTTCAGCTTTACCGATCATGGCGACCGCAGCCCCGAGGATGAAGCACGCATTGCCCTGTCGTGCGAGGCGCTGCGCACGACAACGCGGATGATGCATGCGGTGGCATGGCTGCTCAATCACCGCGCCTACTTCCGCGGCGAGATCAGCGAATTCCAGCTCCGCCGGTACGGCAAGCTGCAGTCCGATTTTCCCCCCGCCGATCCAGACCGGCTGGCCCTGCTTTCGCCCACGGTTTGCGAGCTGATCGGCGCGACTGAGCGGTTCTATGCGCGGCTGTCCCGGCTCGACCGGGGCTGGCGCGATAACGTGCCGATGCAGGTGCCGGCGATCCGCCGCCTGCGCGACCGGCTCAGCGGCATGGTTGGCTGATTTAGAGCGGCCTTCGCCGGGATGACGGCAGTGAAGATTCTTCGCAAATCCTAGACCGCCAACAAGGCTTTTCCCCAGGCCTTGATCCGCGCGGCGCGGGTTGCCTCGTTCATTGAAGGCAGGAACCGCTGCGTCGTGCCGCGCATGGCTGTCGCCGCTTCGCCGAGCGTAGCGAACAGACCTGCGCCGACGCCCGCCAGCATCGCCGCGCCGAGCGCTGTCGTTTCGACCATGTCGGGGCGCTCGACCTCCAACCCCAGCAGATCAGCCAGGTCCTGCGACATCCAGTCGTTCGCGCTCATCCCGCCGTCGATCCGCAGGTGCCGCCAAGCCGCGCCGTCTGCCGCAAAGGCGCGGGCGAGGTCCTGTGTCTGCGCTGCCATCGCTTCCAGCGCCGCGCGGGCGATGTGCGCCTTGCCGGCAGCGAACGACAGGCCGGTGACCACCCCGCGCGCCTCGGGCTGCCAGTGCGGCGCGCCAAGGCCGGAGAGCGCCGGGACGATGACCACGCCCGCACTATCTTCCACTGACCGTGCCAGCGCCTCTGTCTCGGCGGAACTGGCTATCAGCCCCAGCCCGTCACGCAGCCACTGGATCAGGCTGCCGGCGACGAAGACCGATCCTTCCAGCGCATAGGTCCGCTTGCCACTCTGCTGCACCAGCACGGTGCCCAGCAAGCGGTGCGCAGATTTGGGCAGGCGCGGCCCCATGTTGGCGAGGACGAAAGCCCCGGTGCCATAAGTCGCCTTGACCTGCCCGGGGGCGAGGCAGCCCTGCCCGATCGTCGCCGATTGCTGGTCACCGACCATGCCGGTGAGCGGGATAGCGCGACCGATCCATTCGGGAAGCGCTGTGCCGAGCGCACCGGCGCAGTCGGTGACTTCACCTAGCGCCGCTATCGGCACGCGGAACATGTCGCACAGCCCCGCGTCCCATGTCGGCGCATCGAGCGGCAGCAGCGCGGTGCGGCTGGCGTTGGTGGCGTCCGATATGTGCAGGCCGCCGGTCAGTTTGAAAGCCAGCCACGTTTCCACCGTGCCGATCGCCAGCGTTCCGGCAGCGGCGGCTTGGCGCACATCGGCCACGTTTTCGACCAGCCATGCCGCTTTGGTGGCGCTGAAATAGGGGTCGAGCAGCAAGCCGGTCCGCGACTGCACGTGCTCCTCAAGCCCGCGAGCCTTCAGCGCCGCACACCGATCCGCCGTGCGCCGGTCCTGCCACACGAGCGCGCGGTGGAGCGGCTCGCCAGTGGTCTTGTCCCAAGCGACGATCGTCTCGCGCTGGTTGGTGATGCCGATGGCGGCCACGCGATCCGCGCCGCCTGCCGCTGACACCGCTTCACGCGCGCAGGCCAGCGTCTTGTCCCAGATCTCGGCGGCGTCATGTTCGACCCAGCCGGGCTGGGGATAATACTGCGTCAGGTCCTGCTGCGCCGCGCTGATCACCGCGCCATCGGCGGCGAAGACGATCGCCCGCGTTGAGGTCGTGCCTTCGTCAAGAACCAGAATCAACGGATCATGTGCCATTCCGCTCTCCCCAGCGAGAAGCCTAGCCGCTCGACATGGCCGTTGGGAATACGCATAGCGCTAATGATGAATATCCCCGAGCGTCCCTGGCCTACCGGAACAAGCGAAGTGGTGGAACCGCTGGTGCGGCGCGTGCTGGCGCCCAATCCCTCGCCCTTCACCTTTACCGGCACGCAGACCTATATCGTCGGCGCCGGCGCGCGCGTGGCGGTGATTGATCCGGGGCCGGACGAAGAGCTGCACCTTGCGGCGCTGATGGCCGCGATTGGTGACGCCGAGGTCGCGGCGATCTGCTGCACGCATACGCACCGCGACCATTCGCCCGCTGCCGGGCCGCTCTCGCGCCTGACAGGCGCGCCGGTGATCGGCTGCGCGGCTCTCGCTTACGAGGACGAAGGCCCGCGCGCCGATGCCGCCTTCGATACCAGCTATGCGCCAGACCGCGTGCTGCGCGATGGCGACAAGCTTTCCGGCCCTGATTGGACGCTGATCGCGGTCGCCACGCCGGGCCATACCTCGAACCACCTGTGCTTCGCGCTGGAGGAAAGCGGCGCGCTGTTTACCGGGGATCACGTGATGGGGTGGTCCACCTCGGTCGTCGCACCGCCCGACGGCGACATGGCGGCTTACATGGCCAGCCTCGACAAGCTCTACGCCCGCGAGGACCGCGTCTATTACCCGGCGCACGGCCCGCAGGTGGACAAGACCCGCCAACTGGTGCGCGGCATGATCGGCCACCGCCGCCAGCGCGAACGGCAGATCCTGAAATTGCTGGTCGAGGGACTCGCGGAGATCACCGCCATGGTGCCGCGCATGTACAAGGGCGTTGATGAACGGCTGTGGCCGGCGGCGGGGCGCTCGGTGCTCGCCCACCTGATTGATCTTGAGCAGCGCGGCAAGGTTTCGCGCGTTCATGAAAGCTGGTCGTTGCTGGACTGAGCCTGTCGAAACCCTCTTGTTACCAGTGTTAAGTATTGTAACTTAGAGCCGGGTGATAGGGGAGTTTTCCAAATGGATTCAGTGGCAGTTCCGACGATGGACAAAGTGGGCGATGCGGCATGGTTCCGCAAGTTCACGACTGTTCTCGCAGTCTTCATCATCGCGTGTTTTGCGCTCAACGCCCTGCTGGGCCGGGCGAGCTATAGCTACACGCTGATCTGGCCGCACGTCCACGGGCTCGTGATGGTTTCGTGGCTCGCTCTGCACGTATTTCAGGCGCGTCATGCTGCCGGAGGTGATCTGGCTCGCCATCGCAAGCTTGGCTGGATCGGCGCATACCTTGCCGTCGCGGTCGTCGGTACAATGTCGTTCTCGGGCGTCGCGGCGCTGCGCGGGGGCTACGTTCCACCATTCTTCACCCCGGCCTATTTTCTCGCGCTGACGCAGGTCGGCGCGGTGGTCTTTGGCGGCCTTGTCTTTGCGGCGATCACCCGGCGCAGCGAAACCGATTATCACCGCCGCCTGATGACGGGCGCATTGATCGGGCTGACCAACCCGGCGCTCGGGCGCCTGCTGCCCATGCCCTTGATCGTGCCGTGGGGCGGCTGGCTTACGCTCGCGATCCAGCTGGGTCTGGTTGGCGTGATGGCGCTGCATGATCGCCGCACAATGGGCCGCATTCATCCCTCGACCGCCACGGTCGGGGGCATTCTGGCGATGACCGAAGTGCTGGTATCGCTCGCCGCCACCAACCGCATGGTGCAGGAACTCGCAGCTTCCATCGCCGGGGGATAGATTCAGGCGGCGTTAGTCCCTATCTGCCCTTTCGCACCACTTGCCCAAGGGACGCGCCACGATGACTGCCCAGCCGACCAACCTCACCGGCCTCGACATTCGCGCCGAGATCGACCGCCTGCGTAAAGAGCGCAATGCGGTGATCCTGGCGCATTATTACCAGAAGCCGGAAATCCAGGACCTCGCCGATTTTGTCGGGGACAGTCTGGAGCTGAGCCGCAAGGCCGCCGAATCGAGCGCCGATGTCATCGCCTTTTGCGGCGTGAAGTTCATGGCCGATACCGCCAAGATCCTCAGCCCGCAGAAGATTGTCGTCCTGCCCGACATGAACGCCGGGTGCAGCCTTGAAGACGCCTGCCCGCCCGACAAGTTCCGCGCCTTCCGCGAGGCGCACCCCGATCACATCGCGCTGACCTATATCAACTGCTCGACCGAGGTGAAGGCGCTGTCCGACGTGATCGTCACCAGCTCCAGCGCCGAGACGATTCTCGCCCAGATCCCGGCGGACCAGAAGATCATCTTCGGCCCCGATCGCCACCTCGGCGGCTATCTCAACCGCAAGTTCGGGCGCGACATGCTGCTCTGGCCGGGCGTCTGCATCGTCCACGAGGCTTTCAGCGAGACCGAGCTGCTCAAGCTGAAAGCGCAGCACCCCGGAACGCCGGTCGCCGCGCATCCCGAATGCCCGCCGCACATCATCGACCATGCCGATTATGTCGGTTCGACCAGCGGCATCCTGCAATTCGCCAAGACCTTCCCCGGCGACAAGCTGATCGTCGCGACCGAGCCGCACATCATCCACCAGATGGAAAAGGCGCTGCCGAACAAGACCTTCATCGGAGCGCCCGGTGCAGACGGCAACTGCAACTGCAACATCTGCCCTTACATGGCGCTCAACACGCTGGAGAAGCTCTACGTCGCGCTGCGTGACCTGCAACCGCGCATCGAGATCGAGGAAGGCCTGCGCCTGCGCGCTCGCAAGAGCCTCGACCGGATGCTGGAGATGGCAAGCGGGACCGTGGGCAAGGGGGACTTGGGGCGGGCTTAATCGCCGCCGCCGTCTCCACCGCCGCAGCTTCCGCCATCGCTGGCATCGCAGGACGAATCGCTGCTTGAGGTCGACCCGGCATCGCCCGAGCCGTCACCCTTGCGCTCCTTGGCGCGGGCGCTCTTGATGATCGGCGGGATCACGGCGATCAGCACGACGGCGAGGGCAATCCAGACAGCATAGCTCATCGTTTGATCCTTCGGTTCAGGGTTCGGTGCCGCCGTGGTCGCTGCGGCCGAAATCGGGGCGGGCGTCGTCCTGGCCAAGCTCGATGATTGAGCGGCGGATGGCCCGGGTGCGGGTGAAGTGGTCGAACAATTGGTCGCCGTCGCCGACACGGATTGCGCGTTGCAAAGCGGTGAGGTCTTCGCTGAAGCGCTGCAGCATCTCGAGCACCGCGTCCTTGTTGGTCAGGAACACGTCGCGCCACATGGTCGGATCGCTCGCGGCGATGCGGGTGAAATCGCGGAAGCCGCCGGCGGAATACTTGATCACTTCGCCCTGCGTCACGCCTTCGAGATCAGAGGCCGTGCCGACGATGGTATAGGCGATAAGGTGCGGCAGGTGGCTGGTCACTGCCAGCACGAGATCGTGGTGCTGCGCCGTCATCAGTTCGACATTGGCGCCCAGCGCGGTCCAGAATTCGGACAGTGCCTTGACCTTGGCCGGGTCGGCGCCCTCGGGCGGAGTGATGATGCACCAACGGTTGCGGAACAGGCTGGCAAAACCGGCGTCCGGACCCGAATGTTCAGTGCCCGCGACCGGGTGCGCCGGAATGATCGCTGCGCCGGGCAGTGCATCGGAGAGCGCCTTTGCCACGCTTTCCTTTGACGAGCCGACATCGCTGACCAGCGCATCGGGCCGCAGCGAACCGGCCACCTCTGCGGCAGCGGCAGCCATCGCGCCAACGGGGACGCAGAAGATCACTAGGTCGGATTGGCTTACAGCTTCGGCGGCAGTGTCACTGATCGTGCCGGCAAGGCCCAGCTCGCGCGCCCGCGCCCGGGTGGCCGGATCGGCGTCATAACCGGTGGTCGCCACGCCCGGCAGGTAGTCCTGCACGGCAAGGCCGATCGAACCGCCGAGCAGGCCAAGGCCGATGATGGCAACGCGCTCGAAGCTCATCGCGCGGCTTCCGCCATGTCGCGCAAGCCAGCGGCGATCTCGTCCATCTGCTCTGCCGTGCCAATGGTGATGCGCAGGCCCTGCGGCAGGCCTTGCCCCGGCAGCCAGCGGGTGATGTAGCCGCGCTCGGCGAGGCCGTTGTAGGCCATTTCGGCAGTCAGCTTGCCTGAAAAAAGGATCAGCACGAAGTTCGCTTCGCTCGGCAGCGGGCGCAGGCCGTGGTTGCCGAGAGCCTCCAGCGATGCGACGAAGCGGGCGCGTTCACGGGCGTTGTGTTCGCGCGTGGCGGTCACGAAATCGCGGTCGCCCACGGCGGCCAGCGCCATGGCCTGCGCGGTGTTGGTGACGTTGAACGGCCCGCGGATGCGGTTGAGCGTGTCGACGATGCCGGGCGCGCCGGTACCCCAACCCACACGCTCGCCGGCGAGGCCGAAGATTTTCGAGAAGGTGCGGGTCACCAGCACGTTGCCGTGCGCCGCAGCGAGGGCAAAAGCGCCATCGTCGTCCGCCGGCGCGACATATTCGGCATAGGCCTGATCGATCACCAGCAGCACATCGGCGGGCAGGCCAGCATGCAGCCGCGCCAGTTCGCTTGCAGGCAGGTAGGACCCGGTCGGGTTGTTCGGATTGGCCACGAACACCACGCGCGTGGTCGGGCTCACCAGCGCCAGCAGCGCGTCGACATCAGTGCCGAAATCGAGGTCCGGCGCGATCACCGGGGTCGCGCCGCAGCGCCTTGCGGCAATGTCGTAGACCGAGAAGCTGTAACGCGAGAACAGCACTTCATCGCCCACACCGGCATAGCCCTGCGCGGCAAGGTTGAGCAATTCGTCCGAGCCGGTGCCCATGACAAGTCGCGCCGGATCGATGCCGTGCACTTCGCCGATGGCGGCGCGCAGGGCCTTGCTGTCAGGATCGGGATAGCGGTGTGTTTCCGCCGCCTCGCTGCGCGCCGCTAGCGCGGCGGGCGAGGTGCCCAGCGGGTTCTCGTTGGCGGAGAGCTTGATCAGCGGACGGCCGTCTGCGCCCGCGCTCTTGCCGGGGACATAGGCATGGATCGCGGAGATCCAGCTTTTCGGGATCGGACCTTGGCTCATTTCGGGCGGGCCTTAGCACCGTGGCGCACGATTGAAACCCCATTGACTGGCCCACAGCAGGCTCTAGTCCGCTGGCCATGGCCAAAGCCGCACCTGTAACTGCCAGCACCGTGCTGGAATTGACCGAAGCCCTGCCGCTCGATTGCGGGCAGAGCCTTGCCGGCGTGCGCATCGCTTACGAGACTTACGGCAGCCTCAACGCGGCGGGTGATAACGCCGTGCTGATCTGCCACGCGACCACCGGCGACCAGTATCTGGCGAGCACGCACCCGATCACCGGCAAGCCCGGCTGGTGGGACCGGATGGTCGGCCCGGGCAAGGGCATCGATACTGACCGGTTCTATGTCATCTGCCCCAATGTGCTGGGGTCCTGCATGGGCACCAGCGGGCCATCCAGCCCTGCGCCTGATGGCCAACCCTGGGCGATGCGCTTCCCCGTCATCACCATCCGCGACATGGTCCGCGCGCATCTGGCGCTGCTCGATGCGCTGGGCGTGGGGCAATTGCACGCCGTCGTCGGCGGATCGATGGGCGGGATGCAGGCGCTCAGCCTTGCCGCGAACTGGCCGGACCGCGCCCGGCGTGTGCTGGCGATTGCCGCCACCGGCGAGATGCCGGCGCAGAACATCGCCTTTCAGGAAGTCGGGCGCCAAGCCGTGATGGCCGATCCGAACTGGCAAGGCGGTGCCTATTACAACACCGGCAAGGCCCCTGACGCCGGACTGTCCGTGGCGCGCATGGCCGCGCACATCACCTACCTGTCGCAGGCCACACTGTCGGAAAAGTTCGGCCGCCGCCTGCAGGACCGTGAGGCCAAGAGCTTTGGCTTTGACGCCGATTTTCAGGTGGAAAGCTATCTGCGCTATCAGGGCGAGAGCTTTACCGGGCGCTTCGATGCCAATTCCTACCTCTATATTACGCGCGCCATGTCGTACTTCGATCTGGCGGAAGAGTGCGGCGGATTGCTGGCCGATGCCTTTACGGACTGCAAGGCGCGGTTCTGCCTCGTCTCGTTCGACACCGACTGGCTTTACCCGACCATCGAATCGCGCAATCTTGCCCACGCACTCAACGCGGCGGGCGCTCCGGTGAGCTTCGTCGAACTGGCCGCGCCGTTCGGGCATGACAGCTTCCTGCTGGAAGTGCCCGAGCTTGACCGCGTGATTGCCGGGTTCCTCGATCAATGATCGAACTCGACGATAACCCGGCCCGACTCGATCTCGCCCGTGTCCATGGCTGGCTTGCTTCCAGCTATTGGTCGCCGGGCATCGAACGGACGCTCGTCGAGCGGGCGATTGCTGGATCGCATCCGCTGGGAGCCTATCAAAACGGCGAACAGGTTGGCTTCGCACGCGCAATAACCGACCATGCAACCTTTGCCTGGATCGCCGATGTGTGGATCGACCAGCCTGTTCGCGGCAGCGGACTGGGGCGCCGGATGGTGAACTGGTTTCTCGACCATCCTGACTTTGCCGGAATTCGCCGCTTTGCACTGACGACCAAGGATGCCCATGGGGTCTATTCGAAACTGGGGTTCCATTCCCTCATCCGGCCCCAAAATCTCATGGAGCGCCTTGCCCCGGACTATGCCGCCAGCTTGAGGGGCGCGTCATGAACCTTCGCCCCGATCTTGCGATTATCGCCGCCAACGTGCGCCCCGGTGCGCGGGTGCTCGATGTCGGCTGCGGCGATGGCGACCTGCTCGCCGTCTTGCGTGACGAGCGGCAGTGCGATGCCCGCGGGATGGAGATCGATTCCGCCTCGGTCGCCAATTGCGTGGCGCGCGGCCTGTCGGTGATTCAGGGCGATGCCGATAGCGATCTGGCGATCTATCCCGACCAGTCGTTCGACTATGCGATCCTCAGCCAGACGCTGCAGACCACCCACCGGCCCGATCAGGTGCTGGAGCATCTGCTGCGCATCGGCGGCAAGGCCTTCGTCTCGTTTCCCAATTTTGCCCACTGGCGGGTGCGGCTGTCGCTGCTGTGGAACGGACGGATGCCGGTGACGCGGCTGCTGCCGGTGGCATGGTACGAAACGCCGAACATCCACCATGTCACCGTGGCAGACTTCCGCGATCTGGTTGCCGCGCGCGGGATCACGGTGGAGGAATCGTGGTACCTGTCGGGTGACAAGCTGTGCTCGCCCGCGGCGGCTGCCTTCCGGGCCGAACACGCGGTGTTCCTCATTTCGCGCCGCTAGGCCAATCAATTGCTATGCTGCGTTCAGGTTGAGGTAGGCACATGAGCACGATGAACCGCATTCTCCTTGGCTCCGCCCTGTTGTTTTCCGCGCTGCCGGCTGCTGCCCAGACGCCGGCTGCCTCCCCCAGGCTTAACCTCGCGCAGGAGACCTCGCTGCGCTGTTCAGCGGCGTTCGGACTGATCGCCTATGACCAGAAGCGCGGCGCTCCCGGGGCCAATGTCTTCCCGCCGCTGGGCGAGCGTGGGCGCGAATTCTTCGTGCACACCACCGCACGGCTGATGGACGAAACCGGCGCCACGCGCGAGGCCGTGCAGGCCCTGCTCAAGGTTCGCGTCGATGAACTGCAGAAGGGCGCGATTGCCTCTGTTAATCCGTCGGAATTCGTCGGGCGCACGGTCCGCGCCTGCCTGCCGCTGCTTGACGCCGAAGTACCTGCCACCGCCAAGCGCTGATTTATTTGACCGAATCCGTTCGTCGGACCGGGTTCGCTCCCGGTCGAGGCTCCCTGTCAAACGCCGCTCCCCCCGCTACCTGATGGCCCAGCGGGACGATTGGGAGAACCTTCATGGCGATACGCCATCTCACGTCCTGTGCGCTCATTTCCTTGATCTTCGCTGCCCCGGCGCTGGCTGAAGAAGCCGGCGAGGCCGCGCCTGAGGCGACCGAAGCGGTCGCATCCAAGCGCAGCTACACCGCCGCCGATTTCGCCCGCTTCGCCCCGCGGTCCGCGCTCGACATGCTGAACCAGATTCCGGGCTTTTCGATTGCCCAGGCCGATCAGGGCTCGCGCGGACTGGGTCAGGCATCGGGTAATGTGCTGGTCAATTCCGAGCGCCTGTCTTCCAAGTCCGATGACATCTTCACCCAGCTTGCCCGCATTCCGGCGGGCAACGTCGTGCGGATCGACCTTGTCGACGCGGCAACGCTCAAGGTGCCGGGGCTGACCGGCGTGGTCGCCAATGTCATTTCGAAGTCGGACAGCTTTTCGGGCCAGTTCAGCTGGAACCCGCAGGTCCGCGCCCATTACGCCCATCCCAGCTGGTATGATGGCTCGGTCTCGGTCACCGGGAAGCTGGGCGCGGCGGAATATTCGCTCAGCCTCGTCAACGATGCCAATCGCGGTGCGGCGGGCGGGCCGACGATCATCCGCAATGCCGCGGGGAGCATCACCGAACGCCGCGAAGATATCTGGACCTATGATCGCGACGCGCCAAAACTCTCAGGCACGCTCAAGTTCCGCGGCCCCGGCACATCGGTGGGCAATATCAACGCATCCTACCAGCGCGTCTGGGAACGCTTCGACGAGGAGGGCCTGCGCACGCCGACCACCGGGACACCGCGCACCCGGCTGGTCTCGTCCCGGCTCAGCGGCTGGAACCGCGAATTCGGCGGCGATTTCGAATTCGCGCTCGGACCTGGCCGGCTCAAGCTGATCGGCCTCGACCGGGCGAGCCACGAACCTTACTGGCAAAGCGTGATCTCCGTACCGTCCACCGGTGCCGCCGCAACCGGCGACCGGTTCGAGCAGATCGGCGAGCGCGCCGAACATATTGCCCGTGCCGAATACAGCTGGAAGATGCTGGGCGGCAGCTGGCAGGCGGCGGGTGAGGCGGCGTTCAACCGGCTCGAAACCAGCGCCACCCTTGGCACGCTAAATGCGGCGGGCACGTTTGACATCGTACCGTTCCCCGAGGCGGGCGGCGGGGTGAAGGAGGACCGCTACGAAGGTTCACTCAGCTTCTCGCGCCCCTTGGCGAAGAACCTCACCCTGCAGGTGATCGGGGCGGTGGAGCGTTCGACGCTGGCGCAGACCGGGCCAGGCGGCCTTGTGCGGAGTTTCGTGCGGCCCAAGGGCTCGTTGTCGCTGGCGTGGAAGCCGTCGAAGGACTTCGACATCAACATCAAGCTGCGGCGTCAGGTCGGCCAGCTGTCGTTCTACGATTTCCTCGCCCGCGTATTCCTCGATAACGGCAATGCCAATACCGGCAACAACCAGCTGCGCCCCCGGCAGGACTGGACGTTCGAGGGCGAGATCAACAAGGGCCTTGGCCCCTGGGGTTCGACCAAGCTGCACTGGATATTCAAGGAAACGCAGGATTATGTCACGCTGATCCCCATCGGCGGCGGGGAATCGGTGGGCAACGTGCCGCGCGCGCGGGTGCGCTTCATCGAGAATGTCAGCACGATCAACCTCGATCCGCTGGGCTTCAAGGGCGCCAAGGTGAACTTTCAGGCCTTCTACCAGAACGCCGCCTACAAGGACCCGCTGGGCAGCGGCCGCATCCCGTTCAACGGCTATACCAAGCTGGGGATCGAGGCGAACCTGCGGCACGATATCCCCGGCTCGCAGATCGCATGGGGTGTGGGGATCGGGCATTTCGAACAGTCGATGAGCTACCGCCTCACCGAGTTCGGCCATGATTACGAAGGGCCGTTCTGGGGTTCGGCCTTCATCGAGCACAAGGACGTCATGGGGCTGACCATGCGGCTGCAGGCGAACAACCTGCTGGGCGCGCGCCAGCACTGGAACCGCACGGTGTTCACCGGCCCGCGCACCACCGCGCCGATCGCCTTTACCGAGGAACGCAATCGGCTGATCGGGCCGATCTTCACGTTTCAGGTAAAGGGCAGCTTCTGAGCGGGTGCATCTTGTCTCACCTTGAGTGCGACCAGCCGCGAATCCGCCGTTCATTCAGCCACCTGAAAGCGTACCGCGCCTATCCGGACGGGCTAACTTGGTCCCAACAGCAGGAGGTTCGGGATGATATCACGCATATCGCTCACCGCAGCACTCGCAGTCGCGGCGCTGGTTCCGTCTTCTGCCATGGCGCGCCCCGCCGGCCATGGTCCGTATCATAATTCGCGCGTTGCCGAACGGCTCACCGACCCTGCCCTGCAGGCGCGGGCATCGGCCATGGCGGCAATCATGAGCGAGATGCTGCTCGACCTCAGGGTCGGGCCGCTCGCCCGCGCCATGGGCGAATGGGGCGATCCCGAGCTGCGCGATGTGCCCTATGACGCGCGGGTGCGCGACTTCGCCGGGCCGGACCTGCGCGAGCTTCCCCGCGACATCGCTCGAGAAATGCCGCGCGCCATGGGCCAGATGGGCCGCACTGCCGGCGCGATCGAGGGCATGATCCCCGAATTCGAACGCATGGCTGACGAGATGCGCCGCGCCATCGACCGCGAGGATCGCCGTGCCGACCGCTATTCTGACCCCCGCGACTACTGATCCGGCTTTTGCACAGATAAAATAGCCCTACTGTGGGCCTTATGGCTTGGAGCAGGGCGGTGCTTTGCGCCATTGGGGCAGGTCATGTGGCAGCTTTACCAATTTCCCCTGTGCCCCTTCAGCCGCAAGGTGCGCCTGCTCATGTCCGAAAAGGGCGTGGGCTATGAATTGTGGCGCGAAAATCCGTGGGAAGGGCGCGACGAGTTTCTCGGCCGCAACCCGGCCGGACGCGTGCCGATGCTCCACGATCCGGACAAGAAGCTGACGCTGTGCGACAGCCGGGCGATCTGCGAATATTTCGAGGAAACCTCGGAAAAGCCGCAGATGATCCCCGGCAATGCCTCGGCCCGCGCCGAAGTGCGCCGGCTGGTCTCGCTGTTTGACGAGAATTTCTACGAGGACGTCTCAGGCCCGCTGCTGCTCGAAAAGATGAAGAAACGCGTGATCCTGCGCCAGCCGCCGGACAGCCGCGCGCTGCGCCAGGCTATGAAGCTGGCGCATGAGCACCTGTACTATGTCGATTACCTGCTAGACCGCCGCCCGTGGCTAGCCGGCGCGACGATGAGCCTAGCCGATATTGCCGCCGCTGCGCACGTTTCGGTAGCGGATTACCTCGGCGGGATCGACTGGGCCGGTCACGACCAGTCACGCAGCTGGTACGCGGTGATGAAAAGCCGCCCGAGCTTCCGCCCGCTGCTGGCCGAACGGCAGGACGGCATCCAGCCGCCCTCGCATTACGGAGATGTGGACGGGTAAGGAGTTTTTTCCAGACTGTCGTCTGGTGCCGCAAGCCCATCACGGATGTGATGGGCGCACTAAACTAAACGCTGGCCTTGCTGCCGAACCGGCCATGCTTGCGATAAGCCACCATCCAGCGATCCAGAAACAGCGAGAGCGGGCGCGGATTGACGCCCAACGCCTTGATGCCGGGGCCGCCCGAGGCGATGTTCCCGGCCTTCAACAGCTTCCACTGGTCCGTGCTGAGCGGCGCACCGGGCAACCAGCCGGTGGCGGCGGCGATCAGGCCGGAGAAGGCATCGGGCAGCTCGGCGAATAGCGGCTTGCGGTTCTGCGCGGCGGCGATGCGGTGGTTGAGCTCGCCCATGGTGATCACGTCGGGACCGGCAAGGTCAAAGGTCTTGCCGCCAAAGGCTGCCGGATTGGCCAGCGCATTGCCCACGGCCTCTGCCGCATCGTCAACGAAGACCGGCTGCAGCTTTGCCTCGGGCCCGAACACCGGCAGCACCGGCAGGCGTGAGATCAGGCCGGCGAACATGGTGATGAAGGCATCGTCCTGTCCGAACAGGATCGAGGGGCGCAGGATCATCGCCTGCGGGAATTCTTTGCGGACGGCGATTTCGCCTTCGGCCTTGGTCCGCGCATAGTCGACGTCGCTCTCGGCATCGCAGCCCAGCGCGGAGATGTGGACGAAGGCGCCGACACCGGCTTCGCGCGCGGCGCGGGCCAGCGCGGCGGGGGCGCGGACGTGGAGCGTATCGAGATCGCCCTTGAACGCGCCGACGAGGTTCACCACTCCGTCAGCCCCGGCGACGATTGCAGGCAGGACCGAACGGTCGGCAAGGTCAGCGCGGACGAACTGGATCTGGCCAAGATTGGCGAGCGCTTTGAGCCGGTAAGCCTTCTTCGGGGTGCGGCACACAACCCGCAGGCGTGCGCCGCGCGAGAGCAGGTCCTGCGCCACGTGGGCACCGAAAAAGCCGCTGCCGCCCACCAGAACCACCAGCTTGCCGTTCAGCTCGTTTCGCGAAGTCGTCATGTCGGTTCCGGACCTTAAGAATCTGATCGCGCCCCTTTGCCCCAAGCCGGCATTCTGGGCAACAGGGGAAGGCCCGCGGTCTGCGCTTGGCGCGGGAGGCATCCTCGCCGGTTTCAGGCCGCTGGCTTATCAGGTAGCAGCGATCCGAATGGAAACGTCCAAGTCCCGCCGCCGGACCAAAGTCTATTTCGATGGCGGTTGCCGTCCCAATCCCGGCATGATCGAGGTTGCGGTGGTGATCCGCGGCGCGACTTACCTGTTCGACGATCTGGGGCAGGGAACCAACAGCGATGCCGAGTGGCTGGCGCTGATCTGCGCGCTACGGCAGGCCCTATCGCTCGGACTGGATGACATCGTGCTGATCGGCGATGCCCGCGAAATCATCGACCACGCGGGCGAGGCCTTGCGAACAGGCCAAGCCCCGCACGCCCATGCCGCCGCCGTGCTGGACCTTGCCAAACAGGTCCCCGGCACGCGAATTCGCTGGATCAAGCGCGCGCAAAACCTCGCCGGGATTGCCTTGGCCGCGCGGCACCCTCGCTAGGGCCGCACTACCGCTAGCGCCCGTCCTTGGCCCGAATCTGGCGGAATTCGGAGTCCTCGCTCCACTGCGGCCAGCGCGCCGATGCGGCGAGGTCGCGGCCCACGCGGTAGGCCAAGGCAACGTCCTGCGCCGCGCTGCCGAAGTCCAGCGCCTCGCTCCATTCGTCACAGGTCTGGTGATAGCAGCGCATATAGCCATCGAGCCACGCCTGACCGGCGGTGCGGCCACCCTTGGCCAGATCGGGCGCGCCGCTGATCGCCATGAACAGCAGGGTCGGCACCCCGCGCTTGGCCAGCGGGAAGTGATCGGCGCGGTAGAATAGTCCGCGCTCGGGCAGGGCCTCGGGCGTGACCACGCGGCCCTGCCGCGCCGCAGCGGCGGCAAGGTCGTCCTCAAGGCTGTTCTGGCCCTGACCAACCAGCATCACGTCGCGGGCCGGACCGCCGGTCTGGAGAATGTCGAGCGTGATGTTGGCCACCGTGTCTGCCGCACGGTAGACTGGACGCGTCGCATAGGTTTCCGAGCCGAGCAGGCCGCGCTCCTCGGCGGTCCAGAAGGCGAAGACTAGGCTGCGATCGGGCGCCTTGCCCTGTTTGAAGGCGCGCGCAATCTCGAGCAGGCCAGCCACGCCGAGCGCATCGTCATTGGCACCGGGCCGCACGGTGCGCCCCTGTGCGTCAGGCGCGCCCTGGCCATAGGCGTCCCAGTGGGCGCCAAACATGACCACTTCCTTGGCCCGCTTCCTGCCGTCGATCCGGGCGAGGACATTGCGGCTCATCAGTGCCTCGTGCGTGACGGGCAGATCCGCCGATAGGGCCATGCCCAGCTCGACCGGGCGAAAGTCGGCCGACCGGGCCTTCACGCGCTGGGCGGCAAGATCGAGGCCGGCGGCGGCGAACAACCGGCTGGCGGCACCGCCTTCGAGCCAGCCCTGCAGGGCCACCCGGTTCGGCGCACTGGCAACGTCATAGTTCTCCCCGCCGGGAGCGGTAACCGTGCTCCAGCCATAGCCCGCGCCGGGGCTATCGTGGACGATCAGTGCGGCAATCGCGCCGCGCCGGGCGGCTTCCTCGAACTTGTAGGTCCAGCGTCCGTAATAGGTCATCCGCCGTGCGCCGAACTTGCCCGCGACCGGTTCGCCCGCCTTGGCTTCGAAGTCCGGGTCGTTGATCAGGAACACTGCGACCTTGCCTTTGAGGTCGACGCCCTTGAAGTCGTCCCAGCCGCGCTCGGGGGCGGTGACGCCGTAGCCGACGAAGACCAGCGGGGCCGAGGCAATCCGCACCTGATCGGCGGCGCGCACCGTGCTGAGGTAAATGTCGCGCTTCTGGGTGAGGGTCAGCGACTGGGCCGCGCCGGCAGCGGTAATCGTGCCTTCGCCAAGCTGGGTGCGGACCAGCGGCACCGGCTGGGTCCACGCGCCGTCGGGACCGCCGGGCTTCAGGCCGATCGCCTTCAGACGGCCGACCAACCAGTCGATGGTCTTGTCCTCCCCCGCCGTACCCGGTGCGCGGCCGGCAAAGGCGTCCGACGCCAACGTCTTCACGTCATCCGACAGGCGCTGCGGAGAAATCACCGTTGCCTCGGGATGTGATGGCTTTGCGGCGGCACTGGCAAACGGCATCAGGGCAAGGGCGAGAAAGGTCAGGAGTGGTCTGGTCATCTCCGCTGTCTAAGCCCATCGCGCCAGCCAAGCCATCCCCCAGTTTGCTTGACCATAGGCCGGTTCAGGCCTGTTGGAAGCGCGGTGTTTCTGCCACTATGCAGGCCGCATAATTTGAAATGCGGGTGGCACCGGCTTGACGAAGTGAACGTTATCATTTAGGTGAACGTTCACAACAAGCATGACGAGCGCACAATCGCGCCGTTTTCTGGGGGAGAATCGTTGATGAAGGCCTTCCGCAATCCGATGATCGGACGCTTCCTTTTGGGTACGTCGATTGTTGCGCTTGGCACTGCCGCCCAGCCCGCCATGGCCCAAAGCGCCGAGGCCGAAGCCGAGCCGGACGCCATCGTCGTCACCGGCATCCGCGCCAGCCTTGCCAAGTCGCTGGAAATCAAGCGCGACGGCCAGGGCGTTGTCGATGCGATCTCCGCTGAAGACATCGGCAAGTTCCCCGACACCAACCTTGCCGAATCGCTGCAGCGCATCACCGGCGTGTCGATCGACCGCAACAGCGGTGAAGGCTCGACCGTGACGGTTCGCGGCTTTGGTCCCGATTTCAACCTTGTCCTGCTCAACGGCCGCCAGATGCCGGCTTCCAGCCTTGGCGGCAGCAGCGGCGCTCCGGCATCGCGCAGCTTCGACTTCGGCAACCTGGCATCCGAAGGCATCGCCGGCGTCGAAGTCTACAAGTCGGGCCGCGCCACTCTGGCCACCGGCGGCATCGGCTCGGTGATCAACATCAAGACCGCGCGCCCGCTCGATCGCAACGGCTTCACCGGCAGCATCGGCGTGAAGGGCGTCTACGACACCTCGCGCTTTGAAGGCAGCAAGATTGCGCCGGAAGTCTCGGGCATCATCAGTGACACCTTTGCCGACGGCCGCATCGGTGTGCTGGTCAGCGGTTCGTACCAGCGCCGCAAGGGCAGCCAGGCGCAGTTCAACGCTGGCTGGCGCGAAGGCTACCTTGGCAACGAAAACAACTGGGGCTCGTTGCCGGTCGACGCCAACGACTGGCGCGGCAACTTTGCCCAGACGCAGAACCGCCCCGGGCCAACCACGGTCTATCAGGTCACGCAGAACGCCGGTTACGACTTCACCAGCTTTGATCGCGAACGGATCAACGGCCAGGTCGTGCTTCAGGTCAAGCCGACCGATACGCTGACGGCTTCGGTCGATTACACCTATTCGCAGAACACCATCGACGCGCGGACCAATTCCATCGGCGTGTGGTTCAACCATGACCAGACCAGCAGCAGCTGGACCGATGGCCCCGCCGCCGGCCCCAATTTCTATGCCGAGAACTTCGGCCCGGGCAAGGATCTGGCCATCACCGGCGCGGTTGCGGCCAACCGTTCGGTCAACCGCTCGATCGGCGGCAATCTCAAGTGGGACGGCCCCGGCGGCCTGCGGCTTGAGCTTGATGGCCACCACTCGACCGCCGAAAGCAAGCCGACCCTGCCCTATGGCAGCGGCATTGCCGTGGGCAGCGCGATCTTTGGGGTGAAGTCGCAGAAGGTCGATTTCACCACCGATATGCCGGTGATTTCGGTCTCGATGTATCCGGGATCGGAAATCAACGCGGGCAACATCCGCCCGGCAGGCAACGCCTTCCGCAACGCCTATATGCGCGACGAGCTCAACGAGTTCACGCTGCGCGGCGGCTATGATTTCGACGCCTCGTTCATCGACAGCCTCGACTTCGGCGTGACCTATACCGACAACGAAGTTCGTTCGGCCTTCGGCGTCATCCAGAACGATACCTGGGGCGGCACCCTGACTGCGGCGAACACGCCCGACAGCCTCTATTCGCCAACGGACCTGCCCAACGACCTCAAGGGCATGGTCGGATCGAACGGCGCAGGCATCATCCCGACCTATTTCAAGGTCGACACGGTTGCCCTGATCAAGCTGCTCGACAGCCAGCTCGGCATCTGCGCCTCCTCGCAGGCGGCGGGCACCTGCCTTGCCAAGTTCACCGCCGACCGCACGGTCAAGGAAAAGACCTGGGCGCCCTATATCCAGAGCTCACACACCTTTGACCTGTTCACCAACCCGGCGCATCTGCGGATGGGTCTGCGTTATGAAAACACCAAGATCGATTCATCGGCGCTGGTCCCGATCCCCAACCGCACGGTCTGGACCGGCGGCAACGAAACCGCGATCATCTATGGCGCGGCATCGGCCACCGCCTCGCTGAAGGGCAAGTACGAGAACTGGCTGCCGGCGTTCGACTTCGACATGTCGCCGGGCGGCAACATCAAGCTGCGCGCATCCTACAGCCACACGATCACCCGGCCTGACTATGGCTCGCTGCAGGGCGGCACGACGCTCGATTCGCCGATCCGCATCGGTGGCAGCACCGGCGCCAGCGGCAACCCCGGACTGCTGCCCTACAAGTCGAAGAACATCGATCTTTCGGCTGAGTGGTACTACAGCAATGACAGCTACATTTCCGCCGGTTTCTTCCACAAGAAGGTCCGCAACTTCATCAGCCAGACGCAGGTCAACCAGCCCGCATTCGGCCTGACGAACGCCGCTGCCGGCCCCTATGCCACCGAAGCCCGCAATGCCCTGGGCTCGGGCGCCACCGCCGCGCAGATCGTCGCCTATATCGCTGCCAAGTATCCTTCGTCCTATGACGCGGCCAATGGCGGCATCATTGGCGGAGCGGGCGATCCGCTGGTCAACTTCATCATCACCCAGCCGACCAACAGCGCCCAGCAAGCCAAACTGTGGGGCTGGGAATTCGCGATCCAGCATCGCTTCTGGGAAACCGGCTTCGGCGCGATCCTGAACTACACGATCGTCAAGAGCGATACCAAGTTCGACAACGCCCTGCGCTACACCGTGCCGCAATTCGCGGTAAACGGGGTCAGCGACAGCGCCAATGCCGTGCTCTACTATGACAAGAACGGCCTGCAGGCCCGTATCGCCTACAACTGGCGCGACGGCTTCCTCGCGGGCTATGGCTTCGACCCCTATTACGTGAAGCCCTATGGCCAGTTCGACGTCAGCATGAGCTATGAACTGCGCAAGGGCCTGACGGTCTTTGCCGAAGGGATCAACATCACCAACGCCGATCGCCGCGGCCATATGCGCAACGACCAGACCGTGTTCTTCTCGGCCCCCGGTTATGCGCGCTATGCAGCGGGCGCACGGTTCTCGTTCTGATGTGAAGCCATTGTCTCCTCCCTGAGACACCTTGAGCCGCACTGCCCCCCAAAGGCAGTGCGGCTCTTTTATCCTCTGAGATGCACTCTAAGGTGCGTGAATAATGTCCAGCGCGGTTGAACAGGTCGTGATCGTCGGCGGAGGCACCGCAGGGTGGCTCTCGGCCGCATTGCTCGCCGCGCGGCATCCTCAGTTGGCCATCACCCTGGTCGAGGCGCCCGACATCCCGACCATCGGCGTGGGCGAGGGCACCTGGCCGACCATGCGCGAGACGCTGGCGACCATCGGCATTCCCGAAAGCGAATTCCTGCGCGAATGCGACGCCTCTTTCAAGCAGGGCTCGCGCTTCGATGGCTGGCTCGATGGCAGAGCGGGGGACAGCTATCTCCACCCCTTCACCCCGCCGCCTTCAGGTGACATGCGTGACCTTCTGGCCGCATGGCAGGCGTCGGTTCCGGACCGCTGCTTTGCCGAGGCGATGACCGCGCAGCACGCCGCCAGCGCCCGCAACCTTGCCCCGCGCCAGCGCGCCATGCCGCACTATGCCGGCGCGCTGAACTATGGCTACCACCTCGATGCCGGCAAGTTCGCCGCCCTGCTGGCCCGTCACGCCGTGGGCCGGCTGGGCGTTCGCCATGTCTCTGCCGCCGTCACTGGCGTCGTCGCGGGTGAGGGCGGGGATATCGCTGCCCTCGAATTCAGTGGCCACGAACCGCTGGCCGGGGACCTGTTCATCGATTGCTCGGGGCAGGCGGCGATCCTGATCGGCGGGCATTGCGGGGCCGCATGGATCGACCGTTCAGACGTGTCGTTCAACGACCGCGCACTGGCGCTGCAAGTGCCGGTCGCGGCAGACAGCGCGGTCGCATCGCAGACCAATGCCACGGCGCATGAGGCTGGCTGGCTGTGGGACATTGCCTTGCCGAGTCGCCGGGGTATCGGCTGCGTCTATAGCTCGCGCCACTTGTCGGATGATCGTGCCGCGCAGATCCTCAAGGACTATGTTGGCGCCAAGGTTCCGGGCGTTGATCCGGCAAGCCTGCACCCCCGCAAGCTTGCCTTCGCCACCGGGCACCGCGACCGGTTCTGGGCCGGCAACTGCCTTGCCGTGGGCCTGTCCGCCGGGTTCATCGAGCCGCTGGAGGCGTCGGCCATTGTCCTGATCGAACTGTCGATCAAGGCACTGGCCGACAACTTCCCGCAAAGCCGCGCGGCGATGGACATCCACGCCGAGCGCTTCAACGATCTGTTCCGCTATCGCTGGGACCGCATCGTCGAATTCCTCAAGCTGCATTACGTGCTCAGCCGCCGCAGCGAACCCTACTGGCTGGCGCAGCGCGCGCCCGAGACCATTCCCGCGCGGCTGGCCGAGTGCCTGACATTGTGGCGCGACCAGCCGCCATCGACCTGGGACCTGCCGCGCGTCGACGAGATATTCTCTGCCGCCAGCCAGCAATACGTGCTCTACGGCATGGGCTTTGCGCTGCCTGCCCATGCGGGTAATCCTTCACCCGCCGCGCTGGCCAAGCTGGCCGAGGTGCGCGATCGTTCCCGCGCGCTGGCAGCGGCGCTGCCGGCGAACCGGGACTATTTCACTGCCGCAGCCGCACAGATGCGCGCGGCACAGGGAGAACTTGCCAGCCAATGAGCAACCACCAGATCCTCAACAGCGGCGACCATGCCGGCCTGCGCGTCCATGTCGATGCCGGCGCGGCTTACGGCGATGCGACCATGGCCTGCCTCACCGTGCCGGCCGAATTCCGGCAGGTGCAGGCGCATTTTCCCATCGTCTTTCGCCGCGACATTGCCTCTGGCCGGATGTCGGCACTGGCACTGTTCGGATTCGAGGACGGGGAAAACCTGTTCCTTGTCAGTGACCGCTGGGACGCCGGATACCGCCCGCTGGCGCTGTCGATCCAGCCCTTCCTGATCGGCCGCCCGGCCAGCGAAGGGGCGGAGGCGCAAGTCCATGTCGACATGGATCACCCGCGCGTATCGTCCAGCGGCGAAGGCACGCTGGTGTTCGATGAAGAGGGCAAGCCGACCCCGCACCTTGAAAGGATCGCCGCCATGCTCGGCGATCTCGACCATGCCCACCGCGAGGGTGAGGACTTCTTTGCCGCGCTTGAACGCCATGCGCTGATCGAACCCTTCACGCTGGAAGTGCCGCTGGGGGACGGATCGAAGCATTCGCTGGTCGGCTTCCAGACGGTCAATGAGGAAAAGTTGGCGACGCTTGATGGCGATGCCCTGCGCGATCTGCTCGCCGCCGGGCACCTTGGTCCGCTGTACATGGCGCTGGCCTCGCTCTCGCAATTCTCGAAGCTGGTCGACCGCAAGAACGCGAAGGTCATGGGTGGCTGAAGCCGACGCCTCGATCTATGCCGCGCTGACGGCAGTGGAGGAGCGCGAGGCATCCGATGCCGCCGCGCTGGACAGCCTGCTGCGCGGTGCGACCACGCCTTTCGTGATCCGCGGCCTCGTGCGTGACTGGCCGCTGGTCCAGGCCGGCCTGCGCTCGGCAGCAGAGGCGCGGGGCTACCTCGTCGATCACGCCCGCCCGGTTCCCTTCGCGGTATCGATCGGCGCGCCCGGCGGCGATGGCCGGCTGTTCTACGACGCGGCCATGCAGATGAATTTCCAGATGGCGAAGGGCAAGCTGGCCGACATCTTCTCCGGCATCGACGCCAACGAAGGCCGCGCCGATGCGCCGATGATCTACCTCGGCTCTATCGACGTGCCGACCCATTTCGATGGGCTTGAGGCTGACAACCGTTTGGGTCTGGGAACCCGCGAGCCGCTGGTCAGCCTGTGGATCGGCACGCCGACGCGCATCGCCGCGCATAACGACTTTCCCGATAACCTCGCCTGCTGCGTCGCGGGCAAGCGCCGCTTCACGCTGTTCCCGCCCGACCAGTTCCGGAACCTTTACCTCGGCCCGATCGACAACACACCCGCCGGCCGCGCGGTCAGCATGGTCGATTTTCATGCACCCGATCTCGCCGCCCACCCGCGCTTTGCCCATGCGCTGGAGCACGCGCTGGTGGCCGAACTGGAGCCGGGCGATGCCCTGTTTATCCCGTCGATGTGGTGGCACCATGTCGAAGGGCTGGCCTCGTTCAACGTGCTGATGAACTACTGGTGGCGCGAAACGCCGCGTTTCCTTGGCCAGCCGCAGGACGCGCTCAACCACGCGATCCTCTCCATCCGTGATCTGCCCGCAGCCGAAAAGGCGATCTGGCGCGATCTGTTCGATCATTACGTTTTCGGCAACGGGCCAGAGGCCACCGACCACATCCCGGCAGGCGCGCGCGGCGTGCTTGATCCGCTCGACGCCGAATCCGCCGGTCGCTTGCGATCCTTCCTACTCAGGACACTGAGCCGATGATGAGTGAATACAAGAAGCGCCGTATCGTCGTTGCCGGTGGCGGCACCGCAGGCTGGATGACCGCCGCCGCGCTCGCCCGCACCATGGGGGATTCGATCGAGCTTACTCTCGTGGAATCCGACATGATCGGCACGATCGGCGTTGGCGAAAGCACCATCCCGCCCTTGGTCAATTACAACCGCCTGCTCGGCATCGGCGAGGCGGAATTCATGGCGGCCACACAGGCCACGTTCAAGCTGGGCATCAATTTCGAAAACTGGAAGCTGGACGGCGACACCTACTTCCACTCCTTTGGCCTCACCGGGCGCGATCACTGGTCGGCGGGGTTCCAGCACTTCTGGCTGCACGGCCTGACCAAGGGGCACCAATATAGCTTCGATGACTACTGCCTTGAGCTAAAGGCCGCCCATGCCGGCAAGTTCGCGCACCTTCCGGAAAACCGGATGAACTATGCCTACCAGCTCGATTCCACGCTTTACGCCGCCTATCTGCGCAAGCTGGCAGAGGCGGATGGCGCTGTCCGGATCGAGGGCAAGATCGGCCGGGTCGAACTTGATGGCGGAAACGGCAACATCGCCGCGCTGGTGCTCGATAATGGGCAGCGCATCGAAGGCGACCTGTTCGTCGATTGCACCGGCTTTCGCGCCCTGCTGATCGAAGGCGCGCTGCATGTCGGCTTCGATGACTGGACGCATTACCTGCCCTGCGATTCCGCCATCGCTGTCCAGACCGCCTCTGTCAGACCACCCATTCCCTACACCCGCGCGATTGCCCATGATGCCGGCTGGCAGTGGCGCATTCCGTTGCAGCACCGGCAGGGCAATGGCATCGTTTATTGCAGCCGCTACCTCGATCGTGATGCCGCGCTCGACCGGCTGATCACCACGCTGGAAGGCGAACGGCTGACCGAGCCGAACTTTATCCGCTTCACCACCGGCGCGCGGCGCAAGCAGTGGCACCGCAATTGCGTTGCAGTCGGGCTGTCGGGCGGCTTCATGGAGCCGCTGGAATCGACCAGCATCCACCTCATCCAGCGGGCGATCCTGCGCCTCATCCGCATGATGCCGATGAGCGAGGTGAGCGAGCGCGACGTGGCCGAATTCAACGAGCAGCAGCACACCGACATGCTGCAGGTCCGCGATTTTCTCATCCTCCACTACAAGGCTACCGAGCGCCGCGACAGCCCGTTCTGGCGGCAGTGCGGCGATATGGAGATCCCCGAGAGCCTCACCCAGAAGATCGAACTGTTCCGCGAAACCGGCCGCGTCTTCCGCAAGAACGAGGAGCTTTTCGCCGAGAACAGCTGGGTTCAGGTGATGATGGGGCAGGGCATCATGCCCCAGGCTTACCACCCGATCGCCACCAAGCTGTCGGACAAGGAGCTGGATCACCTGCTCTCCGGCCTGCGCGACAGTGTTGCCAAGACGGTCGCCAGCCTGCCCGAACACCACGCCTATGTCGCCAGCTATTGCGGCGCGCGAGAGGCGGAAGCGGCGTGAAACTGCGGGTTTTGGTATGGCTTGCGGCGGGTTTGATCCTGGCTTCCGCGCGGCCGGCACTCGCTGACGACTGGAAACTGGTCTGGTCCGACGAATTCGACCAGCCGGAGATAGACCCGGCCAAATGGGGCTTCGATGTCGATTGCTGGGGCGGCGGCAATGACGAGCGGCAATGCTACACGGCGCGGCCCGCCAATGCCGCGATTGCCGATGGTAAGCTGGTGATCACCGCGCGGCGCCAGCGCTTCACCGGTCCGGCCCTGCCCGAAGCGCAGCGCAAGACCGCCGCCGATCCGCGCGCGCAGGCCACCCGCGAGTTCACTTCCGCGCGGCTGACGACGCGGGGCAAGGCCGCCTGGCGCTATGGCAAGATCGAGGTTCGCGCCCAGTTGCCGCAAGGGCAAGGCACCTGGCCGGCGATCTGGATGCTGCCCGAAAAGGACACCTATGGCCCCTGGGCGGCATCGGGCGAGATCGACATCCTTGAGGCGGTTAACCTCGGCGTCCCCTGCAGGGCCTGCAACAGCGGGCGTGAAGACACCATCCTAGGAACGCTGCATTTCGGCGAGAAATGGCCGAGAAACGTCCATTCGGGTGACGAGGTTCATGCCCCGCAGGTGCTGGAAGGCTTCCACACCTATGCCATCGAATGGAGCTCCGATCGCATCGTCTGGCTGCTTGACGGGCGCGTCTATGCCCAGCGCAAGGCCAGCGACTGGTGGTCGGCCGGATCAAAGACCCCCGGTGCGCCATTCGATCAGCAGTTCCACCTGATCCTCAACCTCGCCATCGGCGGCAAGTTATCTGAAACGCGCGGGGTTGGCGGCGTATCGCGTCAGGATTTTCCGAAGCGCTATGCCATTGATTGGGTTCGCGTCTGGCAAAAAGACGCAAAGCCCGTTACCGCCGCCGTGGATCGACCCACGGGGAAGGGCGAGTAGGGAATGGCGAGGCGCCGGCAGGCAGTCACGATCAAGCATGTTGCTGCGGATGCGGGGGTTTCCCTGCAGACGGTGAGCCGCGTCATCAACAATGAACCCAATGTCCGCCCGGAAATGAAGGAGCGGGTGCAAGAAGCGATTGACCGGCTGGGCTATGTCCCCTCGATCGCCGCCCAGCGCATGAGCGGATCACGGTCCTACCTGATCCTCGCGCTCAATGACCGCGACCGCACGATTGCCGATTGGCGCGCGCGGCAGGGCACTGACTGGGTCGACCAGATGCTGCTCGGCGGTATGCTCAAGTGCGCCGAGCACGGCTATCGGATGATCTTCGAGCTGGTCGATACGCACAGCGACCATGTCGAACGCGAAATTCTGGCGGCGATTGCCGCGCTGCAGCCCGACGGGATCATCCTTACCCCGCCGCATTCAGACAACCCGCAGCTGGTGCGCTTTCTTGCCCAGCAGAAGATTCCCTTCGTCCGCATCGGCTCGCAGGAGAACGGCGAAGGCATACCGATTTCGATGGACGACGAAGGCTCGGCCCGGACCGCCACGCGTCATCTCATCAGTCTGGGCCACAGCAAGATCGGCTTCATCTCGGGCGATCCGGATTATGCGCTGAGCGGCTGGCGCGTCGATGGCTGGCAGGGCGAGATGGCAGCGGCGGGGCTGCCGACCGATGGCCTCCTCGAACCCGGCGATTTCACTTATGCCTCGGGCGAACGGGCCGCGCGGCGGCTGCTGGAATCCGCGAACCCACCCAGCGCGATCATCGCAAGCAATGACCAGATGGCGCTGGCCACGCTCGAAGTCGCGCGCTCGCTGGGGCTGGAAGTGCCGCGTGACCTGTCGGTCATCAGCTTTGACAATACGCCACTGGTGCACTTCACCCAGCCGCCGCTGACCGCGATTGACCAGCCGATTGCCGCCACCGCGTCGATGGCGGTCGAACTGATCATCGCGGCGAAAAAGGGTGATCCGCGGCCAGAAGCGCTGACGGTGATTTCCGCAGACCTCGTCGAGCGCGGATCAGTCGCCTCCTGCACTGCCGGCACCCGTGGCTGATCCGCTGCCGGCTGCCCGGCAGTCGCAGCGCTTCCTCTTGCTCTATGCGCTGGCCTGGGCCGGCGGATCGGTCGCCTACGTTCCTTTCCTGACGATCCTGCTGCCGGTGCGGGTTTCCGTGCTGGCCGGGGACGCGGCGGGGGTGAGCTGGCTGGCCTATATCGCCTTTGCCGGAGCCATTGCCGCCAGCGCGGCCTTCATCGGTTTCGGCTATCTCAGCGACATCACGCGGCGGCGCAGGGAATGGGTCTGGTTGGGCCTCGTGCTGTCCTGCGGCCTGCTCGCCCTGTTCCGCGAGGCCGAGACATTGCCCGCGCTCATCGCGATCATCATCGTCTGGCAACTGGCGCTCAACATGATGCTTGCGCCGCTGGCGGCATGGGCGGGGGACTGCGTGCACGATGCGCAGATGGGCTCGCTGGGCGGCCTGCTGGCTTTTGCGCCGGGGCTGGGGGCGCTGGCCGGGGCCTTTGTCACCCTGCCCGGGCTGGCCTCTGCCGATACGCGGCTGGTGCTGGTCGGGGTACTGGTGACCTGCTGCGTGGTGCCGGTGCTGCTGGTCACGCCGCCGCCACACGTGCCCGATCCGGTTTCTGACGATGCCGCAGCGCCTGACCCTTTAAACCCCGCCGCCGCCGGGCGCGGGGCCATGCGGCGCATGTGGTTTGCGCGGCTCGCCGTCCAGATCGCCGAGGCGGCGCTGTTTTCCTACCTCTACTTCTGGTTCCGCTCGATCGATCCGGACATGGGCGACAACCGCACCGCGCGCGTGTTCAGCGTCGTGCTGATCCTGTCCGCGCCGATCGCGCTGTGGGCGGGCCGCTGGGCTGACCGGACGAGCCGGCCCTTCACGCCGCTGGTGGCCTGCGCCTTTGTTTCGGCAGCGGGACTGGTGGGTATGGCACTGGCACCGAGCCTGCCCTTCGCCATCGCGACCTATGCCGTGTTCGGCTTTGCCACCTCGATCTTCCTCGCGCTGCATTCGGGACAGACCCTTCGCGTCCTGCCGCGCTCCGACCGGCGTGGGCGCGATCTCGGCCTGTTCAACCTGACCAATACGGTGCCGTCACTGATCATGCCGTGGTTGACGCTGGCCTTGGTGCCGCAGTTCGGATTCGCCGCGCTGTTCCTGCTGTTTTCCGCCCTTTCGCTCGCCGCTGGCCTGCTCCTGAAGCCCTTCGCACGGCAATTCTGACAGCCCGCTTGATTTTGCCTGTGTCTCATGTCAGTTAGCGTTTGAGAACGTTCACAGACGGGCGGGGTAGAGGGATCCTATGAAGTTCAAGCGCTGGCTTATGGCGGCAACATTGCTTGCTGGCGGATGTGCTGCGGCGCTTCAGGCGGCCACGCCGGCGGTTGCCGCCAAGGCGAACGGACAGGCGCACCCAGCCGCATGGCCGGTGGCGAAAAGCCCCGCCGCCGTGACTGATCCCGCGACCGAGGTGGCGATCACCCGGATGCTCGCAGGCATGACCGTCGAACAAAAGGTCGGCCAGATGATCCAGGCGGACATCAGCGCGATTACCCCTGCTGACCTTGCCCGCTATCCGCTCGGCTCGATCCTCGCTGGGGGCAATTCCGGGCCCTATGGTGACGAGCGCGCCGATGCCGCCAAGTGGCTGCGCCTCGTTGAAGAATACCGCGCGGCCTCGCGCAAAAGCGGCGCGGGTGTACCGATCCTCGTCGGCGTCGATGCCGTCCACGGCCATTCGAACTTGCCGGGCGCAACGATCTTTCCGCACAACATCGGCCTTGGTGCGGTGCGCGATCCGGCGCTGATCCGGCGTATCGGCGAGGTCACAGCCGCCGAAGTTGCCGGCAGCGGCATCGACTGGACCTTCGCGCCAACCCTCGCCGTGCCGCACGACCTGCGCTGGGGGCGCAGTTATGAGGGCTATGCCGCCGATCCGGCGCTGGTCGCCAGCTATGGCCGCGCGATGACGCTGGGCTTGCAGGGTCCGCTCGCCAGGGGACGGCAGCTGGGTCCATTGCAGGTGGCAGCTACGGCCAAGCACTTCCTTGCCGATGGCGGCACGTTCGGCGGCAAGGATCAGGGCGACGCACAGATGTCCGAGCGCGCACTCGTGGCCGGCCATGCCGCCGGTTATCCCGCCGCAATCGATGCTGGCGCGCTCACCGTCATGGCGAGCTTTTCCAGCTGGCAGGGGGTCAAGCACCACGGTAACAAGAGCCTGCTGACCGATGTGCTCAAGGGCCGCATGGGCTTTGCCGGGCTGGTCGTGGGCGATTGGAACGGCCACGGGCAGGTTCCCGGTTGCACCGTCACCGATTGCCCGCAGACCTTCAACGCGGGCCTCGATCTCGCCATGGCACCTGACAGCTGGAAGGGACTTTACGAAACGACCTTGCGGCAGGCGCGCGATGGCACCCTGCCGATGGCGCGGATCGATGATGCCGTGCGGCGCATCCTCCGCGTCAAGGCCAAGCTGGGCATGCTGGGCGCAAAACCGGTGTTCCGCGGCGATCCGGCGCAGGTCGGCGCGCCCCAGCATATCGCGCTTGCGCGTGAGGCGGCGGCGCGCTCGCTGGTGCTGCTCAAGAACAACGGCGGCGTCCTGCCGCTGCGCCCCGGTGCGCGCGTGCTGATCGCCGGGCCGGGCGCGGACAACATGGCGATGCAGGCAGGCGGCTGGACCATCACCTGGCAAGGCACAGATACGAGTGCAGCCGATTTCCCCAATGGACAGACGATCGGACGCGCGCTCGCCTCCGCCATCGGCGCATCGGGAGGGAAAGCCGTGCTGTCGCCCGACGGCGGCTTCACCGACCGGCCGGACGTGGCCGTGGTGGTCTATGGCGAGGAACCCTATGCCGAATTTCAGGGCGATCGCCCCGATCTCGCCTTTCGCGGCCACATGGGTGAACAGCAACTGGTGAGCAAGCTGAAGGCCGCTGGCATCCGCGTGGTGTCCGTGTTCCTTTCGGGACGTCCGATGTTCACCGGCCCGCAGATCAATGCCTCCGACGCCTTTGTCGCGGCATGGCTGCCGGGGACGCAGGGCGCGGGGCTGGCCGACGTTCTCGTGGCAAAGCCCGATGGCAAGGCCAAGCGCGACTTCGCCGGCCGTCTGCCGTTTGCATGGCCGGCCGATGCCAGATCGCCGGTCGCCAAGCCGCTGTTCCCGGTGGGCTACGGTCTCACTTACGCTCGGCCAGCCAAGCTCGGCAGGGTCAATGAAGATCCCCGCGTGGACCTCGCCGCCTCGGCCAGCGAAGACACCTACATGACGCGCGGCGCCGTGCCTTCGCCGTGGCGGCTTGGCCTCGACAGCACCGTGACCGCGCGGGCCATGGACCTCGCCGCGCAGGAAGATTCGCGCCAGTTCACCTGGACCGATCGCGGATCCATCGCCATCGACGGGCCATCGGTCGACCTCACCCGGCAGCTGGGCGGCGACTATGCCCTGCTGCTCGAATGGCGCATCGATGCGGTCCCCGTTGGCGCGGTCGACCTGTCGTTTGCCGGGTCCGGGATCGATATAGGCTCCATGGCCCGTGCGGCACCCATCGGGCAGCCAACCGAGACCCGCGTGCCGCTGCGCTGCTTCAAGGATGCGGGCGCCAACCTTTCTGCGGTTGGCACCCCCTTGCGGATCACCGCCAACAAGGGCTTTACCGCAACCCTGCGCAACGTCCGGATCGAACCGGTCGGATCGCCCATTCCCTGTCCGGGCAAGGCCGGCTAGTTTCAGGAGCACATTCCATGGCACTTGGTCCCACGGCCGCCCCCCTTACCGATGCCTCCGCAGATCAATCGAGCGTCGATGCGCCGCAGCTTCGCCTGTTCGTCATGGGCCTGTTCTTCATCTTTGGCGGCATCACCAGCCTCAACGATGTGATCATCCCCAAGCTGAAAGAGCTCTTCACGCTCAATTACACGCAGGCCATGCTGGTGCAGTTCTGCTTCTTCACCGCCTATGCCGTGATCGGCATCCCGGGCGCGCGGCTGGTCAAAAGGATCGGCTATATGCGCGGGGCGGTCGCCGGTCTGCTCATCATGATGACCGGCTGCCTGCTGTTTATCCCGGCAAGCCAGACCGCAACTTACGGCGTCTTCCTGTTCGCGCTGTTCGTGCTGGCGAGCGGGGTGGTGATTGTCCAGGTGGTCGCCAATCCGCTGATCTCGATGCTGGGCAAGCCTGCCACGGCGCACAGCCGCCTGACCTTCGCGCAGGCGTTCAATTCGCTTGGCACCACGCTCTTCCCGATTTTCGGGGCGATCCTGATCCTCGGCAGTCTCGCGACAGTGAACATGGCGGATTTGCAGGGCGCCGAGCTCGATGCCTATCGCACCGCCGAAAGCCAGGCGATTGTTCACGGCTACCTTGGCCTCGCCTTAGCGCTGGCACTGGTCGCCGGCGCGGTGTGGTACTTCCGCAATGCGCTGAAGGGTGAGCGCCATGAAGAGAGCCAGGGCCTTGCCGGGCTCGACCTGCTGAAGCGTCCGCGTTTCGGCCTCGGTGCGCTCAGCATCTTCCTCTACGTCGGAGCGGAAGTCGCAATTGGCTCGATCATCGTCAATTACCTCCAGCTGTCCGATGTCATGGGCCTCAATTCCGAGGCGGCCGGCACGATGATCGGCATCTATTGGGGCGGGGCCATGGTCGGACGGTTCATCGGTTCGGCCCTGCTGCGCTTCCTCAGCCCCGGCAAGGTCCTCGCCGGCGCGGCGCTGGGCGCGGTGGCCTTGCTGGCCATCTCGACCCAGACGACCGGTGCGCTTTCGGGGTACAGCCTGCTGGCAGTCGGCCTCGCCAATTCGATCATGTTCCCGACGATCTTCTCGCTCGCCTGCGAAAAACTCGGCAGCCGCGCAGCTGACGGTTCGGGCATCATCAACGTGGCGATCTTCGGCGGTGCAGTGATCCCGCTGATCACCGGGATGATCGCCGACCTCACCGGCAGCCTTGGCATGTCTTTCATCCTGCCGGCCATCTGCTACGCGGTGATTGCCGGCTTCGGATGGTACGCCCGCCGTCCGGCGCTCGGTGAACCAGCATAGAAGACTACCGATGACCAGCGCCCCCCCCGTTACCGAGCTTTTCCTGCTGGCGTTGATCCTGATCTTCAGCGTGCCTTATCTGGTCTGGCGGCTGTGCAGGACGGATCACTGGGCGCCGCTGGTGGTGGTGCAGATTGTCGCCGGTATCCTGCTTGGCCCGGGCGTGCTCGGCGCGGCGCTGCCGGGGTACTATACGCTGATTTTCACGCCGCAGGTCATTGGCGCGCTGAACGGCATCGCCTGGTGGGCGGTGATGCTGTTCGTCTTCGTGGCCGGGCTTGAACTGGACTTTCGCGAGGCGTGGCGCAGCCGCCGCGATACGGTGGTCACCGCAGGGCTGGCCATGGTCATGCCGATGGCTCTGGGCGCGGCTGTCGCCGCTGCGCTATTGCGCTTCGGCAATCCGGCAGCGTGGATGGGGCCAAAGGGGCAGGACTGGCAGTTCGTCACCGGCATCGGCATGGCCTGCGCTGTCACCGCCTTGCCGATCCTGGTCCTGTTCCTGACCAAGCTTGGCATCCTGCGCAGCCCGCTGGGGCAGCGCATTTTGCGCTATGCCAGTCTGGATGACGTGATCATCTGGGGCGTGCTCGCGGTGATCCTGCTCGATTGGGAGCGGATGGGCCGGCAAGCCGGCTTTGTCATCGGCTTCGGCGCTGCGGTCTGGGCCGTGCGCCGGTTGATGATCGCCATTCCCAAGCGGGACCGCTGGTATTGCGCGCTGGTCTGGCTGGCCGCCTGCGGGTTCCTTGCCGACTGGTCAGGCCTGCACTACATGGTCGGCGCGTTCCTCGCAGGTGCCGCGCTCGACGCCAGCTGGTTCGATCTGGACGAAATGGACCAGTTCCGCGACGTGGTATTGCTGGCCTTCATGCCGGTCTTCTTCCTGTCGACCGGGCTGCGCACGAGCTGGGAAATCGGCGGCTACGCCATCTTTGGTGTCGGCCTGATCCTGCTGGCTGCGATGGTGATCGGCAAGCTGGCGGGCGTTGGCCTCGCGGGCCGGATCCTCGGCTGGAAGAAGGGCGATGCCACGGTCATAGGCTGGCTCCTGCAGACAAAGGCGCTGATCATGATCATCTTCGTCAGCGTATTGTTCGACAAGCAGCTGATCACCAGCGCAACGTTCACCGCGCTGTTGCTGGCGGCCTTGGGCAGCACGATGCTGACCATTCCCATGGTGAGTTCACGGATCTTGCAGATGCGGCCCGAGGAGTAGGTGCACCTTAGCCGGAAGCATCCTTGATCGTTTCCATCGCGACGAAGGTTGAGGTGCTTGCCACGTGGGGCAGGCTGGTGATCCGCTCGCCCAGCACGATCCGGTAGCGCCGGATGTCGGCGGTTCGCACCTTGAGCAGATAGTCGAAGCTGCTGGCGATCATGTGGCATTCCTCGATCTCGGGAATGCGGCGGACGCCGGCGTTGAACGCCTCAAGCGCCTGCTCGCGGGTGTCGGACAGCTTGATCTCGGTAAAGGCGACATGATCGAGGCCCAGCTTTGCCGGATCGACGACCGCACGAAAGCCGAGGATGACGCCGCAGTCGATCAGCTTGCGCAAGCGTACCTGGCAAGGTGTCTTGGACAGACCGACGCGCTGCGCCAGATCGGTGACGGTGATCCTGCCGTCCGCCATAAGGACGGCAACAATCTTGCGGTCGAAATCATCCAGTTCGACTGTGTTTGATGATTTGGGCATAATCACTGCCTATCAGAACGTCCAAATTAAGTCGATATTCCTTTCTATAGGTCCGCATTAGGGCAGGTTGACCAGGGCAAATGCGATAGGATGACGGCATGACCCAGCCCGCAGCTTTCTCCGCCTTCGCCCCTGCCATCCGCGCCCCGTCGCCGCAGCGCACAGCGATCACTGCTGCCTATCGCCGCAACGAAGCGCAGTGCCTTGCGCCGCTGCTTGCGGCGGCGACGCTGGACGATGCCCTGCAGGCGCGGATTCGCGAAACCGCGCGGCAGCTGGTCACCACCCTGCGCGCCAATCACAAGGGCAGCGGCGTCGAAGGGCTGGTCCACGAATATTCGCTGTCGAGCGAGGAAGGCGTGGCGCTGATGTGCCTCGCCGAAGCGCTGCTGCGCATTCCCGACCACGCCACGCGCGATGCGCTGATTCGCGACAAGATCGCCGATGGCGATTGGGGCGCGCATCTGGGCGGCGGCAAATCGCTGTTCGTCAACGCTGCGACCTGGGGACTGGTCGTCACCGGCAAGCTGGTCGGCAGCGTCGATGATCGCGGGCTGGGGGCGGCACTGCAACGGCTTGTCGCGCGGGCTGGCGAGCCGGTCATTCGCCGCGGCGTCGATCTGGCGATGCGGATGATGGGCGAACAGTTTGTCACCGGCGAGACGATTGGCGAGGCGCTGAGGCGCGCAAAAACGCTGGAGGCGAAAGGCTTCCAGCACAGCTATGACATGCTGGGCGAAGCGGCGGCCACGGCGGCCGACGCGGCGCGCTATTACCGGGATTACGAGGCCGCGATCCACGCCATCGGCAAGGCATCGAATGGGCGCGGCATCTATGGCGGGCCGGGCATTTCGATCAAGCTATCGGCGCTGCATCCGCGCCATTCGCGCGCGCAGGCCGAGCGGGTGATGGGCGAGCTGTTACCGCGGGTGAAGGCGCTGGCCGTGCTGGCCAAGGGTTACGACATCGGCTTCAATATCGATGCGGAGGAGGCCGACCGCCTCGAACTGTCGCTCGACCTGCTGGAAAGTCTGGCGCGCGATCCTGATCTGGGCGGGTGGGACGGGCTTGGCTTCGTCGTTCAGGCCTATGGCAAGCGCTGTCCCTTCGTCATCGACTGGATCGTCGATCTGGCTCGCAGCGCCGGCCGCCGGATCATGGTGCGGCTGGTCAAGGGCGCCTATTGGGACGCCGAGATCAAGCGCGCGCAGGTCGATGGGCTGGCCGATTTCCCGGTCTATACGCGCAAGGTCCACACGGACGTCGCCTACATCGCCTGCGCAAGGAAACTGCTTGCCGCGCGCGATGCCGTATTCCCGCAATTCGCCACGCACAACGCGCAGACGCTGGCCACCGTCTATCATCTGGCGGGGCCTGATTTCGCAATTGGCGACTATGAGTTCCAGTGCCTCCATGGCATGGGCGAGCCGCTCTATGAACAGGTCGTCGGCAAGGGCAATCTCGATCGACCCTGCCGGATCTATGCGCCGGTCGGCACGCATGAAACGCTGCTCGCCTATCTGGTGCGCCGCCTGCTGGAGAACGGCGCGAATTCGTCCTTCGTCAATCGCATCGCCGATCCGGCGGTGCCGGTCGAGGCGATGATTGCCGATCCGGTCGAGGTTACGCTGGCGATGCCGCAACCGGGCACCCGGCACGAGGCGATTGCGCTGCCGGGCGATCTCTATCCGGGCCGGCGCAATTCGGGCGGGATCGACCTGAGTGATGAGACTGCGCTGGCATCGCTGACCGAGAGCCTGCGACAGAGCGCGGAGATCCAGTGGGAAGCCGCGCCTGCGAACGGCGAGGGGCCATCGCGGCCCGTGCTCAACCCCGCCGATCATCGTGATGTAGTCGGCGTGGTGATCGAGACATCGCCCGAGGCGGCAGCCTTGGCCGTTACCCGCGCGGCGGCCTCCCGCTGGTTCGATACCCCGGTTGCGGAGCGCGCCGCGATCCTCGAACGCGCCGCCGATGCGCTGCAGGCGCGGATGCCGCTGCTGCTCGGCCTGATCGTGCGTGAAGCGGGCAAGTCGGTGCCCAACGCCATTGCCGAAGTCCGCGAGGCGATCGACTTCCTGCGCTATTACGCGCAGCAGGCCCGCGCCACGTTTGGCGCGGCGCAGGTGCCGCTGGGGCCGGTCGTCTGCATCAGCCCATGGAATTTCCCGCTGGCGATATTCACCGGACAAGTCGCTGCGGCGCTGGTTGCGGGCAACCCGGTGCTGGCCAAGCCGGCGGAGGAAACCCCGCTCATCGCTGCCGAGGCCGTGCGGCTGCTGCATGAAGCGGGCGTGCCAGCCGATGCCCTGCAGTTCGTTCCCGGCGATGGCGCGATTGGCGCGGCGCTGGTGGGATCGGCGGACGCGGCAGGCGTGCTGTTCACCGGTTCGACCGAGGTGGCGCGACTGATCCAGCACCAGCTTGCCACCCGCCTCTCGCCAGCGGGCAAGCCGATCCCGCTGATCGCCGAAACCGGCGGGCAGAACGCGATGATCGTCGACAGCTCAGCCCTGACCGAACAGGTCGTTGCCGATGTCATCGCCTCGGCTTTTGACAGCGCCGGCCAGCGCTGTTCGGCGCTGCGCGTGCTGTGCTTGCAGGAAGAGGTGGCGGACCGCACGCTGGACATGCTCAAAGGCGCGCTCGCCGAGATGAGCGTCGGGCGCACCGACGCGCTCAAGGTCGATATCGGCCCGGTCATCACCGCCGAGGCGCAGGCGACTATCGAGCAGCACATCACGGCGATGCGCGCGCTCGGACGCAAGGTAGAGAGGCAGGCGCTGCCCGACGCCACCCGGCACGGCACCTTCGTGGCCCCGACGATCATCGAACTCGATTCTATCGCCGACCTGACCCGCGAAGTGTTCGGCCCGGTGCTGCATGTCGTGCGCTTTTCCCGCGAGCGATTGGAGCAACTGATCGATGCGATCAACGCCACGGGTTACGGGCTGACCTTTGGCTTGCACACCCGGCTTGACGAGACGATTGCCCATGTCACGGCGAGGGTGAAGGCGGGGAACCTTTATGTGAACCGCAATATCATCGGCGCGATTGTCGGCGTCCAGCCTTTTGGCGGGCGCGGATTGTCAGGCACGGGGCCCAAGGCGGGCGGGCCGCTCTATCTGAGCCGGCTGGTCACCGTGCCGCCGGTATTCGGCGCGCGCGCCGGACATCTCGAAACGCCGCTGCACGATTTCATCGACTGGCTGGACTTGGCGGGCGAGACTGACGCGGCGGCGACCGCGCGCCGCTATGGCAAGGCTTCGGCGCTGGGCGCCCAGATGGAACTGGCGGGGCCAGTCGGGGAGCGCAACCTCTACCAGTTGCATCCGCGCGGCCGGATCCTGCTGCGGCCGGCAACCCGCGCAGGGCTGTTCGCCCAGATCGCCGCAGTCCTCGCGACCGGAAATCGAGCGACTGTGGAAGGTGTGGCCGTTCCCGAAGGACTTCCGGCGAGCGTGGCCGCCGTGCTTCACAGTTCCGGCAGTGAACCCTACGCCGCCGCTCTTGTCGAAGGAGGACCGGCCCGCGTGGCCGCCATGACCGAGACGGCGGCAGCGATGCCGGGGCCGATCTTCTCGGTCCACGCCGCGCGCGATGATCAGCCACTGGCCTATCCGCTCGAATGGCTGGTCGAGGAAGTGTCGATCTCGATCAACACCGCCGCCGCGGGGGGCAATGCCAGCCTGATGATGATTGGTTAGACTGATTTTTGATGGACCGCCGCGATCAGCCTGACGGGCAGCTGCGATGGCGAGAGTTGTGACTCGATGCCGGATCGATCGAGGTCATGACCCTGTGCGACCCGGTCAGGCGGTATCGCGCAGGATCAGCTGCGGTGCCATCTCCACCGAACCGGTTTCCGTGCCGGCGATCCGTCCGAACAGCAGGCCGACCATTTGCTTGGCCCCTTCGGCGATGTTCTGGCTGATCGTGGTTAGGCGCGGCACTGTCTGTTCGGCCAGCGGCAAGTCATCGAAGCCGGTCACCGAAATGTCGCCCGGCACCGCAATGGCCAGATCGGCGAGCGCCCGCACGGCATGCATGGCGATCAGGTCGGACCCGCAGGCGATCCCGTCAATCCCGGCGCGGATGCGATCGATATGTCCGGCGATCTCTTCAGCCATCGTGTCCGAGGCGAGGTGGACGTGAAACTGCTCGGGCGCGGGCAGGCCGGCGGCCTTGGCGGCATCGCACAGGCCCAGATAGCGGTCGCGCAGTTCGGGCACGTCAGTCTCGCCCAGAAAGGCGAGACGCTTCCGACCTGCGCCGATCAGGCATTCGCCCGCCAGCCTGCCGCCCGCCCGGTTGTTGATGCCGACGGTGCAATGACGTTGCCCGGGGTGGAGGCTGCCCCAGACGACCATAGGCTTGTAATAGTCCGCCACGCGTTCCAGCGCCTCGATCTGGTTCGACTGGCCGATCACCAGCACGCCATCGAGCATGCCCGATTCGACGATCCGCTCCAGCCAGTCATCGGCATTGGGGATGACGCGGCTTAGCATGATGTCATAGCCGCTTTCGGTCAGCGCATCGGCCAGATGGCCAAGGATCGCCATGAAGAAGGGGTCGGACAAGTGCTGGCGCTGTTCGTGGCCCAGCGGCACGACCACGCCGATGACCTTGGTTTCCTGTACACGCAGCCGCCGCGCCATCTGGTTGGGACGAAAGCCGTGTTCGCGGGCGATCGCCTGGATGCGCTCGCGGGTTTCCTTGTTGACCAGCGACTTGCCGGCGAGCGCGCGCGACACGGTGCCAGCCGAAACACCTGCGATCTTCGCCAGTTCAGCAATATTGCGAATTCTTGCAGGGGGATTTGAACCGTCTGCCATTTACCCTACCATTGCTTGCGCGATCTCAGATGCCCGATTTTTCCAACCGGTCAAAGCAATCGATATCATTGCCTTGTGGCTAGCCGCGCCGGCCATCGTGGAAATCCCCGATTTCACGATGACAGGCGGCGGGCCGCCCGTTCGTTGGCAACACGAAGGTCATTCGCGATCGGTTGTTGTGCCTGTGATCTGAACCTGCGACCTGCTCAGCGCGCCGCCCGACGGGACATTAGCCCAGCGCGCGTTTGCCCAGCAGTACCGCGCCAGTGATTCCCGCCTCATCGCCAAGGCCCGGGGTGACGATATAGCGCTCCAGCCCCGGATCGAGCTGCGGTGCCTGCACATAACCGCCCAGCCGGCGCTCGGTCGCCAGCCGCAGCGCTTCGATCAGCCCCGGCGCTTTCATCACCCCGCCGCCGAACACCAGCCGGTCAGGCATGTGCAGCAGGACGAGGTTCGCGGCCAGCTGGGCAAGGTATCCGGCGATCAGATCGATCTGCTCTGCCGGACTGGCCAGCTTGGACAGGCTGGCACCCCAGCGCTCTTCGATGGCGGGGCCGCTCGCAAGGCCTTCGAGGCAGTCGCCATGATAGGGGCAGCGCCCCGGGAAGGGGTCACGCGCGGGGTCGTGTGTCACGGGTATGTGTCCGCTTTCGAAGTGCGAAAATCCGGCAAGCGAATGCCCGTCCTGCACCACGCCCGTGCCAATGCCTGTGCCCACGGTCGTATAGGCCAGCGTCCGGCAGCCTTGCCCCGCACCCAATGCCCATTCGCCCAGAGCCGCGCCGTTGACATCGGTATCGACAATGATCGGCCCGCCGAATTCTCCCAGCGCATCGTGGAACCGCGCGCCGGCCCAGCCGGGTTTGGGCGTGGTGGTGAAGCGGCCATAGTCTGCCGAGGCCGGGTCAATGTCGATCGGGCCAAAACTCGCCACGCCGAAAGCCGAAATCGCCCCATGGGCGTGGGCAACATGGCGAAAGAATGCCACCATTTCCCGGAAGCATTCTTCCGGCTGGCGCGTGGCGATGCGGGTTTCGGCGATCACGCTGCCATCCTCGCGCGCGCCGGCCAGCACGAATTTCGTGCCGCCAGCCTCAATAGCTCCAATCAGACGTCCGGTCATTTTCGCTCCAGCCATAGCCTGTTCTCATAGCTGATGTTCGCGCCGCGTCCCATCAGATGCGGCCGACATAGGGTGAGCGCGCTTGGAATCGTCACCCGGAGCATCATGCACCATGCCGACGCTCTTGACACAGGTCCGGGAAATCCGGCCAATGGACAAGCCAGTTCGCCGCCTAACCAACACCCTATTCCGCGCTGGGCTCGCGCCCAGTCGAACTCCATTCAACTTGAGGTTCTTATGAAAATCCGCGCCGCTGTTGTTTTCGAAGCCAAAACGCCGCTCGAAATGGCTGATCTGGAACTCGAAGGCTGCATGGCGACGGGCATTTCCCCTTCGATCCGCTCGCTCGAGGTGGTCTGATGGAACAGGTCTCAACATGGCGCAGCCACGGCGGCACGCAGGGCGTCTATAACCACCAATCGAAGTCTACAGGCTACCCGATGACCTTTTCCGTCTTTGTGCCCGACCACGACCCGGGCACAAAATTGCCTGTGCTCTTCTTCCTGTCCGGGCTGACCTGCACACACGCAAACGTCACCGAGAAGGGGGAATTTCGCGCCGCCTGCGCTGAGCACGGCATCGCCTTCGTCGCGCCCGACACCAGCCCGCGCGGAGACGAAGTGCCCGATGCCGAAGGCTATGATTTCGGGAAGGGCGCAGGCTTTTATGTCGACGCGACAGAGGCCCCTTGGGCGGCCAATTTCCGCATGCGCAGCTATATCGAACAGGAATTGCCGGAACTGCTGGCAGAGCAATTCCCCGTCGATCTGAACCGCCAGGGCATCACCGGCCATTCGATGGGGGGCCACGGGGCGCTGACGATTGCCTTGCGCAATCCTGACCGGTTCCGCTCGGTCAGCGCCTTTGCCCCGATTGTGAGCCCTCTGAATTGTCCTTGGGGTGAGAAGGCGTTGGCCGGCTATCTTGGCCCGGACAAGGCCGCATGGCTTGAATACGATGCCTGCGCGCTGATCGAAAATGGCGCCCGTATTCCCGACTTGCTGGTCGATCAGGGCGAAGGCGATGCCTTCCTGGCGGAGCAGCTCAAGACCCATCTTCTGACAGACGCCTGCGCAAAAGCCGGACAGCCGGCGACAATTCGCCTGCAGCCGGGATACGACCATTCTTATTACTTCATTTCGACGTTCATGGCCGAGCACGTCGCCTGGCATGCCCGGCGATTGGCGCTATCGCACGTTCAAGCCCATCTCGCTTAGAAGTTGCCCGGCCTGATCGCGGGAAATCGTCGCCCCGCGAAACAGATTGGCGTCGACCAGCCGAAACCCGCCGAGATCGGCGCCGCGCAGATCGGCCCCTTCAAAGCGCGAACCATCGACAATCGCACCGCGCAAGCTGCACTCGATCCAGGTGCTATGCCTGAAATCGCATTTGCGCAGATTGGCGTCAGAGAAATCCACCCGTTGCATGGTCGACTTGAGGAACGAATGGCCGGACAGATTTGCGTTGATCAGAAGGGTCTCGTCGAAGGTGATGTCCATTCCCTTGACGTCGCAGAGATTGGCCCCGGTCAACTTGCACTGCGTGAACTTCGCCGCCTCCAGAGCCGCCCGCGCGAATGACGCATTGTTGAAGTCACTGGACGTGAAGGTTGCGTCGGACAGTTCGCAGTCGTTGAAGTTGGCAAATGCGCCCCGGCACGATTGCCATGTCGTGCCTTGAAGATCGGCCCGGTGAAGGTCCGCCCGGCGCAGATTGCATCGCTCGAACGTCCAGCCGGACAAATCGAGCTCCGACAGATCGGCTTCCTCAAGATCGCAGTCGACCAGCGTCCTCGGCGATCCGGACAAGCGCGTGATGTCGCCGCACGTGAGGGTTTCGGCACGTATCGAATGATCGGAAGCGGGTTGGTCCATAACCGTCCCTAGCGCGCATCCAAGTCTATTTGAAATCGAAAGCATAACTCTCGATCATGCTTATGGGCGGCGGCCGTGCGCGGTCAGCAGGGCGCGCAAATGTTCCACCAGCGATTGGGCCGCAGGCGAGAGTGTGCGATTGCGGCGGCAGATCATCGCGACCTCGCTTTCGATATCGGGAAAATCGTCAACCTTGAGCGGCGCCAGTCGATTGGCGGCAATATCGTCGGCAAGGACGCTCGGGGCTGCCAGCCAGATGCAGTCGGTCTGGCTGACGAGTTCGCGCAGGACATGGAAATTGTCGCAGATGAAGCTTCCGGTTTCCAGGGGCAGCCCGGCGACGCTGGCCCCGGCAGCGCTCGCCTGCGGGTAGCGGGCCAGCATCCCTGTGGTTACCCTGGACTGCGTAGTGAGCGGATGACCGGCACGAACGACAAAGGCCATTCGGATGGAACCGACCGAGTAAAACTCGAGATCGGGAATGTCGCGAATGGCCCAGCTGTTGCCGAAGATCAGCTCGATCCGGTCATCGAGCAGTTCCTGCACCAGATGTTCGGGCGTGCGCACCGATGCACGCAGGTGAATCGCCGGGCATTCCGTCAGCAGGTGCCGGCCAAGGTCAGGCAGCAACATGGCGAGCAGCGGGCCGGTGCCGATCGCCAGATCGCCGCCCTCGCCCTTGGCATAGAGCCGCAGGTTGTGATTGAGATCGCGGGCAGCGCGCAGCACCCGCTCTGCCTCCTCGATCACCAGCCGGCCCATCGCGGTGGGCACCACGCCGGAGCGGTCACGATCAAAGATGCGCAAGCCAAAGCGCTTCTCGAAAGTCGCGATCGAGCGGCTGAGCGCCGGCTGGGTGATGTGCAGGTCGTCAGCAGCGCGGGAAAAGCTGCCGGTGCGCGCGATTGCGGTGATGTGGCGCAGGCGGGTGAGGTCGATATCCATAACCTCAAGGTATCAGTATCGGCATCAACTTGCATTAGACGTTATGGCTGTGCCTGATACGGCGGCCCCGGACAGGCCGAAACAGGCCCAAAGAGAATGGAGACAGGGTTGCAGCAATTGGGCAAGGCCGGGGCGCTTACACTGGCGCTGCTCGGCACGACATCGGCGCTCGCGCAAAGCGCGCGGACGGTGCTGCCGCAGCCGGCCCCTGCGTTCAGCGGCACGATCGGTGAGACCATCCAGCAATCCCGCCCGGGATCGCCGCACGCGGTGCGTGCGCCGCAGGGCGCGCCCAACATCCTCGTGCTGATGAGCGACGACGTCGGTTTTGCCATGGCCAGCACGTTCGGCGGACCGGTGCCGACGCCGAACATGGACCGCGTGGCGGCGCAGGGGCAGCGCTACAACCGCTTCCACACCACCGGGGTCTGCTCACCCAGCCGCGCGGCGCTGCTCACCGGTCGCAACCACCACAACGCGGGGGTCGGCTATCTCTCGGACCTGCCGGTGAACTTCCCCGGCTATGGCGGGCGCATTGTTCCCGAAACGGCGACCATGGCGCAGGTCCTGCGGCTCAACGGCTACAACACCGCGATGTTCGGCAAGCACCACAACATGCCGGCGAGCGATCGCAGCGCGGCAGGCCCCTTCGATGCCTGGCCGACCGGGCTGGGTTTCGAATATTTCTTCGGGTTCAACAGCGGCGACAATGATCAGTATTGGCCAATTCTGTTCCGCGGGACCAATCCTGTCGACCCGAGCGAAGGCAAGGGGCAGATGCTTGACCGCCGGCTGGCTGACGACATCATCCGCTACGTCCACAACCAGAATGCAGCATCTCCGGGCAAGCCGTTCCTGCTCTACTGGGCGCCCGGTTCAACCCACGCCCCGCATCAGGCCCCGCCCGAATATATCGCCCGTTTCAAGGGGCAGTTTGATCAGGGCTGGGACAAGCTGCGCGAGGAGAGCTTCAAGCGCCAGCTGGCCGGCGGGATCGTGCCCAAGGGGACGAAGCTGACCGCGCGCCCGGCAGAGATTCCGGCATGGGCATCGCTCAGCCCGCAGCAAAAGGCCTTTGCCGCCCGTACCATGGAAGTCGCCGCTGCGCAGCTGGCTATGCAGGACGAGCAGATCGGCCGCGTGCTCGCCGAACTGGACCGCATGGGCCTTGCGTCCAACACCCTCGTCTCGATCATTCAGGGCGACAACGGCGCCAGCGGCGAGGCGGGACCTCCCGGTACGATCAATGAATTGCGCTCGATCGAAACGCATGACGAAAACGAAGCCTGGATGATCGCCAATACCGAAAAGCTCGGCGGCCCGGATACCTATGCGAATTACCCGGTCGGCTGGGCCTGGGCGATGAATACCCCGCTGCGCTGGGTGAAGCAGATGCCATCGATGCTGGGCGGCGTCCGCAACGGCATGGTGCTGGCCTGGCCGAACCACGTTGCCCGACCGGGGTCGATCTGCCCGCAATTCGCGCACCTGGTCGACATCGTCCCGACCGTGCTGGAAGCTGCGAAGCTTCCCGCGCCGGACGTGGTTTACGGCGTGAAGCAAAAGCCGATGGACGGCCAGAGCCTGATGGCCTCATTGGCTGCCTGCGACGGCGCCAAGCCGCGCACGCAGTATTTCGAGATTGGCGGCAAGGTCGGCCTCTATCACGATGGCTGGTTCCTTTCCGGAGACGACGGGCGCCCATCGTGGGAGGCAGAAGCCGCCGCCAAACCGCCCAAGTGGTCGCTCTACAATCTGGACAAGGACTTCTCACAGGGTACAGATCTGGCCGCAAAAGAGCCGGCGAAGCTTTCGGAAATGCTGGCCCTGTGGAAGATCGAGGCAACGCGCAACAATGTCTTCCCGGTCGACAGCCGCCGGCCGATGGACCGGGTTGACCGCCAGTCCGCAGGATCGCCGCGCAAGCAGTTCGATTATTGGGGCAAGGACGTTTCAATGCCCGCAGTCGGGGCCGCGCCCTATCTTGCCGGGCGCAGCTTTACCGTTCGGGCGGAGCTAGTGCTCGACAAGGCCGATGCATCGGGCGCCGTGCTCGCCTGGGGCAGCAAGTTCGGCGGGATCAGCCTGTACCTTGACCACGGCCATGCTGCCTTTGTCTGGGCAAAATCAACCGATCCGGCGGAAATGGCGACGGTGCGCTCGGCCGCGACGTTGCCGAAGGGCAAGGTCACCGTGACCTTGCGTTTCGAGACGACGCCAACTGCTGCCATGGCTATCCTGAGCAGCAATGGCACTGAGATCGCCCGTGGCCTTTTGCCCGGTAAGATGCTGATGGCGGCAGGCAACGGTGAAAACCTCGATATCGGGCGCGATCTTGGCGTGCCTGTCGCGGCCTACACCACGCCGTTCGGCGAGATCGAGGGCGACGTGCCGCATGTTTCCATCACCTTCGATTAGACCCGGTGAGGTGCACACAAGTGGATTTGTACCGCGAATTCGCTTCGGCGAATGCCTGAATATTTCTGCCCGATCAAAACTTCTGCCATTTCGAGCTGACCACACCTAAGGATGGCGAGCGAGAAGGCGGCAGGGAAGCAAGATGCGACTTCAACGGGCAAACAATCTGGCCGACCTGCGCCTGATGGCCAGCCGCCGGCTGCCGCGGCCGATCTTCGATTATATTGACGGCGGGGCCGATGATGAAGTCTCGCTGCGGCGAAACGTCTCCGCCTTCGAGAGTTACGAGCTCATGCCCGATGTGCTCAACGATGTGTCGACGATCCGGACCGAAACCAGAATATTCGGGCAACCCTCGCGCTGGCCGCTGATGCTGTCGCCGACCGGGCTGACACGGATGTTCCACGATCATGCTGAACTGGCCGTGGCCCGCGCCGCCGAACGGCACGGCCTGATCTACAGCTTGTCGACGATGGGCACGACGCGGCTCGAAGGTCTCGCACAGGCCGTTGCCGGACCGAAGGTTTTCCAGATCTATATCTTCAAGGATCGCGGCCTGACTGCCGAGTTCGTCGCGCGCTGCAAGGATGCGGGCTATCACGGCCTCGCGCTCACGGTCGATACCCCCGTGGCCGGCAATCGTGAACGCGACCGGGTGAGCGGCCTGTCATTGCCCCCCAAGCTGACTCTCAGGTCAGTGCTCAGCTTCGCGCTTCATCCGTTCTGGTCGCTGCCCGCGCTGACGGGATCCAAGTTTGATCTGGCCAATGTCAGCCACAGGGTAGACGCGCTGGCTTCGGGGCCGATGAGCCTGTTCGACTATATTGCCGCCCAGTTTGATCGCTCGGTCGGCTGGCGCGATGTCGAGTGGCTGGCGCGCGAGTGGAACGGGCCGCTTGCGATAAAGGGCGTGATGACGCCCGAGGACGCCCGCAGGTCGATCGCCTCGGGGGCCACCGGCGTGATGATTTCCAATCATGGCGGCCGGCAACTGGATGGTGCCCCCGCACCGGTCGACCAGATCGAAGCCGTGCGCGAGGCCGTGGGCGATGCGCCGGACGTGATATGCGACGGCGGCATCCGGCGCGGCGCGGACGTCGTCAAGGCGCTCGCCCTGGGGGCCACGGCCTGCTCGATCGGACGGCCCTATCTCTATGGTCTGGCTGCCGGCGGGGAGGCTGGGGTCGACCGGGCGCTGACTCTGCTGAGCGAGGAGTTCGAACGCACGCTGACGCTGCTCGGTGTGAACGACGTCGCCGCTTTGGCCCGCCGTCACGTGCGGACCCATTTGGCCTGATTTCCTGCTTCGCCGCCGTCAAAGCGCGCAGCCACAATGAGGTGGCTCGATGGATTTGTGCTGGTCAAACACTAAACCCTGGTTTTGACTGGAACAACCAGACCCATAGTATGTTAAGCCGCCTGACAAATGGCCATAACTTCCCGCAGGATGATTCTTGTTGCGCTGGCCGCAGCTGCCCTGGCGCTCGCCGGCTACTGGTTCCTTGTGCCGCGCGATAAAACGGTTGCCACGCTGGTCATCAAAAGAGCGCCGGCCGACCGGGTCCTTGCGGTCAACGGCCGGGTCAGGCCGCGGCTCCAGATCGACATCAGACCATCGCTTGGCGGCCAGTTGGTGGCCTTGCCCTTCGATGTCGGAGACCGGGTTGCTGCGGGACAGATGCTTGCCCGGATCGACGACGCGCCCGAACAGGCTGCCATTGTCGAAGCTCAGGCGTCAGTCGCGACACAACAGGCAACGCTTGCCCAGGCCCGGCGGGAACTGGCGCGGTTTGTGGCTCTGGGCCAGTTCGCAACCCGGCGGGATGTCGAGCAACGCCGCCTCGCCGTGGTCGAGGGCGAACGCGAGCTCAGACGCCGTGAGGCTGCTGTCGTGCAGGCAAGCGAGCAGCGTGACCGCCGTGTGCTGCGCGCACCGTTTGCCGGGGTAATTCTGGAGCGGCCCGTCGATCCCGGCCAGGCAGTCGGGCTTGAGAATGTGATCTACCGGCTCGCCGATCTCTCGAGCCCGGAAATCAGCATCGAGGTGGACGAGGTCTATGCGGCGGAAATTCGCCGGGGAATGGAAGCCACGATTTCCATGCCGGGGCAGCCGCGCGCGCTGCGGGCGCAGGTGCTGCATGTTGAACCCCGTGTTGATCCGGCTACCGGCGCGCGTGCCGTGCGTCTGGGTCTGATCGGCGAAGCGATCGATGCACCGTCAGGGCTGACCGTCACCATCAATCTGCTGATCGAACGCCGGGTAGACGCCATCAGCGTTCCCAGAAGCGCCCTCATCTCATCGGGCAGTTCGGCCAAATTGCGTGTGGTCGGCAAGGACAATGTCGTGGTTGAACGGGCGATTGGCTTCATCGACTGGCCGGCCGAATGGGTGATCGTCACAAGCGGTCTCCAACCCGGTGAGCGCATTCTGGTAGAGCCCGACGCGGCGAAGCCGGGCGAGGAGGTCCGGGTGACCGACAGGAAATGAACCCCTATGCCGTCAAACTGGCCCTGCGGCATCTGCTGTCCCATCCTGGGCAAACCGCGCTGCTGATGGCCGGTGTGGCGTTGGGGGTCAGTGTCTTCATCTTCATGAGCGCGTTGATCGGCGGACTTGCCACATTGCTGACCATGCGCACCGTTGGCAGCATTCCGCATATCGTTCTGGAAATGCCCGATCGCGATCCGGCAACGCTTTCAGCTGGTCCCGGCGCGCAAGTGGTGCTGCAGAAAGATCTGAGCCGGCGCGACCAGATCACGATCTGGCAGCCAATGATCCCGATAATCGAAAAGACCGGCGGCGTGATCGCCGTCTCCCCGCAAATCAGGGGTTCCGCCTTTGTCGAACGCGGGCAGGCCGTGTCTCCCGTCGGGGTAATCGGCCTGATGCCGGGCAAGCTGTCGGACATCGCCGATATCGAGGCGGCTATTGTCGACGGGTCAAGCAGCCTGCCCGCCGACGGCATCCTGATCGGCAGCGTCCTGGCGCGCGATCTGGGGCTTCGGGTGGGCCAGGTGGTGCAGCTCACATCCGATCGCGGGCGTTCGCGCAGCTTCCGCATTGGCGGCATCTTCACGCTGGGGATCGCTAGCGCCGATCGTCAGGCCATCTACATGAACTTCACCACGGCGAGGGCCTTGTTCGACCTGTCGACGGGAATCTCCCGGGTCGAGATCAAGGTAAAGCCCGCAACCGATGCCGCAGCCGTCGCCGAACGCCTGCGCCGGTCGACGGGTCTGAAGGCCACGGCCTGGACCGAAGACAACCAGCAGCTTTTCGAAGGCCTCGATGCGCAGGCGCGAACCGGAACGATCATCAAGGCCTTCTCGCTGGTCACGATCATCGTCGGAATAGCCAGCGCGATGCTGCTGTCGATCGTGCGGCGTCAGGCTGAAATCGGGATCATGCGCGCGATGGGTGCCAGCCGGGGATTGGTGGTATCGATCTATGTTCTGGAAGGCACCCTGATCGGCCTTGTCGGCGCGATAACCGGTGCGCTTGCCGCCTGGCTTGTGCTGCTGCCGCTGCCGCCGGTCAGCGAAGTCAAAAGCGGGGGCCTGCCGATCGACAGACAGCAGGGCGATTTCCTGCTGGCGATTGCCTTGACCACGCTTGCCGCGACGTTGGCTTCGATCCTGCCGGCCCGCCGTGCGGCGCGGATCGATCCGGTTGAGGCGATCGGGGCATGAGCAAGGAGCAGATCCTTTCCGTAACCGGCCTGATCAAGGACTTTGGCGAGGGCGAAACCCAGAATCACGTGCTGAAAGACATCACCCTTTCGATGGCGGCGGGCGAGATGGCGGCACTGCTCGGTCCCTCGGGTTCAGGCAAGAGCACCTTGCTGACGATCCTTGGCACCCTCATGCGCGCCAGTGGCGGTACGCACGAAATGTTGGGGGTGGACCTGATCCACGCCAGTGAAGCCCAGCGGACCGAATTCCGCAGCAAGAATCTGGGCTTCGTGTTCCAGTTCCACCACTTGCTGCCGGATCTTTCCGCGCTGGAAAACGTGATGATGCCCGCCGCCTGCGCCGCAGGGCGGGAAACCGCAGCGATGCGCGACCGGGCGAGCGAATTGCTAGAAGCGGTCGGGCTGTCGGATCGCCGGGATTTCCGCCCGGCGGCCATGTCGGGCGGCCAGCGCCAGCGGGTCGCCGTTGCGCGCGCGCTGATCAACAACCCCGTGCTGGTTCTGGCTGATGAACCGACCGGCAATCTCGATCGGGAATCGGCGGATCACGTTATGGCCCTGATCCGTACGATCAATCAGACCATGGGCAGCAGCTTCCTGATTTCGACCCACGATGAATATATCGCATCGCACTGCCCGCGCCGGATCGAGCTGCTTGACGGCCGGATCGTGCGGTCCTGAACCATTGTGCCATGCGCGGGAGATACCCGCGCGATGTCAGGTCACCGCGCCACTGGCAGCATGACTGCCGCTGCTGTCTTGGCAGACTTCCTGCCCAAACCACGCTCAGACTGCAGCGATCACTTTAGCAATTGCCGCAGGAACCGATGGATCCTCGATCGTCGCCGGGGTCTCGAACTGTTCACCGTTGACGATCTTGCGCAGCAGATTGCGCAGGATCTTGCCTGAGCGGGTCTTGGGCAATTGCTGGACGATGTATGCCGTCTTCAGCGCCGCAACCGCGCCCAGTTCGGCGCGAACGGCGGCGATGACGCGTGGGTGCAGGGTTGCATCGTCTTCCGCGCCAGCGCGCGGGACCACGAAAGCTACCGGGATCATGCCCTTGATGGCATCATCCGCCCCGATCACCGCGCATTCCGCCACGCCGTGCTGCTGGGCGACGATCTGTTCCATCTGGCCGGTCGACAGCCGGTGCCCGGCGACATTGATGATGTCATCGGTGCGCCCCATGATGTTGAGGAAGCCCTCGCTGTCAAAATGCCCGGCGTCACCGGTTTCGTAATAGCCAGGAAAGGTGGCAAAGTTCCGGTCATAGCCAGCCGGGTTATTCCAAAGCGTGCGGAACGCGCCCGGTGCCAGCGGGGTCCTGATGACCACCGATCCGCTTTGCCCGGAAGGAACGGGCTTGCCATCATCATCGAGCACGGCGAATTCATAGCCTGGCACCGGAAAGCCCGCGCTGCCGCGCTTGCGGCGCAGATCGCCGAGCGCAAAGCAGCTTGCGACGCCGGGCCAGCCCAGTTCGGTCTGCCACCAGTGATCGATCACCGGCAATCCGCTGTGGTCTTCAAGCCAGTCGATCGTATCGGGATCGGCGCGCTCGCCAGCGAGGAAGATCGCCCGGCAGGCGCCAGTGCCGATTTCTTTGAGTAGCTTTGCCTCAGGATCTTCCTTGCGGATCGCCCGGATCGCGGTGGGTGCGGTGAAGAAGCTCTTCACGCCGTGCCGGACGATGGTCCGCCAGAATGTGCCCGGGTCCGGAGTGCCGACCGGTTTGCCCTCGAACAGGACCGTGGTCGCGCCAACCAGCAGCGGCGCATAGACGATGTAGCTGTGGCCGACCACCCAGCCGACATCGGATGCGGCCCAGAACGTGTCGCCTGCGCCGATGCCGTAGATGTTGGCCATCGACCAGGCGAGGGCCACCGCATGTCCGCCGTTTTCGCGGACCACGCCTTTGGGAACCCCGGTCGTGCCCGAGGTGTAGAGGATGTATAGCGGATCGTCGGAAGCCATCGCCGCTGCCTCGGGCACCGGATCGGCCAGCGTGCCGTCTCGCAGCCTGTGCCAGTCGAGATCGCGCGCCTGTCCGAGGTCTGCTTCAAGCCTGTCGCGCTGCAGGACCACGACCTGACTGACCTTGTGGGCTGCGAGGTCGACTGCTTCGTCGACCATCGGTTTGTAGGCAATCGTGCGGCTGCCTTCGATCCCGCAACTCGCGGTGAGCAGGACCTTGGGCGTCGCATCGTCGATGCGCTTGGCCAGTTCGAGCGCGGCAAACCCGCCGAACACCACCGAATGAACCGCGCCGATCCGCGCGCAGGCGAGCATGGCGAAAACCGTCTCGGGGATCATCGGCATGTAGACGATGACCCGGGCGCCCCTGCCCACGCCAAGCGAGGCGAGCATCGCTGCGACCCTGCCGACTTCGTCCTGCAGCTCGGTATAGGAGTAACTGCGCACGGTGCCCGTGACCGGACTGTCATAGATCAGTGCCGCCGCATCGCCGCGCCCAGCGGTGACATGGCGATCGATGCAGTTCGATGCCGTGTTGAGCGTGCCTCCGGCGAACCAGCCGCGCGTTTCGTTCCACGCGCTGGCAGGCTTGCTGATCCAGTCGATCGCCTCTGCCGCCCGGCTCCAGAAAGCTTCACGGCTATCAATGCTTTCGCGCCAGGCGCGCTCATAGGCTTCGCTCATCGCAGGGTTCCGAACTTATCGTAGAATCTTCGACAGGATCACAAGCGAAGGATCGCCATCGAAAGGTTCAGGGGTAAAGCCCTTTTCGCGTTCGAGTTCGATCGCGCCATGGTTTTGGCGGCTTTCGATGGCGATGACCCGGCGCAGCCCGCGCGCCTTTGCTTCGCTGCCGATGAAGTCGAGCAGCGCCCAGCCCACGCCCTTGCCTTTGTAGTCGCTGCGGATCGACACTGCGATCTCGCCGGTATCCATTTCCTTGTCGCAGGCCAGCAGCGCCGAAGCGACGAGATCGCTGGTGCTGCTGTCAAAGGCGAGAAAGCTCTCCGACTGGAAATGGTCGGCATGGATCAGCGGATCGAGCTGTTCGTGGCTGACATGTTTGGCCGCCGCGAAGAAACGAAAGCGGCGGTCATCGTCGCTGACCTTGTCGAAGAAAGCGGCCAGCGCCGGCTCGTCTGCCTCGGTGGCAGGGCGGACGCTCAACTGGCAGCCGGAACGGGTGGAAAGCTGGGAATGGTCGGTCATTTGACGCTCCGTGTGTAGGCCTGTCCGCCATGTTTGAATGCGTGACGCCGCGCCTTGATACCGCTCAAGGCGCGGCGCCTTTCCCGGGGGAGGCCGGGTTAGTCGTCGATATTACGCTTGTAGGTTTCGGGCAGGAACAGCAGCCCGATCACGACCGTGGCGATGGCGATCCCGACCGGGTACCACAGCCCGAAGTAGATATCGCCCCGCGCCGCAACCATTGCGAAGGCCGTGGTCGGCAGGAAGCCGCCGAACCAGCCATTGGCGATATGGTAAGGCAGCGACATCGAGGTGTAGCGGATCCGGCTGGGGAACAGCTCGACCAGCATCGCCGCAATCGGTCCGTAAACCATGGTCACCAGCAGCACGAGGTAGAACAGGATGCCGATGACCTTGGTCTTGTTGATCTGTGCCTTGTCGGCATAGAACACCAGCTTGGCCGCCTTGGGATCCTTGAGCGCTGCCGGGTTATCCTTGACCGGATAGCCTGCGTCCTTGAGCGCCTTGGTCACCCCGCCTCCGAAGGTCTTGATCGCCGCGTCCCGGTCCTTGCCGGTCACTTCTGCCGGGTTCGGTGCAACCAGCACGGTGGAGCCCACCGAGACAGTGGCAACGGTTCCGGCAGGAGCTTCGACGTTGACATAATTAAGGCCGTTCTTGGCGAGATAGCCCTTGGCAATATCGCAGCTTGTGGAATCGAACTTGTTCTTGCCGATCGGATCGAACTGGAACGAGCATTCGCCCGGGGCTGCGGTAACGGTAACCGGGGCGCTTTCGATCGCCGCGTTAAGTGCCGGATTGGCCGCGCCCGAGATCGCGTGGAACGCCGGGAAGTAAGTCAGCGCAGCCAGAGCGCAACCACCCAGGATGATGTACTTGCGCCCGATTTTGTCCGACAGCCAGCCGAAGAACACGAAGAACGGAGTGCCCAGCAGCAGTGCAGTCGCCACCAGGATATTGGTGGTTGCGCCATCGACCTTGAGAATTTTCTCAAGGAAGAACTGGGCATAGAACTGACCGCCATACCACACGACCGCCTGGCCCATACCTGCACCGAACAGGCAGATCAGCACGAATTTCAGGTTGCTCCACTTGCCGAAAGCTTCGGTCAGCGGGGCCTTCGAGGTGGTGCCTTCGTCCTTCATCTTTTGATAGACCGGGCTCTCGTTGAGCTGCAGCCGGATCCACATCGAGACGCCGAGCAGGATGATCGAGATCAGGAACGGCAAGCGCCAGCCCCAGTCACCGAATGCCTCTTCACCCATCCAGGTGCGGAACCCAAGTACGACCAATAGCGCCGCAAACAGGCCGAAGGTCGCGGTAATCTGGATGAAGCTGGTATAGAGCCCGCGCTTGTTGTCAGGCGCGTGCTCGGCCACATAGGTCGCCGCGCCGCCGTATTCACCGCCCAGCGCCAGGCCCTGCAGCAGCCGCAGGGCAACCAGGATGATCGGCGACGCAATACCCCAGGAGTTGTATCCGGGGAGCAGACCGACCGCAAAGGTCGACAGGCCCATGATGCCCATCGTGACGAGGAAAGTGTTCTTGCGGCCCACCAGATCGCCGATCCGGCCGAAGAAGATCGCCCCGAAAGGGCGCACGGCAAAGCCGGCGGCAAAGGCGCCCAGTGCCAGGATGAAACCGGTGGTTTCATTGACCCCGGCGAAGAACACCTTCGAGATGAAGGTGGCCATGAGGCCGTAAAGATAGAAGTCGTACCATTCGAACACGGTGCCGAGGGACGAAGCGGTAATCACCAGCTTCTCGTCTTGGGTCGGCTTGTGATGCTTTGGTAAGGCGGCGACATCTGCCGCAGTTGATTGGAACTCCATGATCCCTCTCCTTCTTATGTTTTGATGTTCAGAAGCTGTACTTGGCAGCGAATTCGATCCGGTCGGTCGCGCCATCGGCGGCGTTGACCAGTTTGCGCTCACCATGGCGGTATTCGATACCAAGATCGATATTCTTCACGGGCGTGTAAAACAGGTTGATCGCCCCGCTCCATGCACGCTGGTTGTAAGTGCCGATGGAAGCGAGAGCCAGCGCGCTGGAGTAGTCGACGCTCTGGTAGCTGCCCATCACGTTGACGCGCAATTGCGGTGTAAGCGGAACCCGGACCGCACCGATCGCCGCGAATACGTTGACGTCCTCGAACGTGTTGGTGGCAGGAACATAGACTGCGTCGGGTGCGAAGTTCAGGCCGACGTAACGGCTGATGTTCTTTCCGTAAGTGACCATGAAGCGCACATCGCCGCTCTTGGCCTCGTTAAGGAACAGCTTTCCGCCAGCGCTGACCCCGTAGCCGCCTTTGCTGGCCGAAACCCCGGCCGTTTCACTGTGCACCTGACGGACCAGACCGGCGAACGATAGCTCGCCCAGCGTGCCGGCATAGGCCAGTCGCGCGGTGAAATCGGGCATCCGGTCATCGCCGTTCTCGACCAGTGTCGGCGAGCCGAGCGTGGCCGTGCCTGATTCCGGATTCTCGATGCCCAGATGCAGCGTCACTTCCTTTGACAACGGCGCGCTGTAACGGACCAGCGGCTGACGCACGAAGACGGTACCCTCGGCCCCGCCGACGTAGTCGGTGCTTTCGGGCAGCGCGCCGGTGTACTGGAACGTGCTCCAGTCCTCCCCGAAGGTCCACTTGTCGAACTGCATGTAGGCCCGGCGCAGGGCCAGGTTGTAACCGTTGGTGGTGCGCTGCGAGCCTTGCGTTCCGGGCGAGGTCTGGAAGTCGGTCTCGACATAGCCCTTGAGGGTGTGGCCCTTTACGTCGGTCGCGAAATTGAGCCAGAAGCGCGATTGCTTGGCGGTGAAGTCCTGTACCCTGCTCGATGGTCCGGCTCCGGTCGGGACCGCCTGGGGCAGATAGAAGTCGCGGCCGAGCGAGTTCGAGGCAACCTCGCCTTCGCCGTAATGCGTGTTGGCCGCGAGGAGCTTGATATAGCCACCGATCTTGATCGTGCTCGATCCCGAGCGCATTCCGTCCGGAGTTGCGACCGGCGCCGGGGCCGGCTTGGCCTCGATGGCTGCGACGCGCGTCGCGGTAGCCTGGCTTTGCGTGGCTGCGGCCTGCGCGGCGGCTGCGGTTGCTTCCTGTGAACTGCGCGTTGCCGCCATTTCGCCGCGGAGCGCAGCCAGTTCGCTTTCGAGCCGTTCGAGCCGTGCCTCAAGTGCTGCCTCACGCGATCCCGCTGGCGCGGCAAGCGCAAGCTGCGGCATGGCAAGCGCGCTGGCGACCAGCAGCGCCTTGAGGCAGTTGATTCTGCCTTTCTGCATAAACCCCTCCTATTCCCGTCCCGATGTCGATCCCCGTGATGGTGCAGCACTGGCGCCTGCATCGAGGTTGAACCATCCCGACTATGGTCGAGCGTCTACGACCATTGTCTATGCTCGCGCCCGGCGACCCCTTGGGCTATGGATTTGGCGAACGGCTCAGCCGGAGTTGGAGAGGAAGCGGAAAATGAGCGAAGCGCTCTATCCTGTGCCTGCGCAATGGGCGCAGGACGCACTAGTCGATGATGCTGGCTACCAGGCGATGTATAATCGTTCGGTGGAAGACCCTGAGGGATTCTGGCGCGAAGCGGCACAGCGGATCGACTGGATCGAACCATTCGTCACGGTCAAACAGACCAGCTTCCATGAAGCGGACTTCGGCATCAAATGGTTTGCCGAAGGTTCGCTCAACCTTTGCGCCAACGCTCTTGACCGCCACCTGGCCGAGCGCGGCGATACCGTAGCCATCCTGTGGGAGCCGGACGATCCAGCCGATCCCGAGCGCCGCATCACCTATCGCCAGCTCCACGAGGACGTCTGCCGCTTTGCCAACTTGCTCAAGAGCAGAGGCGTCAAGAAGGGCGACCGGGTCACGATCTACTTGCCGATGGTGCCCGAGGCCGCGGTGGCCATGCTGGCCTGCGCGCGGATCGGCGCGATCCATTCGATCGTCTTCGCCGGCTTCTCACCTGAGGCACTCGCCGGGCGGATTGTCGACTGCGACAGCACCATCGTGCTCACCGCCGACGAGGGCCTGCGCGGCGGCAAGAAGGTCCCGCTGAAGGCCAATGTCGATGCTGCCCTGGCGCACTGCCCGGCGGTGGACACGGTCATCGTATACCGCCGCACCGGGGCCGACGTGCCCATGGCGCCGGGTCGCGACGTGGATTGGGCGGGGGAAGTGACCGCCCAATCCGCGGACTGCCCGCCCGAGGCAATGAACGCCGAGGACCCGCTGTTCATCCTCTATACCTCAGGCTCCACCGGCAAGCCCAAGGGCGTGCTGCACACCACTGGCGGCTATGCCGTCTGGGCGGCGATGACGCATGAATATGTGTTCGATTACCGGCCCGGCCAGATCTATTGGTGCGCCGCTGATGTCGGCTGGGTGACCGGCCATTCCTATGTGGTCTACGGCCCGCTGATGAACGGCGCGACAACAGTGATGTTCGAAGGCGTGCCCAATTTTCCGGATCCCAGCCGGTTCTGGCAAGTCGTCGACAAGTTCGGGGTCGAGATCTTCTACGGCGCCCCCACGGCCCTGCGCGCGCTGATGCGCGAAGGTGACGACTGGGTGACCAGGACCAGCCGCAAGAGCCTGCGCCTGCTCGGCTCGGTCGGCGAACCGATCAATCCCGAGGCTTGGGAATGGTATCACAAGGTCGTTGGCGAGCGGCGCTGCCCGATCGTCGATACCTGGTGGCAGACCGAGACCGGCGGCATCATGATCACCCCCCTGCCCGGCGCGACCGCGCTCAAGCCCGGCTCGGCCACACGGCCGTTCTTCGGCGTGCAACCGGCGCTGGTCGATACCGAGGGCAATTTCCTTGAAGGTGCGACTGACGGCTGCCTTGTCATCAAGGATTCCTGGCCCGGCCAGATGCGCACCGTCTGGGGCGATCACGAGCGCTTCTTCCAGACCTACTTCAGCACCTTCAAGGGCCTCTATTTCACCGGCGACGGCTGCCGCCGCGACGCGGATGGCTATTACTGGATCACTGGCCGCATCGATGACGTGATCAACGTTTCGGGCCACCGCATGGGCACCGCCGAGATCGAATCCGCGCTCGTCGCCCATGCCAAGGTGGCCGAGGCGGCCGTGGTCGGGATGCCGCACGACATCAAGGGGCAGGGCATCTACGCCTTCGTCACGACCAACGCCAATGTCGAGCCCGATGAGGCGCTGCGCAAGGAACTGGTGCAATGGGTGCGCCACGAAATCGGCCCGATCGCCACGCCCGATGTGATCCAGTTCGCCCCCGGCCTGCCCAAGACAAGGTCCGGCAAGATCATGCGCCGCATCCTGCGCAAGATCGGCGAGAATGATGTGTCGAACCTGGGCGATACTTCGACTCTGGCCGATCCCTCGGTCGTCGATCACCTGCTCGCCAACCGTCTGCAACTGAACAAGGTGTGACCGGAACAATCCTTGTCGCCGATGATCACCCGCTGTTCCGCCAGGCGCTGACGCTGGCGGTTGCGCGGGTTCTTCCCGAGGCGAAGGTGATAGAGGCGGGAACCCTTGCCGCGGCTGCCCGCGCGGTGGGGTCGGCAGACCGGCTGCGGCTGATCCTGCTCGACCTCAAGATGCCGGGGGCAATCGGCTATTCCGGAATTGCCATGCTCCATGCCGAATGCTCCGAGGTGCCTATCCTTGTCATCTCAAGCGCTGAAGGAAGCGCGGCGGCCGAGGAAGTGCGCGCCTTCGGAGCTGTGGGCTTCCTGCGCAAGGATAGCGATCTCGCTGCGATCGAGCAGGCCATCGCCGATGCGCTTGGCGGCGGCCGGCCTGCCATCAGATCCGCGCCCGAAGGGCAGCCGCTCGATTCGATCCGGCGCGAAGTGGCCGGGCTGACCCCCACGCAACTTAAGGTCCTTCTCGCCGTGCTTGACGGCCTGCTCAACAAGCAGATCGCCCATTCGCTGGGTATGAGCGAGGCGACGGTCAAGGCGCACATGACCGCGATCATGCGCAAGCTTGACGTGCAAAATCGCACCCAGGCCGCACTGGTTGCCCGCTCGTTAGGGCTAGACCTCAAGCATTGAGGAATTGGCCAGAATCTGCATCAAGGCTTGTGGATTGACCGGCTTGGCGAGGATCCTCACGCCCATCGCTTCAGCGCGCTTGATCATCTCCCGGCCATTTTCAGCCGTAACCAGAACGGCGGGCAATCCGGGGCGCAGCTCGCGCACCTGTTCGATCAGGGTCAGCCCGTTCTCTCCGTGATCGAGCTGGTAATCGACAAACAGGATGTCGGCCATGGAACACTGAGCAAGGCAACCGGCGCTATCGGTTGCGACCATGACCTTGTGACCAAGCCCCTCCAGCAAGACCCGGCTTGCCTCCACGATGCGTAATTCATTATCGACAACCAGAACCTTCAGAGGGCCGGCGGTGCTCGCACTGGTCCTGACTTGCTCGGGTTTATGCGGCGGCGTGTTGCCGGGGTGAGCCATGGGAAGCAGCAGGCTGAACCGGCTGCCTTTGCCCAGCACTGACGTGACTTCCACATGACCGTTCAGGATCCGCGCGATGCGCTCAACCAGAGCCAGGCCAAGGCCAAGGCCTTCGACCTCGACCTGCCCAAGCCGGGTGAACTCGCCAAAAATCGCCTCCAGCTTGCCCTCTTCGATACCAACACCTGTGTCGACCACATCGATGCGCCAGAACTCGCCGCGGCGCCTTACGCCAACCACGACGCCGCCGGCTTCGGTATAACGCAAGGCATTGGTCAGGAAGTTCTGCATGACCGAACGCAGCAATCCGGGATCGGTCTCGACCGTTCCGGGAAGCGCAGCCAGCCGAATTGCAAGGTTGTTTTCCTCAGCGAGCGGTCGAAAACTTTCGACCAGATCCGTAAGGAACGGCCGCAGCGTTATCGCTTCGAGTTGTGGCTGCACTCCCCCGGCATCCAGCTTGCTGATGTCGAGCAAGGCGCGCAGCAAGTCTTCGGCCGCGACGATCGCGTCATCCACACGGTGGACTATGGCCTTGGTCGCCGGGCTGGCCTCGCGGTCAAGCGAAGCGGTAAAAAGCCGCGCGGCGTGGAGCGGCTGGAGCAGATCGTGGCTGGCGGCGGCGAGGAAACGCGTTTTTTCGCGGTCAGCCTTGGCAAGGCGGCGGTTGGCCTCGCTAAGCTCACGCGTCCGGTCGGCGACGCGCTGTTCAAGCTCATCGAGCGTGTGGCGCAGCTCCTCGCGCACCCGGGCTTCCTCGGTAATGTCGGTAAAGCTCATGACATAGCCGCCGCCCGGCATCGGCCCACCCACCGTCTTGATCACCCGGCCATCCTTGCGCTGCCGCTCGAAACTGTGTTCGAGCGCGCGGCGCATGTGATCGAGCCGCTTGGCAACGTGGAACTCGGCATTACCGGTCCCAAAATCACCGCGCCGGGCATTGTGACGGATCAACTCGGCCACCGGCACCCCGACGCGGACCATTCCGGCGGGATAGTCGAACAGTTCCAGGTAGCGAGTGTTCCATGCCACGAGGTTCATTTCGGCATCGACCACGCTGATGCCGGAATCGATGTTTTCGAAAGTTGAGGCGAGCATCTGGCGCGAGAAGCGCAGGCTTTGTCCACCCTCATCAAGCAGCCGGGCTACCTCGGGCAGGCTCATGGTCCCGCCTGCCAGCGCCGAAGTAACCAGCGCGCGGGCCGAAGACGCCCCAACGACCCGCGCGATCAGGTCCTGCGCGTGCTTGGCCGACTTGCGGTCGATCCGCATTCCTTTGGCCGCGCGGGGAAACTCCGCTTCGGCCCGTTCACGCCCGACGAACCGGGCGGTGAGCGCGACCAGTTCGCCAAGGTCACTGACCTGCCGCTGCCCCCGCAGGAAACGTGGCAGGCCAGGCGCTTCCATCCGGCGCGCCACGAACAGGCCATAGACCGCAAGGTTGGCCCCGAGACTCCAGAATACGCCGTGAACCAGCGGCGAGGCAGAGCCAATGCCGAACAGTTTCAGCGGATCGAACGGCCCGTTGGTCAGGATATCGAGCCACCCGCGGGGCAGAATCGGCGGCAGTGCCAAAGTGTACACCCAGAATACCAGGCCGGTGGCCAGACTGGCCCGGGCAGCAATCGGGTCTCGCGCGCCGCCTGCTGTTGCGAGCAGCAGGTGAGGTGTGAACTGGGCCATCGCCGCGAAGGCGATCAGCCCGATCGAGGCCAGCGAATTGGCCGGCGAAACCGCCATGGCCCAGCTCAGCGCCAGCACCATGATCACAAAAATCGAGGCCCGGCGGACCTGCAACATGCGGCGCCCGATTTCACCCTCGCTTCTGGCCGATTCGGCGCGCAGAACGCTGGGGAAGACAATGTCGTTGGACACCATGGTCGCCAGCGCCGTGGTATCGACGATCGCCATCGAGGCGGCAGCGCTGACACCGCCGAGCAAAGCCATGGCCACAATCAGGCCGGTGCCAGCGACCGCCGGCAGCATCAGCACATAGCGGTCGGGCGGGACGGCACTTCCAAGGACGGTTACCCCGGCAAGGGCAATAGGTATCACCAACAGGGCCATGGCGCCGACATAGGCGGCCAGCGGAAGTCGGGCCCTGACAAGATCACCGGGCTCTCGCGCCTCGACAAGGCCCATATAGAACTGGCGCGGCAGCGCGATGATCGCGAGCGCGGAAAGCATGGCGATCACCGCCGTTTCCAGACCGAGGTGTTCTGGCTGAAACTGCTCGCGGAGCTGCTCCGCACCCGTGTTGATGGCAACCGGATCGGCATTCCACAGCACCACGACCGCAAGCCCTGCGACCGCGGCAAGCGCGAGCAACTTGACCAGCGAGTCGAGCCCGATGGCATAGACAAGGCCCTCGCTGCGCCCGGCAAGCTCATAGCGCCGCGCGCCGTAAAGCACCGCGAACAGAGCCAGAAGCAGCGCTGCCACGATCATGACTGGCACTTCGACCGCATTGCCCGAGACAATGGCCATTGCCGCACCGATCGAGCGGAGCTGAAGGGCGACATAGGGGATCGACCCCAGCAAGGCGATGATCGTCACCAGCCGCGCGACCACCACGTCATGTCCGAACCGGGCGGCGATAAAGTCAGAAACAGTGGTCGCCTGTTCATCGGCAACGGCCTGGGTCAGCCGCGCCAGAAACCGCGGCGCGGCAATCAGTACAAGCATCGGCGCGGCGTAGATCGGGAGGTAGTTCCAGCCCTCGCGCACGGCAGAGCCGACCGCGCCGTAAAACGTCCAGCTGGTGCAATAGACCCCGAGGGCGAGGGTATAGGCATAATGCCGCAGGCGCACGCGTTGATCGAGCCAGGGCTGCCGGGCCTCGACATATGCCGCGAGGGCGAAAAGTCCCAGAATAAGGGCCAGCGCCAGCAGCGCAGCCACCCACAGTGTCATCAAGCTTGACCTAGCCCACTACTCCCAAGCCTTGCGTAGCGATTGTGATGGCTTGCGCAAGGGTGGTGAGGTGGCGGGCCATGGTTCTGGTTCAACGGCAGCCTGTCGGGCTCCGTCGTGGGGCTTGCCCGGCGTGTGAGCAGCACCCAGGCGCAACCCGAAGAACTTCAGAAGTCGGCGAAGCTGGTTGCCCATAGCGACCCGCGCGGTGATCAACTGGGCCCGAATGCGCAGCGCAGCGCGATCGATGTGCGTCGCGGATGCCTTCATGTTCACGCGCTTAAACCAACCCGTTCGTGCAAGCTGCGCCAGCCCTTCCGCAACGTGCACGTCACTCTTGTTCACGCGAGTTGCCAGCACGCCTTTGGCATGACGGGCGCAGATACACACAATCGGAACGCCGCGCTCAACCATGCCGTGGTAAAGCAAGGTCGATAGCGGCCCTGTCTCCAGCACGACCCGGGCTAAACCGTCGCAATGCTTGACCAGCCACTTGGCCAGTGCGTCCGGATCGCTGGCGACAACATCGCGCTTCAGGATCGCACCATCATCGTCAACCACGCATACGTGGATGGTCTTGTCACTTACATCCAAACCAGCAAAGATCGACATCGGTCACCCTCCTGCATTGAAGCGCCATGGCGACTTCGTACCATCCAGGAGGGTCGCTAAATCAATTACGCGGTGTCCAACTTGGCAGACATCAGTAAGGATGGGATTAGTTCGGGGGGGGCAAGCCGGCGTGCGTGATGTAGCTATGACTGTTGTCAGTGAATCGCGGCTCTGAGGCTGATACCGCAGCCCTGGCTGACAGAAACCTGCGTTGCGCGATCTGCACCCGCAAGGCATGTCCTAATCGCTCACGGCTTCATCGATCGACGTTGTTGTACAAGCTCCCATCCGCCATAGCGGGATCTTCGTCAGGCCGGTTCCCGCAACAATCGTGCGGCATGCTCGACAATTCCTGGAGGTTATGACGCCGTGCAAGTTCGTGATTTTCAGGTCAACGATTTTCTGCGTGACAGCTGGCAGAAGAAGCCGCTCATGATCAGGAACATGTGGACTTCGTGGAGCAACCCACTTGAGCCCGACGAACTGGCTGGCCTTGCCTGCGAAGACGGCGTCGAAGCCCGCCTTGTCATGCAAACCTCAGGCACCCTGGCTGTCGAACACGGACCTTTTGTCGAGACCCGCTTTGACAAGCTTGGCCATGAGCCGTGGACCCTCCTTGTCAACGCGGTCGACCATCATGTGCCGGAAGTCAGCGCATTGCTCAATTCTTTCCGCTTTATTCCCAATTGGCGGATCGACGATGTCATGGTGAGCTACGCCGTGGACCAGGGCGGTGTGGGCCCGCACTTCGATCAGTACGACGTGTTCCTGATCCAGGGCCTCGGCAGGCGACGGTGGCAGGTCGGCGCGCCGTGCGATGATGCGACCGAACTTCTCCCGCACGATGACTTGCGACTGCTCGCCCAGTTCGAACCGACGCAGGAGTGGGTTCTTGAGCCTGGCGACGTTCTCTACGTCCCGCCCGGGCTTGCCCACAACGGCATCGCCGTCGGCGACGATTGCATGACGTACTCGATCGGCTTTCGAGCGCCATCGCGCAATGAATTGATCGCCGGGTGGGCAGAGCATCTGGTTGAGCAATCCGATGACGGAGATCGTTATGCCGACCCCGCCCTGGCTTTGCAGGACAACCCTGGCGAGATCACAGCGGAAGCGCTTGACGGCTTGCATGCCATGCTCACGGAAAAACTTCTGGACCGGCGCGCATTCGCGCACTGGTTCGGCCAGTACAATTCCGCCCCCAAGGACCCGGATATCGATTGGACCCCGGAAGTCCCGGTTGCCGCCGCGGACCTTCGTGAAATGGTCCCGGCTCGATCCTCGTTGATCCGCAACCCCGCAAGTCGATTTGCCTTCGTTCGTGAGAGCGCCCAGTCAGTGATGCTGTTCGTTGATGGGCACTGTTTTGCCTGTGCGGGCAAGACGGCGCTTTTCGCCGAACGTTTGTGTGCGCTCGATCACATCACAATCGCTTCTTCAGACCTGAGGTCGCAAGGCACAACCACGCTCATCGCCGCGCTCACCAACCTTGGTAGCGTCACGATTGCTGATGAGGGCTGAAATGCTGGCGTATTTAAGGATGTCGTCGCATCGA
>NZ_JBBHJY010000011.1:0-132532 GCF_037572715.1 Novosphingobium aquae | reverse complement strand
CAACCGCACGGTCTCGTGGCAGAGATCAATACCGCGCTCGAACAACAGATCTTCGACATTGCGCAGGCTCAGCGGAAACCGAACGTACAACATCACCACAAGCCGGAGCACCTCCGGAGAGGAGTGGAAATAACGGAACGGATTGGCTGGTTTTCGAGGACGGGGCATGGCCCTACGTTATCGCAACCAGGACCTCATCCCCAACCGGTGCAGTCCCTTTGACAGTGCCGCGCGGTCCATTGGTAGGGGCTGCCGAACTAGCTCGCAAAATTCAATGGCGGCGTTACATTTAGCTGCGCTTTGAAGGGGTGGGCTCAGTTCTGCCACGAACGGGCTACACCCTGGTGGACAAGATGTTTGCCAGCGTCTTTGCCGTCCACACTAACCGTCGCCAGCGTGCGGCCATACTGGTCTTTACCTTGACGCGAGATCACAACCTGGCCGTTTGAGAGGAACTTACGCAGTGTGTCGCGGGCCTTAAGACCGCGCTCGAAATCACACCAACTCGGATTCTTACCGGTACGGAGATATTTGCAGCGGTCGGATCCTGGGGTTTCGGGTGCATCAATGTTGGCGATCCGCACCTTTTCGCCCTTGATCCAAAAGGTGTCGCCGTCGACAACGCAATTGCGCCGAATATATCCGCAGTTGCCAAACAGCGTTGTCGCGCGATTGGCCCTCAGCAGGGATGACGAATCAAAAGGCCAATTAGTCGCCGCCATTCCACCAGCAAAGACCCCGGTGAACACGCCCATTCCAGCAAGCCAAGTAAGGACTGCCCTGCGCCGACGCTGCTTTCGAATTCGCGTGAGGTAGATCGGGCCCGGTTTAATCGGTGCCCCGCTGTAAGGCCTTCTGAATGACATGAATCGATTATACAAACAAACCACAGTAAGGCCAAAGCATCACTGACCACTGGGCTGGTATCGCTGACATAGCTGTCAATCGGCGTCCAATCGGGACCCGCTATCGGCGCGCAAAAGGGCCCCCCCTTTGCGTAGCGAGGATCAGTTGATGCTGGGCGCAGGTTTTGCGCTGCTGGCGGCGTAGGGAGGGCGTAGCCCGACCGGAGGCGGCAGCAGCGCAAAGGTCGTTTTTCTGGGGTGTCTCAGCTGCGGTGCTTGAAGCGCCAGCTGTCGTTGCCGGTTTCGACGATATCGCAGTGGTGCGTGATGCGGCCGAGCAGCGCAGTGGTCATCTTGGGATCGCCGAAGACGGTGGGCCACTCGCCGAAGGCGAGGTTGGTGGTAATGATGACCGAGGTCTTCTCGTAGAGTTTGCTGATCAGGTGGAACAGCAAGGTGCTGCCAGTCCGACCGCAACCAGTCTCCGATAGGCGGAGCGATCCCCAGGCTGCGCAGCTTCAGGCTACAAGTGATTGCCACTCGGCTAGTGCGGCCGAGCGGCGCTCGCGATAGGTCTGTCGATCAACGAGGTGGCGTTCGGAATTGAAATGGTTGTGCAGGGAGGCATGGACCGAGGCGAACTTTTGTAACGACTTCATTTGTCGAAATCGTAGCATCGCCCGCTCTCGTCGGCGGAAAGGAAGGTGTGAATTTTCAGCGCGGTTGTTCAGGTGCCTCCCCATTTCCTGTCGATCCAGATTGCCGAGTTCCCGCATCGCTGCAGGGTAGGATCGCAGCCCGTCGGTGACGATGACCTCGGGCTGCCCATGGCGCTTCAGCGCCTTCTTGAAGAACCGCAAAGCTGCGGATTTGTCACGTTTCCTGGTGACGTAGGATTCCAGGACCTCACCTTCGTGATCAACGGCGCGCCAGAGATAATGCATCTCGCCATTGATCAGGACGTAGACCTCATCAACGTGTCATCTCCAGTGCCGAAACCCGCGCATCCGGCTCACTCGCTGCCGACGGATGTCGGCCGCGAACATCGGACCGAACCTGTTCCACCATAGCCGCACGGTCTCGTGGCAGAGGTCGATCCCGCGCTCGAACAACAGGTCCTCGACGTTCCGCAGCGATAACGGAAAACGCACATACATCATGACCACGAGCCGGATCACTTCCGGCGACGAGTGGAAATAGCGGAACGGATTATCGGATTTGGAGCATCTCATCGCCCGAGTTTACCCGGGCGTAGGCAGGCCCGCTAGATCGCTCTGACAGCGCCATTGCGGCCTGTAGCAGAGCTGCCGTTGCATTGTCCAAGTCGTCCGCGCCGCGCTGATGCAGGTCAATCGTATCGCGGATATAATCATGCGCCAAGGTGAGGTCTGCGGAATTCGAACGAGCATCAACCCAGCGCCGCGCGTCCCGGGCCAGCTTGCCGTGCTCTGGTGACAGGCCCGCTGCTAATGCCCTCACGTCGATTAGGATTGGATCCTCGAAATATCTTTCACCGTCCATTGCCGCAATCATATCGGCTAGGGGGAATCTGTGAAGGCCACTTACGTTCGCCCCAAGTCGCACACTACCGGCGCGTTATCGTAGGCTTAGTCATGGGCAAAAGACCATTTCCACGAAAAAACCTAGTTATTTCAATGGAATATGGCGGAGACGGAGGGATTCGAACCCTCGGTACCGGATTTACCAGTACGACGGTTTAGCAAACCGTTGGTTTCAGCCACTCACCCACGTCTCCGGATCGCAGCGGCGAAGGGCGGCCTATAGCGAGGGGGGCGGGGGGCGGCAAGATCGAATTGGTGATTGAGGGAAAGAAGATTTCCTCCGCAGTTTCACGTGGTGTTTGCAAGGTTTGGCAGCGCGCGCGACTCGTTCCATCGTAAAACCGACTCGGCTCATCGCCGGTCCATTGCCGCCTTGGCAGCCATCGATTCTGATGGGGCGCGGAAGCGTGTGTCATGGGGCCAAGCCCTGGGCGCAAATGTGGGAACGGGTGGAATGAACAAAGGAATTCGCAAGCTAGGCAAGCAGGCGTTTGGCGCTCTGGCCGGAGCAGCCATGATGTTCGCCGGCTTCGGTGCATCGGCACAGGTGAAATCGGTCGATCCCGACAAGGCGATCGATGGTGACCTGATCCCGCTTTCGCAGCAGAAGGTCACGCCCAATCCCGCGCCGGCCACGCCTGCGCCCGCCGCATCCACACCTGCTCCCGGCAGCCCGACCATGACAGCGGCACCGGTGGCCCAGCCGGACCCGACCGCCTCACCGGGCTATTCGACGGCCGAAGCTGCCGCCAATTCGGCACAGAACCCGGCGGCCAAGACGGGAACCTATCAGGAAAACGATCTGATCGGCGCGGCCGAGGGCGTGTTCGGCAAAGGCGCCAAGGGTCTGGCCGGAGTGATCAAGGACATTCTCAAGAAGCAGGGTGAACCGAACGCCTATATCGTCGGCCGTGAAGGTGGCGGGGCGATTATTGTCGGCCTGCGCTATGGTTCTGGCACGCTCTATCACAAGGTTGAGGGGCAGAAACCGGTCTATTGGACTGGGCCGTCAATTGGCCTTGATGCCGGTGCGAATGCGGGCAACAGCTTCGTGCTGGTCTACAACCTCTACAACACCGACGACCTGTACCACCGATTCGGTCAGGGTGAGGGGCAGGCCTATCTCATCGGTGGCTTCCACGTCAGTTATCTGCGGCGCGGCGATGTCGTGCTGATCCCGGTGCGCACCGGCGTGGGCCTGCGGTTCGGGGTCAATGCGGGCTACATGAAGATGTCGAAGAAGGCGAAGTGGCTGCCATTTTGATCTACTGAGTATCAGATTTCCATCGCCGCGGCGGGCGATTAGCTTGCCCGCACGGTTGAAGCTGGACTTTGCCCGCGCCATCCCGCATTTCGCCGCGCAGATAATTCAACTTTTGAATGAGATTTGCGATGCGGGGAATCCTGTCGGGCGAGACTGCGCTCAACCTTTGGTTTGTGGTGACTGTCGCGGTGCTGTCGCTAGCGATTATCGGCGGCATTGTTTCGGGCTATTTTAAAGCGCGCAAATGCCAGCCGCGCGGCTTCAAGTGGAAACAGTTCCGCTTCGAGGCAATCATGATGGTCGTGACCTTCACCTTCGGAGCGCTGGTACTGGGGAACCTGCAGAAGTGGCTGCTCGCGAACGAGTGGATCACGTTCAAGAGCGAGCCTGCGGCCTGGTGGGTGATCCTGCTAGAATATGCGGCCTATTTTATCACCTTTGACACGTGGTTCTACTGGCTGCACCGCTGGATGCACAACGAGCCTTATTACTCGTGGATCCACAAGCTGCACCACAAGTCGACCTCGCCCAATGTCATCACGACATTCTCGGTCCATCCGTTTGAATCGCTGATCAATGGCGGCTGGATGATCATCTTCGTCACCGTGGTCGACGTGCACGATGCCTCGATGGCGCTGATCGTGCCGACCAATGTGCTGATGGGGCTGTGGGTCCATTCGGGCTACGAATTCCTGCCCAAGTGGTGGAACCGCACCTGGCTGACGAAATGGTTCATTTCGGCAACCTTCCACGATCATCACCACAAGTACTTCACCGCGAACTTCGGCGGCTATACCACGGTCTGGGACCGGCTGTGCGGCACGGTGCACAAGCGCTTCGAAAGCGACTTCGTGAAGATCAAGGAGCGCCCGCTGCGCGAGCCGAGGTCTGAGGCGGTTGCCGCGGAGTAGGCCTAAACGGCGGAGCCGATCTCGATCGGCACGCCGCTGTAATGCGCCATTCCGCTGATCGGATCGATCGCGCGGGTTGATGTCAGGCGGTTGACGTTGGCCGGCAAGTGGCCGTGAGCAATCGAAACGACGCCGCGCCGCATGCCGGGATGAATCCGGGCTATGAACTCTGCCTCGCCTGACGCGGTGCTCACCCGCAAGGGATCGCCATCGCCGATACCATGCGCCTCGGCGTCGGCGGGGTTAAGCAGGGCATCGGCCTCCGCGCCAAGGAAATCGAGCTGAGCGTTGAGCTTGCGGCGCTGGCGGCGCGAGGTGAAGACCAGCGCGCGCGGCTGGCCGATTCCGGCCTCGTCGTCGGCGCGCATGGCCTGCCACTGGGCGACGATCCTGTCCGGCATCAGTTTCCAGCCGCCGATTTTGGCAACGTGCGCATCCAGCCAAGGCGCCGGGAATTCGATCTCGCGCTGAACGAAGCGCTTTTCCCGAAGTTCCTCGAAGGTGCAGCGCGATATCGGGTTGAACAGACGCGCGAGCATGGCTTCGTCAGCGCCCGGCTCATCGTGCCCCGTAGGGATGTCGTTCGCCACGGGTAAGTCGGCGCGGCGCATGATCTGTGAAATCACCCACCAGGCCGATCGCCGCTCGCCCGTCACCGGCACCAACGCTTCCGACAACTGGAGATTGGCGTTCCAGTTAAGCGTGTCCCAGCGGCTGAACTCGGTGCGTTCGAGTACGCCCTTGGTCGGCAGGACATGGCTGGCGGCACCGCTGGTCTCGTTGGCGGAAATTTCCGTCATGACGTTGAATTCAAGGGTGCCCAGCGCGTCGGCCAGCTTCTCGGTGTTCGGGAAGTTGCGCAGCAGGCGGCCACCAAAGTTGAACAGGCCGCGGATGTTTCCTGCCGCGATCTCGTCGGGCAGGACGGCGCAAGGCCAGTCCCCCAGCACGCCGTCGACTTCCGGGCGGGTTTTCGATCCCGGAGTCCACGCGTCCATGTCGGGCAGTTCGAAGGCATCGAAGGGCATCAGCATGCCGGGATGGAACCACACGCCGCCGGGCCGGTTCATGCTGCCGGTCAGGATCATCAGCACCCAGGCGAGCCATTGCGTCAGGTTGCAGCCGGTGGTCATGGAAACGCCGGTGCCGGTTTCCACCGACACTTTGCCGTGGCGGCGCACGGCGGCGAGCAAGTCGGCGAGTTCCTCTTCGGACACGCCGGCAATCGTTGCAGCCTTTTCACGCGTGTAGTCGCGCAGCAGCGCGGTGAGTTCGTCCAGCCCGTCGACCGGCTGGGCAAAGTCGAGCGGCCCACCGGCGATGACCTCGCGCACCAGCCAGGCGAGAATCGCGTAGTCCTTGCCCGGCCAGGCCGCGATATGGCGGGTGGAGAACTTCGCGGTCTCGGTGAACACCGGGTCGATCGTCCACACCTCACCGCGCGCGGCGACGGCGCGGATGTGCTGCGCCGGATTGAACATGCCGGTGTTGTGCGCGTGGCTGACCATCGGGTTGGTGCCGACATAGAGCAGCAGATTTACGCCGTCGTAGTTGGTCTTCGGATTGAGCCCTGGAAAGCGGCCCACCGCCCCGGCGACAAGCACCTTGGCGACGCCGTCGATGGTCAGCGGGGTGAACTTCGGGCCATGATCCAGCACCGCGTGCAGCGCCTCCTCCATTGCATAGCCCGAGGAATCGAGCCCCAGGCCCGAGCCGAAATTTATGCCGACGGCGTGCTTGCCATGCCGGTCGATCAGCGAGCGCAGCTTGGCGCCAATATCATCCAGCGCCTCGTCCCAGCTGACCGGCACGAGGTGGCCATCCTTGCGCATGAGCGGCTGGGTGATCGCCGCCGGATCGTGATGGATCTGCCCGGTCGCGCGGCCCTTGGGGCAGGTGTAACCCTTTGATAGCGGGTGCTCCCGGTCGCCTCGCACTTTCACGATCTGGTCGCCAGCCACGTCGACCTCCAGTCCGCAGTGGACCATGCAGACTTTGCAGTAGGTGCGCTTCGTCTCGATCGGCAGGCTCGCCACGGCAGTTCTCCCATCGGCTGGCATGCAGGATTTCACAGGCGCGGCCTTTCGCCAATGGGCGGAAAAGCGCCCCGGCGATTGCTGCGAGCCACTGCCGAGGGGTTGCCCCCCAAGGCGCCCGAGGGTAAGGGCGCGCGCGTCATGCTAAACAATCTGCAGCAACAGCCCGCCGACGCGCTTCTCGCGCTGATCAAGCTCCACAACGAGGATCCGCGCGCGGACAAGATCGACCTCGGCGTCGGTGTCTACCGCACCGGCGACGGCGCGACGCCGGTTTTCGCTGCGATCAAGCAGGCGGAGCACAAGCTGCACGAGACGCAGGTTTCCAAGGCCTACCTCGGCCCAGAAGGCGACATGGGCTTTGTCCATGCGCTGATGCCGTGGATATTCGGCAAGCAGGATCCGTCCATGGGCGGTCGCATCGATGGCATGCAAACCCCCGGCGGCACGGGCGCGGTGCGCCTCGCACTGGCGCTGGCCAAGCGCGCCGGCGTGAAGCGCATCTGGATGGGCACGCCAAGCTGGCCGAACCACGCGCAGATCGTCGCCGACCTCGGGCTTGAGCTCAAGACATTCGCGCACAGCACCGCTGATGGCGTGGCGAACATGGACGCCGTGCTTGGCGCGATTGCCGAAGCCGGCGCCGATGACGCGATCCTGCTGCACGGCTGCTGCCACAACCCCACCGGCATCGACTATTCGAACGCTGACTGGGACAAGATCGCCGCCGCCATCAAGGCATCGGGCGTTCTGCCGCTGATCGACCTTGCCTATCAGGGCCTCGGCTATGGCATGGAAGAAGATGCTTACGGCCTGCGCCGCGTGCTGGGCGAAGTGCCTGAGGCGCTGGTTGCCTATTCGTGCGACAAGAACTTCGGTCTCTACCGCGACCGCGTTGGCGCGGTTTACGTGATGATGGCGGACGCTGCACAAGTGAACGCTGCGCTGTCGAACGGCCACGCCCTGGCGCGCGCCGCATGGTCGATGCCGCCCGATCACGGCGCGGCTGCGGTGCGCATCATCCTTGAGGACGAAGCGCTGGTGAAGACCTGGCAGGACGAGCTCGACCAGATGCGCGAGCGCATGCTGCAGGTTCGTGCGCGGCTTGGCGCGGCTGGCAAACAGGGCGGCGTCGATTTCACTCCCATGGGTTCGCAAAGCGGCCTGTTTTCGATCGTGCCGTTGACCGGTGAGCAAGTGCTCGCGATGCGCGAGAAGCACGGCGTTTACATGGCCGGATCGGGCCGCATCAACGTGGCCGGGCTGACAATGAACAACATCGACCAGTTCATAGCCGCCGTCGCCGACGTCACCGCCTGACATGGTGTGGCAGCCGGTCCTTCAAGGGGAACGGCTTCTGCTCAGGCCGCTGGAGTCTGAAGACTGGGACGCGCTGTTCGCCGTCGCCGGTGACAAGGAAATCTGGGCGATCCACCCGGCGCATGACCGCTGGCAGGAGCCGGTGTTCCGCGCCTTCTTCAACGATGCACTGGCGAACCGCGGCGCCATGGCAGTAATTGACAAGGCCAGCGGCACTCTCATTGGTTCATCGCGCTGGCAGGGTCACGATCCCGCAGACGGCGGCTCGGTCGAAATCGGCTGGACCTTCCTCACGCGCAGTCATTGGGGCGGGCAGTTCAATCCCGAACTCAAACGGCTGATGCTCGCTCATGCGCTCCAGCATGTAGAGCGAGTGCTGTTCCGTGTTGGCGAAACCAACTTGCGATCGCGCCGTGCCATGGAAAAGATCGGCGGCCGGCGAACTGATGCAGTGGAATATGCGCAGATGGCGGGCCGCGAAGTGCGCCATGTCATCTACGAGATTACGCGGGAAAGTTTTGCCAAGGGCCCGCTCGCACAATAGGCTGCCGCCGATGATCGAAGCGCCGCCGCCCCCGCTGCCCCGCCTGTGCCTTGGCGTGACCGGTCACCGGGCGAACAATGCTGCCTTTAGCGCCAACCAACCGGCGGTAGAGGCCGCTCTCGCCGCCATGTTCGCGCGGATCGGCGCGCTTGTCGAAGCGGAGCGCCAGTCGCTCGGCGTGCTGGCTCCGGTGCGGTTGCACAGCCTGCTGGCGAGCGGCGTCGATCAGCTGGCGGCAAACCTTGCTGAGCAGCGCGGCTGGGAAGTCACGGCGCCGCTGCCCTTCGGCCGCGCCCTGAACCTCGCGATCAATGCCTTTCCCTCTGAGGCGGCCGATGCACGCGCCCTGCTCACAGGGGAAATGCCGGGCGATTCAGCGGTCGGTCAGCGCGCTGAACTCATCCGCAAGGCCTATGCCGGTGCTCGGCTGTTCGAACTGGCCGACCGCGACGAGGCGATGGCCGCGCTGTTCCTCGATCACCTCGATCATCCGGCAGACCGTGCGCGCGCGCAGGTGTGGAACGGTGAATGCTCGGTCCGCGTTGCGCTCGCCGGGCGGGTGATGATCGAACAGTCGGACCTGATCATTGCGGTTTGGGACGGCGGCTCGAATTGCCTGACCGGCGGGACGGGACACACGATCGCCGCTTCTCTTGACGCCGCCACCCCGGTGATCTGGATCGATCCGGCACGCCCCGATGACTGGTGCGTGCTCCAGACGGTCGAGGATCTGCTCGATTCGCGGCCCCGGCAGGTCTCGCGTGACGCGGATCTGGCGGCGCTCGTCCATCTGGCGCTGCGCCCAGGCGAGGGCGGGGCGTTCAAGCGCGGTGCCGAGGCGCTGGCGCGCGAGGCATGGCACCCGCACAGCCACCGGTTCTGGACGCTTTACCGCCGCATCGAGACATTCTTCGGAGGTGAGGGGCGGCCCCTGCGTTCGCTCACCCGCCGCTACGAAACGCCGGACCAGATCTCTGGCGGCAGCGGTGCGGCAACCATGGCGGCGGCGCGGTCCATGGCCTCGGCCGACCCGGAATTCGCTGACAAGATCGAGCGCGGCACCCTGCGCCGGTTTGCCTGGTCGGATGGCATTTCGGCGCGCGTTTCGGATTTCTATCGCGGCGGAATGATGGCCAATTTCTTGCTCTCGGCGCTCGCCGTCGCGGCAGGGCTGGCTTACCAGCCACTCCACCTTGAACAGGCGAAGGTGTTCTTCGCGCTGGCTGAATTCCTGCTGCTCAGCCTGATCCTGCTGATCATCTGGCGTGGGCGGCGCGCGAGCTGGCACAAGCGTTGGTTCGAGACGCGCCGCGTCGCTGAATATTTCCGCCATGCGCCTATGCTGCAATTGCTCGGCGTAGCGCGCCCGGCTGGTCGCTGGCCCAAGGGGAGCGATACCAGCTGGCCGGAATATTATGCTCGTCACGGCCTGCGCGAGGCTGGGCTGCCGCGGCTCGCCATTGACCGGGCCTATTTGCGCGAAGGCCTGACCGCTCTGCGCGATCATCACGTGCGGTCCCAACGCGATTATCATGTCGCGAAGGCGCGACGGCTGCACAAGGTGCACCACCGGCTCGATAGGCTGTCAGCCTGGCTGTTCATCGCTGCGTTCTGCCTTGTGGCGATATGGCTGGCGATGAAAGCGGCAGGAATGGCCGGGTTGGTGCCGCTTTCGTGGTCGGCAGGTTCGGCCAGCCTGTTTACCTTCTTCGGCGTGATGTGCCCTACATTTGGCGCGGCGATTGCGGGGATGCGGTATTTCGGGGACTTCGAACGCTTCGCCGCAATTTCGCACGTCGCGGCAACCAAGCTCAACGCGTTCGACCAGCGCATGGGCCAGTTGCTTGGCGCGCCGGATGACCTGCTCGGCTATTCTCAAGTGGCAGAAATCGCCCGCGCTGTAGACGCCGCCGTGGTCGAAGAAATTGAGGGCTGGCAATCGGTTTTCGGCAGGAAGCACATCGCCGTACCGGTCTGATTCGCGGCTCTTGCCCGGTCAAGTTGGTCTGATCGCTGTCATGAAAGTATTATAACGGCTCATAAATATAGCCCGGGTCGCCATAAATATGACAAGTCCTTTTATGCTCATGACGAAATTGATTAGGGGCAAAGGCATACAATTAATTCGCAGGCAGCCCGGGCATCCTAACTACGGGATGCAGAGTGTTCCGGGTTATCAGTGCGGAGATTTTTCATGGGGATCAATTCGAATTAAGCGCGCGGTGCCATGCGGCGCGGCGCATTCGTGGCGGGGCTGCTGGCCACGTCCATTGCGACGCCGGCGCTTGGCCAGACGGTGACCAATCCGGGCTTTGAAACCGGCAATGCCAATGGCTGGACGCTTAACGGCGTTATCTGGTCGAGCGGCTGGCCGCCGCCGCAGTCGCAGTATTAGAGCCCGGCCACGATCGCCACGATCGCCACGGCTGGCGGTACCGACGCGATAACCGGCGCCCCTGTTGTGTTCCAGGGCAATTACGCGCTGAAACTTAATAACTCGGGCGGCGGCAACGACATCAACGCAGCCTCGCAGATCGTTACCAGCTACAACGCCGCGAAGCTCTACTTTGCGTGGAACGCGGTGCCCGAACCGTCGCACGGCGCTGAAGACAGCACTTCGTTTGTCATCAAGGTCACTGACCTGACGACCAATACCGTCCTCACCAACATCGCCTACAGCGCCTTTACCGCGCATAACGCCACCGGGCTGTTCCGAGACGTGAACGGCTGGGTGGCGACCGACTGGAAGGTCGAGGATATCGACACCATCGCCGGCAACGACATCAAGATGGAATTCGTTGCGATTGACTGTCTCTACGGCGGCCATGGGGGCTGCGTCTATCTCGACGGCTTCGGCAATTCCAATCCTGTGCCGAATGTCGGCGTTTCTTTCGATCCGGCCACGGGCGTTGTTCGCGGCGCGAGTATCCTGCTGCCGATCAGCGGCACTCCGGATATTGATACCGCGCAGCCGTTCTACACCACGACGGCCCCTGCCGGTCAGCTGGTTAACCCGAACTTCGTCGGCGGCACCTTGCAGGCTGATACGGCCAATGCGGTGACCAATGCCGTCACCGTTCAGGCTGCTGGCGGCACGATCGACACCAATGGCTGCAACGTGCTGTTCAGCGGGGCCTTCAGCGGCGCCGGGGGCATCACCAAGATTGGCCTGGGTTCGGCGATTCTGTCATCCGTGAACACGATCAACGGGTCGGTCGCAGTCAATGGCGGCACGCTGAACGTGGCGGGTTCACTGTCCTTGCTCGACGTGCAGGGGAATAGCGGCGGCACCCTTGCTCCGGGCGATACGATCGGCACCATGTCGGTCACCGATCGCGTGACGATGCGCGCCGGCTCGACGCTGGCTATCGACATCGATGGGCGTAACTACACCGGGGGTGCCGCGACATGTTCAAAGACATTCCTGGTCTAACGGCGGAGTGGACAAGGTCGGCCTGGGTTCCAGCTATGTCGCAGCCCTTTCCCATCTCCTGGTAAAATTCATGAGCAGACAGCTTAGCTCACAAAGGCCACGACACGCGCTGGTGCCGCGCTGCAGAGGGCCAGCTTCATTGGAAAGAAGCCGACGTGGAAGCCGGCCAGCGGCAGCGCACCGAGGTTCGTCAGCTGCTGGACGATGAAGGCCTCGCGGCTGGTGATGGCCTTGTGGCCGTCCCACAGGACCTGCTTGTCCCCGCTTTCCCGGAACTTCGCGTTCATTACGCGAAAGGGCAGGTCCCAGCCAACGGCATCGGTGCCGAGGATCGTTGCGCCTAGCCCGGTCAGATAGAGCGTGCCTTCGCGCGACATGCCGGGTTGGTTGTAGAATTCGGCATCGTCCATGGTGAAGCGTTCCTGACCGGTACGGATCAGCAGGGCATCACCCTGTTTAACCGGCCTGCCGGTCGCGGCGATGGCGCGGTCGAGCATTTCGACCGTGATGATTTCGCCGCCCTTGGCCCAGGGCCGAACATCAAGCACCATGCCGGGACGATAAAGCTCGTCGAGGGCGATGTCGCTGATCGTGCGCGCGGGTTCGCCGGCGCAGCGCGAACCGCTGTGCAGCGGGGCATCGACATGGGTGCCGCAGTGCGAGCTGAAGTCGGTGAGATGCTCGCTGCCCCAGCCTTCGCCATCCGGCAGATCCTCATGCGCACAGCCCAGGCTGGCACAGAATTCGTCCTTGCCTGCCGATTCGGCGGGATTGAGATAGGTGATCTTTGGCGCCACCACGCCTGCTGCATGAGCCAGTGCGGGCGGCAGCTTTTCGCGGTTTGCCGGATCAAGCAGCACGGTCAGATCGATAAGGCGCATTGGCGGGAATCCTTGGGTTTCTGGTGTGGTGTACCGGGTTCGTTAGACTGATTAGAGCATTAATTGAGTCACCACTCAATTAATTTCTTGATCAGCGTTCGCGGCTATGGCATCAATGGGAAATGGGAAAGGCTGCCAAACACGAATCCGCACCTGCCGCTGCAAAGCCGCGGACCAAAGGTGTATCGAAGAACTCTGCCGAGGCCCGGCGGAAGATCCTCGATTCGGCCACGCTGATCTTTGGCAGCCAGGGCTTTGCCCGCACGACGACCGAACAGATCGCCGAGCACGCCGGATATGGCCAGGCCACTGTCTTCTTCCATTTCAAGACCAAGTCCGGCCTGCTGGAAGCCTGCCTCGAAGGCGCGCTGGAGCAGGCCAAGCAGAATCTTGTGCCCGCCGAAAACTCGGGCACGGTCGAACTGGTGCGCCGGCTGGACCGGGCCTTCGACAATTCGCCGACGGCAGATTTCTTCGCCCGGATGCTGATCGAGTTCGGTGAGAGTTCTGCGGTTCAGCCGGTCTATTCATCGTTCCATGCCCATGTCCGTGAAGTAATCGCGGCGGAACTGGTGCGAGAGACCGGTGCCGATGAGCACCGGGCAGCCACTGCGGCGGCCTCGATCCTTTCGATGATGGTTGGCATCCATGCTGAACAGCGACTGGAGACAAAGCAGTTCTCCCGCGCTGACTTCCGCGAAATGCTGCTGAACGTCACGCGGCTGATCTTGCGTGACCTGACAGGCTCCGTCGGGGCCGATCCATGATTTAATCTATTAAATACAAGTACGTGTTGAAGAAAATCACTCGCCCACGATGGCGAGGCAGGGGAGGTGTATCTATGGCAAATGGTCATTTGAACTTCGTTCGTGCCAGCGGTCTCGCGATGGCTGCAGCTCTGGTCCCGGCGTCTGCCTGGGCGCAGGAAGCCCCCGCTGATTACGGCGGGCTCGAGGAGATTGTCGTCACCGCACAGAAGCGCGAGCAATCGCTGCAGGACGTGCCGATGTCGATTTCCGCCGTCTCTGGCGATACCCTGCGCGATGCGGGAGCCGCCGGCATCGAAGGAGTCGCCGCGCTCGTACCCTCGCTCGCTCTGGTGCAGAACAACCAGCCGCTGGCGCAGAGCTACCGCATCCGCGGGCTCGGCACCGATCCGAACATTCCGACGTTCGAGCCCAGCGTCGCGCTGTTCATCGACGGCGTCTACATGCCGCGCAGCGGCCTTGGCGTGGACGATCTGGTCGATATCGCCCGGGTCGAAGTGCTCAAGGGGCCGCAATCCACATTGCACGGCAAGAATGCGACGGCGGGCGTGATCAGCGTCATCTCGGCGGGTCCGGCCAGCACCTTTGGCGCGAAATTTGAAGGCACCGTGTCCAACATCGACGGTGGCCGCAGTGCCTGGGCCTATCGCCTTGCCGGTTCGGTGACCGGACCGATCAGCGACAGCGTCCGCGCCCGCCTGACCGGAGTCTGGTTCAATGCCGGACCCAGCTTCCGCAATCTCGCCCCGAATGCCGAACATGCCAACGAGATGAAGCGCTATTCGGTGCGCGGCCAGATCGAGTTCGACTTGTCCGAAGACGTGACGTTCAACCTCACCGGCGCGCGCAGCGAGATTCTGGAAAGCAATGGCACCAACCCCGATCTCTATCGCGGCGTTGCTCCCGAACCCAGCTTCCTGCTCGACAACAATGCCGCGCTGAACACATTGTTCGGCGTAACCGCCTGCCCTGACAACAACCCCAGCAACCGCGTGATCTGCACCACCGATCCCAACCGCTCGAGCAGCAGCTCGGACATGCTGTCGGGAACCTTCAATGCCAAGCTTGGCGGCGTAACGCTCACCTCGATCACCGCATGGTCGCAGTACAAGAGCGAACTTCTGGCGACCGATATCGATCAGGTCAGCCTGCCGCTGGTCACCTTCCGCGACACCCAGGCGGGCGAGTCTTTCTCGCAGGAGCTGCGCCTGGTCTCGCCCTCGGGCGGCACCTTTGAATGGCTGGTCGGTGGCTATTACCTCGACACCAAGTTCGAACGCGGCGATCGCGGCCGCACGGCCATGTTCGAGATGCAGCCCGCCGCGGCCCTGTTCGCGCTGTCGCCCACCTTGCCGTCCCAGGTTGTCTACGGACAGGCCGGAGACAAGGGCTACCTCGATTCACGCGCGAGTTCGGAATATTTCGCGCTGTTCGGTCAGGCGACCTTCCGGGTTAGCGACCAGTTCGCGCTGACCGGCGGCCTGCGCTGGCAGACCGAGACCAAGAAGGCCTCGATCAACAACCGCGCAACCTTCACGCCCAACCCGAACCTGCCCGCCGGTCACCCGCTGGCAGGGGTCAACCTCCTCACCGCAAGCCTTGTGCCTGCGGCAACCATCCCCGCCGGCGTGCCGATCAATGGTGCGCTGCCGACGATCAAGGACGATTCCGTCACGTGGAACGTCACCGGCAACTTCACGCCTAACGACGACACTCTGATCTATGCAAGCTTCGCGCGCGGCAGCAAGTCGGGCGGCCATAACATCGGTTTCGGCAGCGCGGTTCCGGCCCAGCGCGGCTTTGGCAGCGAGACCGTGGACAATTGGGAAGTGGGCGCAAAGTTTGATCTCGCCGATCGCCGCGCACGGCTTGCCGTCAGCCTGTTCACTTCGGACTATACCAATTACCAGAACGCCGGCTTCGTCGGCCTCCAGTACCTCGTCAACAATGCGGAACGGGTCCGGGTCAACGGCGCGGAGTTCGAGGGCACGTTCAAGCTCGGCTCGGGCCTGACGATGAACCTTGGCGCGGCCTATATCGATGCCAAGTTCCGCAAGTATACCGGCGGAGCCTGCTGGTTCGGACGTGCGCCGAATGCCAATCCGACGCCGACCGGAACCTTCACCAGCTGCGACCTTTCGGGCAACCAGCTGCCGCTGGCGCCCAAGTGGCGGATGACCGGCGCGCTGCAATATGAGCGCCAGACCGCGCTTGGCGAAGTCTACGCGCGCGCCGATCTCAACTGGCAGGGCAAGTCCAACGTCAACAGCGCGAGCCTTGATCCACGCCATGTGCAGGCCGCTTATGCCCTGGTCAACGCTCGGCTCGGCCTGCGGCTGGACAGCGGGGTCGACGTCTCGATCTGGGCGAGCAACCTGTTCGACAAGACCATCGTCACCCAGTCGGGCGTGCTCAGCCTGTTCGGTACGACATCAGGATATCAGAGCTACCTCGGCGCGCCGCGCCAGGTCGGGGCGACGATACGCTTCGGGTTCTGACCGTGAAAACGGCGAGGATCGGGACCATGCAGACAAGGGCTTCAGGGCTGCGCGGCATCGGCCTCATCCTCGCCGCCGGGACCCTTCTGGTTCCCGTCTCGGCGGCGGCGGCTTCCTCCGAAACGCCGCAAGTCGTGACGCTTGGCACGATGGCCGGGCCGATGGCCAATGCGCAGCGCGCCCAGCCAGCCACGCTGCTGCGCTGGCAGGGCGGTATGGTGCTGGTCGATGCGGGTGACGGGGTAACTGATCAGCTCGCCCAGGCCGGAGCCGATCCGGTGAAGCTGCGCAGCATCGTCATCACCCATATCCATGCCGATCATGTCGGCGGTCTCTTCGCCTTGCTTGCCCGCCGCTATCAGCTGATCGATCCGCCCGTGACGATCTATGGCCCGCCGGGCACCCGGCGCATGGTCGATGGCATGGTGGCGGCAATGGAGCCCCTGATCCTCACCAGCCCGGCCCTGCCGGGTGCTCCCTTTCGCAACCCGGCAGACGGGGTGCGGGTGGTCGAATTCGGCGATGGCGATCAGCTGACCGTGGAAGGCGTGGCCGTTCGCGCTGTCGCCAACAGCCATTACCTGTCTGGCAAGTCGGCGCCTGATCCAGTTCAGGCGCAGTCGCTCTCGCTGCGTTTCGAACTGCCTGGGCGCAGCGTCGTGCTCACCGGTGACAGCGGCCCAAGCGACAAGGTTACGCAGCTGGCGCGGGGGGCGGACATTCTGGTCAGCTCGATCCTCGATCTCGACGGCGCGGTGGCCACCCTCCGGGCGAGCCGCCCCAACGCCCCGCCAGCCTTTTTCGCTGCCGCCCGCGCGCATTTCGCGGAGCATCACCTCAGCCCCGTGGACGCCGGCAGGCTTGCGCAGGCGGCCGGGGTCAAGCGCATGGTGTTGACCCATATCGGCGTCGCGCCGGCGCGGATGAAGGCGGCGCGGGCTGCCGTCACGCGCACATGGAAAGGCCCGGTCGCCTTTGCGCGCGATCTGGCCGCCTATTGAACCCGGAGCACAAGACATGGCGATAATCGACTTCTTTGATCGCGGCTGGGACATTGGCGGCTCGGCGACCGCCTATATCCAGGACGACCGCCACTTCTCGTTTGACGAGGTTGGCACCCTGTCGTGCCGGGTCGCCCATGCCTTGCTGGCGCTCGGCCTGCCAAAGGAAACCAAGGGGGCCGTCTGGTCGGGCAACGATGTCACCGCATGGGCCTGTTCGCTGGGCCTGTGGCGGGCGAACATGACCTGGATCCCAATCAATGCGCGCAATGCGGCGGAGGACAACCGCTTCCTCCTCGATGCCTTCGATTGCGAGGTGCTGTTCTTCCAGCAGGCCTTCGCCGATATCATCGCCGAGATCCGTCCCAGCCTGCCCAAGGTGCGACACTGGGTCTGCATCGACAGCGACACGGCCGATGCACCGTCGCTGGAAAGCTGGTGCGGCGGTCAGCCCGCGGCCAAGCCCGATGTCGCCTATGACATGGACGACGTGTTCGTTATCATGCCCACCGGCGGCACCACGGGCGCGCCCAAGGGGGTGATGAACACCCACCGCGCGGCGCAGACCTCATTCGTCCATGTCATGCTGACCTGCACCTATCGCGATGGCAGCCTGCCGGTGAACCTTGCCGCCGCACCGATGACCCATACGGCGGGTCTGCTCTCCTTGCCCTGCACGGCGCAGGGCGGGACGGTTGTGGTCCTGTCGAAGCCCGAACCGGCGCTGCTGATCCAGGCCATCGTCCGCCACCGCGTCACCGAATTCTTCCTGCCGCCGACCGTGATCTATGCGCTGCTCGAAGCGCCGGGGATCGAGAAGGTCGATTTCTCATCCGTGCGCTACCTGCTTTACGGCGCGGCACCGATGTCGGTCGACAAGCTGAAGAAGGCTATCGCGCTTTGGGGCCCGGTCCTTGCCGGCGGCTATGGCCAGAGCGAGGCCATGGGCACCATCTGCAACCTGCGCCCCGACGAGCACCTGATAGGCGGGCAGCTTGCATCAGACGAGCGCCTGTCCTCGGTCGGACGGCCCAACCCGCTGGTCCGGGTCAAGATTATGGATGACGCCAACTGCCCTCTCCCGCGCGGCGAAACAGGCGAGATCTGCGTGCGCGGCGATCTCATCATGAAGGGCTATTACAAGGCCCCGGACAAGACCGCCGAGACCATCGTAGATGGCTGGCTGCATACCGGCGACATCGGCCACATCGATGCCGAAGGCTATGTCCACATTACCGACCGCAAGAAGGACATGATCATCACCGGCGGCTTCAACGTCTATCCCAGCGAAGTCGAACAAGTGATCTGGAGCCATCCGGCGGTGCAGGACTGCGCGGTGATCGGCGTCCCCGATGCGAAATGGGGCGAGGCGGTCAAGGCCGTGGTCGAGCTGAACCCCGGGCAATCGGCAAGTGTCGAGGACATTATCGCCCTGTGCAAGGACAAGCTGGGCAGCGTGATGGCGCCCAAGTCCGTCGATTTCATCGATCGTCTGCCGCGCAGCCCGGTCGGCAAGGTGCTCAAGAAAGACCTGCGCGCCACCTACTGGGCCGGACGCTCCACTAAAATCTGATTTTTGCAAGGATATTCCCATGACCGACATCTACATCGCCGGCATCGCCATGACTGTGTTCGGGCGTCATCTGGAACGCAGCCTCGAAGACCTCGCGCGCGAAGCATTGGACGGGGCGCTGAAGGATGCCGGCTGCGCCGTCGGTGACATTGGCGCAGCCTTCTATGCCGGGATCACCAATGGTCCGCTGCAAGGGCAGTTTGCCATCCCCGGACAAGTGGTGCTGAGCCGTCTCGGGGTGGAAGGCGTGCCGGTCTACAACGTCGATAACGGCTGCGCGGCAGGCAGCTCGGCCTTCAACCTTGCGGTGCAGAGCCTGAAGGCCGGCACCACCGACGTGGCGCTGGCCATCGGCGCGGAAAAGATGAACGTCGCCGACAAGCTGATGGTCCTCAAGCTGATGGAAGCTGGCTGGGACGTTGGCCGCGCTGACGAGAACTATGCCCGGTTGGTCACCATGGGCGATGGCATCACGCCGCCGGAAGGCTCGGAATCGGACAAGCCCTACAGCAAGTTCATGTCGATCTACGCCGCGCTGTGCCGCAATCACATGAAGAAGCACGGCACCACCCAACGCCAGATCGCGGCGGTATCGGCCAAGAACCACGGCCACTCGGTTCACAACCCCTGGTCGCAGTTCCGCAAGCCCTTCTCGATCGACGACGTGCTGGCCGCTCCGCCGATCACCTATCCGCTGACCCTGCCAATGTGCGCGCCGGTGTCCGACGGCTCGGCCGCCGCCATCGTCTGCACCGAGGAGGGCCTGAAGCGCATCGGCGCGGACCGCAGCCGCTGCATCAAGGTGGCGGCAAGCGTGATCCGTTCTGCCACGAGCCGCACGATCGACCAGCCCGAACGCAACCTCGCCCGCCTCGCTGCCAATCAGGCTTACGAGATCGCCGGACTCGGCCCGCAGGACATGCACGTTGCCGAAGTCCACGATGCTGCCGCCATGGGCGAGATCATCCAGGTCGAAAACCTCGGCTTCGTCGAACATGGCCAGGGCGGCCCGGCGGTCGAGCGCGGTGAATTCACCATTGGCGGGCGCTTGCCGGTCAATCCTTCGGGCGGGCTCGAATCCAAGGGGCATCCGCTAGGCGCAACCGGCATCGGCCAGCTCTATGAACTGGTCACGCAGCTGCGCGGCGAAGCCGGCGAGCGCCAGGTCGAAGGCGCGCGCAACGCCATCCAGGAAAACGGCGGCGGCATGATCGGAATCGAGGAAGCGGCGGTCGCCATCCACATTCTTACCAAGTGAGCGAGATGCAGACCACGGCATCGCCAAGACCAGACGTTCTCGTCGAAACAGGCCGCGGGCTTCGCTTCACCGAGAGTCCGCGGTGGCACAAGAACCGCCTGTGGTTCCTCGACATCCACGATTCGGCGATCAAGGCGGTCGACCTGTCGGGAGCCCTCGAAACGATTGTCGCGTTGCCGTTCAAGCCTAATGGCTTTGGTTTTCTGCCCGATGGATCCGTGCTGGTGGGCGATGCGCTCAACCTGCAGGTCATGCATTGGGACGGCGCGGACCTGCGCCTCCATGCCGATCTGAGGGATACTGCCGTGTTCTGCCTGAGCGACGGCGTGGTCGATGCGCGCGGACGGATCTATGTCGGGGATATCGGCTACAACTTCTGGGACCTGGCAGCCGCGCCGGTCAACAGCTGCGTGATTGCGCGGATCGATCCCGATGGCACCGTGCACAAGGTGGCCAGCGGACTGTCCTTCCCTAACGGCATGGTGATCACTCCGGACGGCAAGACCCTGATCGTTGCCGAGACCAATGCCCACCGGCTGACGGCCTATACGATCGCTGAAGAGGGGAGCCTGACCGACCGGCGGGTCTTCGCGCAGTTCGATCAATCTGTGCAGCCCGACGGTATCTGCCTCGATGCGGAAGGCGCGGTATGGCTGGCCAACCCGGCCGGGCAGCCCAGCCTGCTTCGCGTGCGCCAAGGTGGCGAAGTGACTGACCGCATCGCGCTCGAAATCCATGCCTATGCGGTGATGCTGGGCGGGCCCGAACGCCGCCATCTGTTCATCTGCACATCCGCTTCACACGATCCCGCACAGATTGCGCAAGATCCAAGCGCCGCCCTGTTGGTCATGGACGTGGCTGTGCCGGGCGCTGGAATTCCCTGATCTGACTTCAGCTCGCAACGCAGCATGTACCTGGGCGGATTGCCAAGGTCCTGCCGTGATCACCGCAAGCAGCGTGCCTGACCGGTTGATCATGTCATTACGATAAGATCGCATCGGCGGAGCTGTACAAACCGAAAAGGCCGAAACCGCAGACCGGTTTGAGTTTGCCCGCGGCTTCTAAACCGGCCGAACAAACCGCACCAACAATCTGCAGCACCGAAGGGCTGCCCTTGTCGGCCGGCTTGATCAACTGGATGGCAAGCGCGGCAGTGCGCCGATCAGTGGCGCCCCGTCGCAATCAGTGTCGCTATCACGTGACGAATTTGCGCCATGGTCCGGTGATCGCCAGCGTCCGCCCCGGCTTGTAGACATTGACGAACAGCGTCGTGCCATCTGGGGAGAAACAGGCTCCGGCAAGCTCCGTATCGGCATTGAGCCGCGCCAGAGCATAGACCTTCCCCTCTGGCGTGACACCGCGCAGATGATTGATCTTGCTGCCGGCCCGGTCCTCGCAGACGATGAGGTGCCCCCAGGGGGCGACGGTAATGTTGTCGGCATAGTCCATGACCAACGGGTCGGTGGATTCCACGAAGAGGTCGAGCCGTCCGGGTTCGTCTCCCTCACGCGCGGTGCCTTCGAAGCGCGAGGGTTCATAGCGCATGATCTGGCCGCATTGGCCCGCACCACCCGAGGTGCAGGTGAAGAACATCTGCCGCCGGCGATCGCGCGTCCAGCCCAGATGAATGCCTTCGCCGCGGGCGAACTGGACGCCGCCGGCAGCCAGACCCCGCAGCCGTAGATCGTCCGCCGGGCTTTCGACATTGTCGAGATCGATCCAGCGCGCCTTGCGTGACTGGCCGGCCACCATGTCTGCCGATAACCAGTTACGGCTGTCCGTGCCGCCATCGACAAAGGCGAGTGCCTGTAATTTTCCGCCCTTGGCCAGCTGCCCGCGCACCATGGGGATGAAGCGATAGAACAGGCCGTCCGGCATGTCCTCGGTCAGATAGACGATGCCGGTGGCGGGATCGACCGCTGCGGCTTCGTGGCGGAACCGACCCATGGCTTTCAACGGCTGCGCCGCAACAAGGCCCTTTGCGCCGGCAGGAACTTCGAAGATCCAGCCATGGCTCTGCCCGGTGTTGGGCGCGGAAACCAGCGTTTCCTCGCAGGTCAGCCAGGTCCCCCACGGCGTTGCTCCCCCGGCGCAATTGGTCGAGGTGCCGGCGAGCGAGAGGTGCTGCGACACGACAGTCGGCGTCTTGGAGTCCAGGACCAGAGTCGACGTTCCGCCCGGCAGGACCCGGCCATTCGCGCCCTTGTCGAAATGGGCCGCCGCCGCGAGACGCGCCTGCAGGGCCGCGTCATCGCGCGCTGGGCCCAGATGATGGTCGGCAAAGCCCAGTTCGTGGTTGCGCACCAGCGCGATCCGCCCGCCGCCCAGTTGCAGGCAGCCCATGCCGTCGAACTTGTCCGGAGTGAAGAACCCGTCGTCCATGCGGTCACCCGCGCGCGACAGTACCGAATAGGAGAAGCCTTCAGGTAGGTCGAACAGGCCTTCGGGATCGCGGCGCAGCGGGCCATAACCGGGAGCTTCGCTGTGATCGGAACCGCTTTCCTGAGTACGCGCTAGTCGCGCGCATCCACCGAAAGCAGTGATGACTGCTGCAGAGGCCGCAAACGTACGCCGGTCGAGAATCATCGAGGTTTCGCCTTCTGCCCGTACTTCAGCTGCTTCATCACGTCGCGCCATGATACCAGCTTGAAATTTTGCGCGGCCGGCGCGTTGTGGCCGTCCTGCGCGATGAACAATCCGCCGGGATAGTGCCGCCCGAAACTGCCTTTGGCCAGTTCGATGCCATCGGTTTCTTCGGTGGCACCGAACATTCCGGCAGCGATGCGGAAACGCCCTGCCGGCTCCATCCCGGGCAGGCGGTAAAGCGCGTAGGCATTGTCACCCTGGCTCGATGCCACCAGCCAGCCGCCGCGCTTGCCTTGCGGCCAGAGCGCGAGGCCCTCGACATCGGCGACGAGGTGCTGCCCATCGACGGGGCCGACGAGCCGGCCTTTGTTGCTTCCGGATTCACGCGCATCGAAGGCCCAGATACCGCGATCTTCCTCACCGACATAAAGCATGGCGCTGCGGGGATCGACCACGCAGCCTTCTGTCTGGGTGGCGAGCTTGAGGGTGCGGAGCCAGCGCGCTTGCAGCTTGCCGTTCGTCAATGTGATCCATGTGTGGACGATGCTACCGTCCTTCAGCACCGAGAACGCATCGAAGCCGCGCCCGCGGCGCAGCAGGCAGACTCCGTAAGCCTCTCCAGCGCCGCCATCGACATCGCCCAGCGGCACCAGCAGCGCGCGGCGCGTGTCGAGGCGGTAGAGTTGCAGGCGGGCCGCAGCCACATTGTTACGGTCGCTCGCCACGACGATAACGCCGCTGCGCCCGAGATCGACTAGCGCGACATTGTTGACCCGGCCGGCGGGGATGAAGCTGCGCACCTTGCCGTCAAAGCCATAGACATAGAGTCCTGCCTTCTTGTCGGTTGCGACGATCAGGCTCTGCGATGGCCTTGCCGCATTGCGCCAGACCGCCGGATCGTCCGCAGCATCATCGTTTGCCGTCCCCACGGGCGCGGTCTCCCCGCGTGCGGTGACAGAGACGGTTTGCGCCTGCGCGGCACCCCCCGCCAGGCAGAGCGCCAGTGCAGGGAATGCCAGCCAGTTGCGCGGCATCAGAAGTTGACCCGGATGCCGCCCGAATAGCGGCGGCCAAAGCGTTCCCATTCGATCGTCTGGTTGTTGGTGAACGGGGTTGGCGCGCCTGTCGCGGTCAGCAGGTTGCCCGGTTCGGAATAGCGACGGCCCGGCTTGTTGAGCAGGTTCGTGGCATCGAAATAGATCTCGAAATTCTTGGTGATCGCATAGCGGGCCGAGAAATCGAGCTCATCATCCGCAGCCCAATAGGTATCGCCGCCGTCGGTCAGATCGTCGGCAATGCCATCCAACCAGGTGCTGCGGCGCTGGTATTGCAGGCGCAGTGACAGGCCATATTTCTCGTAATAGGCGCCGACATTGTAGACGAGGTCGGAGGTGCCGGGCAGCCGCACCTTGCGCGCCGGGATCGCACCCAGCGCCGGCTTGGTCACTTCGCTCTCATTCACCGTGGCATTGGCGCTGATGCCGAAGCCGCCCATCCAGTCGGGCAGGCCCAGACTTTCGGTCCATGGCTCAAGCTGGAGCTGCGCGGCGACTTCGAAGCCGAAAATGCGGCCCGAACCGCCGTTGGTGATGCCTGAATAGGCATAGCCCGAACGGTCGATGCCATTGCTGTCGAGCGCCGATGAACCGAAGGTGCGCGTCTGGCGGTATAGTACGTCCTCGACCTTCTTGTAGAACACGCCGGCCATCAGGTAGCCCTGCGGGCGGACATACCATTCGAAATAGGCATCGACGCCGTAGGCCCGCTCGGGCTTGACGCCCGGGTTGCCGCCCGAAATCGTCTGGTTGGTATCGTTGACCACCACGTTGGGGCGCATCTGGTCATAATCGGCCCGCGCCGCACCGCTGTTGAACGACAGGCGCAACTTCTTGGTATCGTCGACATTGACGTTGACGTGCAGGCTGGGGAAAGCGAGCGTCTGATCGCTCTCGGCCGTGACCAGACCGGTCGCGGTACCGACAGTCGCCGTGGCAATGCCCCGGTTCTTGACATGCTCGACGCGAACGCCGCCCAGGATCGAGCCCCAGCCGTATTTCACCGTGCCCATGACATAGCCGGCATAGACCTGCTCGCGCACGTCATAGATGTTGGCGGTGTTGGGCGTGAAAGTGAAGTTGGCCTGGGCAGAATCCGAATACTGCCGCATCTTGTCGGTGTCGAAATAGCGGAAGGTATAGCCCATCGGGATCTTGCCGAGGAACGCCTGATCAAGGCTGAACTGGTTGTAATCGGTCGGAATGCCGATTGCGGTGAACTGGCCTGCGGTGTTAAGCAGGATCTGCGATTCATCGACCACCTTGGTGCGCTGGTCGAACTGAAAGCCCAGCTTGATCGTCGCTTCGCCGCCCAGCATGGAGCCTTCATGCGCCAGCGAGAGCTTGCCGGTGTAGGCCTTGGTCGTATCGACCGCATCGAGGATGGTTAGCTGCGACAGCGGCTTGGTGAAGCTGTCGATCGCCGTCACCGGCGTGCCGGCCTGATACCGTGTCGGGCTGGAAAGCTGCAGCGTGGTGAACAGCAGCAGGCGCGCGCGGTTGGGGTCGGTGAAGTCATAGCTCACCGTCGGGCGCAGCGTGCGGGTCGACGGGCTGTCCCAGTTTGCCTCGCCGATGACCGAGCGGTCGTCCTGCGATTCGGTGTAATTGCCCAGCCAGTTCAGCTTCCAGCTGTCGCCGATGGTGTGCGTGCCTTCGAGCGTGTTGGTGAAGATCGACTGGCGAAATGCGCGCAGTGTCGATCGCTGGCGGATGTCGATGCCGTAGATCGTGCCGGCCAGCGGCGTGTTGCCGATGCAGACATCGGCATAGCCGGTGTTCGCCGGCGTGGAGTTGGCGGCAATGGTGCAGGCAGCAGTGTTGGCCACCTGATCGGACTGCCGATCATCGAGATCGAAGCGATAGTTGTCGCGCGCTTCGTCGTCGGTGAAGATCGTGTAGACCGACCGCAGCGAGATCGTGTTGTCGGCGTCGGGTTTCCAGTCAATCCGGCCTGATGCGGACCAATTGCGGCGGGTCAGGCGATAGAGCTTGTTCTCGGTTTCCTGCGCCCAGAAACGGGTGTCATTGCCGGGGCGCTGATCTTGCGAGACACGCTCCCAGTCATGCTCGAAGTTGTCGGTAATCATGCCGCGCTGGTAATAGCTGCCCGAAAGCAGAACGCCGATCTCGCCGCCGCCCAGCTGAAACCGGTCGGAGATGATGGCGGAGGCTTCATAATCCTTCTGGCTGCCCAGTTCGGCAAACCCCGCGCCCAATTTGCCGGCAAAGTGAAGGCCCGAATAGTCGAAGGCGGAACGAGTGATGACATTGACGTTGCCCGAAACCGTCTCGCCCGGCATTTCCGGGGTGACTGCTTTCGAGACGATGATTTTTCCGGCAATGGCTGACGGCACCGAATCGAACCGTGCGTCGCGGCCTTCGGGGCTGACGATGTTGATCCCGTCGAAGCTCAGCGTGGTCCAGTAATTCGGCGCGCCGCGCAGGCTGATATAGCGCGCCTGCCCCTGATCGCGTTCAACCGCGACGCCCGGCAGGCGGCCTGTGGCTTGGGCGATGTTCTGGTCGGGCAGGCGGCCTACCGAGTCCGATGCCGCCACAGAAACCAGCGAATCCGAATTCTTCTGGACCTCAAGCGCAGCCGCTTCGGATTCGGCGATCGGGCGGGCCCCGGTAACGATGATTTCCGGCGCGGCTTCCGCCACTTCCTCTGCACCGACATCCGCAGCCTGAGCCTGCGCGGCAGGCCAAAGCAAGGTGGCGCTCGCCAGAAAAGCAAGGCGCAGGCGCGCAACGGCTGAAAATTTGGACATTCTGTAACCCCCTGGTCAATAGATGATGCGGGGGCACTAGATTGTTTCAGTGACTCGACGGGGACAGTTATGGGTCGTCGAGATAACGGATTTGCGACCGCTTTCTGACACGCCTGTGATTTGAGGGGCGGCGCAAGCCCTTGCGGCTAGGGTGACCGGCCAAGCGGTCGACCGTGGTGGATGGTAAGATCAATTTTTTCGCGGTCATGGTCGATTCGCAAGAGGACAGGGGTGAACTTTCCATCACCGGAACGATCAGACCCACCACCACCACCACCACCACCACCGACCTCATCGTCACCCGTGATGCAGGGCGAATTTCCAGAACTGGGTTTCCGCACCTTCGATGCCGTAGTCGCTGTCATTGGCGAGGAGCAGGCTGCCGTCGCCAAGGACCAGCATACCTTCCATGTCACCGCAGACCTCGGTGTGTTCATCGCTCGACAGGACCAGTTGCTTGGCCATCACTGGTGCGCGGCCAGTCTGGCCCAATTGCTCCAGCGTGGGGCGATGGTCCGGATCGAGCAACTCCGCGGGCGTGCTCGCCGTGTCGCCGGGCCTGACGCGGTAGATGTGGGTGGACAGCGTGACCCGCTCCAGCACCAGCAAGCTGCCATCCTGCAGGCTGGCGAGTTCGCTGACCTTCACATCGCTCTTCGCTACAGGGCCGGCGGCGCAGTCCCGCACGAACGCCAGCGGGGCGTCCAACGGATAGATATATTCGGCGCGAAATTCTGCCGTCTCGGGATCGAGCGCCCAGATGCGGACCGTGTCGCCATTTTCGTGGGCTGCCCGGTCGGGGTGAGCCAGCGGGCTCTGAAAGGCTGCGTAAAGGGTTGCACCAGCGCACGACAGGGCGAGCGCTTCGATTCCCCGGTTCAGTTTGCGGGCAAGGCTGATCGCGGGAAGGCCTTCTTCGGCCGGAATCGATACCCCTGCGAACAGGTGCCCCGCCCCCTGGGGGACGATCCGCTTCTGGACCACACCGTCCGCGCCGACCAGCAGGAGTGAGGGGCCGTATTCCTCGGCGATCCAGAAGCGGCCATCGGGCAGTGCGGCAATACCTTCGGTGTCGACGCCGTTCGCCGTCGGGACAAACGCCTTGCCATCGATGGCGAAGACCGGCTCGGTCTCCATGCCGGCCAGTGTCGGCGGCGCAAGGCCGGACAGCGGTGTGCCATCGGGTGCGCGCAGGGGCAGGATGGCTTCGAGTTCGACCCTGTCACCCACCAGCCGGAACCGCGCGATTGCTGGGCCGGCACCGGGCAGCGGCATGATCTTTGCGCCCTCTACCTCGGCCAGCGGCGCGAGGTGGGCAAGGCCATAGCGCCGCACGGCATCGGCTGGCTTGATATTCGGGCCCCGGTCACCCACGCCCCAGAACACGCCCGCCGGATCTCCGGCGCGCTGGGTCAGCCCGGAGGTCAGGCTGGGGGTCAGGACCATCGTGCCCACCGGCATAAGCAGCTGGGCAAGCAGCTGGTCGGTCCAGCCAAGTCGCTGCGGGGTCAGTTCCAATGCCTACTGCCGCCGGTTGGCGGGCGCCTTGGCGGCCCATCGTGCGGAAACGGCGTAAATCGCTTCGGCCATCGCGGGGATCCTCGTCCTGAGTCACCCCCGCCTTGGCCCAAGCGGCGGGACTGTTTCAAGCCCGTTCTGCGCCAGCCTAAATAAGAAAGCCCGGCGCGGGTGTGAACTTCACTCGCAGCTCGGACAAGCCGCGGATGATGAAGCTTGGCTCGAAATCGAAGTCGCGGTTGTCGCGCGGGCCGTGGACGTCTTCATCAAGATCGATGTTCGATGTCATCGCGAGGAACTTCTCGAGGATGATGCGAACTTCGGCGCGGGCGAGCGGAGCCCCGGCGCAGACGTGCTTGCCCCGGCCGAAAGCGATGTGTTCCTTGATCTTCGGGCGGTTGAGCCGGAATTCCTCTGGATTCTCCCAGCGGCGCGGGTCGCGGTTGCCGCCCGAAAGGCCCATTAGCACCTTGGTCCCGGCCTTGACCGGCAGGTCGCCGATTTTGGTGTCGCGACGGGCAAGGCGAGAGAGTTGCTTGGTCGATCCTTCCAGCCGCAGTGTCTCCTCCAGCATCGCAGGGACCAGCGAGGGGGCGGCGCGAAGCTGGTCCTGCAGGCCGGGGACGTCGATGATGTAGCGCATTGAATTGCCGAGCAGCTTGGCGCTGGTGTCCTGCCCTGCGCCATACATGAACACGCCCAGCGTCATCAGGTCCATCATCGATGGGCGGGTGCCATCAGCATATTCGGCCTGCGAAAGCTCGGTCAGGATATCGTCGCGCGGGGCGGCCTGCCGTTCGCTGATGTAGCGATAGAAATAGCCGGTCATCGCCACCATCGGATGGGTGTCGCCTTCATGCGTATTGAGGCTGGAATCGAGGTTGCCCGGCGCCGGCGAGGCATCGATCAGATCCATGAAGTGCTGGCGGTCTTCCTCAGGCACGCCCAGCAGGTCGGCGATGACCATGGTGACGAAAGGCGTGGCAATCTCGCTGATCAGGTCGCATTCGCCCTTGGCCACGACTTTGCGGGCCATCTCGTCCGCATAGGCATCCATGAAGAGCTCGTTCGCCTTGAGCCGCGAAGGCGTGAACAGGCGATTCATCAGCGAACGCAGCTTGGTATGCGGTTCATCGTCAAGCATCACGACCTGATCGCCGCCGAGGAACTTCGAGCGGTTCTCCTCGATCTGGGCGGTGATGTCGGAACCCTGCGGTTCGAACGGCAGCGGCGCGGCGGCACCGGCCAGCCCGATGATGGCTGAGAAATCGTGGTGGTTGTTCAGCACCTCGACCGTTTCGTCGAAGCCCGTGACGATCAGGTAATCGCGCCCTTCCGGCTGCCACACGGGACCATGCGCGCGCACCGCCTCGAAAAAGGGATAGGGATCCTTCGCGATGGCATAGTCGGTGAAGTAATCGCGATTTTCAAGGGTCACAGGCGTCTCTCCGAATTTATGATACATTATGGATCATAAAAGGTTGAGGGGATCTGCGTCAAGTGGGCAGCATCACATTCGCAGGTGCGTTGCAGCCTCGATGCTTGACAGAATCCCATGGTCGCGCCAATTGGTCTTACCAGATTGAGGGGCAAGGGACGCGATGAAGATTACAGCAGCACGGGTCATCGTGACCTGCCCGGGACGCAATTTCGTCACGCTCAAGATCGAGACCGATCAGGGCGTCTACGGCATTGGTGATGGCACGCTCAACGGCCGCGAACTGTCGGTGGTTGCCTATCTTGAGGAGCACGTGATCTCCTGCCTGATCGGCATGGATCCGCGCCGGATCGAGGACGTGTGGCAATACCTTTACAAGGGCGCCTACTGGCGGCGCGGCCCGGTGACAATGCGGGCGATCGCGGCGGTCGACATGGCGCTGTGGGACATCAAGGCGAAGATGGCGGGCATGCCGCTATACCAGTTGCTCGGCGGGCGCAGCCGCGACGGCGTGATGGTCTACGGCCACGCCAACGGCAGCGACATTGCCGAGACGGTCGATGCCGTGGGCCAGTATATCGACATGGGCTACAAGGCGATCCGCGCGCAGACCGGCGTGCCCGGAATCAAGGACGCCTACGGGGTCGGACGCGGCAAGCTCTATTACGAACCGGCCGATGCCAGTCTGCCCTCGGTCACCGGCTGGGACACGCGCAAGGCGCTGAACTATGTTCCCAAGCTGTTCGAAAAGCTGCGCGAAACTTACGGCTTCGACCATCACCTGCTGCACGATGGCCACCACCGCTATACTCCGCAGGAAGCGGCTAACCTCGGCAAGATGCTCGAGCCCTACCAGCTGTTCTGGCTGGAGGATTGCACCCCGGCGGAGAACCAGGAAGCCTTCAAGCTAGTCCGCCAGCACACGGTAACCCCGCTCGCCGTGGGCGAGATTTTCAATACGATCTGGGACGCCAAGGACCTGATCCAGAACCAGCTGATCGACTACATCCGCTGCACCGTCGTCGGCGCAGGCGGGATCACGCACTTGCGGCGGATCGCCGATCTGGCAGCCATGTACCAGATCCGCACCGGCAGCCACGGCGCGACTGACCTGTCGCCCGTCACCATGGGCTGCGCGCTGCACTTTGATACGTGGGTGCCCAATTTCGGCATTCAGGAATACATGCGCCACACGCCCGAAACCGACGCGGTTTTCCCGCACGATTACCACTTCGAGGCGGGCGAGCTGTTCTGCGGCGAAACCCCCGGCCACGGCGTCGACATCGACGAGAAACTGGCGGCTAAGTATCCCTATAAGCCCGCTTACCTGCCGGTTGCGCGGCTCGAAGACGGGACGATGTGGAGCTGGTAAGGTCGGTAAGGTCGGTAAGGTCGGTAAGGTCGGTCAGGTTGCGGCCAACCGCGCCTTGACCAGTTCGGCCAGCTCGCGCCGCGCGACCTTGTTCGAATGGAGCAGCGGCACCTCGGCGCGGGTGATCGGCACCCAGCGGCGCGGCACCTTGTAGCCGGACAGCTTGCGGCGCATCTCGGCCTCGACCGCCGCGAAGTCGGGTGAATGCCCTTCCGCCGCGATCACCGCCGCGACAACTATCTGCCCGCGATCATGGTCAGGCACGCCGAACACGTAAGCCGCCTCGATGCCTTCCAGCGCCATCAGTTCCATCTCGACCTCGGCGGGAGAGACGTTCGATCCGGCGGTCTTGATCATGTCGCCGTCGCGTCCGACGAAGTGGATGCGATTGCCTTCGACCTCGCACATGTCGCCGGTGCGGTAGTAGCCGTCGGGGGTGAAATAGGCGTCGCGCTCGATCTTGTGCAGCCCGGGCGTCACCGGATAGCCGCGCACCTGCATTTCGCCCATGCCGCCGTCAGGCACCGGCTGGTTGTTCTCGTCAGCGATGCGGATGTCATAGCCATCAGCGAAGTGATCGAGCGGCGCACAGAGCGGTCGTCCGGCGGCGCGGAATTCGTCTCCGGCGTAGGAATAGGGACCGAGCGTCTCGCTCATGCCGAGGCCCCACCACGGCTTTGGCTGGCGCGACAGCATGGCGAGGTCGGTCTCGGTCAGCACCGATCCCATCGCCACTCGGCTGTTGTTGAGTGTCTTGCCCGGGCAGACGCATGTCGCTCCGGCCTGCAGCGCGGGCATCAGGTACATCATCAGGCCGCCGATCCAGAACATCGGCAATTGCGCGGTGACGTCCTTGCCCTGTTCGATGTTCAACATGCCGCGCAGGTAGGCAGTACGGAACAGCACCGGGCCGTGATTGTGCCGCACGCCCTTGGGCAGGGCCATCGATCCTGAGGTGTAGATCTCCACCATCTGGTCGGCAGGGTGGACTTCGGATTCTACCGAGAGGAGCACGTCCTCGCTCACCAAGTCCGCATCGCCGGTGATGACGCTCAGATCGATCATCTGCGCGGGCAGGCCATCGCCGGTCGATGCCGCCCAGCGCAGATACGGAACCTCCGCCAGCGCAAGCGGCCCGCTGCCCGGTTGATCCAGCGCAGGCTGTGCTTCGGCCAGTCGCTTGGCATAGTCATAACCCATGAAACGGCGCTGCACGATCAGCCCGCCCACGTCCGACTGGCGCAGCACGCGCACCAGTTCGCCCGCGCGGATCATGGTCGAGATCGGCACGGCGACTGCGCCGATGCGCGCCGTGGCCGCCAGCATCAGCGCGAAGCCGGGTCCGTTGCCGTATATGAAGCCGACCCGCGATCCCTTGCCCACTCCCCGCGCCAGCAGTCCGCGCGCGAGGTCAGCGGACTGCTGTTCGAGCGCGGCGAAAGTGATTTCCTCCGGCTGCCCGTCATCGCCATCGGCCCGCACCGCCACGGTATCGCGATAGGTTTCCGCAGCCGCGCGGATCAGTTGCGGAAAGGTGCACGCGTCTTCGGGCTTGGCCAATGGTATTCTCCCGCCGGCATCGCTGTGCAGGCGGCGCAGACTTCGCGCGGCGCAGAGCGGCTGGCAAGGGCCGACCGACAAATTCGCCTCTGCGGTGCGCGACGGGGAGGGCCGGCTTGCCGGTGTGGGAAAGTGCCGGGCGGTTCGCTCAGACCATCGCCGCGCCGCTGCAATGCTGCTATCATGCGGCGGTTCGGGAGGGAGTTTGCCAGCATGATGCGTTTGTTCGCCCGCACCGCCGTAATGCTCGGCGCAGTCCTGCTCGCCTCCTGCACGCCGCGCGCCAGCGGTCCGGCGACTGAAGGCGTGACCGATGCCATGCTGGTCAATCCGCCCGAGGGCGAATGGCTGTCCTATGGCCGCGACCCTTCGGAGCAGCGTTTCTCGCGTTTGAAGGTGATCAACGACGGCAATGTGGGCCAGCTCGGGCTCGCCTGGGCCGCAGAAATGGAAACCGCGCGCGGACAGGAAGCTACGCCGCTGATGCATGACGGCACGCTCTACGTCACCACCGCATGGTCGATCCTCAAGGCCTATGACGCGAAGACCGGGCGGCTGAAGTGGAGCTACGATCCCAAGGTGCCGCGCGACACGCTGGTGCGCGCCTGCTGTGATGCGGTGAACCGGGGTGTCGCGCTCTATGGCACGTCCGTCTATCTTGCCACGCTCGATGGCCGGCTGATCTCGCTCAAGCAATCGAACGGCGCGCTGATGTGGTCAGCGCTCGTCGTGCCGAACCAGCAGGATTACACGATCACCGGCGCGCCGCGCATCGCGAACGGGCTGGTGCTGATCGGCAGCGGGGGAGCGGAATACAAGGCGCGCGGCTTCCTCGCGGCTTACGATCACCGGACGGGCGAGCAGGTCTGGCGCTTCCATACCGTGCCGGGAAATCCCGCCGATGGACAGGAAAGCGCGGCGCTGGAAAAGGCCGAAAAGACCTGGGCCGGCAAGTGGTGGGAACTCGGCGGCGGCGGCACGGTGTGGGATTCGATCACTTACGATGCCAAGACCGGCCTAGTGCTGTTCGGCACCGGCAATGCAGAGCCGTGGAACCCGGCTGCGGCGGGACGACAGGGGGATTCGCTCTACACCTCGTCAGTCGTCGCGGTGCGCGCGGATACTGGCGAATACGTCTGGCACTTCCAGGAAACGCCCGAGGACCGGTGGGACTACGACAGCAACGCCCAGATCACGCTGGCCGACATCGAGATCGGCGGCAAGCTGCGCCATGTCGCGCTGCACGCGCCGAAGAATGGCTATTTCTACGTGCTCGACGCGGCGACGGGCGAGTTCCTTTCCGCCGGCGCTTTCTCGCCGCAGAACTGGACCACCGGGATCGATGCCAAGACCGGCCGCCCTGTGATCAATCCCGAGGCGCGTTATGAAAAGACCGGCAAGCCCTTCATTGGCATGCCGGGCGTCGCCGGCGCCCATTCGTGGCAGCCGATGAGCTACAGTCCGGCCACCGGGCTGGTGTACATTCCCGCCAACATCGCCGCATTTCCCTATCTTGCAGCGCAGGGCTGGAAGCCGAGCGAGATCGGCTTTCAGCTTGGCCTCGATTCCGCCGCTGTGGCCATGCCCGCCGTGCCGCAGGTCCGCGCCGGGGCCATGGCCGCGACGACCGGAGCCCTGCTCGCGTGGGATCCGAAGACGCAGAAGGCGGCGTGGTCCGTGCCGCACGCCGGCCCGTTCAACGGCGGCACCCTGGCGACAGCGGGCAACCTGGTGTTCCAGGGCGACGCGGCGGGGAGTTTCAGTGCCTATGCAGCGGACAAGGGCCGCAAGCTCTGGTCCTTCCCGGTGCAAACAGGCGCGATTGCCGCGCCGATGTCCTACGCCATCGATGGCGAGCAATATGTCGCGATCCTCGTCGGCTGGGGCGGGCTGTGGGACCAGTTCTCCGGCGTGCTGGCGCACAAGAGCGGGGCCACGCGCAACATCAGCCGGCTGTTGGTGTTCAAGCTGGGTGCCAAGGGGCAATTGCCGGCGCCCGTGCCGCTCAGCAAGCTGCCGCTCGACCCTCCGGCCTTCACCGGGACCAAGGAGCAGGCTGCACTCGGGGCCGGGTTCTATGCCCGCTATTGCACCGCCTGCCACGGTGATGCGGCGGTGGCGGGCGGGCTCAATCCGGACCTTCGCCGTTCAGCGGTGCTCGGCAATCCGAAGACGATGCAGGCGATCGTCCATGACGGCGCGCTCTCGCCCAAGGGCGGCGGCAATGGCATGGTCTCGTTCAAATCGGCGCTCAAACCTGCCGACATCGAGGCGATCCGCCAGTACCTGATTCTCCGCGCCAATGAAGACAAGGCGCTGGGCGAGAAGTAAGAGCCTGGGGGCTAGCAAGGAATTCCGCGTGACCATCGACCTGTCCAAGATCCGTGCCATCGACATGCACGTCCATGCCGAAGTCTCGTGCCATGATCCCGAAGACCCGGTGATGGGCAAGTTCTTCGACGCCGCCAGCGCCTATTTCAAGGCCCCGCGCGAACGGCCCAAGATGCCCGAGATTGCGCAGCTGTATCGCGAACAGAACATCGCCTTCTGCCTGTTCACCGTTGATTGCGAGAGCGGGCTGGGCGCCAAACGCGTCTCGAACTACGAAATTGCCGAATTCGCCTCGCAGAACGCCGACATCTGCATACCCTTCGCCTCGATCGACCCGCGCAAGGGCAAGCTCGGCGCGCGTGAGGCGCGGGACCTGATCGAGAATTACGGTGTGCAGGGCTTCAAGTTCCATCACATCATGCAGGACTGCGACCCCGCCGACCGCGTCGGCTACCCGATCTACGAAGTCATCGCCGAGCACCGGCTGCCGGCGATCTTCCACACCGGCCATTCGGGCATGGGCACGGGAATGCGCGGCGGCGGCGGGGTGCGGCTGAAATGGGGCCAGCCGATGCTGGTCGATGATGTCGCGGTCGATTTCCCCGACATGAAGATCGTGCTCGCCCACCCGTCATGGCCGTGGGTCGATGAAAGCCTGTCGATAGCGCTGCACAAGGAGAACGTGTTTATCGACCTGTCGGGCTGGTCGCCGAAATACTTCCAGCCGCAGATCATCCAGTACGCCAACACGCAGCTGAAAAAGAAAATGCTGTTCGGCAGCGATTTCCCGCTGATCCATCCCGACAAGTGGATAGAAGCAGCCAGGACAGTGGGCTTCAAGGACGAGGTTATGCCCGGCATCATGAAGGACAATGCGGCAAAACTGCTGGGTCTGGCCTGATGGCGGGCTTCATCCTGATCCACGGTTCGTGGCACGGCGGCTGGTGCTTTGACCTGCTGGCCAAGGAACTGCGCGCGCGTGGGCATGAAGTTGATGCGCCGACTTTGCCCGGTATGGGCGGCACCAAGGATGAGCTTGAGGCAGTGACACTGGACGGCTGGGGCCAGTTCGCCGCCGGTCGCTGCCGCGCGATGCGGGAGAAAGTCGGCGGCGCTCCGGTCATCCTTGCCGGGCACAGCCGGGGCGGGCTGGTGATCTCCACCGCTGCCGAGATTGACCCGCAGGCGATGGACGGCCTCGTCTATATCTGCGCGATGATGCTTCCTGCTGGCATGAGCCGGGCCGAATTCAAGGCGCTTGAAGGGCCAAACCTGGACTTTGATGCGATCATCATTTCGGTCGAGGACGGCGCGGGGACCATCGTCGATCCCACGCGGGCGGGGGCGGTTTTTGCTCAGGCCAGCCCGCCGGAGCTAGTCGAACAGGCCTTGCCCAAGCTCACCATCGAGCCGCACGGCGTGCGCTCCACGCCGGTACCGGTCACGCCGGAACGCTGGGGCTCCGTGCCGCGCATCTACATCGAATGCACACTGGACCGGACGATCCCGATATCCAGCCAGCGCAATATGCAGGCTCTGTGTCCGGGCGCGGCGGTCATCACGTTGGAGGCCGATCACAGCCCCTACCTGTCGCAGCCCATGGCGCTGGCCGACGCGCTGGAAGCTGTGCTTCCCTAAAAGAAGGCCGGTCCATAATGAAAACCCGGAGCACTTGCGGTGCCCCGGGTTCCCGATTTCAGCAATGTGGCTGGGTTCAGCCAGCGCGGCTGCCGCTCAGCGGCATCGAGCCAAATGCGCCTGCCTTGACGTCGCCCGTGATCGTGTCGCCATCAACGGTCGCGGTGCAATCCAGCGTCATCGGCATCGGCACCTTCATGTCCATTGACCAAGTCAGCGTGTTGCCTTCGACCTTGCCGTTGTTGACGTCCATCGCGCCCATGCCGCCGGCGAGCGATCCGGTAAAGGCATCGCCAGCGACGACGACGGTGAAGGTGCCGCCCTGATCGCCCATCGGGGTCTTCACATTGACGTTGTAGGTTCCGGCAACTGACATTTCAGGTCTCCTCAAACAGGTTTGTGGCGCGTTTCAACGCGTTTGCAGGCCCGCTGTCAATTGCCCGAAGCGGCGGCGGCGCGGACCTCGACCGGCAGGCCGAGGCCCTTGAGCTGCGGCTCGACCACCTTGCGATCCCCGACAACGACGAAGACCAGCCCCTCGGCCTGAAGATAGGTCATGGCCGCCATGTTGAGTGCCGTAGCGTCAATGGCGCGGTAGCGGCCGGGCAGGGTGACGTAATAGTCATCCGGGCGGCCCAGCCGGTCGTTTGCCATTATCGCGCCGAGCACTTGTCCGTTGGTCTGGAAACGGTTTGGCAGCCCGCGAATATTTCCGTCGGTGACGCGGTTGTATTCGACCGAATTGACGGGTTTCGTCGCCGGGAAGGCCTTGATGTTATCCAGCAGCAAGCGAATCGAATCGCCGGTGCGGTCGGACTGCACCGGTGCTGAAATGGTGAAGCTGCGCGGACCGACGGGGGCCGACACGCCCGAACGCACGCCATAGGACCAACCCTTGTCTTCACGCAGGTCTAGGTTGAGGCGGCTGAGGAATCCGTTGCCGAGAACCTCATTGGCGAGGTCCAGCGCTTCCTTGTCCTGATCGCGGCCAGTGAGCGCCAGCACGCGGCCGGCAACGATGACCGATTGCGGTGAATTGGGCCGGTCGATCAGTACGATGCGCGGGTTTGGAGCAGCGACAGCGGCCTTGAGCGGCTTGGCCGGGGCGGCGCTGGCAGGCACGCGCCAGCCGGAGAACGCTTTTTCGAGCAGCGGCTTCAATTGCGCCATTGTCACGTCGCCGACCACGGTGATCTTGGCGAGGTCGGGGCGGAACCACTTGGCATGGGCCGCCGAAAGAGCAGCCGAGGTCAGCGCGGCCAGCGTCTCGGTTTCACCCAGTCCGTCACCCGGCAGACCATAGGGATGGCCGGGGCCGAACAGGATCGGCGAGAGGCTGCGCGAGGCCAGCGCGGCGGGGTTGGCCTTGACCTGCGCGAGGCGCGACAGTTGCTGCGTGCGGACGCGGCTGACTTCGCCCGGATCGAAGGCTGGGTCCAGCGCCACATCGGCCATCAGCGCCAGTGAGGGGGCGAGGTTGGCGCTGAGCGCGTCGAGCATGACCGACGATGAATCGAGCGCGGCACCGGCGGAAATCGTCGCGCCCAGCCGCTCCTGCTCTTCGGCAATCTGCACCGAACTGCGGGTGCGGGTGCCTTCATCGAGCAGCGAGAGCATCAACTGCTGCGTGCCCGGCGTGTCGAGGACATCAGCGCTGGTACCAGCGTCGATATTGAGTGCCACGACGACCTTGGGCACCGCCGTGCGGCGCGCCAGAGTTACCGGGATGCCGTTCGACAGCGTGCTGCGCTCGATTGCCGGGAAGGCAAGTTCACCCACCGGGGCCACAGGCGGCGTGGCGCGCGGGGCGGATTTGGCGATGGCCGGAACCGCCACCTTGGGATCCTTGGCGCGCGCCGGGCTGGTCGCCTCGTCGCCCCAGCCGCCCATGGTGTCGCCCTTTTCGGTGCGGGTGCCGGGCACGACATTGATCGCTGCAGACGGGCGCCCCATCCACTTGGCAACGGCGGCGCGGACCTTTTCCGGAGTCAGCGCGGCGAGCGCAGCAAAGTCCTTCTTGTACTGCTCCGGATCGTTCGAATAGAGCGCGCCTTCCGCCAGCGTCGAACCCTTGCCGCCGAACCCGCCAACCTGCTCAAGCGCACCAATCTGGCCGCTGACGGTGCGGGTGGCCGAACGGCGCACCTCGTCTTCGGTCGGGCCTTCGGCGATGAACCTGGCGATGACATCGTCGAACGCCTTTTCGGCCACGGCGCGGTCGACGCCGGGCTTCACGTCCATCTGCGCCTCGATGAAGCTGAGCTGTTCGTGAAGCTGCGTGCTGGCCGAAACCGACACCGCCTGCTGGCTGCCGCGCACCAGCGCATTGTCGAGCCGCGAGCTCGATAGCCCGCCAAGAATGTCGAGCCCAACGACCAGCGCGGTCGCGTCCGCGTCATTGAGGCCAGGGCCGGTCCAGTTGCGGGTGAGCCGCAAGGTCGGCACCTGATCGGCCATATCGCGCACTACCGGGGCGGCGAGCGTGACCGGGCCGGCTTGCACACGCGGCGCTTCGGGGCCGCGCGGGATCGCGCCGAAATACTTCTCGATGAGCGGGCGCGCGGTCTTCGCGTCGATGTCGCCCGACAGCGCCAGCACGACGTTGTTGGGGGCATAGTTGTCCTTGAACCACTGGCGTACATCACCCAGCGTCGCGGCATCAAGATCGGCCATCGAACCGATGGTCGAGTGGCGATAGGGATGGCCGATGGGCAGCAGCACGTCCTGCGTGACATAGTTCGACAAGCCATAGGGCCGGTTGTCGTTCTGGCGCTTTTCGTTCTGCACCACGCCGCGCTGCTTATCGAGCTTGTCCTGCGTAACCGCGCCGAGCAGGTGGCCCATGCGGTCGCTTTCCATGAACAACGCGAGGTCGAGCGCGCCGGTGGGCACAGTTTCGACATAGTTGGTGCGATCAAACCAGGTGGAGCCATTGGTTGAGGTCGAGCCCGCAGCTTCAAGCGGCTCGTCGAAATTGGCTACGTTCTCCGACCCGCCAAAGAAGATGTGCTCATAGAGGTGGGCAAAGCCGGTCTTGCCCTTGGGTTCGTGCTTGGAGCCGACGCGGTAATAGGTGGTGACGCCAACGATGGGGGCCTTGCGATCGGTGTTGATCAGCACCCGCAGGCCGTTGGACAGGGTGAATTCCTCGTAGGGAATGTCGACCGCCTTGACGAGATCGGCGAGCGCCGCGGGCTGGGGCTGGGCGGGGGCGGCGGCGGCCGGTGCGGCATCGGAGACGGAGGCCGGGCGCTGCGTCTGGCCAGAGCAGGCGGACAGCGCGAGGGCGAGCAGAGAGGGGATAATGAGCGAACGAACGGGCAGACGGCGCATGGGCTCTCCGGGAAATGCGGGAATATCAAGCCTGCACCTTACCGAGTGACCGGCCAAGGGCCAGCAGATATGTCAGCCCTTTTCGACAAGCAGCATAACTGCGCCGCCTAACGACTTTGCCGCTCGCGCGCCGGATGTAACGTCATGAAACACGCGGTTGAATTGGCGGCTCCGGTATGAAACGTTACGCGCCAGGGAACCGGGAGCATTTGAATGGAAAACCGCCACTTCACTGACCGCCGCCACATGATCGCCTTGATGGGTATGGGCGCGCTGATCCTGCCCGTCGCGGCGCGGGCGCAAGTGCTGGGCGGGCTGGGCCTTGGCTCGGGGCTGACCTCGCTGCTTGCCAAGGCAAGCGATTCCTCGCTCGACAAGCTTTCGGTGCCGGGGGGCTTTTACAACGACAGCGCGATCCGCATCATGCTGCCGCTGGTCGGCGGCGCGGGCGGGACAATCGGCAAGCTGCTCGGCGGGGCGGACAAGCTGGGGCTGACGGACGGAATCACGCGTAAGCTCAACGATGCGGCGGGCTTGGCAGCCAAGGAAGCCAAGCCGGTATTTCGCGCGGCGATTGACCAGCTCAAGCTGACCGACGTGCCAGGCATCGTCGGCCAGAACGACGGCGCGACCCAATACCTGCGCCGCAGCTCGGGCGATGTGCTGCGGGGCAAGTTCCGTCCGCTGATCGATGCCGCGCTGGTGCGGGTCGGCGCATTCGGAGCGCTGGACCAGCTGGGCAAGACCAATTCGCTGGTGCGCGCCGCTGGCCTCACGCGGGACAAGCTGGCGGGTTCGGTGACCGATCAGGCGCTGAACGGGATCTACAAGTATATCGCCGGCGAGGAAGGCCGTTTGCGCTCCGATCCGCTGGGCAAGGCCGGCGGGCTGCTGAAGGGCGTGCTAGGGAATTGAGCCACACGTCATCCCGGGCGTGCCCCGGGATCGCTGGCCTCATGGCGAGAGGTTCTCGCAATAGCTCCAGCGATCCCGGATCAAATCCGGGACGACGGCTTACTTCAACGCCTTCGCCTCCGCCACCGTCCAGCGCAGCCGGGTTTCGCTGCCGGGAGCCAGCGTCATCGCCCAGATCTGCTTGCCGGGCTTCCTGATCATCTTGCCGGGCAGACCCTTGTAGATCCGGTCATCCCCGGCTGCGAATTCCAGTTCAAAGCGCACTGCAAACGGGTTGGCATTGCGCACCACAGTGGTGACCGCGGCAGGCTTGCCCTTGACCCGCGCTTCCTCTTCGCTGCGCACGGTGAAGCCGGTGGGTTCACCGAATTCGAATTCGACTTCTTCGCCCACCGCCTTGTTGCGGGTGGAGGTCTCGCCAACGACCTGCCGGCCCAGTTCGCCATCCTGATAGACCACGACCTGCCCGGCGGGCAGCGGATCGCCTAACCCCTCGGTTTTGCGGTTCTGGAAGCGGAACAGCATTTGCGGGTCGTCCGCCTGACCATAGACACGGCTGCGATAGACCAGATCGCCCTTGACCTTGGGGGCATTGAGGAAGGCCACCTGCTTCTGCGCGTTCGAAGCCACGGTTACCGGGATCGGAATGCGATAGAGCTTCAGATCGCCCAGCGCTTCCGAAACGGCGGTTACTGCGATGGGCAAATCCATCGCCTTTTCCTCGCGGCGGCGGGCCGTGACGATGATGTCGTCGGACATGGCAGACATCGCCATAGCCATCGGCGGAGGTGGCGGCGGTGGTGGCGGCATCGGGCCTTCGGAAAGCGGGATCTCGTGCGTGCGGCCCGCGGGCCAGCAGTTCGCCCACTTGTTGAGCCAGCGGGCTTCGTCCTTGGCGCGCTGGCCGGTATCGTCGTGGGTTTCGTAGGATCGGTTGATCTCGCCCGCCACGGCGCTGGTCGTGGCATCGACAAAGCTGGTTTCATCGGCGCTGGCCATGGTCAGCCAGGACAGCAGCGACATAGATTGCCCGTCGGGACTGAGCACCGCGACATAGCTCGCGTCCCAGTCAAACCCGGTGGCGATATAGGCGAGCGTCACCGTCGCCTTGCCGCCCGGCTGATCCTTGGTGGTCATGGTCAGGACCGGCTTGGCGGAAAGGTCGGCCGGGGCGCCGGGATAGATCAGCGTTTGGTTGAGTCCGCTGCAATAGACCGCTTCGGAGCCCTTGGCGGTGGTCACCACCAGCCGCTGGGCAGCGGAGCGCACGGTGGCGCGCTCCTCGGTAACGGCACCAGTGACCGGATCGGTGCGGCGCAGGATTACGGCCTGCCCGGTGAAATTGTCGACCAGTCCTTTCTGCGAAAGCAGCGCGGCATCACGGTTCTTTTCGCGCGGGCTGGTGCCGAACAGGATCGCCGATTGCGGCACGATCCCGCCGGCAACGCCTTCAAAGCGGATCACCACTTCGCCGGGCGGCAGGTCGACCACGCGGGTTTCGGCGATCAGGGCGAAAGCACCGGGGCTGCCTTTGTTGATCGCATTGCCCGCCGCGCGCTGCGGGTCGCGGTAGATGGTGACTGCCACGCTGTCGGGCTTGGCCGAGACGACAAGCGGCATCTGCGCCAGCGCGGGGCTGGCGATCAGGGCGAGAATCAAGGCGAGCAGGCGGCGCACCACCCAGTCACCACGGCGTCAGAAAGGTAACCGTCAGTTCGGTCTTGCCATTGGCCGGGACAGGCACTTCCCATGTCCGTCGGTCAGCGCTTTCCTGAGTGCCGGGGATCGATTCATCCACCACCCGCAGATCGCGCCACCACCACCACTGGTTCAGTCCGCCTTGCGCGACATCGACCGTCACCGGCACGTCGCGCGCATTGGTCACGATGTAGCGCATCTGGGTGCGCCAATAGGTCTTGGGCCGTTCGGCGGAGACTTCCTTCACCGAGCCATCGGGATAGGTGATCTTGTAGCGGGCATATTTCTCCCACTCGTCGAGCGTGATCTGCTCACGCATTTCCATGACCGGCTGGACCTTGACGTCGAACGCCTCGCCAGTGCGGAGTGCAAGGTTTGATCCGCCGGGGGTGTGGCCGATGCCGCTTTCGCCGATGAACTGCGCCTGCCCCTTCGAATCGCGCATGTAAACGCGCACCGTGCCTGCCGGCAGCGCCGCGCCGACCCCCCCGGAGCGGGCGTTGGAGAACTTGAGGATCGAACTGGCGCTGACCGGCTGGCTCTGGTTGCCCATCCAGCTGTTGGAATATTCATAGCCTTTGCGCGCCGGCACGCCCGATACGTCGAGGAAGCTCACCTGCTTGGTCTGGGCATTGGCAATCGTGGTACGGCCAGCGATCGGATAGACGTGAAAATCGCCGAGCTGCTGCCCGCCGCTTTCGGTGCCGGGACGATTGCCGCGCGGGCGGGACGGTGGCGGCGGCGCGTAGCCGCCATTGTAGCCCTCATACTGGTTTACTTGCCCAACGCTGCCCGCGACCATCAGGACATTGGCACCGGTGAAAGTGGTGCCAGTGTTGTTGGTCAGCGTCACCCAGCCCTGAACGTCGATCTTGCCGGCCTTTTCATCGAACAAGGTGACGTAGTCGGCCTTCCAGCCCATGCCGGGGGTGAGGTAGGACAGTGTCAGCGGGCGCGGGCCGGTGGTCTTGGCGTCCATCGTCACCGACAACGTTGGCCGCGCGCGCAGGTTTGGCGGGATGGCGTCAAAGATCACCCGCACCGGCAGGCCATCGTCGCGCAGCACTTCAATCCGCTCACCGATCTTGAGCACGACGCCGCCGTTCGCCGCCATGACCAGCGCCCGCTCGCGCGTTTCCGCGCCGGTGGCGGGGTTTGTGCGGACCAGCGTGATCGTCTGCCCCACGGCCTTTTCCATCAGCGCCGCCGGGGTCAGCAGGTCATAGTCGAAGTTCTGCTCAACCACGCCAAAGCCTTCGCCCGACAGTGTCACCGTTTCGGCGCGGATCATGGCGGAGACGTCAGGGAATTCCTGCCGGCTGCGGCCATTCGGCAGCGAGACCTGCCGCACGTCCTGGACCAGTGCGAGGTTGTTGTTGTAGATCGTCACCGACACGTCGCCCTGCGCGGAACGCGGAGAGGGGGCGGCATTTTGCGCCGGGGCACTGGCAGGCAGCACTGCCAGTCCAGCTAGAAGCGCAAGCCTGATCAGTCGCATATCCGTCCCCTTCGGCAGTTTCGATTCGAGACCATGCCGCAAGCCGGGCAGCATGGCGAGCAGGATCGCGGTCGATCTTTGCTTCACCCAGAAGGCCTTAGCTCTGCTGAACCGTGGCTTAAGCACGTCGGCTTGCGAATCCGGTGCAGCAATCTAGTGTCGCGGTCCGGACCGGCACGCGCGCGGGCCTGCTGCCCGCCGGAGCGGTTCGCAATGGCGGCACGGTCACCGGTGAGCGCGACACCACGCCGGATGTCATCAGCGTGCACCGAGCATTGCCGGCATGAAATTAGAAGGGGCGGCTCGGGAAACCGGGCCGCCTTTTTTTCCATCTTTTTGATCGAGGTCCTTGTGTTGCCCATTAGCAACACTACCTTGCGGTGTAACAGGAGGCTGATACACCCATGAACCTCGAAAAATTTACCGACCGCGCCAAGGGCTTTCTCCAGTCGGCGCAGACCGTTGCGATCCGCATGAACCATCAGCGCATCGCGCCCGAGCACCTGCTCAAGGCGTTGCTTGAGGATGGCGAAGGCATGGCCTCGGGCCTGATCCAGCGCAGCGGCGGCAATGCCCCGATGGCGCTGGTCGAAGTCGACAAGGCGCTCGGCAAGATCGCCTCCGTGACAGGCGGCGGCGCGCAACAGACGCCCGGTATCGACAACGATCTCGTCCGCGTGCTCGATGCCGCGGAGCAGGCTGCGACCAAGTCTGGCGACGCCTATGTCACGGTGGAACGGATGCTACTCGGCCTCGCTTTGGCGAGCACAACGGCGGCGGGGCAGGCGCTGAAAGCTGCAGGCATCACGCCGCAGGGGCTGGAAGCTGCGATCACTGCGCTGCGGGGCGGTAAGAAGGCTGACAGCGCATCTGCCGAGGAAACCTACCAGGCGCTCGAAAAATTCGCCCGCGACCTGACGCAGGCGGCGCGCGACGGCAAGCTCGACCCGGTCATCGGCCGCGACGAAGAAATCCGCCGTACTATCCAGATCCTCGCCCGCCGCACCAAGAACAACCCGGCGCTGATCGGCGAACCCGGCGTCGGCAAGACCGCGATTGCCGAAGGCCTCGCGCTGCGCATCGCCAATGGTGACGTGCCCGACAGCTTGAAAGGTCGCCGCCTGATGTCGCTCGACATGGGCAGCCTGATTGCCGGTGCCAAGTATCGTGGTGAATTCGAGGAACGGCTGAAGTCCGTGCTCGACGAAGTGAAGGGCGCCGAGGGCGACATCATCCTGTTCATCGATGAAATGCACACGCTGATCGGCGCGGGCGCGTCGGAAGGGTCGATGGACGCGGGAAATCTGCTCAAGCCGGCGCTGGCGCGCGGCGAACTGCACTGCATCGGCGCGACCACGCTCGATGAATACCAGAAGTACGTAGAGAAGGATCCAGCGCTGCAGCGGCGTTTCCAGCCGGTGTTTGTCGGTGAACCCACGGTCGAGGACACGATCTCGATTCTGCGCGGGCTCAAGGACCGTTACGAACTGCACCACGGCGTGCGCATTGCTGACAACGCAATTGTCGCGGCGGCAACGCTGTCAAACCGCTACATTGCCGACCGTTTCCTGCCCGATAAGGCGATCGACCTGATGGATGAGGCCGCCAGCCGCATCCGCATGGAAGTGGAAAGCAAGCCCGAGGAAATCGAAGTCCTCGACCGGCGCATCATTCAGCTCAAGATCGAGGAACTGGCGCTCGCCAAGGAGAACGATCAGGCATCGAAGGATCGCCTCACCGCCCTGCGTGAGGAGTTGGCGAACCTTGAGCAGCAGTCAGCTGAACTGACGACGCGCTGGCAGAACGAGCGCGACAAGATCGCAGCGGAAGGCGAGCTCAAGGGGCAGCTTGAAGCCGCGCGGCTTGAATTGGAGCAGGCGCAGCGCGCGGGTGACCTCGCCCGGGCGGGCGAACTGACTTATGGCCGCATTCCGGAGCTCGAAAAGCAGCTCGATCTGGCTGACGGCAGCGCCGGCAATGCCCTGCTGCGCGAGGAAGTGACCGCGGACGACATCGCCGCCGTCGTCAGCCGCTGGACTGGGGTACCGGTCGACCGGATGCTGCAAGGTGAGCGCGAGAAGCTGCTCAAGATGGAAGAGACCATCGGCAAGCGCGTGATCGGCCAGCAGGACGCGGTGATCGCCGTGTCCAAGGCCGTGCGCCGCGCGCGCGCCGGATTGCAGGACCCGAACCGGCCGCTGGGCAGCTTCCTGTTCCTCGGCCCCACGGGTGTCGGCAAGACCGAACTGACCAAGGCGCTCGCCGGCTTCCTGTTCGACGATGACACAGCGATGGTGCGCATCGACATGTCCGAATTCATGGAAAAGCACGCGGTCAGCCGGCTGATCGGCGCGCCTCCGGGCTATGTCGGTTACGACGAAGGGGGCGTCCTCACCGAAGCCGTGCGGCGGCGGCCCTATCAGGTCGTGCTGTTCGACGAGGTCGAAAAGGCGCACCCCGACGTGTTCAACGTGCTGCTGCAAGTCCTCGACGATGGCCGCCTGACCGACGGGCAAGGCCGCGTGGTCGATTTCACCAACACGCTGATCATCCTCACCTCGAACCTCGGCAGCCAATACTTGGCCAATCTCGAGGACGGGCAGTCAGTCGAGTCTGTCGAGCCTCAGGTCATGGAAATCGTGCGCGGGCATTTCCGCCCCGAATTCCTCAACCGTCTGGACGAGATCATCCTGTTCCACCGCCTCGGCCAGGACCACATGGCTCCGATTGTCGAGATTCAGGTTGGCCGCGTGGCCAAGCTGCTCAAAGATCGCAAGATCAGCATCGACCTCAGCGATGCGGCGAAGCGCTGGCTGGGCCGGGTCGGTTACGATCCGGTCTATGGTGCGCGGCCATTGAAGCGCGCGGTGCAGCGTTACCTGCAGGATCCGCTGGCGGAAAAACTGCTGGCGGGCGAAATCCCGGACGGATCGAAGGTGACCATCGACGAAGGTGACGGCGAACTGGCGATTACGGTCGGCTAGGCTACCCGAGGATTGGCGGGTGGTGCGAAATCGCGCCGCCGCCATGGCGCGTCGGGCACTTCCTCCGGATCAGGCTGGGCGCAGGCCAGATAGCCGAAGTAGGTGATGATGTGCCGCTCGGCGGGATCGTCGATCGGTCGGCGCCCGTGCATGAAGCGCGTGTTGTCGAGCATGACGACATCGCCCGTCTGCCACGCGACCGGATGGCTCAGCCGGTCGCCGCGGGCCTTGATCGCCTGCAGCCAGTCCTCTGGCACCGGCGTGTAATCGTCAAGCAGCGGGAAGTCGCCGCGCCCGTTGTAAAACCGCGCGAAGAGCAGGAAATTGCCGAAGGCCGGCTCGTCAGTGAACATCGGCTTGTGCAGCGCCGGGCGCGAGAACAGCCGCGCAATGGAGCCGTCGCTCATGCGGCGGAATTCATAGGGGCAAGAGGGCGGAGGCGCGGCGAGCAGCGCGTCATTCGGACTTGGCGTGCCGAGCCAGAACTGCATTAGCTCCGGCCATGTCGGCATGGCATAGACCAGCCGCCGGCCTGACAGCCCGCGCTGGACTTCCGGCGGCAGGGCGGCGGCAAGAGCGACCCCGTCGCAAACCGTGGTCTCTCCGCCTTGCGCGGGCGGCTGCATGCAGATGAAGAACGCGGTGTCGGGCTTCCATGGCTCGCGGCTGAGTTCAGGGTGCAGCGGAAAGGCGTCGCCGCCCAGGTTCACACTCTGGATCGTGCCTGTCGTGTCGATCGTCACACGGCCGGGCGATTCGTTCTTCACCGCCGTCGGACACAGAGTGCGGGTGAAGCGGGCAAAGGCATCAAGATCGGCGTCAAACCCGCGCAGCAGCAGCGCGCCGTGCGCCTTGTAGAGCGCGATCACTTCGCCGTGGGCCAGCGTATCGATCGTCCGCTCGCCCTCGGCTTCGATCCTGACCAGCGGAAATTGGGGCAAGGGCAAGTGGACGCGGGCCATGATGAGCAGGGTGATAGCCGAGGTGCCGGGGCCGCGCTATAGGCGGTACCATGGCCATGACGCTAGCTGACCTCGTTTCCTCACCGGACAATTACCTCCATTCATTCGAGGGCGACGAAGCGCTCTTCGTGCCGATGGACCGCGCGGCCTACCGCCGCTCGATCTTCCTCGATGCGCGGATTTCACCCGCAGGCGACGGTGCGATGCGCGTGCCGCTTGCCATGCTGGCTGGCGGGTGTGGCGACAGCCAACCGGCGATGGGCTGGATTTTCCATGTCGCCCATTGCGGCTCGACGCTGCTGGCACGCGCGCTTGAGGGTCTCTCGGATGCGCTGGTGCTCAAGGAACCGGCGGCCCTGCGGCAACTGGGTTTCGCGCCCGATGATGTGGCGCTGGACCTCGTCCTCGCTATGCTGGCGCGGCGCTATGATCCTGACGTGGCGACCGTGGTGAAAGCCAACGTGCCGGTGAACTTCCTCCTGCCCGACATTGCCGCGCGCCGCCCGCAGGACAAGGCCATCGCGCTCTACTGGAACCTCTCGGACTATCTCACTGCCATCCTGCGCAGCGACAATCACCGCCAGTGGCTGCGCGGCATTACCGACCATTTCGCTGCGGAGATCGCCCTGCCTTCCGGCGCATCCGACGCCATCCGGGCGGCAGCCTTGTGGCGCGGGCAGGCGGAGCGCTTCCTTGCGCTGGCGCAGGCCATGCCGCGGACCGCTACGCTCGATGCGGCGCTGTTGTTTGCCGAACCCGCGCGCGCTGTCGCCCTTGCCGCGGCGCACTTCGGCCTGCCGGTGTCCCCTGCCGAGGTCGGGCGGGTCGTCAACGGGCCGCTATTCGCCACCTATTCTAAGCGGCCCGATGTCGCCTTCGACAACGCGGACAGACTGGCCCGCGCCAAGGCAGATTCAAGCGGGCTGGGGCAAGAAGTTGTCGCCGCCAGATCATGGATTGCGCAAGATGGGCAGTCACTGCAATCACTGACCGACGGCCTTTCGGGGCGCGATCTCTTCGCCTGAACCGGCTCGCGCGCAAAAAGAAAGGGCGGGATACTTCGATCCCGCCCTTCCCCTTTTCATTCAATATCCGACATGCGATTAGAAGCGCTTCCGCACCGACATGGTGAAGCGGCGGCCCAGGGAATCGTTGATCGAACCCGGGATGATGTAGCCAAAATATTCCTGCCCAATGCGGTTGGTCAGGTTCGTAACCGCGATACCTAGGCGGAACTTGTCAGCAGTATCGAACCAGATCGACGCATCAACCGTCACGTAGGGATCATAATGGTCGAACTCGCGCGTGTCGTTCGGGTTGCCACCGCGGTTGGTGTAGGAAAGGGCTTGCGTGCCAACATAGTTGATATTGGTGCTAATGCCCCATGCCTTGTTCGAGTAGCGCAGGCGCATCTGGCCCTGCCACTTCGGATCGCCAAGGAGGCCTTCCGACTGGACTGGCGCGATGCCGGTGATGTCAACGAGACGATTGCGCAGGTAGAAAAGGTCTCCGCCCAGTTCGAACGAACCATCCATGCCGAGGCTGTTAAGCTCGGTGATGTAGTCAAGCGTCGCCTGAACACCATCCATCTTGATCTGCTTGCCGTTCACGAAGCCCGAGGTAACGCCCGGGTTTGCTGCATCCGAAATAACCTGACCTGTCGCGTCACGCCTTATCAGCGAGCAGAAGCCGTTGCCATTGGCTGGATCGGCAGTGTTAAAGTCCGGATTGTCGAAACAGGACTGAGTGATCGTCGCGACAGTCAAGCTCGAGATCGGGTCCTTGATTTTGATGTTAATGTAATCGACCGTCAGCGTCAGATTGCGAACGAAACGGGGGCGAATGATCACACCATAGCTGAAGCTGTCAGCCACTTCATTGCGCAGGTTGGGGTTGCCTCCGTTCAGGCCTGGAATGGTCGCACCAGCCGCGGCGAGCGGCGTGGCAGTCGGGAACTTGGCGAGGAAGGCGTTGCAGTTCGCGGTACGCGTTGCTGGAACCGGGCCAGCCGCAATATTGGTTGGCGAACAAAGATCAGGCACGGTCGTGAATACGTTTGTGACCGGTGAATAAAGTTCAACGATTGCCGGCGCACGGAATGACCGGGTATAGTTGCCCCGGAACTCTATATCGCGGATTGGGGCGAAGCTGCCGCCTGCCGACCACGCGTTGAAGCCGCCATTGACCGAATTGTTCACGTGGCGAACTCGACCATAGGCTTCAAGTTTTGAGAAGATAAAGTCATTGTCCGGAGTAATGATCGGAGCCAGGACTTCGCCGAAAAACTCGTTAAGTGTATATTTGCCAGAGGTCGCAGCAATGCCCACCGAACGGCCCAGCCCAGCCTGCAAGAACGAGTCAGGAACGAAAGCGCCCTCTTCTTCATGGTGTTCGTAACCGGCGTTGAACGAGACCGGGTTACCAAACAGGTCGAACGGAGAACCACCGACGTTCACGTTGGCGACGAACTGCTCGAGGCGAGTCTTGGCCAGCGTCTGTTGGATGACGTAGGCACGTGCTTCGGCGGAAGGCGCACCTTCACCAAATAGGCTCAGCGGACGGCAGTTCGCATCGGCGACCGGGGCTGTGGCCAGACCGCCAACGATAGCGGTCGTGCCGCAGTTGTTGATCGCATTAACGAAGTTTTGCTGGTTGATGTTCTGGTTGTAATCCCAGAAGTCATTCCGGCCGTAGTTCACGTAGGCTTCGAAGTTGTAATCGCGTCCGGCCAGCGAGAAGTCTCCGTCGAAGCCGACGACGCCGCGGTAGAGCCGATTGCGAGAATTACCCGTAAGGTCGGCAAGATCCACGTTTGCACGGCTGAGTTGGAAGGTGGTCGTGTAACCATTTGCTGCCAGCACGCTCTTGGCTTGCGCGCTCAGGCGTGGGTCGTTGACGCTGAATGTGAGGGCGCTGGAAACGCCGCCGAACAGGGTCGCGTTAAACGTAGGCTGCTGGACAAGCTCGTTGCCCTTGCCTTGGAAGAACATGCCTTCAGCGAAGAACCGGATATTGTCGGTAAGGTCATAGGTGAAGAACATGTTCGCGTTAATGCGCTCGAGATCCGAAGTGATCTGTGAGAAGTCGTTAAAGCTGAATCCGTCACCGCCAGAAGAACGCGAGGTGGTGCTTCCGGTGCCGTTGGCATTCACCAAGCGCGAGATAAACGGAATGCCCGGGTTGTAGGGGACCAGGTTGCCGCTTGGGTCGAAGGCGAACTTAAAGATGCCGGCACCGTTCGAAAGCACGCCGCCGCGGCTGAGCTGGGGCAACGTGACGTTGCGCGCCAACACGCTGCCGGGGATGCCGTCGCTGGTGGTGTCGTTGAAACCGATGCCCGTATTGACGCGGCCATCCGTAGCAGGAGTAATGTTTGCCGAGTTGCGGAACAGGTTGGCGAGCAGGTTGGCGGAGGTAGCGGACGTGCAGACGCCGGTGGCGCTGAAGGTTGAGCAAGGGTTGGTCAGGTTGCCAAGGTTCTCGCGATAGAAGCCGCGCGAATTGAACAGGACTCCATCAACATGCTCGTAACTGGCGGCCAGGGTCAGGTTGCCGCGGCCATCGGCGAAATCGAAACCGCCGGCGCCAGCGAAGCTGTAGCGGAAGTTGTCACCTTCTTCGGTGACGCCCGCGCTGGCGCGGACTTCAAGGCCCTTGTACTTCTTCTTGAGGATGATGTTGACGGTGCCTGCAATCGCGTCGGTTCCGTAAACTGGTGCGCCGCCAATTGAAACGCGGTCGATGCGATCGATAAGGATTACCGGAATGGTGTTAAGGTCGACCTGCGTGCCGGGCGAGGCGTTGCCAAAAATCGTTGTTACGTTCGAGGAAACCACGCGGCGGCCGTTTAGCAATGTCAGACTGCGATTGGAGCCGAGGCCGAAGCTGTTGATGAAGTTGACGCCTTGACCGAATGAGCCCTGCGCACCAGCCGGCGTAACTGAACCACGGAAGCCGGGGATTTCGTTAAGTGCGTCGGCCGCATTAGTGATCCCGCGATCATCAATGTATTGGCTGGTGACGGAAACCGTCGGCTCGGAATTGGCGAGCTGCGGCTGGCGAATGCGTGAACCGGTAACGACGATGGTGCCAGCTTCCTCCGCGTCGCAAACGCCGTTTGCATCCTCGTCAATGCAGTTTGCGGCCGCCGCTGCCGCATCTTGCGACCATGCGGCGCTCGGAGCGAACAGGCTCGCAAGGGCGAGCGGCAGCGCGGCGATTTCAAGGCGAAGTGCAGTTTTTTGGTTGAAGTTCACGTTTATAGTCCCCTTTGCCTCACGGCCGCAGGAATGTGCGGGCAGAGAAAACAGCAGAGGATGGCGATGACAATCCAGAGGAAGGTTCGCGGCAGTCCCCGACCGCTCAATACGACTTGGTTGTCTTAGGTTGGGAACGGTTTCAAATGAAATCCTGACGGTTTGTCGAAATCAGAACCTGATGTTGCAATTTCACAACAGAGTTGCGGCTGGATCGTGTCTGCGGGATTTAACTGGACCTGCGTTTGTGCGGTTGACCGAAAGCCATCCGCCCGCTTAAGCGACCCATTAAACCAGACATTGATGACCGAAGGGACTTAATGCCATGAAGCTCGATTCCACCGTTTCCGCAGTCGTCACCGGCGGCGCTTCCGGCCTTGGCGAAGCCACGGCCCGTGCGCTGGCCGCGCAGGGCGTCAAGGTCGCGATTTTCGACATGAACGCCGAACGCGGCGAAGCGGTTGCCGCTGAACTGGGCGGCGTGTTCTGCCAGGTCAACGTGGCCGACGAGCAGAGCGTGATCGACGGTTTCGCCAAAGCGCGTGCCGCCAACGGGCAGGAGCGCGTGCTGGTCAACTGTGCCGGCATCGCCACGGCCATCAAGACCGTCGGCCGTGACCGCGAAACCGGTGCGGTGAAGCCCTATCCGATGGACTCGTTCGAAAAGGTCATCGGCATCAACCTGATCGGGACCTTCCGCTGCATCGCCAAGTGCGTCGAGGGCCTGCTCACGGCTGACCCGATCGATGCCGACGGCCAGCGCGGCGTGATCATCAACACGGCCAGCGTCGCGGCGCAGGACGGCCAGATCGGTCAAGCGGCCTATACCGCGTCGAAGGCCGGCGTGCTCGGCATGACCCTGCCGATCGCGCGAGACCTGATGAACGAAGGCATCCGGGTCAACACGATCCTGCCGGGCATCTTCGAAACCCCGATGATGAAGTCGCTCCCCGAACCGGCGCAGCTCGCACTCGCCGCCGCCGTGCCGTTCCCCAAGCGCCTCGGCAAGCCCGAGGAATATGCCCAGACCGCGCTGTTCCTGATCGGCCATGACTACATCAATGCCGAGCACGTCCGCATGGACGGCGGCATCCGCATGGGCCCGAAGTAAGACCGGGGTGAAGGTGGATGCCGTGATCAGCAAGAGCGACCTTGCCGCTCCTCCCGGCGCGCGCGAGCAATTGCTCGACACGGCCTCCGCCATCATGCGCGAGGGCGACATCGTCGATATCTCGCTGTCGGACCTGTCGCGCCAGTCGGGGCTCAACTCGGCGCTGGTGAAGTACTATTTCGGCAACAAGGCCGGCCTGCTTAAGGCGCTGATCGAGCGTGAATGGCTTGCCATCGTCAAGTCGGTCGAGGCGCTGCTGTCGAAGGATTTCGACGCCGAAACCAAGCTGCGCATCCACATGGAAGGCGTGGTCGATAACTTCTTCCGCACGCCTTACACCCACCGCCTGCTGATGCGCCTGATCCGTGAAAGCGAGCCTGAGGAAGCGCAGCGGCTGGCTGATACTTACCTCAAGCCGCTGCTCGATGCCTATGAGAAGCTGATCGGCGAAGGCGTGGCTGCCGGCGTGTTCCGACCGGTTGATCCGCAGCTGTTCTACTTCACCGTCATCGGCGCGGCTGACCGGTTTTTCTCGGCGCGGCTGGTGCTTAAGTACTGCTCGGCGACCGACGTGCTCGACGAGGCGCTGCGAGACCGCTACCGTACTCACCTCAACGACTTTGTTGTGGCTGGAATTCTGGTGCAGCGGTGATCTGGCATTTGGGCGTGATTGGCGGTTCGGGTCTCGCAGAGGGGCTCGATCTCGATGATGCGCAGGAAATTGCGGTGTCATCGCCGTTCGGGACACCTTCGGGGCCAGTCATCACCGGCAAGATCGCCGGCAAGCGCGTCACTTTCATCGCTCGCCATGGCAAGGGCCACCGGCTGACACCATCGGCGGTCGATTACCGCGCCAACATCGACGTGCTGAAGCGCTGCGGCGTGACCGACGTACTCTCGCTCTCGGCCATCGGTTCGCTGGCCGAGGATATGGCGCCCGGGCATTTCGTCGCGGTCGACCAGTTCATTGACCGCACACAGGGCCGGTGCGGCAGCTTCTTTGGCGAGGGCCTTGTCGCCCATGTCAGTCTGGCCGATCCGGTCTGCGCGCGGCTGTCCAAGCTGGCGGCGGACGCGGCCGAGGCTTCCGGGGCGACCGTCCACCGCGGCGGCTGTTACATCGCCATCGAAGGCCCGCAATTCTCGACCCGCGCCGAAAGCCGTCTCTATCGCCAGTGGGGCGCGCAGGTCATCGGCATGACCGCCATGCCCGAAGCCCGCCTCGGGCGCGAAGCAGAGCTGCCCTACGCCGTTCTGGGCATGGTCACGGACTATGACTGCTGGCGCGATGGCGAGGCCGTTGCTGCGAGCGAGGTTTTTGCCGTGATGAAGGCCAACGCCGCTCTGGCGCGCGAAACCGTCCGCAAGCTCGTGGTCTCGCTGCCGAAAAAGCGCAGCGCCAGCCCGGTCGATACCGCGCTCGATGGCGCCATCGTCACTGCGCCGGGCGCCCGCGATGGCAATCTGGCGGCGATGCTCGATGCCGTCGCAGGAAGGGTGTTACGCTGATGGAACTGACCTTGCATGACTATTGGCGTTCCTCAAGCGCGTTTCGCGTGCGGATCGCGCTCAACCTGAAGGGCGCCGATTACCGCGGGGTCGAGGTTGACCTGCTGGCCAATGAACAACTTGCCGAGGGCTATGCGGCAGTCAACGCGCAGAAGCTGGTCCCCGCGCTCGAAGTGGACGGGCAGGTCATCACCCAGTCGCTGGCGATCATCGATTGGCTCGACGGGGCGTTCCCGGTGCCACGGTTGATTCCCGAAGATCCGCTGGAGCGCGCCCGGACAATCGCGCTGGCGCAGATCATCATTGCCGATACCCAGCCGCTGCAGAATCTGCGCGTGCTCAAGTACCTGCGCGCGCAGTTCGGCGCTGATGATGCGGCGGTTGACCAGTGGGCACAGCACTGGATTGGCGAAGGGCTGGCCGCGCTCGAAGCACAGGCGCCCGAAGAGGGCTATTTTGGCGGCACGGCGCCGAATATCGTCGATGTCGTGCTGGTGCCGCAGATCATGAATGCGCGCCGCTACAAGCTCGATCTTGCGCCGTTTCCGTGCCTGACGCGGATCGATGAGGCAATGCACGCGCTTGATGCCGTGGCACAGGCAAAACCCGAGACGCTGCGCCCGGCTTGAAGCCTGGGCGACCTGCCAGGAGTATTACGCGACCTCCAATGGCAGTATTACGCAGATCTTGTGAATCCGCTTGCGCGCCCATGTGGTTGCATTAGAAATAGTTTCACCATGCCGAACATTCCGCGCCTCACCGATTTCCTGCCATACCTGATGGCAATCACGTCTAACGCGGTCAGCAGCCGCATCGCGGATGAATACCGATTGCGATTTGGCCTGCGCATCCCCGAATGGCGGGTGATGGCCGTGCTGGGCGATGGCGGCTCGATGACGCAGCGCGAAATGGTCAATGCGACGGTGATGGACAAGGTTGCGATCAACCGCGCCTGCAAGGTGCTGGAAGAACGCGGACTGGTGGCACGCAGCCCCAATCAGCGCGACGGCCGTTCGCACCATCTGGAACTGACCGGGGAAGGGCGCGCGCTATATGCGCAGGTCATGCCCATGACTTACGAGATGTTCGAGCGGATTTTCACCCGCATCGAACCCAGCGAGCAGGAAGCGCTCAAGACACTGCTGTCGCGCATCCGCGACGGCGTGCAGGCCATCGACCAAGGGAACCCGGCATGAAACTCGCAAGCCTTTCCGGAGGACGCGACGGGCGTCTCGTTGTCGTGTCGCCCGATCTCGCCTGGTATGCCGATGCCTCCACCGTCACGCCTACGCTGCAATCGGCGCTGGATGACTGGGACCGGTTCGAACCGCAATTGCGCGCGCTGTCGGAGAACCTGGAGCATCACTCGGTCCCGCTTGAAAGGTTCCACGAACGCGAGGCGCTGGCCCCTCTGCCGCGCGCCTATCAGTGGGCCGATGGCTCAGCCTATGTCAATCACGTCGAACTGGTGCGCAAGGCGCGCGGGGCGGAAATGCCGGACACCTTCTGGCATGATCCGCTGATGTACCAGGGCGGCAGCGACGACCTGCGCGGCGCGCGTTCACCGATCGTCCTCGCTGACGAGGCGTGGGGCTGCGACATGGAAGCGGAAGTCTGCATCGTCACTGGTGACGTTCCGCAGGGCATTTCGGCCGCCGATGCACTCGGCAAAGTCTTGTTGGTCGGGCTGGTCAACGATGTTTCGCTGCGCAATCTGATCCCCGGTGAACTCGCCAAGGGCTTCGGCTTTGTTCAGTCGAAGCCGGCGACGACTTTTTCACCGGTGTTCATCACGCCCGACGAACTGGGCGCTGGATGGAAGGATGGCAAGCTGTCCGGCGTTGTCGAAGTCGACCTCAATGGCGAGGCGTTCGGCCGCGCAGATGCGGGCGAGGAGATGATCTTCGATTTCGGCACGCTGATCGCCCATCTGGCCAAGACCCGCAACCTTGGTGCTGGTTCGATCATTGGGTCCGGCACCGTGTCCAACCGCGACGCCGATGGCTCGCCCGGCCGCCCGGTGAGCGAAGGCGGGCGCGGTTATTCGTGCATCGCCGAGCAGCGCATGGTTGAGACGATCCTGACCGGCGAGGCGAAGACCGGCTTCATGAAGCACGGCGATGTCGTGCGGATCGACATGCGTGATGGCCACGGCCATTCGATCTTCGGTGCGATCGAGCAGGAGGTCGTCGCTCCCGATTAAGTCGAAAGTCTGTGAATAAACGAAAGAGGGCGATCCTTGCGGATCGCCCTCTTTTTTCATTCGGCTGCCGTGACCGGCTTAGCCGTTGTGACCCTTGAAGCCGTCCATCAGTGCACAGCCTGCCGGGCCGATGATGACGATGAACAGCACCGGAAGGATGAACAGGATCAGCGGCACGGTCATGATCGCCGGAAGGCGCGCGGCCTTTTCTTCGGCGCGCATCATTCGCTCGTTGCGGAATTCGGCGGACAGCACGCGCAGGGCCGAGGCCAGCGGCGTACCATAGCGTTCGGTCTGGATCATCGTCGTCACCACACCGCGCACCGCTTCGAGGTCGACACGGTAAGCGAGGTTTTCGAAGGCACTGCGGCGTTCGTTGAGGAACGACAGCTCGATCGAGGTAAGCGTGAATTCATCGCCGAGTTCGGGATAGGCGCGGCCCAGTTCGCGGGCGACACGGCCAAAGGCGGCGTCGACGGTAAGGCCGGCCTCCGCGCAGATGACCAGCAGGTCGAGCGCGTCTGGCAGGCCCTTGCGAACCTTGTGGGTGCGCTTCTGGATGATGTTCTTCAGCCAGATTTCCGGGCCCTTGTAGCCCAAGCCAAGCGCCGCAGCGAAGAAGGCGAGCTTCTTGATCGGCGTCCAGTCCGGAAAAGCGTTGAACACATAGACCGTCAGCGCCGCGATGGTGCCCAGCACGATCGGTAGCACCATGCGGGCAAAGATGACCGCGACGGCATATTCCTTTTTGCGGATGCCGGCCTGCGCCAGCTTCTGCTGGATAAACTGGACCTGGCTTTCCTGAAGGACCTTCAGCTTGTCGAGCGTGTCCTTCATCTTTTCGGTCGTCTGGTTCTTGCGAACCAGGCTCTGGCGGCGCTTCGATGCGTCCTTGACGATGCCGGCCTTGAGTTGCTCGCGCCGCTCGTTCAGCGCCTTGACGCGCTTGGCCATGGGATCGCGGATGGTGACCGCCGAATAGATGGCGAACATCATGGCCACGGCAGCCACCGCGATCAGGATCGAGCCGACCCAGATTACGTCGATGCCGAGAACGGTTGGTCCAGGCGGGGTCTTCAACATGATGGTTGTCTTTCCTCGCTCAGATTTCGAAGCTGACCATTTTGGCCATGATACCGACGCCGATGGTCATCCATACAAGCCCGCCAAGGCCTGCCATGATCAGGCGGTCGTCTTCAAAGAACTGTCCGATGTAATCGGGGTTGACCCACCACAGCAGCGTGAAGACCACGAAGGGCAGCGAGCCGACGATGTAGGCCGAGGCCTTGGATTCCGAGCTCATCGCGCGGATCTTGAGCTTCATCTGGGCGCGCTTGCGCAGCACGTCGGCCAGGTTGCTCAGCGTTTCCGCCAGGTTGCCGCCGGTCTCGCGCTGGATGGCAAGCGTGATGCAGAAGAACTGGAATTCGGGGATGCCAAGCCGGTCGGCGGTTTCCTGGAGGGCGTCCTCCATGGTCTTGCCGATGCGGATCCGTTCGGTGATCATCTTGAACTCCTCGCCAACCGGGCCCGGGACTTCGCCCGAGATGATCTGCAGGGTTTCGGTGACCGGAAGACCCGAACGCAGACCGCGCACGATCAGTTCGATGCCGTCGGGAAACTTTGAGATGAACGCGTTGAGGCGGCGGCTGATCATGAAGCCCACGGCCATGTGCGGCAGGCCGGCACCCAGCAGCAGGCCGGCACCCAGCGACAGCATCGCGGCGTGCGACTTGATGTAGATGATCACTGTCATCGTCAGGCCGATGCCCAGCGACGTGTAGAGGTAGTTCTGCAGCGACCAGCCCTTGCCGGTGCGGTTCAGGCGCAGCATCAGCGCTTCGACCCGCGATCCCGATCCGGCGATCTTGTGCATCTTGGGCTTGCGCGCCGCCACGGCCTTGCGCAGCTGCGCCTCGACCTTGTCGACCGTGCTGTCCGAGTGGCGATAGCGCACCGCCTGGAGGCGGCGATTGCCCTCCTTGACCGGATTGGGGCCGGACAATGCCGACCAGCCAAGCACCATCATGGCCATCAGGCCGGCGGCGATCAGCAGAAGTTGCAACAGGCTCATGCGCCTATACTCCGCCTTGGTTCATATGGGGCCGGCTCATGCCGGCCCGCGAAATTCACGGGGAAGGTCAGGCCACCTTTTCGGCGACCTTGCCCTTGCCCTTTTGCTTGCTGGCCAGCATCGACTTGAGGTCGAACTTGCCCAGCAGCGACTTCTTCGCCGGCGTGCCGGCGACCACTGCAACTTCCTCGGCATCGCCCACGCCCAGGATCTGGCTGGCGACATCGCGGACGACCTGCGCAGACTTTGCCGTGCGATTGGCTTCGGCGAAGGTCTGGCCAAGCTTGGCGGCATTGGCCGCGCCCTTGATGTCGAACGGCACGACGAAGTTCACCTTGCGCTCGATCGAGGCTTCGAAGTCCGCGCGGCTGATTTCCTGAACGCCGGGCTGGACCTTGTTGGCGACAACGATGGTTTGGGCATGGGCGGCATTCGCCTTCAGCCACGAAAGCAGGCGGATCGCATCACGCGCCGATGCCAGAGTGAATTCGGTGGCCAGAACCACCACGTTCACATCCGCCATCAGGTGCGGGAAGTTGATCAGCATGTTGCGCGGCAGATCGATCACCGTCATTTCGAACGCCTGGCGGAATTCTTCTTCCAGCTGCACGAAGGCGGTGCCGTCGGTCATCAGCGGCGAATTGATCGGCGCTTCTGCGGACAGGATCGACAGGTTGTCGTTCGCGCGGATCATGGCGCGTTCGATGAACAGGCCGTCGATGCGGCTCGGGTTCTCGATCGCGTCGGTCAGGCCGCGGCCCGGCTCGAGATCAAGGCTGAGCGCACCCGTACCGAAGTGCACGTCGAGATCGAGGAGCGCGGTCGGCATCTTGTGATCGGTCGAAAACAGCCAGGCCAGCGAAGTGGCGAGGAGCGAGGCTCCGACACCGCCGCGCGTGCCGACAACAGCGGTCGACACATGGCGCTTGGCCGTCGTGCCATCCGCGTGGCGGGGCTGCGAGAACACGGCCTGCGCTTGGATCAGCGCATCGCGCAGCTGGCCGGGCGAAAGCGGCTTGAGCAGGTAGTCGTGGATGCCGCTGGCGACGAGGTCGCGATAGAGGCGCACGTCGTTGACCTGGCCAACCGCGATCACCACCGTGCCGGGTTCGCAAACCTCGGCGAGGGCGTTGATGTCGTTGAGCGGATCGCCGCTTTCCGACAGGTCGACCATGAGGATGTTGGGGCTGGCCGAGATCGACAGGGACTGGACCGCATTGCGCAGGCCGCCCTTGTTGCACTTCTCGGGCTGCCAGCCCATTTCGATGACGACCGGGCGCAGGACTTCCAGCGCCGCTTCGTCACACAAGAATGAGGCGAAGGGGTCGCGGTTGCCGGGCATCGAGGCTTTCCATGGCGCGTTCATGGTGAATTACTCCCCTTTGCTCGACTGCTTGTTGACAGTCGTTCCGCCGTTGCCGGTCGGCTTGGCTTCACGATACCCTTCGATGGCCCGGTTCGAGGTCATCACGGTGGTGGTGCTTGGGCCGTTTGTACCCTTGATCAGGTCTTCCGGGTTGGCGACCATGGCCGCCATATTGCCGTTGACAGCGCAGCCAAAGCCACTCGCCGTGGCATTGTGCATGTTGGTGTCGGACTTGGTGCCCCAGTCAGGGCAGCCGCGGACCGATGCCGAGGTGCGCGACACGACCACCCGGACCGTGCCCGGATTGACATAGCCGGGCGTGGCCGGGGCATCGCCGCTCAGCAGCATGCTGAAGCGCGAGGCTACGGCTTCGACCGAGGCGCGATTGGCGCTGGACCCGGTCGGATCGTCAACGCTGATCTTGTCACCGTAACGCAGGTCAAGTGCTTCGAACCAGCCCGACAGGCGGCGCTGTTCGGACGGGGCGAGGCCCGTGCCGTTGGACACCAGGTCCATCGTGTAGTTCGTGCGCTGGACCACCGGTTGGTGGACGCTTTCAAGGCCGCGGTTCACTGGGACGCCGGGGCTGGTGCAACCCGCAAGGCCGCTGCCGAGGGTGAGGAGGAGGGCGGTGGCCGCCGTGCGATGGAAGATCTTGGTCATGGTGCTACCTTCCTCAATTCAGCGAGAAGCCGGGGCGTGCATCGCTGCCCGCGTCGGCGGTCTTCGGCTTGGACGTCTTCTTGGCCTTGCTGGCCGGCTGCTCCGGTTCGAGCAGTTCGCCGACCTTGGGTGCGACATTGGCATCAGGCACCTGGGTGGGCTTCGGACGATCGCCGCCGGTCTTGCCGTCGGACTGCACGTTGCCGAGCAGCTGCTGGCCAAGGTTGGCGGCCTGGAAGCCGTCGGTCGGCAGCTTGATGTCGTTGGCGTTGACCGGGTGAACCAGATACGGCGTCACGACGATCACCAGCTCGGTCTGTCCCTTGCGGAATTCATTCGAGCGGAACAGGTTGCCCAAGATCGGCACATCGCCAACACCGGGTGCCTTGTCGATGGTCGACTGGGCGTTGTTGCTCATCAGGCCGGCGATCATGAAGCTCTGGCCCGAGCCGAGTTCCACGGTCGTTTCGGCGCGGCGGATGGTCAGGGCCGGGATCTGGAAGCCGTTAAGCGTCACCGCGCCTTCCGAAGAAAGCTCGGACACTTCCGGGCGGACGCGGATCGAGATGCGACCATTGGCCAGCACCGTCGGCGTATAGGCAAGGCTGACACCGAAGCGCTTGTATTCGACCGAAGTCGTACCCAGACCCTGACTGATCGGGATCGGATATTCACCGCCGGCAAGGAAGTCTGCGGTTTCGCCCGAAAGCGCCGTCAGGTTTGGATTGGCCAGCGTGGTGATCAGGCCGTCGCGCTCGGCAAGGTCAAAGGCCGCGCCAAGATCGAGGCCCAGGAACTTGCCGAAGCCGCCCAGCGTGGTCTTGCCGCTGACGCCGTTGAAGGCGATCTTGCCCGGCGTCGTCGCAGTGGGCTCGGTGATCTCGATCGCGTTCGAGCGGCCGCTGGCCACGCCGAACTTGAAGCCGCTCGTGCTGTCGCTGCTGAGCAGGTTGCCGCCGATGGCGCGGACCAGCGAACGGCTTACCTCGGCAAAGCGGACCTGCAGGTTGACCTGCAGCGGCGTGGCCGTCTTCAGGCGGGTAATGACATTGGCCTTGCCCATGAAGGCTTCGACGAGGCGCTTGGCTTCGGCGGCATCTTCGGGGGCGGCAACCGTGCCCGTCAGCAGGACCGTGTCCGTGCCGAAGGTGTTAACGCCAATCTTGGCGTCGGGCATGGCGAGGTGCAGCATCTGATCGACGCTATCGAGACCCGAGTTGACCCGGACATTGGCTGACCAGATGATCTGGCCGGCAGCGTTGCTGGCATAGACCGTGGTCGTGCCGCCGGCCTTGCCCATCAGATAGAGCTGGCTGGCCGACTTGATCTGCACGTCGGCGACCTTATCGTCAGCGACGAAGACGTCTGCCATGCGGCCGGGGACGTTGATCAGCTGGCCGCGGCCGATGGACAGCGGAATGTCCTGCACGGCGCGGGTAACCGACTGGGCCTGGACAGTGCCGGCCGGCGTCAGGGCCAGGGGCACCGAAACGCATGCAGCGGTAAGCAGGGTGGTGAGCAGGCGTTTCATGGTCTTGTCCCTCGAAATCGCGGCGGTGTGGTGAAGGGCTGGCGTGGTCATGGCTTACTTCCCGATCTCTTCCGCGGTGGTCGTCTTGCCGCGGGTGACGCGGACGACGGGGCCGACGCGAATTATGGGGAAGCTGCCGGCAGGCGCCGCGCTCATGACGTTGCTGGGAGCAGGGCGACCGGCAGACCGGGCGCTGGGCATCGACGTGCGCTGGAAGCGCGATACGTCGCCACCGGTCGAGAACGAGCCCTTCGATTCATCAGGGCGGTTCATCGCCATGGTCAGGATGCGCTCTTCCTCTTCCTTCGACACGCCGGTCGGGATCTTGACCGCACCGCTGGCGACGAGGCGTTCGAGCTCGGCCTGATTGTCGGCGATCGAGCGCAGCGCCAGGCTGAGCGTGCCGATCGTTTCGGCAACCGCGATCTTCTCGGCGATCTTCGGCGTCACTTCGAGCGTGACCGTGCGGAATTCGCGGACCACCGTCTTGCCTTCGACAACTTCGCTGTCGGTGGCCTGGTCGGTGGCGAGAACACGCAGGTTCTTGAGGATAGTTTCGGTTGCCTTCAGGGCCTGGGCGTCTTCACCGGTGCTGCGCACGGTCTGCGTCAGCATCAGGTCGATGTGATCGCCCGGGAAGATGAAGCCGGCCACGCCGGTACGGGCCGAAACGTTGATCGTGATGGCGCGCATGCCGGGGCCAAGCGCCGCCGCAAGGAAGCCGCGATCACCGGGCTTGACCAGCGAACCCTGGGTCACCGGCGCGCCGGCGGTCATCGGGTTGCGCACCACCGTACCGAGCAGCTTGGCCATGTCGGCCTCGCCTTCGATGAAGTAGGCGTCCTGCACCATTTCCTTGGGCCACATCTGGAAGGCGATCGAATCGGCGGTGATGATCGTGCCGACCGGAAGCGCGCGCTGGGCGACCAGCACCTTCGGGCCTTGCGGAACCGCCTGCTGGGCGGCTTCTGCCTTGGGCGCGGATGCGCCGGCAAACAGGCTACGAGCAGCCAGCGCGGTTCCGATCGCAATGACCAGTGCGCCAAGCAGCAGCAGGAGTTTCTTCTTGTCCATGGCTTTTCAAGCCCCCTTTGGGATTTCCCGGATACAGTCCGGAGAATGGTGCCAATTGGTTAAAATCAGGTTCACCCTGCCGTGGTCGCGGCCAGCATCGGCAAGCTCTTGTCCATAAGGGTGAGCAGTCCGGCGCTCGCTATCGCGATTCCGTAAGGGATAGCGGCCTTGCCCTGCTTGCGCAGAGCCATCCGCCAGGCGGCGATTGCAATCGTCAGGACACCGCCAATCAGAGCCATCACGATCACAAGGAAAAGGAAGTCTGCGGGGCGCACCCACAGGGCGAGCGCGGTGAGCAGCTTGACGTCTCCGCCGCCCATCATCCGCACGGCAAACAGGCCGGCAGTGATGACGAAGGTGGCAATGGCCAGCCCGAACTGCATTCCCACGTCCGGCCACAGCGAAAGGCCGCTTGCCCACCAGAAGGCAGGAGCGGCAAGCGCGATGGCGGCATTGAGCCAGTTGTCGATCTGGCGGCGCTTCACATCCGTGAAGGCGGCAACGAGCAGCGCGATTGCCAATGCGCCAATCAGCCCATAGGAAAGATACTCGCTACGCAAGGCTGGTGCCCCCCGGAAATACTGTGAACCCCACTGTTCACCGGGAGGTCTAGCGATCAGTAATTACCAAATAGTAACCAGAGGCCTGAGGCTGGAATTAGGGATGCATACGAGGTGAGCGAAGCATCCCGGCAAGACTTTGATGGTCGCACGATCCCGGCCAATGCCCTGGAATCCTTGTGGAAGGCCCCTGATGGCCACGCCATTCGCCGGATCGACTGGCCGGCGGCCTCGCCGCCGCGCGGTTCAATCCTTTACTTTCCGGGGCGCGGCGACTTTTACGAAAAGTACCTCGAAACGCTCGCCTACTGGAATCACCGGGGCTGGCAGGTAACCGCTGCCGACTGGCGCGGACAGGCAGGATCGGGCCGGCTGGGCAGCGATGCGGTGACCGGGCATATCGGCGATTTCGCCATCTGGATCGATGATCTTGCCGCCATGTGGCACGAGTGGAAGGCGGCGACGCCTGGCCCGCACGTGCTCGCCGCGCATTCGATGGGCGGGCATATGGTGCTGCGTGCCCTGGTCGAGCGGCGCGTTGATCCCGATGCCGTCGTGCTTTCGGCACCGATGCTGGGCTTCCATAGCTACGGCCTCCCGCTGGCGGTGCTTCACTGGGCCGCGCGGCTGATGTGTGCACTGGGCGACCGCCGGCGACCCGCTTGGAAGTGGAGCGAGAAGCCCGGGCAGGTTCCCGAAGGCCGTGACCTGCTCCTCACCCACGATGCCCGCCGCTATGAAGACGAGATGGTGTGGCGCGAGCAGCGCCCTGAGCTGGTCATGGGGCCGGGATCATGGGGCTGGGTGGAACGCGCCTATGCCTCGGCCCGCGCCATGTTTGCGTGCGGGCGGATCGAAGCCGTGCAGGTGCCGGTGTTCCTTGTCGGCACGAGCGAGGACAAGCTGGTCAGCCCCGCCGCGATCCGCGAGGCGGCGCGGCGCTTGCCCAACAGCGAACTCCTTATGCTGGGCGAGGAGGCTCGCCACGAAGTCTTGCGCGAAGTGGACGCGGTTCGCGATCCCATCCTGACGGCGATTGACGATTTCCTTGACCGCAAGGCTCCGCGCCGCGACTGACACGACCATGACCGAACGTTTCGACATCATCGTTGCCGGTGCCGGAATGGCCGGAGCCAGCCTTGCCGCACCGCTGGCGGCAAGCGGCGCACGGGTGCTGCTGCTCGAAGCGGAGGACCGCCCCGGCTATCACTCGACCGGGCGCTCGGCGGCGTTCTGGACCGAAAGCTATGGCGGCGCAGGCGTGCAGCCGCTGACCATGGCGTCGGGCGATCCGCTGCGCGAAGGCGGCTACCTGACCGAACGCGGCGCGCTGACCATCGCGCGGCGGGGGCAGGAAGCGCAGCTTGAAGCGTTTGCCAGCGAGTTCGAAGGGCTGGGCGTGCGCGTCGAGCGGCTGGGGCGCGAGGCTCTGCTCGCGCGAATTCCGGGGTTGCGCGATGACTGGACCACCGGCGCGCTCGAACCCGATTGCAGCGACATCGACGTCGCCCGGCTTCACCAGGATTACCTCGCCGCCGCGCGCCGCTCCGGGGCGGAAATGTGGACCCGCGCCCGCCTCGTCCGCGCTGAACGGGATGGCGAGGGCTGGCTGGTGACTTGCGAGGATGGGCGCACCGCGCGTGCCGACCTGCTGGTCAATGCCGCCGGAGCATGGGCCGACGAAGTTGCCCAGCGTGCCGGGGTTACGAAACTGGGTTTCACGCCGATGCTGCGCACCATCGCCCAGATCCGCACCCGGCCCGAGCCGCCCGAGGACTTGCCGCTGGTGCTCGATCTGAACGAGAAGTTCTACTTCAAGCCCGAGGCCGGCAAGCTCTGGCTGTCGCCGCATGACGAAGTGCCGGTGCCGCCCTGCGATGCCGCGCCGGAGGAGCTGGCGGTGGCCGAAGCGATCGACCGGTTGCAAAACGTTGTAAACTGGCAGGTCGAACGGGTGGAGCACAAGTGGGCCGGCCTGCGCACTTTCGCGCCTGATCGCTTGCCGGTTTACGGCATCGATGCGCACGAGCCGCGCTTCTTCTGGTTCGCAGGACAGGGCGGTTTCGGCATCCAGACCGCCCCTGCCGCCGCGGCGCTGGCTGCCGCGCTGATCACCGGCAGCGGGGACTTTCCGGTCGATCCTGCGCCCTATTTGCCCGGCAGATTCTCCTAGAAATCGCGGATTTGCGCGCTAAACTGCGGACCGGGACCTTAGGGAAAGGGATGCAGCATGGCTCACCGGTTTGAAATCCGCCAGAACAAGGCGGGCGAGTACGTCGCCTATTTCTGCTACAACAGCGAAACGATCTTCTGGACCGAAGGTTATTCCAGCAAGGCCAGCGCCAGGAACGCGATCGATTCAATCCTCAAGAACGGCCCCGGCGCGCCGGTCGAGGACAAGACCTGACTGGCCCAAATCGTTCAGCCTGATGAAAGCCGGTGGGGCATAGCCGGCGTATAGGACGATTGCCCGAATGCCGGAGTCGCCCGCATGGTGCGGGCTTGCGGCCACTGCGGGTAATCTCAGGGGAATACGCCCATGAAGATCGGGTTTTCTGGCAAGTTTGCCGCTTCGCTTGCCGCTTTCACCATGCTCGCCACGCCGGCTTTTGCCGCTGCCGGACCGGCCCATGCGCCGCGCGCCACGTCATCCGCTGCGCTACCACATGATGCCGCGGCCAATCACGGACGCGGTGGTTGGGGCAACAACGGCTGGGGCAACCGCTGGAATGGCGGCTGGGGCCGTCGCCACAATGACGGTATCGACGGCGGCGATGTGCTCGCCGGTGTGCTCGTGCTCGGCACGATCGCCGCGATCGCTTCTGCCGCGAGCAAGAGTTCGAAGGACAAGCGCGAGCGCGAAGAAGACGCGCGCCGCGGTGACGACAGCTGGCGCTATGGCGACGATTCGCGCGACGATGGCCGCTCTGCCGACATGGACCGTTCGTCCGACCTGGGCCGCAGCGTTTCGCTCGACACCGCAGTCGACAGCTGCGTCGCCGATGTCGAGCGCGGCACCAACCGCGTCGATACGGTCGATAACGTCAACCGTCAGGGTGATGGCTGGCGGGTCGAAGGCCGCACGCAGGGCGGGGCCTCATGGAACTGTTCGGTCGATGCATCGGGCCGGGTCAAGGGCGTGACCACGGACGATCCCCGCCCGCGCTATTAATCCGCCTTGTTGATCAACACCTAATCCTGGCGCTGCCCCCGGCCATAGGCGGGCAGCGCCAGTTTTCTGCGGATCGCCAGCCCGCGAAGGGCAAAGCCGGCGGTCATGGCGATCGGCCAGGCCATGGCCCGCTCCAGCCCCGACAATGCCGCCGCCAGAGTGGCCGATAGCGCCGCTGCCGTGACGTAGAGCTCGGGCCGCATCAGGATCGACGGCCGCCCGGCGATGACATCGCGGATGATGCCGCCAACGCAGCCGGTGATCACCCCCATCAGCACGGCCGGCACGATCGGCACGCCGTAAGCCAGCGACTTGGCAGTGCCGATTACCGAATAGGCGGCCAGCCCCGCGGCGTCCGCCCAGTCGAGCAGTTCGCCGTCCCACCAGCGCGTCGGGGTGAACCAGGCAACGAAGGCGGTCGCCAGGCAGACCGGCGCAACCCACGGATCGTGAATCCAGAACACCGGCGCGCCGATCAGCAAGTCGCGTACCGATCCGCCGCCAACGCCGGTAATCAGCGCGAAGAACGCCATTGTCACAAAGGTTTGCCGCAGTTTCGCCGCCAGCAGCGCGCCGCTCAATGCGAACACCGCGATACCGGCAAGATCGAGCGCGGCGGGGATCGATGCGAGGGGAAGGACGGGCGGGCTCATTTGGCGGCGACTGGCTTGAATACCACGTCCGCGCCTTTACCATCCGATGCCGCATAGCCGCCGGCCTGCCAGCGCCATTTGCTGTCCATCGATTGGACCGCGCCGTTCGGCGTGCCGCGCATCGATCCGGTGAAGCTGATGCCCGCTGGCACGGCGCTGGCCTTGCCGTGGCCCACTCCGCCCAAGGTATTGAAATAGGTGAAGACTATCGCATCGCCGTCGCGGCTGTAGATCGTCTCGCCGGCATAGACGACCTTGCCGTCAACCGTCACGCTGTGCCGGTCGCGCACGTGCTTGCGGCCATAGATGCCTTCGAAGCAGTGCCGGTCGGTCGAAGAAGGGCCGACGCTGGCGATGTAGCAGCGACCGACGAGGCGATCGAACATCGTCAGGCCCTGCGGCGGGGTCGCCTCTGCCCCGGCCATCGCCGTGCCGCTGAGCGCGATTGCAAGGGCCATAAATCGTGCACGCATCGGCATTGCATAGGGCATAATCAAGGAAATCCAAGCAAGGGCGCGCAGCCTTGCGTCGGGGTGCCCTTCTGCCGGATTGACAAACAGGGTTACGACTGCTTTTGTGATACACAATAGATCATAATTTGGGAGTGCTGAGAGTGGGTCGGGATTTCGCGCAGGTCGATTTTTACACCGACGAGGCACTGGTCGAGGAAACGCACGAGTACTTCCACTGGCTGCGCGAACAGGGCCCGGTGGTGAAAATGCCCGGGCGCAATGTTTATGCCGTTACCGGGTTCGATGAGACCATCCAGCTCGCGCTCGATACCGAGCATTTCAGCACGATCAATTCGGTGATCGGCGCCGAAGTGAAGATCCCCTTCGAGATCAAGGGGGACGACATCCGCGCCGAATTGGAAGCCGCGCGGGGGAAGATCGAGTTTTCCGACCAGATCACATCGCAGCAGGGCAAGCGCCATACCGACCTGCGTTCGATCCTCGCCCGTCTGTTCACACCAACGCGGCTGCGCGAACTGGAGCCGAGCTTGCGAACCACGGCGGACAGCCTGATTGGTGAATGGGTGGCTGATGGCAAGGTGGAGGTCGCCACGCAATATGGCGGGCCCTATGCCACGCTGGTCATCGCAGACGTGCTCGCCTTGCCGGAGGATATGCGCAACCGTTTTCGCCGGATGCTTGATGGTACGGTGCCGGTGAAAATCGGGGCCACCCGTGAGGAGATGATGAAGAACCCACTGGTGGCGCTCGGCAAGGACCTGTTCAAGCTGCTGGCCAAGCGGCGGATCGCCAACCAACCGCTGATGGCGCCGTTTGCGCGCGCGCTCGGCAAGCGCAATGACGTTCTGAATGACGTCGCCACCGCGCGGTTCCCCGATGGCGCCAAGCCCTCGCTGGTCGACATCACCTCGCTATCCGCCTTCCTGTTCGGCGCCGGGCAGGACACCACCAACCGTCTGCTGTGTACCTGCCTCAAGGTCATCGCCGAGCGCGCGGACGTGCAGCAGGCGCTGCGCGATGATCCGAAGCGCATCCCCGACTTTATCGAGGAATGCCTGCGGCTTGACGGCGCGGTCAAAAGCGGTGGGCGCATCTGCCAGAAGACCACCACGCTTGGCGGCGTTGAGATCAAGGCGGGATCGATCATGATGTATTCGCCGATGGCCGCAAACCGCGATCCGCGCCGGTTCGAAAATCCCGATGAATTCGTCTTCGACCGCCCGAAGATCCGCGAACATGTTGCCTTTGGCCGCGGCGCGCACACCTGCATCGGTGCGCCGCTCGCTCGCCGCGAGGTGACCGTCAGCCTTGAGCGGCTGCTCGCGCGCATGGGCAATATCCGCCTGTCCGAAGCGCATCACGGCCCGCCCGGCGCGCGCCGCTTCAAGCATGAGCCGACTTACGTGCTCAATGCGCTGCACGATCTCCACCTTGAATTCGATCCGCTTCCAGCCTGAGAGGCCCCGGCCATGTCTTCGATAACTGCCCAGTCCGATTTCTTCACTGACCGCGAAGTCCTGCTCGATCCCTATGGCTACTTCGAAAAGCTGCGCGAGCATGGCCCGGTGTTCCGGATGCCGAACCGCGACGTGGTCATCGTCACTGGCTTTGCCGAGGGCGTGTCGGTGCTGCTTAACCACACCGACTACTCCTCGGTCATCAATCCCGAGCCGCTCGCGCCGCTGTCCTTCGTGCCCGAAGGTGACGACATTTCCGAACAGATCGCGCAGGCCAAGCCGGCCAATCCCTCGCTCGAACTGCTGGTGACCTATGACGGTGATCGGCACACGGCGGCACGGCACTTGCTCAACCCGCTGTTCGTGCCTTCGCGGCTGAAGGCCAACAAGGACTTCATGGCGCGCTACGCCGATGCCATGGCGCAGGACATGGTGGCGCGCGGATCGTGCGAACTGATCAATGAAGTGGCGACGCCCTATGTCACCATGGTCATCGCCGACCTGCTCGGCGTGCCGGAAGAAGACCGCCAGAAGTTCCGCGACGTGATCGATGCAGGGCCGCCGCCCGGCAACATGGACACCGCTGGCGAGGACCAGCAGGCACCCAAGGGCAGCAACGCGCTGATGTTCATGGCCGGGTTCTTCTTCCAGTATCTGACTGACCGCCGCGCCAACCCGCGCGAGGACGTCATGACCGAGCTGGCGCTGGCGCGCTATCCCGACGGATCACTGCCTGACATTGGCGAGGCGGTGAAATCGGCGATGTTCCTGTTCGCTGCCGGGCAGGATACGTCAGCGAAGCTGCTCGGCAACGCGTTCCGTTTCCTCTGCGACCGGCAGGACATCCAGCAGCAGCTGCGCGAGGACCGTTCGCTGATCCCCGGTTTCATCGAGGAGATGATGCGGCTTGAAGGTTCAACCAAGGCGACCTTCCGCCTGTCCAAGCGGCGCACGAAGATCGGCGATTTCGAGATACCGGCCGGCCAGCGCGTGGTCATCGCCTTGCCGGCCGCCAACCGCGATCCGCGCCGCTGGGACGATCCGCATGAGTTCAAACTGGGCCGCCCGCGCATCAAGGAACACATCGGCTTCGGTCGCGGCGCGCACACCTGCGCCGGGGCGCTTCTGGCGCGGGTCGAGGTGGCAGCCCTGCTTGACAGGTTCCTTGAGCACACCAGAAGCTTCGATCTCGCCGATGCGCACCACGGTCCGCGTGACAACCGCAAGGTCGATTACGAGGCGAGCTATATCATTCGCGGGATCGAGCGTCTGTTCGTGGAATTCCAGCCGGCCTGATCAGGCGGCAGGCTTTCGGCGGCGCCGTCGGAACAGCAGGGCGGTGCCGAACAGGGACATGACCAACGCCAGCCCGCCGAAGGTCCAGATCCACAGGTTATGGGCATTCTCACGCTCGCCCGGGTCCATGATGTGCAGGCCCCAGAGAAAATCGTAGAAGCGCCACCAACCGGTGCGCAGAGCCAGAACCTCGCCGCTATCGGCATCGATATAGATATGCGTGTCACCGCTGAATGACGCCCGCCACGAAGGGCGCGAACGGCGCAGATCGAGCGGCGCGTCGCGTTCGGCGAATTCGCGCAGGCTCTCGAGCTTTTCGGGTCCGGCATAGACGGCCAGAGCGATGCGGCGGGCCTCTGCCTCATCAACGTGCGCAAGCATTTCGCCTGTCCGTGCATCATAGCGGCGGACGGACTTGTCAGCGCTGGTAACGATCCACACCGCGCGGCCCACCGAATCGATCAAGGCGATCTTGGCGATCTTTCCCGAAGCGCGCGGCGCGACAAGGCCCGCGGCATCGACGGGAGCCGCCGTCCGGCGCAAATGCTCGCCGCGAACCTCGTCAATCGGCTTTGCCGCCATTACGAGGCCGCTGACCAGCCAGATCAGGATGGGCAGGCTGACAACCCAGCCCAGCCAGATATGCCAGCGGGCCAGACGTTGCATTCTGCGCATGGGCGCGCCTTGTCCCTCGGCCCCTTATTCCTCGACCAGCGCCTGCACCTTGGTCAGCACGCCCTGAATGCGTTCGGCGGCTTCGGTGAAGGTGGCGACTTCCTCGCGCGCATTGTTGCGGCCGCGGGCTTCCTTGGCTGCTTCGAGATAGCCTTCCATGTCCGCCTCAAGCGCGTCGGACAGGATTTCGAGCTCGTCCTGGGTGAGCTTCAGCGTAACGGTGGCGGCCATGTTCGTCAGGTTCCTTGGAATTGAAGGCTGCGCCATAATGCCCTCGCGCGCAGGGGGCAACCGGCTTGGTTCAGCAATTGCCGCGCAACATCAGCGGATCGAGACCAGTTCGATGGAGGCCGTGCCGGTGCCCCAGACGGGCAGGTACAGGCCCTGGCCGGCAGCCTTAAGGGAATCGGTGCGGATTTCATCGATGCGTGCGCGGATCAGCAGCTTGCCTTCGCGCTTCTCGTCGATCGCGCTGCTGACCTTGAGCATCAGTTTGTTGTAATCGCGCCCGAAGTTCTGGCCCAGCGCATCGCCGATGGTCTGGGCAACCGCCGGGGTATTCGCCAGCGCCAGCAGCAGCTTGGTGCCCGTATCGTTGCTCTTGCCGGTAACCTCGACCGCGCTGAAAGTGACTTGCTGGGTGTTGGGCGGATTGACCGGCATCCCCGTCAGCCAGATCATGCCTTCGGCGCGCGGGAACTGGTTCGCTACATCCTGCGCCGTGAAATTGACGCCCACCGCGATGCGGCCGCCGGTGGTGCCATAGAGCGTGACCTTGCCGAATGTCGCGTTCACCGCACCTACGCCCGGCACCTCGAACGGGCGGGCAGACCGCTTGACCAGCGCCTTTTGTACGACGGGTTCAAGCTGCGCGTAATCCGCGATGACCGGGATGAAGAACAGCATCCGGCCCGGCGGCCCGGCAAGCCGGCGCAGCGGCGGCAAAGGGCTGGCGGCGGGGTCGGCGGGACGGGGGCCGACGAAGGTTTGGGTCAGCGCCTTCATGCCAAGGTTGATGCGCAGCCGGTTGCCTTGCACCGTATAGCCGCCAAACTGCAGTTCCTGCGGGGTAACGCGCATCCACACCGGCGGGTTTGATCGGTTGAGCTGCAACGAAGTGAAGGCCTTGCCCCAGGCCGCCTGCACGTGTTCACGTACCTGCAGCTTGGCCAGTTCACGCGGCAGGGTCTGTTCCAGCCGGGCAATGACCCCGCGCAGCTTGGCATCGGCCTTGCTGGTGAATTCAATACGCTCGCCCATGAAATCGATGCCCGGCTCGCGCGTCCAGTCATAGGCGATGTCGACCTTCGCGCGCGGGTTCCAGTCGGTTCCCATGTCGAGTGTTATCAGCGCCCGTACCTGCGCGTTTGCCGTACCGGTCTCCTGCTTGATGATCCCGGCGATGCGCTGGGCGCGGATTACCGCCCTGATTGGCATGGTGACAATGATCTGGTGGCCTTTGCCCGATATCGCGAGCGGCCCGCGCGTGACTTCGCCCACCAGATCGCACTTGATCTTCGGGGTCTTGATCTTGACCACCAGCACCTTGACCTTGCTGGGCGAAACGCAGGTCTGCCCGGCCTTGTTGATCGTCCACAGGCGCTTGGGGACAGCAGTTTCAAGCGCTGCGCGCAGCTGTGCAAGGTCGGCCTCCACCGGCACGGCGATCAGCGAGGATTGCGGCGGAATCACCACCTTGTCATTCGATCGGGGCGGAGCGACTTCGGCCTTGTCGTTAGTGCATCCCGCAAGAGTGAGCGCGGCAACGATTGCCAGCCAAATCCCTCGGACCCTGATCCCTGTTGTCATTCACCCGCCCCGCTCGCTCGATCTGGAGAGAACGCGCGTAAGGTGAAGCGGTTCCTGTCTGCGTGCAACCGTTGTCAGACAGGGGCGGGATTGGGCCGCGCCCGGCCGAGCAGGCCCAGCGCGATGCCGTATCCCAATATCGGCGCGGCGCCATAGCCGATCAGCGGGGTCGGGAAGGGGCCGAGCAGCGATGCAGCGGCAAGGCCTAGCAACCAGCCGGCAAGAGCAGCCCCTTCAAACCGCCTGCCAGCGGAGGTGAGAGCGGGGGCCGAAATTGCTGCCAGCAAAGCCAGCGGAATCAAGAGGCCCGGCAGACTGCCATGGCGCCAGATGTTCTGCAGCACAGTTTCCACAAACGGCACGGGTTCAAGCCGGTCAGGCCTGATAGCGGTGACGCCGAGCGCTGCTGCGGATGCCGCGAAAGCAATCAGTCGGTCCCAGCGGAACTCGAAGAACAAGGCGAGGCCGATCGCGCTGGAAAGGGCCAGCGCCGCGCCCATGTCGGGCTGAAGCATGACCAGCCCGGCCATGACAATCGCCGCCGCCGTGCCGAACCAGTCCGCCCGACGCTGGAATGCCACGAGGAATGCAGGGCCGAACAGGGCTGCCGCATGGAGTCGCAAGGGTCCGATGGCGATCCAGCGGTGAACCCCGTCGACATCCGGGCCGAAGACAATCGATGCTGCTATGGCGAGCGGGGCGAGCCACAGAGCCACAAGCTCCAGCTTCTGGCTCGGTGTGCGCCATAGGACAGCGGCAATCGCCAGGGCCAGACAAGCCGCCAGCGCGTTCACAGCCGCAAACATTGGCGGCGCGCCGGCCGTCAGCATCCAGACAATGCCGCCAGCGACCGCAGCGAGATACGCGGCGATCGCTGCGCGCATGGGCATCAGATGTGGATCGGCTTGCCGGTCACCGCCATCGCGGCTTCCTTGATCGCTTCCGAATGGGTCGGGTGAGCGTGGCAGGTATAGGCGATGTCTTCGGACGTAGCGCCGAATTCCATGGCGAGCGCAGCCTCGGCGATCATCGTTCCGGCAACGGTGGCGATGCACCACACGCCCAGCACCTTGTCGGTCTTGGCGTCGGCGATGATCTTCACGAAACCGTCGGGTTCATGGTTGGTCTTGGCGCGGCTGTTGGCCATCATCGGGAACTTGCCAACCTTGATTTCGCCGCGCTCTTTCGCCTGTTCTTCGGTCAGGCCGACGCCGGCGAATTCGGGCTTGGTATAGACCACGCCGGGGATGACATCATGGTTCACGATGCCGGTCAGTCCGGCGATGTTTTCGGCCACGGCAATGCCCTCGTCTTCGGCCTTGTGCGCCAACATAGGCCCGGGAATGACGTCGCCGACAGCCCAGACGCCGTCAATCTTGGTGCGGAAATCGTGGTCGGTCTCGATCTGGCCGCGCTGGTTGCGCTCCAGCCCGATGACTTCGAGGCCGAGGCCGTCGACATTGGGGCGGCGGCCGATGGAGACAAGCACCACATCAGCCTCAAGCGTTTCGGCGGCACCGCCAGCCGACGGTTCGACCGTGACGCTGGCCTTCTTGCCCTTGACCGTTACGCCGGTCACCTTGGTCGAAAGCTTGAGCGTCATGCCCTGCTTCTTGAAGATCTTGGCGGCTTCCTTGCGGACGTCGCCGTCCATGCCGGGGAGCAGCTGGTCGAGGAATTCGACCACCGTGACTTCCGCGCCCAGCCGGCGCCAGACCGAGCCAAGCTCAAGCCCGATCACGCCGCCGCCGATGACGATCATCTTCTTCGGCACGGCGGTCAGTTCAAGCGCGCCGGTGCTGTCCACGACAACGCCCTTGGCATTGTCGATCTCGACGCCCGGGAGGGGCGTGACCGACGAGCCGGTGGCGATGACGATGTTCTTGGCGGTCACGGACTTGCCCGCGACATCAACCGTGTGCGCGTCTTTGAACGCGGCGTAGCCCTTCAGCCAGTCGACCTTGTTCTTCTTGAACAGGAACTCGATGCCGCCCGTCAGCCCCTTGACCGAATCCTTGCGGCTCGCCTGCATGGTGTCGAGATCAAGCTCGGGCTTAACCTTGATGCCCAGCTTGGCCATCTCGCCATTGGCGGCGGCGTCGAAGTATTCGGAGGCATGGAGCAGCGCCTTCGACGGGATGCAGCCGACATTGAGGCAGGTCCCGCCCAGCGTCTCGCGCCCTTCGGCGCAGGCCGTCTTGAGGCCCAGCTGCGCCGCGCGGATCGCCGCGACATAGCCGCCGGGACCGGCACCGATGATGAGGACGTCGTAGTCGTATTCAGCCATTGTATTCTCCGTCATCCCGGGCTTGACCCGGGATCGCTGGCCGCTGGCTCCGGACTTGGGGCCAGCGGTCCCGGATCAAGTCCGGGACGACGTTATCACAAATCGATCAACAGGCGCGCCGGATCTTCGATAGCTTCCTTGATCGTCTTCAGCGCGGTCACGGCTTCGCGGCCGTCGATCAGGCGGTGATCATAGGACAGCGCGATGTACATCATCGGGCGGATGACGATTTCGCCGTTGCGGACGACCGGGCGGTCCTCGATGCGGTGCAGGCCGAGCACGGCGCTCTGCGGCGGGTTGATGATCGGAGTGGACATGAGCCCGCCGAACACGCCGCCGTTGGAAATGGTGAAGGTGCCGCCCTTCATCTCGTCCATGGTCAGCGTGCCTTCCTTGGCCTTCTTGCCATAGCCGGCAATGGCCTTTTCGATCTCGGCGAAGGACATCGAATCCACGTCGCGGACGACCGGCACGACCAGCCCGTTCGGCGCGGAGACCGCCACGGAAAGGTCGACGTAATCGAAATAGACGATCTCATCGCCCTGGATCTGGGCATTGACCGCGGGAATGTCCTTGAGCGCAAGGCACGATGCCTTGGCGAAGAAGCTCATGAATCCGAGCTTCACGCCGTGCTTCTTTTCGAACAGGTCCTTGTACTTCTCACGCGTGGCGATGACGGCGGACATGTCGACATCGTTGAACGTCGTCAGCAGCGCGGCGGTTTCCTGCGCGGACTTCAGGCGCTTGGCGATGGTCTGGCGCAGGCGCGTCATCTTGACGCGTTCCTCGGCGCGACCACCGGAGGAAGCGGGTGCCGGGGCGGGGGCTGCGGGGGCGGAGGCTGCCGGGGCTGGCGCAGCGCTCTTGGCGGCAGCGGCGGCAAGGACGTCTTCCTTCGTGATGCGGCCGTCCTTGCCCGAACCCTTGATGCTCGCCGGGTCGATCCCGTGTTCCAGCACCGCGCGGCGCACGGCGGGGGAGAGGGTGACAGGGTCTTCGGCAGCTACGGGGGCTTCGCTGGCCGACGCCGGGGCAACCGGGGCTTCGGTGCGTTCGGCCACCGGCTCGGCGCCGGCAGCGGGAGTGCCGTCCTCGATCGTGGCGATAAGCGCGCCGACGGCGACATTATCGCCTTCCTTTACGATCTGCGCGCCCATAACGCCGGCAACCGGCGACATGACCTCGATCGCGACCTTGTCGGTTTCAAGGCTGGCAATCGGCTCGTCGGCCTTCACCGCTTCACCCGGCTGCTTCAGCCACTGGCCGATGGTGGCTTCGGAAACGCTTTCGCCCAGCGTGGGGACTTTGACTTCAACGGACATGATGTTTCCTCAAGCCTTCTTCTGGCGACGGATTTCTTTGCGGACGGACAGTCCCAGTGCATCGGCGACGAGCGCGCCCTGTTCACTGGCGTGCCGCGTGGCGAGACCGGTGGCGGGGGAGGCGCTGGCCGTGCGGCCGGCATAGCGCGGACGCGTGACCTTGCAGCCGGCGTCCTTGAGCACGTCTTCGATGAATGGCTCGACGAAGGACCATGCGCCGTTGTTGCGGGGCTCTTCCTGGCACCAGACAACGTCTTCAAGGTTCTTCATGCGCGAAATGCGCAGGCCCAGCGGTTCGCCCGGGAAGGGATAGATCTGCTCGATCCGCAGGACGGTGGTATCCTCCAGCCCTTCGGAATCGCGTGCTTCCATCAGGTCGTAGCCGACCTTGCCCGAGCACAGTACCAGCCGCTTGATCTTCTCGTCCGCCGGCGGCGTGCGATCGGCCATGATGCGGCGGAAGTGGCTTTCGCCGATGAAGTCCTCAAGCTCCGACTTAGCCAGCGGGTGGCGCAGCAGGCTCTTGGGCGTCATGATGATCAGCGGCTTGCGGAACGGGCGGTGCATCTGGCGGCGCAGCGCGTGGAAGTAATTGGACGGCGTGGTGATGTTGCACACCTGCATGTTGTCCTGCGCGCAGAGCTGGAGATAGCGCTCGAGCCGGGCGGACGAATGCTCCGGCCCCTGACCCTCATAGCCGTGCGGCAGCAGCATCACGAGGCCGTTGGCGCGCAGCCACTTGCTTTCCGAACTGGCGATATACTGATCGATGATGATCTGCGCACCATTGGCGAAATCGCCGAACTGCGCTTCCCAGAGCACGAGGGTCTTGGGATCGGCGCTGGCATAGCCGTATTCGAAGCCGAGCACGCCGTATTCGGACAGCGGACTATCGTGCACTTCGAACTGCCCGTGCGGCACGGTGCTGAGCGGAACGTACTTGTTCTCGCTGGTCTGATCGACCCACACCGCATGGCGCTGGCTGAAGGTGCCGCGGCCCGAATCCTGGCCTGACAGGCGGACGGCATAGCCTTCCGACAAGAGCGAGCCATAGGCCAGCGCTTCGCCCGTTGCCCAGTCGAACCCGGTGCCATTGCGGAACATGTCGCGCTTGGCTTCAAGCACGCGTTCAAGCGTCTTGTGAATGGTCAGGTCCGCGGGAACTGTGGTCAGCGTGCGGCCAAGGCTCTCGAACAGCTTGTTGTCGATCCCGGTCGGCACGTTGCGGCGCGCGGTTTCGGGGTCGACCGGCTTGTTGAAGCCCGACCAGCGCCCGCCGAACCAGTCGGCCTCGTTGGCCTTGTAGCTCTTGGAACCGGTGAATTCCTGCTCAAGGTGATCGGTGAAGCCCTGGACGATCGTTCCGGCAAACCCAGCGTCGATCACGCCTTCCTGCACCAGACGTTCGGCATAAAGGTCGCTGACGGCTGGGTGCTGGCGGATCTGCTGGTACATCAGCGGCTGGGTGAAGCCGGGCTCATCGCCTTCGTTATGGCCGAAGCGGCGATAGCACCACATATCGACCACGACATCGCGGCCGAAGGTCTGGCGGTAATCGATCGCCAGCTTGCAGGCGAAGGTCACGGCTTCGGGATCGTCACCGTTGACGTGGATGATCGGCGCCATGACGCCCTTGGCCACGTCGGACGGATAGGGCGAGCCGCGCGAGAACTTCGGGCTGGTGGTGAAGCCGATCTGGTTGTTGATGATGAAGTGGATGCAGCCGCCGGTGTTGTAGCCCTTCACGCCCGAGAAGCCGAAGCACTCCCAGACGATGCCCTGGCCGGCAAAGGCCGCATCGCCGTGGATCAGCACGGGGAGCACCTGCTTGTGCTTGCCCTTGCCGATATCGTCGTGGAAATTCTGGTAGGCGCGGACCTTGCCGAGAACGATCGGATCGACCGTTTCGAGGTGCGATGGGTTGGGCATCAGGCTCATGTGCACCTTGATGCCGTCAAATTCGCGGTCGGTGCTGGTGCCGAGGTGGTACTTGACGTCGCCCGATCCGCCGACATCCTCAGGGTTGGCGGTGCCGCCCGAGAATTCGTGGAAGATCACCTTGTACGGCTTGGCCATCACGTTGGCGAGAACGTTCAGGCGGCCACGGTGGGCCATGCCGTAAACGATTTCCTTCACGCCGCGCTGGCCGCCGTACTTGATCACGGCTTCAAGCGCCGGAATCATCGATTCGCCGCCATCAAGGCCAAAGCGCTTGGTGCCGACGTACTTCTTGCCGAGGAACTTTTCGTACTGCTCGCCGCGGATCACGGCGGTCAGGATCGCCTTCTTGCCTTCGGGGCTGAAGTGGATGTGCTTGTCGGCGCCTTCCATGCGGTCCTGCAGGAAGCGGCGCTCCTCGACATCGGCGATGTGCATGTATTCGAGGCCGACCTTGCCGCAGTAATTGCGGCGCAGAGTCTCGACGATTTCGCGCACGGTGCCCCATTCGAGGCCGATGTAACCGCCAAGGAAAATGCGGCGATCAAGGTCGGCAGCGGTGAAGCCGTGGTAGGCCGGATCGAGGTCGGCGGGAATGTCCTGCTTGGCAATGCCGAGCGGATCCAAGTCTGCGGCTAGGTGCCCGCGCACGCGGTAAGTGCGGATCAGCATGACCGCGCGGATCGTGTCCGACGCGGCGGCTTCGAGCGCGCCTTCATCCAGCGCCGCGCCCGCCTTGGCCGTCGACGCCTTGATCGCCGCCTTCAGGTTCATCGGGTCGAGCGCCTGGGTCAGATCGTCTTCCGATGAGCCCCCGGCGAGCGGCCAGCCGCTGCGCTGCCAGCTTGGGCCGGGCTGCGGATCCGCGGGATAGAATTCGAAGCTTTCGTTGCCCATGATTCACCTAATCGGCAGCAGGGCGGCCCGGCTGCTTCAAGTTCTTGCTTGCAAGACCTGGGCGCTCCCGGGGAGGAAAACAGCCCTTGCCCTTGTTATGGTTGCTCTCGCCTGAAGGGTGCCTTCCGGCAAAACCCTCAGGCAAGCTCCTTCAGCAGCGCCGCGAGCGTGGTGCCGAGTTCGGAAGGCGAGGGGGAAACGCGGATGCCCGCTGCTTCCATCGCCGCAATCTTGTCTTCCGCGCCGCCCTGGCCGCCCGAAACGATGGCGCCGGCGTGGCCCATGCGGCGGCCCGGAGGAGCCGTGAGGCCGGCGATGAAGCCGACCATCGGCTTCTTGCGGCCACGCTTGGCTTCGTCCTTGAGGAACTGCGCGGCTTCTTCTTCGGCGCTGCCGCCGATTTCGCCGATCATGATGATCGACTGCGTAGCGTCGTCGGCGAGGAAAAGTTCCAGCATGTCGATGAAGTTCGTGCCGTTGACCGGATCGCCGCCGATGCCGACCGCCGTGGTCTGGCCAAGGCCGACCGCCGTGGTCTGGTGGACGGCTTCATAGGTCAGCGTGCCCGAGCGGCTGACGACGCCAACGCTGCCCTTGGAGAAGATGTTGCCCGGCATGATGCCGATCTTGCATTCGTTCGGGGTGAGAACGCCAGGGCAGTTCGGGCCGATCAGGCGGCTCTTCGAACCGGTCAGCGCGCGCTTGACGCGGACCATGTCGAGCACGGGAACGCCTTCGGTGATGGCGACGATCAGCTCGATCTCGGCGGCAATCGCCTCAAGGATGGCATCGGCGCAGCCGGCGGGCGGAACATAGATGCAGCTAGCGGTGGCGCCGGTGACGGCCTTGGCTTCTTCAACCGTGTCGAACTGCGGCAGGCCGAGCGATTCCGTGCCGCCCTTGCCCGGGGTCACGCCCGCGACCATCTGCGTGCCGTATGCCAGCGCCGCTTCGGTGTGGAAGCTGCCTGTCTTGCCGGTCATGCCTTGAGTAATGACCTTGGTGTTCTTGTTGACGAGAATGGACATTCGGGAAACTCCGGGGAAGGAAACGCGGCCGCGGCAATAAGCCGCGGCCGTTTGTTCAATCAGTCAGGATCAGGCGAGCGAGCCGTCGATGCCCTTGCAGGCAGCAACCAGTTCTTCAACGGCGTCGATCGAGACCTTGAGGCCGGCCTTGGCAGCATCGTCGAGAGCGATCTCGATCACTTCTTCCACGCCGTCCGAACCGATGACCACCGGAACGCCGACATAGAGGCCGTCGATGCCGTACTTGCCTTCAACGAAAGCAGCGCAGGGCAGGATGCGCTTCTGGTCGCCGAGGTAGGCTTCGGCCATCGAGATTGCCGAGGCTGCCGGGGCGTAGAATGCCGAGGTGCCGAGCATGCCGACGATTTCGCCGCCGCCGCCAGCCGTGCGCTTGATGATCGCGTCGATGCGTTCCTGCGTCGAGCGGCCCATCTTGATGAGGTCAGGCACCGGGATGCCCTTGACGGTTGAGTAGGAGGCCACCGGCACCATGGTGTCGCCGTGGCCGCCGAGTACGAAGCTGGTGACGTCACGCACCGAAACGCCGAATTCCTGCGCGAGGAAGGTGGAGAAGCGTGCCGAATCGAGCACGCCTGCCATGCCGACCACTTTGTTGTGCGGCAGGCCGGAAAATTCGCGCAGCGCCCAGACCATCGCGTCGAGCGGGTTGGTGATGCAGATGACGAAAGCGTCGGGCGCGTTGGCCTTGATGCCTTCGCCCACGGCCTTCATCACCTTGAGGTTGATGCCAAGCAGGTCATCGCGGCTCATGCCCGGCTTGCGCGGCACGCCGGCGGTGACGATGATCACGTCGGCGCCTGCGATGTCCTTGTAATCGTTCGATCCGGTGACGTTGACGTCAAACCCTTCAACCGGGCCGCACTGCAGCAGGTCGAGCGCCTTGCCCTGGGGAACGCCTTCGGCAATGTCGAACAGGACGACATCGCCCAGTTCCTTTTGCGCGGCCAAATGAGCCAGCGTGCCGCCGATGTTACCGGCGCCGATAAGGGCAATCTTCTTGCGAGCCATGTCTATCCACTTCCCAGCTGCGGGAGAATCTGGCGATCAAGGGCGTGCCGCACTAGTCCCGCTGGCATGACGGTGGCCCGGTTCAGAGGGTGCCGTAGGCGTGTGACATGGCGATTGCAAGTCGGGAAAGACTTGCATGTGCGCTTTTATATGCAATTGAGAAGCATTTGCAATAAGAGAATGCAGGCACAACCCTGCCATCTACGGGTTGGCTTGTCTCTTGGGGAAGTTTCTGCGCGTTCCGGCGCAGCGCGCGGCGATCAGGCCGGAACGCGGCTTTCAAGTCCGCGCGCCATGCGCCGGTCGAGCTGGCGGCAGATTGCCAGCCACTTGCGGCCGCTGGTGTCATCGCCGGCATCGAAGGCCTCAGCCGCTTCACGCCGCGCAACGGCGGCAGCGCCCATGCCGTGACGGGCAAAGTGCAGAAGGGTATCGCGCAGCACTTGCGGATCGCTCATCAGGTCACCGATCGGCCGCCCATTGTCGTTCGCGCCGCAAGACACGGCCCGGCGCTTGAAGATGCGCGCGAGGATAGCGTCGTTACCGGTCCGGGAAGCGGCGAAGGTGAGGGCCATAGGGGGGGCGCGCCTGTGTTGTTGCTCTTGGACCACCTCTCTAGAACAGGGACGCCAAGGCTTCGTCTACGCCTATGGTTTACGGGAGTTTACCTTGGTGCCGGGATTGACCTCAGCGCCCGTAGATCAAGTCCCCGGCTGGGCGATCCACTTGCCCGATTCCTGATATTCGGGGCGGATGCCCTGCGCTTCGGGCAACTTTTCGCCGCGATACTGCTTGTCACCGCCGCGCGCCTGCACATCGGGCGAATAGCTGGGCGCGGCCATCGGGCGCGCCGGAGCAAGACTGCCACCGGTCGGAACGACGGCGCCTTCCTGCGCGGTCTTGAGGCCTTGTTCATAGGCCTTCTGGATCTGCAGCGGATCGACGACCGACGGATCGGCCTTGTCCTGCGCCAGAGTAGAGCGTGGATGCGGCGCGGGCAGGGGCTCGCCGCCAACATAGGCGGTGCGGAACGCGCCGGGAGTGCCGGCCGGCCCCTTGAAGCGATAGAACCGGTGCGCGCCGATCGTGCCGAGGTAATTGAGGCTGGGCGCCCAATAGGGATGGACCGCGATGGTATGGTAATGCGTCGCCAGTCCCACCGGCGCATAGACATAGCCCGACAGCGCGGCGCGGGCGACGTTCTCTGCGCGCAGCCAGAACATCCGGCTCGGCACGCGGTTCAATGCGCCGTCGCAAGTGAACGAGAACTGGCACCCGGTGGTGCGTTCGGATCCCTGGAACACCACGCCGCAGACCGTGTTCGGATAGGCCGGATGCATCACGCGGTTGAGCACGACCTGTGCCACGGCGCGCTGGCCGCCATCGGGCTCGCTCGCGGCTTCGTAATAGATCGCCTGGGTCAGGCAGGTCAGCGCGCGGCTGCTGTCCGTCAGGTTGCCGTTAAGCCGGAGCGCGCGCGCGGTCGGTCCGCCGAACGGATCGACGCCGCCAGCCTCTGAATCCCACTGAGCCCCGGTATCGAGCGGCTGGGTCGGCTCTTCGGGCGCGAGGTAATAAAAGGCCGAGCCGGGGAACGAATCTCCGGTCCGCTCGAACGGCATCGGTTCAAGCTGGACCTGGGCCCTGCCGGCATTGCCGATGGCGAAATCAGACCATGAACTGGGCGCAGCAATGGCCGGGAAGGCAACCGCTGCAAGCAGCAGGCCGGAGCGCTTGCCGATGTGCCGCCGCCGCCGCTGCGCACCCAGGCCGCCCGCGTGCCGGGGCAACCGCGCGGCAAAATCGCGCGGCGGCAGTTCGGCAGAAAGGTCGGCACTTGGGGACATCTGGCGGGCAGGCTCCATTGGCGTGTTCGATACGCGCCTTCGCGCGTACCCCAGCGTGCCCCTGCCGCGCACGTGCGGATTCCGCGCCGTACCGGAAGGGGACAGTCCTACCCTGTAAGTTGAATCGGTTAATGAACCTCCCCGCTTGCACCCCTGCAAAGCGGCGCGTAAGGGCGCGGGCGACGTCATGGGTTGTCCGGTGCAAATCGGACCTAAGAGGGAAGCGGGTTCCAATCCCGCGCTGCCCCCGCAACTGTGACCGGGGAGCTTGCGCTCATCATGCCACTGGCCGTCAGGCTGGGAAGGCCGGGCGCAGGCGGTGATCCGGGAGCCAGGAGACCTGCCGATGATGGTCGTTCCGCAGCCGGGCGGGGTGTACCGGATGCAAGCGTGGGCTCGCCAATAAGGGCGGGTGGCCTCGCCATGGACGACGTTCGTTCATGGTTGGAGGTTTTTACGTGAAATATCTGTTTTTGCTCGGTTGTTCTCTTGCCGTTGTCGCGCCTGCATGGGCCGCTGATGGCGACGAGGAAATCACTGTCCTCGCCACGGGTCTCAGCCAGCCGGTCGACAGCACTGGTCAGGCGATCAGCGTGGTCGATGCCGAAGAACTCGCCTCGATCCAGGGGCCTGACATTACTCGCGTGCTGGAACGCTTGCCCGGCGTCACGCTGACCCGCAACGGCGGGCTGGGATCATTCACCGGCGTACGCATCCGCGGCGCCGATGCCGAACAGACCCTGGTGCTGATCGACGGCGCGCGGGTGGCGGATACGTCCTCTCCCGGCAGCGGCTTCGACTTCGGCACGCTACTTTCCGGTAACGTTGAAAAGCTTGAACTGCTGCGCGGATCGAACAGCGTGATCTGGGGTTCAGACGTCATCGGCGGCGTGATTGCCGTGACCACCAAGGCCAGCGAGGGCGTAGAGGCTTCGGCCGAATACGGTGCCTATGACAGCTTCACCGGATCGGCTTCGGGCGGGGTGAAGACCGGGGCGCTCTCGCTTTCGGTCAGCGGCGGCTATGCCCGCAGCGACGGCTTTTCCGCGCTGGCCGCCGATGCCGAGGCAGACGGCTTCGAGCAGTGGCAGGCCGGCGGACGCGCCGCGCTCGACATCGCCAGCGGCCTCTCAGCCTTTGTCGATGCACGCTATGCCCGGTCGGAAGCGGGAATCGATTTCTCCTTCGCCAACGATTACGTCCAGACCACCAAGCAGGCATCGGGCCGGGCGGGGCTGCGCTATGCCTCCGAGGCGCTGGACCTGACGGCGGCTTACAGCCTTGCCGATACCAACCGCGCCTATGACAGCGCGTCCTTCGGCTACGCCTATGACAGCCGCAACCAGCAGGCGGAGCTGCGCGGCAAGTGGAAGCTGGCCGGGCCGGTCGCAGTGCTGTTCGGAGCGGGCCATGTGTGGGACCGCTATGAGGGCACGTTCGACACCCGCCAGACGGCGCGGCAGGCGAACGGATATCTGCTGGCGGACTTCACGTCCGGCAGCGCCAATTTCGCTGCCGGGGCACGGATTGATCACCACAGCCGCTTCGGAGATGCCTGGACGATGGGGGCCAACGGTTCAGTCGGGATCGGCGGCGACTGGCGGCTGCGCGCCTCCTATGGCGAGGGCTTCAAGGCACCGACGCTCTACCAGCTGTTCGGCTTTGCCGGGAACCTCGGCCTCGAACCCGAGCGCAGTCAGTCCTACGAAGCGGGTATCGAGAAGGGTGACCGGTCATCGCCGCTGCACTTTGCCGCCACGGTGTTCCGCCGCGATAGTCGCAACCTGATCGTCTACGATGCCAATGCAAATGCCGGCTGGGGCGGCTACCTCAACCAGAGCCGCACCCGCGCCAGCGGGTTCGAGCTGGAAGCCGATGTTCGTCCGGTGGAGGTGCTCCAACTGCGCGCCGCCTATTCCTATGTGAAGGCCACGAACCGCACCACGGGCCGCGACCTCTATCGCCGCCCGCGCCATGCGCTGAGCCTGTCGGGTGACTGGACCACGCCGCTGGGCGGGCTGGTGATCGGGGCGGATACACGCTTCGCAAGTGAATCGGTCGACGATCCGTTTGGCGATACCAACCCCGCCAACGACGTGCGATTGAAGGGCCATGTCGTGCTCACCCTTCGTGCCAGCTTGCCGGTGACCGATCAGATCGAAGTCTTTGGCCGCGTGGAGAACGTCGGCGATGCCGATTATCAGGCGGTCGCGGGTTACAACACGCCGGGACGCAGTGCCTATGCCGGCCTGCGGGCGCGGTTCTGATGAAGCGGGCGTGCGTGCTTCTCGCGCTGGTGCTGGCGGCCTGTTCTCCAGCGCCGGTCGCCCGCGCGCCCGCCACTTCGCTGCCCAGCATCGTCAGCCTCAATCCCTGCACCGATGCGATTCTGGCCGAGGTTGCCGACCCCGTGCAGATCCTTGCCATTTCCGCATGGAGCCACGATCCCGCGTCGAGTTCGATGGACCCCGCGCAGGCGAGGCGGTTTCGGGCGACGAATGGCTCGGTGGAAGAAGTGCTGGCGCTGCGGCCCGACCTGATCGTCGGCGGAACCTTTACGCCGCCGGCAACGCGCAGCGCCTTTGCCCGGCTGGGTTGGCGGCTGGAAGAACTGGGCATTGCCGCGACGGTTGAGGAGAGCATCGCGCAGGTGCGTCATCTTGCGACGTTAACGGGCCATCCCGAACGCGGCGAAGCATTGGTTGCCCGGATCACTGATGCACTGGCAAAGGCCGCGCCGCCGCCGGGAGCGAGTCCCGTCCAGACCGTGCTGTGGGAGCCGGGCGGCATCGTGCCGGGTGACGATACACTGGTCGCTGACGTCATGCGCCGCGCGGGGCTGGCGAATTTCAGTGCGAGCAAGGGCATGAAGCAGGCGGATTACCTGCCGCTTGAGCGCCTTCTCGCTGATCCACCGGAGCTGGTGCTCACCGCCGGCAATCCGCGCGCCGAGGAAAACCGCCTGCTTGGCCATCCTGCCTTGGCGCGCCTGACGAAGACTCGCCGCGAGGCTGTCGACCCATCCTTGCTTTACTGTGGCGGTCCGACAATCATCCGCGCCGCCCGCCGTTTTGCCGAGGTGCGCGGAACATGACCCGCCTCAACATGACCCTGGTGTTGCTGATTGTGCTGGCGGTGCCGCTGTCGCTGCTGGCCGGGCAGGTGTGGATCAATCCGTTCGACCTGGCGGTGCCCAATGCCCGGTCCATCCTGTTCGAACTGCGCTTGCCGCGCGCCGTTCTGGCGCTGGCGGTGGGGAGCGGCCTCGGCGCGGCAGGGGCGGCGATGCAGGGCTATCTGCGCAATCCGCTCGCCGATCCGGGCCTGTTCGGCATCGCGCCCTGTGCAGCACTGGGGGCGGTTCTCTCGCTGTGGACTGGATATGCGGTGAGCGCCTGGATCCTGCCGCTGTTCGCGCTGGCCGGGGCAGCGATCGGCATGTTGCTGCTCAGCCTGATCGCCGGGCGGAACGGCGGCGTTGCCACGTTCACGCTGGCCGGAATGATGCTCGCCAGCCTCGCCGGCGCATTGATGAGCCTTGCCATCAGCCTTGCGCCTTCGCCCTTTGCCCTTTCCGAAATCGTCACATGGCTGATGGGCGCAGTGGCTGACCGGTCGTGGAACGAGGCGTGGATTGCCGTGCCGGGGGCGCTGCTGGGGATAATCGCGCTGCGACTGGCCGGGCGCGGGCTCGATGCCCTGCTGCTGGGCAATGCGGTGGCGCGCTCGCTCGGGATCAATCTGTCGCGTTTGCAGGCGCTGCTGGTCATCGGCGTTGGCCTGACCGTGGGGAGCGGTGTGGCCGTTGCCGGGATCATCGGCTTCGTCGGGCTGGTCGTGCCTCACCTCGTGCGCCCGCTGACCGACCGCCGCCCATCGAGCCTGATCGTGCCGAGCGCGCTGGCCGGGGCGCTGCTGCTGCTGATCGCCGATTGCCTGTGCCGCGTAGTGCCGCTGGCGGGGAGCGAATTGCGGCTGGGCATCGCGCTCAGCCTGATCGGCGCGCCGTTCTTCCTCGCGCTGCTGCTGAGGATGCGGCGCGGCACTTCGGCGGATGGAGGCTGGGCATGACTCTTTCGGCCAACGCACTGGAACTGCCCGGACGGTTGGACGGCATATCGCTAACCCTGCGGCCCGGCGAACTGACGGCTATCGTCGGCCCGAATGGCGCAGGGAAGAGCAGCCTGCTCGCTTGCCTCGCCGGATTACTCGATGGCGGCGAGGTTCGGCTGGACGGCATGGCGCTAGACGAGGCCCACCCCCACGACCGCGCCAAGGCCATCGGCTTCCTGCCGCAAACACCCGAAGTGGCGTGGGACGTGACGGTTGAAACGCTGGTTGCGCTGGGTCGGCTGCCGTGGCCGGGGGCGCCGGGCGGCGCAGCCATCGAAGCGGCTATTGCGGCGATGGACCTCGAACACTTGCGCGTACGCCGCGTATCGCGCCTGTCCGGCGGCGAACGCGCACGGGCCCTGCTGGCGCGGGTGCTGGCCGGGGAACCGAGCTGGCTGCTGGCGGACGAACCGCTCGCCAACCTCGATCTCGCCCACGCCGCCGCGCTGATGGGCAAGCTGCGCAAACAGGCGCGCGAAGGCCGCGGCGTGGTCGTCGTGCTGCACGATCTGGCCGCGGCGATGAACCATGCCGACCGCGTCGTGGTGCTGGCGGACGGCGGAATCGCGGCTGACGGCACACCTGCCGAGGCCATGACGCCGGACTTGATCGGCGCGGTGTGGAAAGTCCGCGCCCGCTGGCTTGGCGAGCCGGGCGCGAAGGCCCTTTCGATCTGAAAGCGCGGATTTTTTACAGGGTTTGACGCAGGTCAAGGTTCTCAGAAACGGGGAGGCTTAGCCCGACATTGCAGGTCCTTTCAGGGCCTCGTTTCTCCCCGCCTAGGAGCGGCTGTCTCACGTGAACAGCCGCTCTCTTTTTTTGCCTAGCGTGCGGGGCACGCCTTCTTGTTGCTCGCCGCCCAGTCAATGCCTGCCTCCAGCAGCGCGAGCGCCTGCGGCTGGGTATAGGTCTGCGGCATGTGGCCGATGGAAGAATAGAACATTCTGCCCCTTCCGATGCAGTTGGTCCAAGCCAGCGGGTGATCGTTGCCCATGTCGAGATAGCCGTCAGGGCCCATCGGGCTCTTGCGGGTATAGGACCCTTCATCCAGCGAGGCGATGACCTGCGCACCGGCGGCGCGCGGGCTGGTCTTGAAGGAATACCATTCGTCGGTCATGCGCCATTCGCGCGGCAATTTCGCTGCCTTGGCGATCGGATGATCGGTGCTGACGATCACGCGGGCTTCCTGAAACTGCGGGGCCATCGGGTGTCCGGTGAAGCGTGCGCCGATCAGCTTGTCGGCATACCAGTCCCAGAAATAGGCCGGATCGCCTGCGCTGCCGTGCATTGCGGCAAATCCGCCGCCCTTGGCGAGGAAGCTCTGCAATGCCTTGCGCTGGCTCAGCGTCAGGATGTCACCGCTGATGTTGTTCCAGATGACGGCATCGAACTGGCCCAGCGTCCTGGCATTGATCGCGCCGCCCTTTTCAGTGAAGGCGATGGCCCAGCCCTTGCGCTCCGCCATGGCGGTCAGCGCGGCGTGGGCCGCTTCGACCGATGGCACGTCTTTGAAGCCGTTAATCTTTTCCATCACCAGCAGACGTACCTTGCCCTTGGGCATGGCGGGGAAGGTGGGCACATCGTTGTCAAAGCGCTGGCAACGAGCCGCCTTGTCCGCCGCCGTCACCGGCAAAGCGCGCAGCTCCTTGTCGATCTCGGCAACCTTGTCCGCCGACATGCCGGTGAAGCGGGTGGCGGATTCGGCGGTTAGGATCGAGGCGAAGCTGGGCGTCTTGGTACCGGCGAAGTTCGGCGGCATCTTGTCAAGCCGGCCCGGAGCATGCTTGTCGATCACCGCCTTGGCCGCCGGGCTGAGCAGCACGTCGATCAGCGGCGATTGTGCCGAGAAGGGAACGTCGCGGTTCGGGCAATCGGTGACCGGGCCGGCGATTGCGGGGGCGGCAAGCGCCAGCCCGGCCAGCGCCGCTGCCGTGGTGAGAACAACCTTCATCAAATCTTGCCTTCCTTGAGGAATTCCACGGCATGGTGCGCGGCGCGGGCCGAAAGCGCCATGTAGGTGAGCGACGGGTTCTGGCAGCCGGACGAGGCCATGGCGCCGCCATCGGTGCAGAACAGGTTCGGCACTTCGTGGGCCTGGTTGTACTTGTTGAGCACCGAGGTCTTGGGATCCTTGCCCATCCGCACTGTGCCCATTTCGTGGATGCCGAGGCCGGGGGTGCCCGGTTCCGTGGCTTGGTTGACAACGACGCCGCCAGCGGCCTCGATCATCGCCTTGCCGTCTGCCAGGATGTGCTTGACCATGGCGTGTTCGTTCGGACCCATCGTGCATTCGATGTGCGGGATCGCGATGCCCCACTTGTCCTTGCGGGTGGGGTTCAGCGTGACGCGGTTTTCCGGGTTGGGCAGCATTTCGCCGAAGCCCGAAATGAAGGCCATCCACGGACCGAACTTGTGCATGCCTTCCTTGTATTCCTTGCCGATCGTGCCGGGTTGGTTCTGGCCCTTGCCGGTCATGCGCATGGCGCCGCCCTGATAGCCATAACCGCGGACATAGCCTTCGCCAGGTTCCGTGACGTTGCGGAAGCGCGGGATGTAGATGCCGGTCGGGCGGCGTCCCTTGTAGTACGAATCCTTCGGACCGTTCGGCAGGATGCCGGCGGTGGACAGCGCGTACATGTGGTCCATCAGGTTGCGGCCGACTTGGTCCGATCCGTTGGCGAGGCCGCGCGGATTGGCATCGTTGGCCGAATTCAGCAGGATAGTTGCCGAGTTGATCGACGAGGCATTGAGGAAGACGATCTTGGCCTCATAGGTCTTGCCAACCTTGGTCACGGCATCGATCACCCGCACGCCTGTGGCCTTGCCGGTCTTCGGATCGGTGACAACCGAATGGACGATGGCATTGGTGATCAGCGTCAGGTTGCCGGTCTTGCGCGCTGCCGGCAGCGACGAGGTCAGCGTTGAGTGCATCGCACCGAACGAGCAGCCGCGTTCGCAGATCGAGCGGTTCTGGCAAGGGCCGCGGCCCAGTTCTTCGTGGTGCGGCTTGGCTTCGGACAGGTTGGCGTTGCGGCCGATGATGACTTTGCGGGTCGGGAACTTCGATTCCACCGCCGACTTGAGCATCTTTTCGGCGTCGTTCATTTCCCACGCCTTGAGGAACTTGCCATCGGGAAGCTGGGGCAGGTTTTCATAGCTGCCGGCCACGCCGATGAACTCCTCGACGTGATCGTACCACGGGGCCAGATCGGCATAGCGGATCGGCCAGTCGACGCCGTAGCCGTCCTTGGCATTGGCCTCGAAATCGATGTCGGACAGTCGGTAGGACTGGCGGCCCCACATGATCGAGCGGCCCCCGGTGTGATAGCCGCGGATCCAGGTGAACGGCTTGTCCGCCGGCGTTGAATAGGGGTGGTCGCTGTCCTTCACCCACATATGCTTGGTGGCGTGATTGAATGCATAGCATTGGCTCTGCACGTAGTAGTCGCGCGCAACCTCTTCTTCAGGCACGCGGTTGTTGTTGGGGAACTCCCACGGCATCGTCATGTCCGTGTAGTCCTTGGCGGGATCGATGTCGTAGCCCCGTTCGAGCATGAGGACCTTGAGGCCCCGCTCGCACAGTTCCTTGGCGGCGATACCGCCGCTCATGCCCGAACCGATGACGATTGCGTCGAATGCCATGGAAATATTCTCCGTTCAGCCGAGACCGCCGACGCCAGCAAAGGGTCGGGTCTGGGGGGTAATCTTGAGCGAGGGGACGAACGGTCCGGGGACGTGTTCGTAAATGACTTCCTGGGTCATCGCGACTTCGGACGTGTAGTAGAGGGTGATGATCAGGTCTTTGAGTTTGGCATAGGCGGGATCGGCAACGGCGGGACCCGCCATCATCGCCGCGAGGCCCGTCAGCTTTTCCTTGCGCGGCACGGTCTTGAGCGCGGCCTTGTCATAGGCAATGAGCAGTTCCTTGCGGCGGGCTGGGGTCAGCGCGGCGAAGGGCTTCTTGTCCGCATCCAGCGCCATCTTCTCGATGCCGGGAAGCGCGCCGAGGATCTGCGCCTTGGTGGCGGGCGAGGCCCAGTTGATCATCAGGCTGTCGAGCTGCTGCGGCGCCTTGGTGAACACGGCGCCGGGGGTGTCGGTGGCGGGGATAAGCGTATCGGCCAGTGCAGTGACCAGCGCCATCTGCGACGGGCTGAAGAACTTCTTCGCCGCCGGCTTGCCCCTGGCCTTCTTTTTCGGGGCGGCCAGCGCTTCGAGCGGGAGCGCTGTCGCGCCGATCAGCGCGGCGATCGAGGCCAGCGCACCGCGCCGGTGGATGGAAAATGCGTCAGTCATCAAGCCTGCTCCCAGCAGTCACGGATATAGGAATAGCCCTCGGAGTAGACCTCCTCGGGGCTGGCGAAGAAATCGCGCCACACGCGGGTGGCAGCGGCGAGTTCGGGCAGGGCCTTGCCGAAGGCTTCGATCGTCAGCCAGCCATCATAGCCAAGGCCCTTGAGCTCGCCGATCGTCTCACGGATCCTGGCGTGGCCGCGCCCCGGCGTTCCGCGATCGTTCTCGCTTATGTGCACGTGATTGACGTGACCCTTGCCATAAGCGGTGCGCAGCGCGGCGAGCGGGTCCTTCTCCTCGATGTTCGCGTGGAACGTGTCGTAAAGGATGCCGAAGCCGTCTTCATTCAGACGCTCAAGGTAGCTTGAGCTTTGCTCGCAGGTGTTGAGCAGGTAGCACTCAAACCGGTTGAGTGGTTCGAGCGCGCATATCAGGCCAGCATCGCGTGCCTTCTGCGCCACTTGACCATGCACCCCGGCGCAGCGCTCCAGTTCGTCTTCCGTGGGGCCTTTGCCCGAGAACACACCGAGCGGCTGGAACCACGGCCCGACCAGCGCCTGTGCGCCAAGCGCCTCGCAGCAGTCGATCACGCGATTGAGGTGATCGACGCCTGCTGAACGTGCCGCCGCATCGGCGGAAACCGGAGAATGCGCTTCGTCCGGGATCAGCGCCACGGCTGTGCGTTGCAGGCCGAGATCATCAAGGATCGCGCCAAGCTTTGTAAAGTGCGAAACGTCTGACGGATCGAACACCGGCACTTCCACGCCGTCGAAGCCGGTTTCCTTGAGCGCGCGCAGCACCGGCACGTGGCTCTCGTCCACGTGGCCGGTCCACAGCAGCAGGTTCATGCCGATTTTCATTTGGTGTTCCGATTGCGTTCGAAGAACCACACCAGGCCGAAGATCACGAACAGCACGACCGGGATGATCGCGATCGTCTGGAACGAGGTTTCGGCGGCGTAGGCGAGCACGCTGTGCATTTCCGGCGTGCCCGACTGGAGAGCGTCGAGCGCTTCTTTGCTGCCTGCCTTGACGAGCTTGGCATTGTCATAGATCTCGCCCAGCTTGGGCAGGACAAAGCGGATCGCCAGTGCGCCGGCAAAGCCGATCAGGCCGATGCCCCACGGACCGCTGCGCGGGAAACGGCGCGATACGGCGGCGAGCATGGTGGGCCACATGAAGCAGACGCCGAAAGCCCAGAAGGTCGCCGCGACAAGTGCAGTAACCGCCGAATTGGCAGTGCTCAGCAAGTAGAGCCCGATGGCGGCCGGGATCGTGCTGAACCACAGCAGGCCCATGTCGGAGAACTTGTGATCGAGCGCGCCGGCGAAATGCCGCATCACGAACATGATCGCCGAGACATAGACCAGCACCAGGATGCCCGAGAAGCCGACCGTCTCGGTCAGCGTCACGTCAACCCATGCGCCCGGAGCCAGTTCGGCCGAGGCGGTGAGGAACATGATGGCGAAGAAGGTCCAGAACGTCGGCCGCTTGAACGGTTCGGCCATCATTTCGCTGAATGTCACGCCCTGCGCGGTGCTTTCGGTCTTCGGAAATTCATGGCGCAAGGTCCACAGTGCGAGGACGATGCCAGGGATGATCGGCAGGGCAATCAGCACTTGCCAGCTGAGGTTCAACTGCTTGAAGAACAGCACCGAAAGCAGGCCGCCAGCGACGATGCCTGCCGGCCACCAGGCGTGGAGCGTGTTGAGCTTGCCGGTCTTGTCATTGGGATAGATCGTCGCGGTGATCGGGTTGATCGAGGCTTCGGTTGCGCCCCAGCCGAAGCCCCAGATGATCATGGCAATGTTGAGCATGGTATAGACCGATCCGCCGGCATTGGCCGACATCAGCACCAACGCCGGGCCGACGATGAAGCAGGCGGCGGCGAACAGGATCACCTTCTTGGCACCGAAGCGGTCGAGCAAGGGGCTGATCACCAGCAGGCTGAGCGCGAAGCCGAGGAAGCTGTTGCCCAGAACCGTGCCGATCATCGCGCCCGAATGCTGCGCATCAATAGGATCGAGGAGCGATGTCTTGAGCGCACCGGCAGCCCCCGCACGGATCGAATTGGCCAGCGCCGCGGTGAACAGCGCAAGCACGCTGATCCAGAAAATCGACCGGTGATTGGCCGGTGGGCCTGCCTGCTTGTCCATTCTCACTCTCCCCTATTCCTCTTTTATCAGTCCAGCCCGAGCACTTGCCGGACAAAGCCCAGATCCGCCCCAGTTCCGGCGAAATCGTCAAACGCCTTGTCGGCCTTGCGGATCATGTGGCGGGCAATGAAGGGTGCGCCTTCGGCCGCTCCCTGTTCCGGGTGCTTGTAGGCGCATTCCCATTCCAGCACGGCCCAGCCATCATAGCCGTAGTGGCCCAGCTTGGTGAAGATCTGCGTGAAATCGACCTGCCCGTCGCCCAGGCTGCGGAAGCGGCCCGGGCGCTCGGTCCAGCCCGAGTAGGAGCCATATACGCCGGCCTTGCCGTTGGGGCGGAATTCCGCGTCCTTGACGTGGAAGGCCTTGATCCGGTCATGGTAGAAATCGATGAACTGCAGGTAGTCGAGCTGCTGCAGCACGAAGTGCGACGGATCGTAGAGGATGTTGGCGCGCGGGTGGTTGTCCACCACTTCAAGAAAACGTTCGAAGGTCACGCCGTCGTGCAGGTCCTCGCCCGGGTGCAGTTCGTAGCAGGCGTTGACGCCGCATTCGTCGAACACGTCAAGGATCGGCTTCCAGCGGCGGCCCAGTTCGGCAAAGCCCTCCTCGACCAGACCGGCGGGGCGCTGCGGCCAAGGATAGACCGTGTGCCACAGCAACGCGCCCGAGAAGGTCGCGTGGCTGGTGCAGCCGAAGCGCTGGCTGGCCTTGGCCGCCTTCTTCATCTGGTCCACCGCCCATTCGGTGCGGGCCTTGACGTTGCCGTGGACCGATGCCGGGGCAAAGCCATCGAACAGCGCGTCATAGGCCGGGTGACTGGCGACAAGCTGACCCTGCAGGTGGGTGGAAAGCTCGGTCACCTCGACGCCGTTGGCGCGGCAGATACCGGCGATTTCGTCGCAGTAGTCCTGGCTCTCTGCCGCCTTGTCGAGATCGAACAGGCGCGCGTCCCAGGTGGGGATCTGCACGCCCTTGTAGCCGAGGTTGCCCATGTACTTGGTGATCGCACCCAGCGAATTGAACGGCGCTTCGTCTCCAGCGAACTGGGCGAGGAAGATGGCGGGACCCTTCATTGCAAAACCCTCTTCAAAGATCGACCCAGACCGCGCCGCGGCGGCTGGATTCAAGGCTGGCGGCAAGGAACTTCATGCCGGCCAGCGTGTCTTCCATCGTGGCATAGCCGGGCTCACCGCTGGCAGCGCCGCGCAGTTCGTTGCCGAAAGCCTGATAGATGTTGGCGAAAGCTTCAAGATAGCCTTCCGGATGGCCACCCGGTGTGCGCTGGATGCTCAGCACTTCGGGCGAAAGGTAGGCGCGGTTGGCACCGGCGTTCCAGATCTCAGTCGGCTTGTCGCGGTAACCGATGCGCATGGTGTTCGGCTGTTCCTGCCGCCAGTGCAGTCCGGCCTCGTCGCAATAAACGTCGATGGCGAGGTCGTTGATGTCGCCGACCAGCACCTGTGATGCCGTCAGAGTGCCCTTGCCGCCGCCCGAAAGATGGAACAGCGCCGCGCCGTCATCGTCGATGAAGCGGCCGTCCAGCATGGTCAGTTCGGCGCAGATGCGGGTGATACGCTCGCTGGTGATGAATTCGGCAAGGTTGGCGGCGTGGGTGCCGATGTCGCCAAAAGCGCCGGCATCGCCCGACTGCTTGGGATCGACGCGCCATGCGGCCTGCTTGTTGTTTTCAAGGTCGGCAGCGCGGCTCAGCCAGTCCTGCGTGTACTTAACCGCGACGCGGCGGACCTTGCCGAACTTGCCTGAAGCGATCAGCTCGCGCGCCTGCTTGACCAGCGGGTAACCGGTATAGGTGTGAGTTACGGCTATACGTCTTCCGGTGCGGGCGGCGGCATCCGCAATGGCCTTGGCGTTCTCCATCGAATCCGCGAGCGGCTTGTCGATGATGACGTCGAACCCGGCCTCAAGCGCGGCGATGGCAGGCGCGGCGTGCATGTGATTGGGGGTGACGATCGAGACGGCCTCGATCCGCTGGTCAGCGGGAAGCGCGAGTTCCTTTTCGATCATCTCGGCAAACGAGCCGTATGCCCGCGCCGGATCAACGCCGAGTTCAATCCCGGATGCGCGTGACTTTTCCGGGGTCGACGAAAACGCCCCCGCCACCAGTTCCCAATTGCCCGCAATCCGCGCGGCAATGCGGTGGACCCCGCCGATAAAAGCGCCTTGTCCGCCGCCGATCATGCCATACCGTATAGGCTTCACTTGCCCTGCTCTCCCACTGTCGGTTTTGCCGCACTGGATGGCGCAGCGCCGCATTCGTTGCCATTCAATTTGAGCACCCAGCCAACAGAATTGGCCATCAGCTGGCGGTTTTCCGGCTCGGCCCAGCTTTCTGCTCGGTGCCCAAAAGCTGAATAGACAAAGCGGCCTTTTCCGACGCAGCGCGACCAGACCATCGGATGGTCGCCCATGCGCAGATCCTTCTTGAACATGCCGACCGGATTATAGGTCTTCTCGTCAACCGTGATCAGGACATGCGCGCCGGCGGTGCGCGGCGACTTGTCGAACGAGTACCATTCCTCGATCCGCTGCCACGTAGCAGGCAGGCCTTGCGCGGCGGGATGGGCCTTGTCCTCGACATTGACGGTCGCGGTCTGGAACTGCGGGTCCATGGTGTGCTGGGTGAATGTCGCGCCGATCAGGTCATTGATGTACCAGCCCCAGGCCTGGTGCGAATTGTCACCCGCGGCATGGACGCCGACATAGCCGCCGCCCTGTTCGAGCCACGCCTTGAACGCAGCCTGCTGGGCGGGGGTGAAAACGTCGCCGCTGACATTATTGAACACCACGGCGTCAAACCTGGCGAGCACTTCGGGCGAGAAGGCCGCGCCGTTCTCGGTCTGGAAATAGCCCCAGCCCTTCTGCTCGGCGAGATCGGCGAAAAAGGCGTTGCCAGGCGGAATCGATTCTTCGTGGCGGAAGGCGTTGGTCTTGGAAAAGACGAGGATCGCCGGGCGCGGCAGGTTGGCCGGGATGGCGGGCGGGGTCGTTTCATGGACGTGCAGTCCGCCGAGGAACACGCGCTGAACTGTATCCCAGTTACGCCACAACAGCACGGCAAATACCGCCAGCATTGCCAGCAGCAGCCACATCACGACCTTGAGGACTTTGCGCAGCATCGATTCTCCCTGCCGGCCAAATAAACAGAATCTTGATTCTATTTCTAGTCCGAATCTCAAGGAAATCGGCCTGACCAAAGCCTGATAGCAAGGTCTTTAGGGAATTCAAATATACGATTGGTCTATTTTTATATTAAACCGCAGAGCTGAAGCGGTGCTGGCTCTGGCCGCGGTATCCATCGAACAGTGCGGCGATGGTGCGGGCATAGGGGAGGCCCCCTGCCGCGATCGTCAGCCATGCGCCGTCGATGCTGGCCAGCCCGCGATCGATGAAGGGGGCGAGCTGGGGGGCCAATGATGCGAGCCACGCCGCGCCGACTTCCGCGCGGCCATGGCACAGCAGCGCCTCGATCACCGCGCCGCGCCGGCGGTCATCCTCGCTGCGGATGACGCCCAGCATGCCGGGTAGCCGGTCCTGACTGATCATCATGCCATACCGCCCGGCGTTCTTCTCGTTCTGGACGATGACCTGCGGGAAGCAGCTGATCGCGGTGGAGCCAAGCCCGACGAGGACGTCAGACCTGTCATCGGTAAAGCCCTGAAAATTGCGCTTCAGGCTGCCATCTTGCACCGCCTTGGCCATCGGGTCACCGGGCAAGGCGAAGTGGTCGAAGCCGACCTGGACATAGCCTGCCTTGGTGAAGTGCTCGAAGCCGAACTGCGCCATAGCGAAGCGCTCGGCCTGATCGGGCAGGACAGTCGCGTCGATGCGGCGCTGGCGCGGGATCATATGCGGCACGTGAGCATAGCCGAACAGCGCGACCCGGTCCGCGCCGAGCGCGACCGTTCGGTCAAGGCTGTCCTTGAGGTCGTCCATCGTCTGGCCGGGAAGGCCGTACATAAGGTCGAAGTTGAGCGAGGTCACCCCGGCGCGGCGCAGCAGGACGGTCGCCTGCTCGATCTGCTCGGCAGGCTGGACGCGGCCGATGGCGGCCTGAAGGTTGGGCGCAAAGGTTTGCACGCCAAGGCTCGCTCGCGTCACGCCGACAACCGCCATCACCGTTCCCCAGGCCGAGGTCAGGTGGCGGGGGTCGATCTCCACTGACCACTCGGGGCTTTCCAGCGGCATGTGCAGCGTCAGCGCATCGGCGAGCCGGACGAAGTCGGTCGGCTGCAAGGCGTTCGGGCTACCGCCGCCAAAGGCGATGCGGCGTACCCGGGCATCCTTGCCCAGCTTCACACCGGTCAGCGCAATTTCGTGGTGGAGCGCGTCGAGATAGGCCTCAAGCCGGCTGCGCTTGTTGGCCGCGGCCGTGTTGCAGCCGCAGTACCAGCAGATCTGCTCGCAGAACGGGATGTGGATATAAAGTGAGATGTCGCCGGAAACCTGCGCCAGCGCTGCTTCCTGCTCGGCCAGGCCGACCCGGTCGCTGAACTCCACCGCAGTCGGGTAGGACGTATAGCGCGGCACCGGCACGCTGAGCAGTTCGGGATAGTAAGGCCACATGCAGCTTAGATTGCAGACGGACGTGCGCCGTTCATTGCGGCGCATCAAATTGGCGCTGAAGCTTCTTGCGATTGCCGCCGGAATGGCACGCCTTGGCGCAGCACGGGGCGGGATCGGACTTGCCGGGCAGCGGCAATTCGATCGAGCGGACCACGCCGTTGCCGCTGCAGATGAGCATGGTCATGCTCCAGGCCTGCGCCGGTGCCGGGGCGAAAGCGGCCGGGATCAGCGCGGCAAGGCCGAACAGGGGGCGTAGCGAAATCACGGCAGGGGGCCTTCCTCGTCAATCAGGATGCGGTTGGCCGCGCCGTCCATGTCTTCGTATTGCCCGCGCCGGAGTGACCAGAAGAAGGCGCCGAGGCCGATGCTTCCCATAATCAGGGCGAGCGGCAGAAGGAGAGCGATCGAGTTCATCGGGCGGCCCTTGCCAGACGGAGCGAATTGGCGACGACGATCACCGAGCTTGAGGACATCGCCGCTGCCGCCATCAGCGGGGTCAGGTATCCCGCCATGGCCAGCGGCACGGCGAGCAGGTTGTAACCGATGGCGAGCACGAAGTTCTGCCGCACCACCGCCATCGTCCTGCGTGATGCCGCCACAGCGCGGGGCAGGGCGAGCAGCGATTCGCCAAGGAACACCATGTCGCTGGCGCTGCGGCCAACGTCGCTGGCCGAACCCGGCGCAATCGAAGCATGGGCGGCGGCGAGGGCGGGGCCATCGTTGAGCCCATCGCCGGCCATCAGCACGCGTTCCCCTGCGGCTTGCAGGCGGGCGATAGCATCCTGCTTGTCGGCGGGACTGGCAGCGCACTGGGCCGTGAGGCCAGTGTCGCGGGAGATCGTTGCCACGGCGGCGGCGTTGTCGCCCGAGAGGATCGAGGCTTCGATGCCCATCGTCTTCAGGCGAGCAATGGCGGCGGCGCAATCGGGGCGCAGCGCATCCGCGAAGGTGATCAGGCGCACCGGCTCGCCGGTAATGTCGAGCGCGGTGGCCATCGACTGGCTCGCATCCGGGCGGCGCAGCGCGACCTTGCGGCCGGCGTGGTGCGCAGACATGCCGTGCCCGGCAATCTCTGTGATGTCTTCTAGCGTAACCGCCGTCACCCCGCGCTGCGCCAGTGCCTCGGCCAGTGCACGGCTGAGCGGGTGCGAGCTGTTCGAAGCGAGTGACAGGGCGATGGCTGCGGACTTAGGTGACAAGGCATCCAGCGCGCGTGGATCGGGGACCGGTCGGCCCAGCGTCAGCGTGCCCGTCTTGTCGATCAATAGGCGGGTAACTTGCGCCATGCGTTCGAGCGCGGTCGCGTCCTTGACCATGACGCCCTGCTTCATCAGCGCGCCCGAGGCGACGACCTGCGCGACCGGCACGGCGAGGCCAATGGCACAGGGGCAGGTGATGATCAGCACCGAAATCGCGATGACCAGTGACTGGTACCAGCCGGCGCCCATGACCAGCCAAGCGATCCCGCTGACCAGCGCAAGCGCGTGGACGGCAGGCGCATAGAGCTTCGAAGCACGGTCGGCGATGCGGACATAGGCCGAGCGTGATTGCCCCGCGGCTTCCATGACCCGGGCGATCTCGGCGAGCGCCGTGCCTTTGCCTGCTCGGCTGACTTTCACGTCGACCGGGGCATCGAGATTGAGCGTGCCGGCGAGTACTTCGTCGCCCTGAGTGGCGGGGATAGCGGCGCTTTCGCCCGTGAGCAGCGAGCGGTCGAAGCGGCTGGCTCCGGCAGAAATTGTGCCATCCGCCGCCAGCCGTTCGCCGGCGGCAATCCGCATGACCATGCCAGGAACGAGATCGCGCGCGGCGAGCCATTCGATCGTGCCAGATCGCCCGACAACCAGCGCGCCGGGAGCAGCCTGCCGCATCAGGGCATCGACCCCGGCGCGGGCGCGGTCGCGCATCATCGCGTCGAGCGTGCGTCCGGCGAGGAGGAAGAACAGCAGCATCAGCACGCCGTCGAACCAGGCGGTGTGGCCGCCGCTGAACGTCTCGAAGAGGCTGAGCGCGGTGGCCAGAGTGACGCCGATGGTGATCGGCACGTCCATATTGGTGCGCCAGTTCCGCACCGCGCTCCACGCCGAACTGAAGAACGGCATGCCCGAATAGACGATGGCCGGAACCGCGATCAGCGCCGAAAGAAGGTGGAACATCTCGCGCGTGGCGCCGTCGGCACCGTTCCACACGCCCACCGACATCTGCATCACGTTCATCGCGGCAAAGGCGGCAACGGCGAGCGGGGCGAACAGCGCGCGGGCGGCAGAACGCGGCGGGGCGTCGTCGTCCTCGCGCGGCTGGCTGGCAAAGCCCGCGCCGGAGAGCGCGGCGACGATCCGGGGCGTTGTAACGCTGCCGGCATGGCTGACGCGCACTTGCCGCGCGGTCAGGTTGACGCGGGCCGAAGCCACGCCCTCAATGGCGCGCAGCGCGCCCTCGACCTTGCCCATGCAGCCCGCGCAATGCATGCCGGGCACGACGAGGATCGTCTCGAGCAGGTCCTCGGACGGCTGCGACTGGCGCCCGGTCTGGAGGTGCGCGTTCATCGCACATCCTGTTCGGTGCGGAATCGATCCGCCCCCGCAGCGACTTCGATGCGCAATGTCCAGCGGCCCGGTGCCAGTGCTTCACGCGACAGGAAGGTGCCGTCCGCGCTGCGCTCGAAGGTGAAATCCTGCGACTTCTCAAAACCCAGCGGGTGGCGCGCAGTGGCAGTGATCGCCACGTCCTGCTTGCCGGCGAAGGCGATCGCAATCCGGTTGTCGTCCAGCCGGCGCGCCTGCGCGGTCCAGCCGAGCGCCTTTTCCTTCGCGGCCTCGTCAAGCCAGGTGTTGAACTTCTGGCTGGCGACATAGGAATTGTCGACCACCTGTCCGCCGAAGCTGCGCGAAGCCAGGGTGGCCATGGTGAAGTTCACCGCGACGATCACGCCAAAGAAGCAGATCATCACTGCTGCCATGTGGCGGCCGGTGAAGGTCCGGGGTGGTGAAGGCTTAGGTTTGAGAGGCTGGGGACTTGCCTTGCTCATGGTCATTCTCCGGGGGTGCTGAAGTGCGTTTCGGAACGGTCGCCGCCGCCTTCGGCATCCTGTGCGGCAAGGACGAAAGCGAAATCCTGTCCGGCGGTGCCGGCAGGGGCCATGACATAGGCGCGGACCGGCAGGGTGGTATCCGGCGGCACGTCGATGGAAAGTTCACGCGCCGCCTTCTCTCGCGGCATGGAATCGGTCCACATCACCGCGCCGGGCAGGCCTTCAATCGTCACCTTCATCGGGCGCGGGCGGTTTTCCATGTTCTTGAGCTTGAAGGTCCAGGCATTGCGGACCTCGCCCTGACTCAGCAGCATGAAGGGCGGGTTGCGATCCTTCTGGATGGCCAGATCGATGTGCTTGCGCGTGCCGAGCGCGAAGAGCAGGCCGGCGCCAATGGCGCACCAGATGGCAAGGTAGACCAGCGTGCGCGGGTGCCAGATCAGCTTCAGGTGCGAAGTGGCGGGGGCACCGGCCTTTTCGCGCTCGGAATCCTCAAGCGTGGCATAGTCGATCAGTCCGCGGGGGCGGCCGATGTCCTTCATCACGCGGTCGCAGGCATCGATGCACAGCGCGCAGGTGATGCAGCCGATCTGTGCGCCCTCGCGAATGTCGATCCCGGTCGGGCAGACGGCAATACACTGGCGGCAATCGATGCAGTCACCAAATGCGCCGGGGTTCTTCTCGGCCTTCTTGATCGAGGCGCGCGGCTCTCCGCGCCAGTCCTTGTAAGTGACGATCAGGCTCTTTTCATCGAGCATGGCCGACTGGATACGCGGCCAGGGGCACATGTAGATGCACACCTGTTCGCGCATGAAGCCGCCAAACCAGAAGGTTGTCGCGGTGAGCACGGCGACGGTGGAATAGGCGATAGAGGCAGCCTCACCGCTCCAGAATTCGCGCCACAGGGTCGGCGCGTCGGCGAAGTAGAGAATCCACGCGCCGCCGGTAGACATCGCGATAGCGAGGTAGATCGCCCACTTGAAACCACGCCGCGCAATCTTGGCCGGACCCCATGGGGCGGCTTCAAGCCGAAGCTGGGCATTGCGGTCGCCATCGAGAAACCGGTCGAGATGCTGGTAGAGGTCGGTCCACACCGTCTGCGGGCAGGCATAGCCGCACCAAGCGCGCCCGACGGCGCTGGTCACGAGAAACAGACCAATGCCCGCCATGATCAGCAGACCCGCCACAAGGTAGAATTCCTGGGGCCAGATCTCGATCGAGAACATGTAGAACCGGCGATTCGCCATATCGATCAGCACGGCCTGATCGGGCGCATAGGGACCGCGATCCCAGCGCAGCCACGGCGTGACGTAATAGACCGCAAGGCAGCCCAGCATCACCAGCCATTTCAGGCGGCGGAACTTGCCGTCCACCTTGCTGGGGCAGACGGCCTTGCGCTTCTCGTAAAGCCCAGTGGCGACCGGGGTGGACATTTGACTGGCCTTTATTTGCCCTGTGCGGCGGTTGCAGCCGGGGGGACGGCGGCGGGGACTTCAGGGGCAGGGGTGAACTTTTCACCCCCACCGAGCGAGTGAACGTAAGCGGCAAGCATCTTGATCGTCACCGGATCAAGGCGCGTGCCCCAGGCCGGCATCTGCCCGGCATGGGCGACGTTCACGCTGGCGCGGACCTGTGACGGGTTGCCGCCATAGAGCCAGATGGCATCGGCAAGGTTGGGTGCGCCGAACTGGCGCAGGCCCTTGCCGTCCGGCCCGTGGCAGGTGGCGCAATTGGCGGTGAACAGCGCCGCGCCCGAACCGGTTGGAGCTGCCTTGCCCGTCAGCGACAGCACGTGGTTGGTGACGTCAGTGACTTGCGCCGGGGTCAGGATGCCGTCCTTGCCGAAATTGGGCATCAGGCTCATCCGGGTGGCGGCATTGTCGGGCGAACGGATGCCATGGATCAGCGTGGTTTCGATGGCCTTCAGGTCACCGCCCCACAGCCAGTCGTTATCGGCCAGGTTGGGGTAGCCGGCAGCGGTGCCGGGCGCACTGCCTCCGCCCTGCGCGCCGTGACACTGCACGCAGTTGACGCGGAAGGCTGCCTTGCCGCCGGCGACTGCAGCCGCCAGCAGTTCGGGCTTGCCGCCCAGTTCCTCGATGGGAACATTGGCAAGATCGGCGCGGACCTTGGCGTGAATGGCATCGCCTGCTGTTGTTTCTGCGGCGAGCTGCCCGCGGCTGGTCCAGCCCCACAGGCCCTCGGTGCCTTTCGACAGCAACGGGATGGCGGGATAGACCACCACATAGCCGATCGCGAACAGGATTGAGGCGTAGAAGGTCAGCACCCACCAGCGCGGCAGGGGCGTGTTGAGTTCCTCGATGCCATCCCATTCGTGGCCGACGGTTGCCGTGCCGGTGGCTTCATCGATCTTTTGGTCAGCCATTGTCGTCTTCCTTGAAGATGCTCATCGCAGCGTCATGGTTGCGGCTTTTCGCGCCGGGGCGGAACGGCCAGAGGGCGCATGTCCCGAAGGTCACGACCATGAGCAGCAGGCCCCAGCTGTCAGCCAGCTGGCGAAGGGTTTCGTAAGTCGAGTGCGGGGACATCACCGGCCCTTCTCCTTGGCAAGGTCTTCCTGAGCCTTGACGGCATTGACGTCGACCATGGTCCCCAGCACCTGCAGGTAGGCGACCAGCGCGTCCATTTCGGTGAGGCGGCTTGGATCGCCGTCAAAGTCACGCACTTGCGCCTTGGGATACCGCTTGGCGACATCGCCGGCGTTGAACGGATCGGCCTGGCCGACAAGGTCCTCGTTCGCCTTGGCGATCTGGTCCTTGGTGTAGGGCACGCCAACGTAGGACAACGCGGTCAGGTCAGCCGGTGCATCGCCGACCTTCAGATCGCGGGCCTTGAGGAAGGCATAGGGCGGCATGATCGATTCCGGCACCACGGCGCGCGGATCGGTCAGGTGTTGGACGTGCCATTCATCCGAATAGCGCTTGCCGACGCGGGCAAGGTCCGGCCCGGTGCGCTTGGAGCCCCACTGGAACGGATGGTCGTACATCGATTCCGCCGCCAGGCTGTAGTGGCCATAGCGCTCCACCTCGTCGCGGAAGGGGCGAATCATCTGGCTGTGGCAGGTGTAGCACCCTTCACGCACGAAGATGTCACGGCCCGCCTGTTCAAGCGGCGTGTAGGGGCGGACCCCGGCAACCTTCTCGATCGTGTTGTCGATCCAGAACAGCGGCGCGATTTCCACGATGCCGCCGATGGTCACGACAAGGAAGCTGAACACCGCCATCAGGGTGATGTTGCGCTCCAGCTTCTTGTGGCCGGAGAAGATGTCCTTTTTCTCAGAGGACATGGCTTTATCAGAAGACATGGTTTCGGTTCCTCTCAGGCGGCAGCAGGAGCGGCGGGGGCGGGCAGCGGGTGATCGCGGGCAGCGTCAAAGCTGGCATCGCCCATCGGCACTTCCACGCGCAGTTTGCCGGCGATCGTCTGCCAGATGTTGATCACCATGATCACGGCCCCGGCGAGGTACATCAGCCCGCCGACAGCGCGCAGGATGAACATCGGGTGCAGCGCAGCGACGGTTTCGACGAAGGAGTTCACGAGGTAGCCGTCGGCTCCGTACTCTCTCCACATCAGGCCCTGCATGATGCCGGCAACCCACATCGAGGCGGCGTAGAAAACGATGCCCACGGTGGCCAGCCAGAAGTGCCAGTTGATCATCCGAAGCGAATAGATCCGCTCGCGCTTCCACAGGCGCGGTGCGAGGTAATAGAGTGTGGCGAAGGTCACCATGCCGTTCCAGCCCAGCGCGCCGGAATGAACGTGGCCGATGGTCCAGTCGGTATAATGCGACAGCGCATTGACCGAGCGGATCGACATCATCGGGCCTTCGAAGGTGCTCATGCCGTAGAAGGCGAGGCTCATCACATACATGCGGATGATCGGATCGGTGCGGATCTTGTCCCAGGCGCCGTTCAGCGTCATCAGGCCGTTGATCATGCCGCCCCAGCTCGGCATCCACAGCATGATCGAGAAGACCATGCCCAGCGTCTGCGCCCAGTCGGGCAGCGCGGTGTAGAGCAAGTGGTGCGGACCCGCCCAGATGTAGAGGAAGATCAGCGCCCAGAAGTGGATGATCGACAGCCGATACGAATAGACCGGGCGTTCGGCCTGCTTGGGCACGAAGTAGTACATCATGGCAAGGAAGCCGGCGGTGAGGAAGAAGCCCACCGCGTTGTGGCCGTACCACCATTGGACCAGAGCACCCTGAACGCCTCCCCACACGGGGTAGGACTTGGAGCCCATCAGGCTGACCGGAATGTTCAGATTGTTGACCAGGTGCAGCAGCGCCACGGTCAGGATGAAGCTCAGGTAGAACCAGTTGGCGACATAGATGTGCGGTTCCGCGCGGCGCGCCAGCGTGGCGACGAAGACCACGAGGTAAGCCACCCAGACCACGGTCAGCCACAGGTCGACGTACCATTCCGGCTCGGCGTATTCCTTGCCCTGGCTGATGCCCAGCAGGTATCCGGTCGCGGCGAGCACGATGAACAGCTGGTAACCCCAGAACACGAAACGGGCGAGGCCGGGGAAGGCCAGCCTCGCCCGGCAAGTGCGCTGCACCACGTAAAATGACGTGGCGATAAGCGCATTGCCTCCGAACGCGAAGATCACGGCCGAAGTGTGCAGAGGCCTGACCCGCCCGAAAGTCGTCCATTCCATGTCGAGATTGAGCGCCGGGAACGCGAGCTGCAACGCGATGAACAGACCGGCGGCAAAGCCCGCCATGCCCCAGAACACCGTGGCGATCACGCCCCAGCGGATCACTTCGTCGTAATACTTGCCGCGATCCTCCGGCACGGGCGCCGCGCCTGTATAGTCCGCCCCGCGCAATACGAAGACGAGGGCGATCAGCGCGGCCAGCGCGACGATTCCCATGTGGACAGCGAAGCCCCAGTCAGCCGATGCGGCTACTGCGACGATGGCGAAAAAAAGCACGACCAGCCATAAGCCGGCGCGCGACACAACACGTTCCATGAGGCCTTCCCTCTCAGGACAATATGACAGTGCCGGCGGGCGATCCCCGATGGGAATATCCCGTCGGCACGCATCGGCCCTGCGCCCCTTGCCGCGCTGCAACATTGACCCGGATCAAATTGCCGGCGCGGGGAAGAATATTTCGCATTCGCGCACGATTTTGCGCTCGATCAAGAATTCGGCTGATCTCGGTCAATGCCGGGGTGCGTGATCTGGGCAAGAGACGGCCCCGACGCCGCACAAAACCTCGCATGGGGCGGGGAAGCGGCCAAAAATGAGGGATATCATGAAGAAGATCGCGATCACCGCCGCGCTGCTCGCAGCTGCTGCCGTCTCTGCGCCCGCCCAGGCCGGCGACGCCGCTGGCAAGTGGCAGGTCAAGGTGCTGGCCACCGGCGTTCTGCCTGATGGCAAGATCAACACCGGCAAACCCGTGATCAACGCCGGCGTGCTCAACGCGACGAACGACACGCAGGCGAACGACAATGTCGTGCCAACGCTGGCGGTGGAATACTTCGTCTCGCCGAACTTCTCGCTCGAAACGATCTGCTGCTTCACCACGCACCACGTATCGGTAACCGGTACGCCGGCGCTGTCGAACGCGATGGATCACGTGATGATCCTGCCCGCCACGCTTACGCTGAAGGCGCATATGCCAGTTGGCGCGTTCAAGCCTTATGTCGGTGCGGGCGTGGCCCACTTCTTCGTCTTCGGTGAAAAGCCGGGCTCCAGCCTGCCTGCTGCCGTGACTTCGGCCAAGCTTGACGACACCTTCGGTGCAGTCGTTCAAGGCGGCGTGGACATCGCCGTGGGCGAAAGCGGCATGGGTATCAGCCTCGACGCCAAGAAGTACTTCATCCAGCCGCGGTCGCACTTCTATGCCGGCGCTGTCGAAGTGCTCAGCGCCCAGCACAAGCTCAATCCCTGGGTGATCAGCGGCGGCGTTTCCTACCGCTTCTGATTGGCTGATTGATCTTTGCGAGCCGGCAGGGGGACACTCCGGCGCGCAAGCGGGGACGCGTATCGCCAATGCGATGCGCGTCCTTCGCTTTTTTGCGCGGGGTCAAAGCTTCCATCCTGCTGCCCGCGCCATCCACTGCGGCAAGCCCAAGCGGCACTCAGGAGGATGCGATGAACGAGATGACCACTTTCGTCGACCGGTCGAACAATCAAATGCCCGCCGAACGCCACGGCGTCGAAGCCTATATCAGCCCCGAATACGCCCGCGCCGAACAGGACAAGCTGTGGCGCAAATGCTGGCTGCAGGCGGGCCGGCTTGAGGATATTCCCGAGGTCGGCAACTTCATCACTTACGATATCCTGACCGATTCCGTCCTGATCGTGCGGGCCAAGGACGGCACCGGCCCCGGCGCGATCAAGGCCTTCGCCAATGTCTGCACGCACCGTGGCCGGCGGCTGGTCGATACGCCCAAGGGCGAACGCAATGCCCACGGCAGCCGCGCCAATTTCGTCTGCGGCTTCCACGCCTGGACCTTCGACGTCACCGGCGACAATGCCGGGGTCTGCTCCTACATACAGCAGAAGGGCGAATGGGGCGGCGTGCTGAATGACGCCAATACCCGGCTGGGCGAATTCAAGGTCGACACCTGGGGCGGGTTTATCTGGATCAACCTTGATCCGGGTGCCGAGCCGCTGCGCGATTACCTTGAACCTGCCGCGACGATGCTCGATCCGTTCCAGTTGCAGAACATGCGCACCCGTTGGCGCTATTGGACGGTGTTCGACTGCAACTGGAAAGTCGCGCTCGAGGCGTTCAACGAGACCTATCACGTTGCCGGCACCCATCCGGAGTTCATGGCGTTCGGCGATTTCACCGGCTGGGGCCGCCAGCAGGGCAAGCACAGCCACATCGGCTATGACCTGCCCAAGGATGCCGACCCGACCTTGGGCGAGAACAAGGGCAAACTGCGGCTCGGCACCGGCGATCCGCGCGTCGCCACGGCGGAAATGCAGAAGTACACCTGGGAAGGGGTCAACACCAACACGACCCAGACGCTTTACGAAGTGGCCCAGACGCTGCCCGACGTGCTGCCCGAAGGCACGCCGCCCGAAGAGGTATTGAAATACTGGCTCGAAACTGCCCGCGCGAAAGATGCGGCGCGCGGCGTGGTCTGGCCGACGGTCGATACCGCACATACGGCGGCGAGCGGCACCAGCTGGCAGATCTTTCCCAACCAGCAGATCGGCCACGCGGTGAACAACATGCTCTGCTACCAGGCGCGGCCGTGCGGTTTTGACCCCGACAAGTGCTATTTCGAGGTCGCGGTCTATGAGCTCTATCCGGAGGACGGCGCCCCCGAAACGCAGTGGAGCTACCTCGCGCCCGACCAGTTCCCGCACGTGCTGCAGCAGGATTTCTCCAACATGGCGGCTGTTCAGCAGGGGATGAAGAATGTCGGCTTCCGGGGGAATATGCCCAACCCGAAGAACGAGGGCGCGGTGACGAGCCTGCACCGCAATTTGGCGAAATACATGGGGACGGGCGCGCCGGAAATGGTGCGGTAGGCCTGCCCACCCCCTCTCGTCATCCCGGCGCAGGCTGGGACCCAGCAGGCCTATAACCCGTTGCGCAGCGGCTCCGCGTTTTTCTCTCGCGGGAAAGGGCGCTGCCGCGTCCGTCTTGTCGCATTGGGTCCCGGCCTGCGCCGGGATGACGAGAATGGTGCGGCGCGCACTGTTTGACCCAAATCAACGCACCCCCTTCCGCGACTCGCTAGCCACTAATCAACAACACTGTTGATTAGATGTTGCTGGAGAGCTGCCATGTCGATCTACAAGCCCACTGTCTGCCCCGAAGTCACGCCTGAGCAGAAAGCCGCACTGCACGCGAAATATCTCGCCGAGCGCGATCGGCGCCTGAAGAAGGATCACAACGACCAGTACGTGCCCGCCAGCGGCAAGTGGAAGGACATCTACGAGGTCGATCCCTATACCTCCGTCGCCCCGCGCGATGCGATCACCGGCGAAACCGACTGCGTGATCCTGGGTGCCGGCTATTGCGGCATGATGGTTGCCCACCAACTCAAGAAGGCGGGCATCGACCAGTTCTACAACGTCGATCACGGCGGCAACTTCGGCGGCACCTGGTACTGGAACCGCTATCCCGGCATCCAGTGCGACAATGACAGTCTGGTCTATATGCCGCTGCTGGAAGAGACTGGCTACATGCCGTCCAAGAAGTTCGCTGACGGCTACGAGATCCACGACCATTGCCAGGTGATTGCAGATCAGTTCGGCCTGCGCGAAAACGCCCTGTTCCACACTCTGATTGAAAGCCTGAAGTGGAACGCCGAGACCAACCGCTGGCATGTCGGCACCAATCGCGGCGATGACATCAAGGCGCGTTTCGTGGTGCTGGCCATGGGACCGCTCAACAAGCCCAAGCTGCCCGGCATCCCCGGGCTCGACCAGTTCAAGGGCAAGGTGTTCCACACCGCGCGCTGGGACTATGACTATACCGGCGGCGAATGGCGCAATCCGGAGCTGACCAAGCTGGCTGACAAGAAGGTGGCGATCATCGGCACCGGCGCCACGGCAGTGCAGGTAGTGCCCTACCTCGCCAAATATGCCGCGCAGACCTATGTCGTGCAGCGCACCCCTTCGACCATCGATGTGCGCAACAACCGCCCTATCGATGCCGACTGGTATGCCAGCCAGGAACCCGGCTGGCAGGAAGCGCGCATCCGCAACTTCCACCATGCCGCGATGGAACGGCTGGCCCCCGGCGAACCCGATCTGGTCGAGGATATCTGGACCGAGATCAGCAAGAACGTGAATGCCGAACTGGAAGCCGAGGGCTGGCCCGAGGAAACCGCCGAACAGTTCTTCGCCCGCCGCGAAACCATGGATTACCGCGTGATGGAGCGGCTGCGCGCCCGCTGCGACATCGTCAAGGACCCCGCCACGGCCGAAGCGCTCAAGCCCTATTACCGCTATCTGTGCAAGCGGCCGGCCTCGAACGACGATTTCTACCCCTGCTTCAATCAGGACAACGTGACCCTGATCGACGTCGCCGAAACGCAGGGCCTTGAGCGGTTGACCGAGAACGGCTTCGTCCACAACGGCGTCGAATACGAGATCGACTGCCTGATCCTCGCCTCGGGCTATGAAGTGACCAACGACCTTGACCGGCGCTGGGGCATCAAGACGATCGAGGGCGAGGGCGGCCTGTCGATCTACGATTACTGGCGCGAGGGCTTCCAGACCTATCAGGGCATGACCGCGCACCGGTTCCCCAACATGTTCTTCACCGGCTTTACCCAGGCCGGGGCCAACGCGTCGAATTCCAAGACCTTTATCGATCAGGGGTTCCACATCGGTTACATCGCCAGCGAGGCCCTGAAGCGCGGCGCGGTGCGGATCGAACCCGATGCCAAGGCGCAGGAAGATTATATCAAGCTGCTGCGCTCGATCGCGGTCGATACCTCCGAGTTCGCCAACGAATGCACGCCGAGCTATTTCAACAACGAGGGCGACCAGAAGAAGAAGCGCGGCATATTCGGCGAGCCATGGGGGCATGGCTATTACGCCTTCACCGACATGCTCGCCGCCTGGCGTGAGGCGGGTGAGCTGGAAGGGCTGAACCTCTCGTTCGAACCCGTAGCCGAACCGGCCGAGTGAGGGAGCCAGCGCCATGAACAAGCCCGAGAAGATCGTTGCGGAAGACCTTTCCGAAGCCGTCACCTACCCGCCCGAGGCCTTCATCAGCCGCGAATATGCCGAGGCCGAGCCGGACAAGCTGTGGTCAAAGGTCTGGCAACAGGCCGGCCGCGTCGAAGAGCTGAAGGCGGTGGGTGACTACATCACCTACAACATCTGCCACGATTCGATCCTGATCGTCCGCGACACACCTGAAACACTGAAGGCCTATCACAACGTCTGCACCCACCGGGGCCGGCGGCTGGTCGGCAACAATACCGGCGGCGGACCAAAGACCGTGGCGCAGGACAAGGGCGCGCATTCGGCCCGGGGCAGCCAGATGAAGTTCGGCTGCAATTACCACGCCTGGACCTTCGACCTTGCCGGCGATGCCATTTACATCCCGGACAAGGAAGACTGGCAGGGTGCGCTCGACAATGTCTGCACCAGCCTGACCCCGGTGCAGGTCGATACCTGGGGCGGGTGGATCTGGATCAACATGGATCTGGACGCCGGGCCTTTGCGCGAATGGCTGGAGCCGGTCGCCTCGCTGATTGACCCGTTCGAGTTCGAGAAGATGCGCTACCGGTTTCGCTACTGGGGCATTTTCGACTGCAACTGGAAGGTGGCGCTGGAGGCTTTCCTTGAGCCATACCACGTGCAGGGCACGCATCCGCAGCTGATCAAGTACGGAGATTTCTACTCGTTCTCGAAGGCCTTCGGTTTCCACGGCCAGACCGGTTTCGATTCGAAGGCGCACCGCGATGCGGGGACGGCAGTCGAAACCTCGGTCCACCGCGCCGCCGGAGACGGTGATCCGCGCACGACCATCGCCCAGATGCAGGCCGAATACTGGGAAACCATCGGCGCATCGACCTCGGAAACGCTCGTCAAGACCGCCCAGCGCCTGCCGCTCGAACTGCCCGAAGGCACGCCGGCGGGTGAGGTTCATCAGTACTGGATGAAGATCGCCAAAGAGGCCGACGCTGCCCGAGGGGTGACCTGGCCGGACCTCAGCGACGCGCAGGTTGCCGCGGCTGGACTTGCCCTTTCGATCTTTCCCAACGTCAACTTCATCCCGGGGCCGACCTTCAGCCTCGCCTACCGGGTGCGGCCATGGGGCACCGATCCCGACAAGTGCATTTTCGAAGCCGTTGCGCTTGACCGCTTCGGCGAGGGTGAAGAACCCGAGACCGAGTGGACCTTCGTCGAGCAGGATCTCGACAAGTGGCCTTACGTCATCGCGCAGGACATCTCGAACATGGTCGAGATGCAGCGCGGCTACAAATCGCGCGGGTTCAAGGGCAACCTTCCCAACCCCTGGCAGGAACGCAAGGTCACCAACCTGCACCGCGGCCTCGCCCACTTCATGGGCACGGGGCACCTGAAGCGCATTGACTGAAGCAGGTGGGCCAATCGCCGGGGCGTTGCCGCGATTTGCGGAAGATCAAGGCCTCGGCGGGGGGGCTGCCGCAGGTTCAGGACATAATTTGAGAGGATACCAAGATGGCCGATTTCGACGCGCGCGACAGCCTGATTGCCGCCGGCAACCCCTTCAAGGTCACCGATCCGGAGAAGATTCCGGCAAAGCGCTTCTACGACGAGGAATACTTCCAACTCGAAAGCGATGCGGTGTGGAACCACTCGTGGCAGATGGCGACCCGGTTGGAGAACATCCCCAATATCGGCGACTGGACGGAATATACCATCCTCGGCAAGTCGGTGCTGGTGGTGAACACCAAGACGGGCGTTAAAGCCTATGCCAACCACTGCCGCCACCGCGGCGTTCCCGTCGCTGGCGGGAAGGGGAACGAACACGGCAACTGCGCCAAGACCGGCTTCATCTGCCCGTTCCACGGCTGGCGCTGGAACATGGATGGCGAGAACACATTTGTTTACGGCAAGCATCTGTTCAATCAGGACGTTCTCAATCACGAAGAGCTTAACTTGATCCCGGTGCGCTGCGAAACGCTGGGCGGCGAGGCTTATATCAACTTCGATAATTCCGCGCCAAGCTTGCGCGAGTGGATGGGCCCGATCGCCGATGCGCTCGACGTGCGCAACATGGCCGATATGCGCGCCGAATGGTGGTACGGCACCGTGCTCCCGTCGAACTGGAAGATCGCGATGGAGGCCTTCCAGGAGGGCTACCACGTGATGAAAACCCACCCGCAGTTGCAGCACGCAACGCCGGTGCTCTACAACGCGCGCTATGGCGACGAGACCGGCGGCCTTGGCCCCGGCATCGACCCTCAACTGACGACCCGCCAGCACGTCGACCAGCATTTCCGCCAGATGGAACTGCTCAACGAAGGCATGGCCGGGCTGATCCATACCAAGGAAGTGGAAATCGCCCGCAGCCTGGTCGATGCCGAATTGCCCGAAGACCCGGCGATTGGCGTGCCGATGTGGTTCGGCATGGTTCAGGATGCGATCAGCAAGCAGCTCAAGGCTGCAGGCGAAAACGTGCCTGACCTCAACGCCGTGTGCCAGTCGCACCCGGTCGAGGCGCTGCAGTTCCTGTTCCCCAACCACTTCCTGCTGATCTACTTCACCGGCATGACCAGCTACCGCGTACGCCCGCTGACGGCGGAAACCTGCCTGTTCGAGATCTGGTCGCTGACCCACATGGCACCGGGTACCGAAACTCCGGTGCCGATGGATCCGATTATCTTGCCGTTCGATTCCAAGGACTTTCCCAAGATTCCTCAGCAGGACTATTCGAACATTCCGATCCAGCAGAAGGGCATGCATTCGCCCGGTTTCGAATACATGCGCCTGTCGAAGGACCGTGAAGGGCTGATCAGCAACAACCACCGCACCATCGACGCGATGATCGAGGGCAGGCCGCTGAGTCAGGTGGCGCAGGCGGTGCACAAGCTGGCCTATAATTTCGACGGCGCGATCATCGAGGATCTGGGCTTCTGACTTGGTATGCCCGGGCGATTGTTGTGATCGCCTCGCAGCACTTGTGATTGCCGGTCGAGCCGCACTCTGATAGGTCCGGCCGGCAATGTCCTCCTGCGATACCTGCCTTGTCCGCAATCGCGCCATCTGCTCTGCCCTTTCGGGCGCAGAGGTTGAGGCGCTGAACACGATCGGACGACACCGCACGCTCGAACCCGGGCAGTCGCTGATCTGGGAAGATGACGAGTCCATTCTCGTCGCCAATGTGGTCGAAGGGGTGCTCAAACTCTCCACCGGCACCGAAGACGGGCGCGAACAGATTGTCGGCGTAGTCTATCCGGCGGACTTCATCGGACGGCCTTTCGGCGGGCGCACCGGCCATTCGGTAACGGCCCTGACCAGCGCCAAGGTCTGCGTGTTCGGTCGTCGCGATTTCGATGAATTCGCCCGCAACCACCCGGCGCTTGAACACAAGCTGCTCGAACGGACGCTTGCCGAACTCGAACGCACCCGCAGCTGGATGCTGCTGCTCGGTCGCAAGTCGGCGAGCGAGAAGGTGGCGACTTTCCTGATCGACATGTCCGAACGGCTGGTGGACACGGGCTGCGAAGGCGATGGCGCGTCCCTGTCGCGTTTCGAACTGCCGTTCTCGCGCCAACAGGTTGCCGACGTGCTTGGCCTGACGATCGAGACGGTCAGCCGCCAGTTCACCCGCTTGAAGAGCGAAGGCGTGATCGACCTGCCTTCGCGGCGCGAAATCGTGATCCGCAACCGCGACGAACTGGAAGCCCAGGCGGGTTAACCCACCCCGTCATCCCGGCGCAGGCCGGGATCCAGTCTAAGCAAATAGCAGTCGTCGCTTTACGACGGCTTTCTTTTCTCCGCTGGGTCCCGGCCTGCGCCGGGATGACGATAATTACTTGGTCGGCTTGCCCTTGGGGGCATCCGTGTCGCCCTCATCCTCGTAAACGACCGGCAACTTGGGCGCTGACTGGCGCGGGGCCTTGGTCCACTTGGCCTTGGCCGGGTCCTTCACGGCACCCACGATGATCTCGTAATCCTCTTCCGGCACCGCCTGCTCGGCGGCTGCGGGCGCGTCCTGCGCTGCGGCGGGCAGGGCGGCAAGGGTCGCCGCACCCATGGCGAGCGCGGCAAGCGCGGCGCGGGCCGGGACCTTGTAGCTGACGCAGACCGATCCTTCACATGCCGCTAGAAAAGCACGGCGATCGGGCTCGTTCATCGCGGTGAGGTCATGCACTTCGCGCTGGCACATGCGGCACATGGAGCCGTCCATCAGTTCGGCAAGCTGCGACTTGTAGGGGCACGGTCCGGTAACCACAGGGAACTTGCTCATCCCGACTCTCCCCCTGTTTGATGGAATACTATACCATCAGTTCGGGTTAGCAAGTGGCGGGCGCACAAGCGAAAACGGGCCCGCCGCAGTGGCGAGCCCGTTTGAAATCCGGCCCTGTATCGGGCTTACTTGCGCTTCTTTTCCGGAGCGACAGTGATCCGCACAGTCTCGCCCGAGCGGCCCGGGAAGTCAGTGAACATGGCCTCGACCAGGTTTGGCACCAGATAGCCCAGCCGGTTCGAGGTCGATACCGCCTCGGCCTTGCCTTCGAACAGTCGGCGGCCATCGGTGCGGCTATCGATCTTCATCTCGATGCCGCTGGTATAGACGGTGTAGCTGTCCACGCCGCCGTCGAAGAACGGATCGTGCCAGCCGTAACCCCAGGCACCGTATGGGCGGTAGCCGAACGAACGGTAGGGGCGGCCATAGAAGCCGCCGCGGCCATAGCCGTACCACGGACCCCAGAACGGATCGCCAGCGAACCCGGTGGAGCGCACACGCTCCCGCCCCTTGTCGACGCCATAGTCGAAGCGGACGAGCAGGTTGGCGTTCTCAGGACGGGCAGGCGAATAGCCGAGCGAGGCCATGCGGGCCTCGACTAGACGGGCGTACTGCGAAAATTCCAGCCCACCAGCGAGCGCGGGATCATCCGCGACAACGGCAAAGGTCTGGCCGGCCGGGGCCGGAAGCTGCGATTCAAAGCGCTTCACATTGGCGGTCAGGCCGCTTGTGCAGGCGGAAAGCGCCAGCATCAGCGGGGCGGCGACCAGCGCGAAACGAAGACTGTGGCGGCGTGTATTCATCTCTTGTCCCCAAGACTTGATCCGAAGAAGGCGAGGACGTGGCCGAATGGCCGCAAAGACGCCGAGTCTTCGGAATACATGAACTTGCCTTAAGTTCCCGGCGCTGAACAGGGGTTGAATGTTTAGCGCGGCTCCGTGCGGTTCATCAGCGCACGAGCCCCAGCGCGGCGTAAGTGGAGTCCAGTGTCGGCATGGCCAGCGCGCGTGCCTTTGCCGCGCCGGCGCGCAGGATGGCGTCGAGCGCGGCGGTGTCGTCCTTCAGCGCGATGAAACGCGTGTTGATCGGTGCCAACTTAGTGACCAACAGTTCGCCCAGCGCCGGCTTGAACTTGCCGAAACCTTCGCCGCCGAACTCGCCCAGCACTGCTTCTACGGTCGTGCCGGAGAGCGCAGCATAGATACCGACAAGGTTCGCGGCTTCGGGGCGCCCTGCGAGGCCATCCTTGTCGGACGGCAGCGGCTCGGGGTCGGTCTTGGCCTTCTTGACCTTCTGCATGATCGTGTCGGCCTCGTCGGTGAGGTTGATGCGGCTCATGTCCGAAGGGTCAGACTTCGACATCTTCGCAGAACCATCGCGCAAGCTCATGATTCGGGCGGCTTCGGGCGGGATGATCGGATCGGGCAGGGTGAAGACCGGCGCGTCTTCGGATGCGAAGTCGTTGTTGAACTTCTGCGCGATGTCGCGGGCCAGTTCGAGGTGCTGCTTCTGGTCCTCGCCCACGGGAACATGGGTCGCCTGATAGAGCAGCACGTCGGCGGCCTGCAGCACGGGATAAGTGAACAGAGCGATGCTCGCGCCCTCACGGTTCTTGCCCGCCTTGTCCTTCCATTGCGTCATGCGGTTCAGCCAGCCCATCCGGGCCGTGCCGTTGAGCAGCCATTGCAGCTCGGCATGCTGGGGCACCTGTGCCTGGTTGAAAAGGATCGACTTGTCGGGATCGATCCCGCAGGCGACCAGCGCGGCGACCATCTCGCGCGTGTTGGCGGCGAGATCAGCCGGTACGTGCGGCATCGAAATGGCATGAAGATCGGCAAGGAAATAGAGCGATTGCCCGCCATTTGCAGCGACATCATCCTGCATCTTCACCCAATTGCGGATCGCCCCCAGGTAATTGCCGAGGTGGAGATTGCCGGTGGGCTGGATGCCGGAAACGATACGCATGGGTGTTACTCTACTTCCAAAATCTCGTCGTCAGACTTGTTGCGCTTGGGACGGCGGCGCTTGAGCAGCTTCACGAGGTCCTCGTCAAGTGCGCCGGAAATCCATGCGACGGCGAAGAAAACCACCATGCCAAGGCCAACCAGCGCGGAAAGCGACCAGACGCGGTCGAACACCGAACCGGCATAGCGGTCTGCCATCAGCGGCATGGCCCACCACAGCGCCACGCCCATCGCAGCGGTCGCCACCAGTTGGCGCGCGATGCGGCCGCCCAGCTTCGCGGTGAAGCGGAACCAGCCGCGCTTGTGCAGCATGGCATAGAGCAGCAGGCAGTTGAGGCTGGCCGAAGCGGCAGTCGCGGCGGCGAGGCCGACAATGCCATAGCGGTTCACGACATAGAGGTTCACGGCCACGTTGAAGATCAGCGAGGTCAGCGCGGTCCACACCGGGGTGCGGGTATCTTCCCGCGCGAAGAAGCCAGGGTTGAGGATCTTGACCACGACATAGGCCGGCAGTCCAGCGACAAGCGCGACGACAATGTTGGCCATGATCGCGCCGTCAGCAGCGGTGAACTTGCCGCCCACGAAGAACGCAGTGCAGAAGGCCGGGGCGCAGACGGCCAGCGCCACGGCGGCGGGCAGGGTCAGCAAGGTGGCAATCTCGAACGCGTTGGTCTGCAGCCGCTGCGCTTCCTTCGCATCGCCAGTGTGGATGTGGCGCGACAGCATCGGCAGGATCGCCGTGCCCAGCGCAATGCCGACAATGCCCAGCGGCATCTGGTTGAGCCGGTCCGCCAGCTTGAGCAGCGACAACGAGCCCTGCGGCAGCGAGGTGGCGAAGAACGTGTCGACCAGCTGGCTGATCTGATAGATTCCCGCGCCGAATGTTGCTGGCAGGATCAGCGCGCCCATGCGCCGCACTTCGGGGGTGAGTTTGGGCATGGTGACCTTGAGCCGCACTCCGGCGCGGCGGCTTTCCCACCAAAGATAGAGGAACTGCGCGACGCCCGAGAGCGAGACAGCGCCGGCCAGGCAGTAGCCCACCACGGTATCGTCCGTGCTGCCGCCGCGCATTTCGCGCCCCAGCAGGATGCCGCTGATCAGGAAGATGTTGAGCAGCACCGGCGCAAAGGCCCCCGGGCCGAAGCGCGAACGGGCATTGAGCAGGCCCGAAAGCATGGCGACGAGGCTGATGAAGAACAGGTAGGGGAAGGTCATGCGGCTGAGCAGGACCGAAAGCTCGAACTTGCCGGCGACATTGCCGTATTCGCGCGCCAGCAGCCAGACGATGCCGGGCATGAACACCATGGCCAGCGCGCTGAAGCCGAACAGCACCCAGACGAACACCGCAAGCACGTCGTCAGCGAACTTCTCTGCCGCTTCCTCGCTGCCGGGTTTGCCGTCGGAGCCATGGAGCGCGCGGCTGTACATCGGCACGAAGGCTACGCTGAACGCGCCTTCGGCAAACAGCCGGCGGAACGTGTTGGGCAAGGTGAAGGCGAGCTGGAACGCGTCTGCCACCAGCCCGGCGCCAAGCACGCGGGCCAGCAGCATGTCACGGGCAAAGCCGAAGACGCGGCTGATCGCCGTCAGCCCGCCAATCGTCCCGACGTTCCTGATGAGGCTCATGCCGGAACGCCCTCCTTAGCGGTTATCAGGCGTTGCCTGCCGGCTCGGCCTGCGCGGTGTCCTGCGCGGCGGCAAGCTGCTGCGCATAGAGACCGTTGAAGTCGATAGGGTCGAGCATCACCGGCGGGAATCCGGCATCGCGCACGGCATCGGAAATGATGCGGCGGGCGAAGGGGAACAGGATGCGTGGCGCTTCGGCGTAAGTGAAGGCGTGCATGGCTTCGGCGGGAAGTCCGCGCATGCCGATCAGGCCGCAATAGGTCAGTTCGACGATGAAGGCGGTGCCGGCTTCGTGCTTCGAGGTGAGCTGGATGCGCAGCTTCACTTCGTGGATTTCGCCTTCAACCTGGTCGGCCTCGACGTTCATCTGCACGTCAAGCTGCGGCGCGTCCTGCCACTGGAATGACATCGGCGAATTGGGGTTCTCGACCGAAAGATCCTTCACATACTGCGAAATGACGCCAGCGGCGGGGCCGGTGTCTTCGCCGTTGGGGACGGGCGAATCGAGATCGAGGTCGGTGATGACGTTGCCTTCGTCGGCCATTTTTCGAAGTTCCTGCAAAAATTGGGAGGGATCGGTTGCCGGCGCGCCTAGCATCGCGCGCGAAAGGCGGCAACCTTCCGATGTGTTGCTACCCCCCGGGGCAGCCCCGTGACTTCTAGGCATCAACTGGACGCGAAATCGTGCCTTAATGTCGCTGTCCACGCGTTGTTCATTTGTCAACGATACCTATCTGGGGTTAGGAAGAGCCAACACGCGTGCTTGCGCGCCTGGAATGAAAGTCCTGCTGTGACCGTTCAGATTGTAATTCTTGCCCTCATCGCAGCCTTCCTTGGTCTGCGTCTCTATTCGGTGCTCGGCCGCCGCGCAGAGCACGAGGAAGAGACGATTTCCGGCCGCGTTGATGGCGCTGCCGATTCCAAGGTCACGCAATTGCCGCTGCCCAAGCCGGGCGACCGCGCGCAGGGTCCGAATGGCCAGTTGCGCGAAATTCCGGGGGTTCTTGCTCCCGCTGAACGCGCGCTGCGCGAAATCGCCGCTGCCGATCGCCGGTTCGACCTGATGACCTTCCTTGCCGGCGCTGAGGGTGCCTATCGCATGGCGCTCGAAGCGTTCTGGCGCGGTGACAAGGAAGACCTGTCGCACCTGTGCGATTCCGATGTTTATGAAGGCTTCAGCGGCGCCATCGATGCGCGCATTGCCGCTGGCGAAGTGCTCGACAACCGCCTCGTGCGCGTCGAGGAAGCCGTGGTGGTCGATGCCAGCTACAATGCGCCGATGGCCCGCGTCACCGTGCGCTTCACGTCCGACATTGCCGCTGTCACCCGCGATGCCAATGGCAACGTGGTTGCCGGTTCGCTGACCGACGCGGTTGAGGCGATCGACATCTGGACCTTCAGCCGCAACCTGAAGTCCGCCAGCCCGGACTGGCTGATCGACGAAACCGACGAAGGCTGAGGCAGCGCTGGTGGGGGGCTGGTTCGGGCGGATTGCCGCCATCGCTGCGATCACCTCGCTCTCTGCCTGCAAGATCATCCCCGACGCGGCCGGGCCGGCGAACTATCCGGTCGTCAATGTCCCCGTAGTTCCGCCGCCGGCCGCCACCGCAGCCCAGCTTGGCGTGCGCGCCGGCCCGGCCATCGATACGTTGAACCTGTCCGGCGGGCGCGCCACGAGCGCCTTGCGCTCGTTCTTCGAAAGCTGCCCGCGCCTGCTGACCCGTACCGACACCAGCGGACTGACGCGAAGTGCCGACTGGAAAGCGGCCTGCGACGCAGCGAAGACATGGCCGGCCATTGACGCGCCCGGATTTTTCGCGCGCCATTTCGAAGCGGCGAAGGTTGGCGAGGGCAGGGCCTTCACCACAGGCTATTACGAGCCAGAGATTGCGGGCACCCGCACGCCGCAGCCCGGCTTTGCCGTGCCGGTCTATCGCCTGCCGCCTGACCTGATCCGCGCCTGGCCAGCCGAAACCCCGCTCGAACAGCGCACCGGCACCCCGCCGCTGGGCCGCTATGACGAGACGGGCAAGTTCGTGCTCTACCACGACCGTGCGGCCATCGAGGACGGGGCGCTGGCCAACAAGGGCCTTGAGATCGCTTACGCCGCCGATGCAATCGAGTTCTTCTTCCTCCAGATTCAGGGCTCCGGCCGCCTGCTCGCGCCGGACGGCACAGTCATGCGGATTGGTTATGCCGGACAGAACGGGCGCGACTACGTGGGCATTGGCTCATTGATGCGCCAGCGCGGTCTGGTCGGCGGGACGGGGCAGTATCCCACCTCGATGCAGGGGCTGATGGCGTGGCTGCGGGAGAATCCCGAAGGCGGCAAGGCCATCATGCGGGAGAACCTATCGTACATCTTCTTCCGCGAGATTACCGGCGACGGCCCGCTGGGCGCGCTGGGCGTGCCGGTGCGCGGGCAATCGAGCGTGGCTGCCGATCCAGCCTTTACCCCGCTGGGTGCGCCGGTCTGGCTGTCGGTTGACCGGCCAGAGGCCAGCGGACTTTGGGTGGCGCAGGACACAGGCGGCGCGATCAAGGGCGCAAACCGCTTCGACACGTTCTGGGGTGCCGGCCCGACCGCGCGGCAGATTGCCGGCGGCATGACCGGGCGCGGCGAGGCGCTGCTGTTCCTTCCCAAGGGCACATTGGCGCGTCTGGGCGCGCAGTAAATGAAACCCCCGCGCGGCCTGACTGCGGAAGAGGCCGCGCTGTGGTCGCGCGTGGCCGCGACGGTAAAGCCGCTTCGACCGTTGCGAAAGGCAGCGGCGGCCACCGCTCCCGTCGCACCGGAGGGCAAGGGGAAGGCCCCGCCGCCGCCTCTGCCGGTCAAGCGCAAGGCAGCAATTCGTCCGTTCAGCCCGCCGCCGGTGCAGCCGCCGCGCGACCCTCCGGTGGCAACTCACCACGGCCTCGACGCCAGTTGGGACCGCAAGTTGGCGCAGGGCACTGTCGCGCCCGATTTCACTATCGACCTGCACGGCCATACGCTCGACACGGCGTGGAACCGGCTTGAACATGGGCTCATGCTGGCGGAAAGTCAGGGCGCGCGGGTGATTCTCGTGGTTACCGGCAGGCCGCGCCCGGTGGATCGCGGCGCGGCGCATTCGGGCGGCCAGCGCGGCGTGATCCGCGCCAAGTTGCTCGACTGGCTGGCGGCAGGCAGCCATTCTTCGCGGATCGCGGCAGTGCGCGCAGCCCATCGCCGGCATGGCGGGGCGGGCGCGCTTTATCTGGTGCTCAGGCGGGCCAAAGTGTGAGCCCCCGAGCCTAGGCCTCAATCGGTCAACATGAACTGCTCCCAGCGGCCCTTATCGCCGGGTTCGGCATAAGTGCTCAGGTACATGGTCCGCGATGGCCAGGTGACCTTGTAGACCCGGTTGACGAAGCCGCCGCGCAGGCGGGGGGAGCGGGTCGGCTCGATCGAAGTCGGTTTGCCCAGTTTGACCAGCGAATCACGGTAATCGCCCAGCGCGGTCGGGGTGAAATAATAGCGCGCGCTTTCGGTGAAGCGCAGCGGTTCGAATTTGCCTTCCGCCAGCGCGGCAAGATCGTCGCGGGCATCTTCGGTGCGCGCAGCCTCGGGCACGCTGGCCTGCGCATTGGCCGGCAGGATGATCTCGGTCACGGCATCGTTGATCTTGGTCTGTGCGCCGCCAAAATCGGCGTTGGTCAGCACGGTCACCGCCGCGCGCGTGTCAGGCCAGACGCGGTTGAGCGACAGGAACCCCACCGATGCGCCGCCATGATCGACCAGCGTGCGCCCGTTTGCCGTCACGCGGAACACACCAAGCCCGTAATTGCTGTTGATGCCATTCGTCAGGATCTGCGGGCGCTCCATCTCCTCCCAGTCTTCCCGTGGCAGCAGCGTCCGGTCGATCCGGGCGATGTTCCATTTGGACAGCTCTTCGGCCGACATGGCCAGTTCGCCCGCCGCCCACAGCCAGCCGCGCGCTGCCGGTTTTACCGGGCGCACCGGGCCAAGGGCGAAGCGTTCGTGCCCTACGGGGAACGCCGGACCATGCGTCGAATCGAGCGGCACAGGGCTGATGCCAAGCGGTTTGAACAGCTTCTGTTCGAACTGGTACCACAAGTGCGCGCCGCCGACCTTTTCGGCGATCATTCCCGCCACGACATAGCCGGTGTTCGAGTACTGCCAGCGCGTGCCGGGTTCATAGTCGAGCGGCTTCTTTGCCCAACGATCGACGATGCCGCCGGGCGCAGTTGGTTTTTCCATCGCCGCGAAGGAATAGTCCTGCGGCCAATAATCCTGCAGACCCGACGTGTGATTGAGCAACTGCCGCAGGGTAATGCGGTCCGCCCCGGTCACCTCGGGCATGTACTTGGCGACCTTGTCATCCAGGCTCAGCTTGCCCTCGTCCTCAAGCAGCAACATCAGCGCACCGAGAAACTGTTTGGAGATCGAGGCGATCTGGAAGCGCATGTCGGCTCGGGCCGCCGGCTGGCTGCCCGATGCCTTGCCCCAGGCCTTTGACAACACGATCCTGCCGTCCCGCACCACGGCCACCTGTGCCGCCGGAACGCCGGTTTCGGCCAGCACCTTTGTGACAGCGGCATCGATCTTCGCCGATTCCTCAGGAGTAAGCGCCTGGGCGAGGACGGGGAGCGGGGCGAGCAGGGCGGCGATGGCCGCGAGCGATGCAATCTTCATGGGGGCGGAGCGTAACCGGGCCAGCGGATTAGTCCACATCGCAGTTTGTCGCGCCATTGTCACAGGACTGTCATGAAACTAGCCCGTGCGCGGATAGGATCGATTCGGACCACTGCAGTGAGCCGGCCTGGCTCTGGCCAGCGTTTCGAGGGGGATGCATGATGTTTGCTTGGTTCCAGCGTTTGTTGCCGAAATCTGGCGATTTTTACGAGCTGTTCGAAGGCCACGGCGCCAACATTGTCGCAGCCGCCATCGCGCTGGACGGACTGGCGCGCGGGCAGGGCGATCCCCATGTCGCCATCGCCACGATCCGTGACCGCGAGCATGACGCCGACGACATCATCCGCAAGACCCTGCACGAGGTACGCCAGACCTTTCTCGCGCCTTTCGACCGGGGCGCGATCACCTCGCTGATCGGCGCGATGGACGATGTCATTGACGAGATGCAGTCGGCCGCCTCGGCCATTGAGCTTTACGAATTCTCGGCCTTTGACCCGCACATGCAGGAAATCGCCGGGATCGCGCTGTCCGCCTCGAACATCATCGCCGAGGCCCTGCCGATGCTGCGCGATCTAGAGAAGAATGGCGAACGCCTGCACAAGCTGACCGGTGAACTGGTCAGCCTCGAAGGCAAGGTCGACCTTTTGCACGATGCCGGGATGAAAGAACATTACCAGCGCGCCAAGGGCGGCGGCAAGACGCTGGATTTCATCGTCGCCAAGGAAATCTACAAGCACCTCGAACGCATCGCCGATGCCTTTGAAGATGTCGCGAACGAGATTGACTCGCTCGTCATCGATCACGCCTGATCACGCCCGCACAGGAGAACGGCAATGCACGAGCTTGCCATGCCCTTGCTTATCGGCCTCGTCATCATGGCGTTGGCTTTCGACTTTCTCAACGGCTTGCACGATGCGGCCAACTCGATCGCGACCGTGGTCTCCACGCGCCTGCTGTCGCCGGTTGCTGCCGTGGTCTTTGCCGCTGTCGGCAACTTTGCCGCCTATTGGCTGGTCGGGCTGCACGTGGCGGAAACCATCGGCAAGGGTATCATCGATCCCGATACGGTGACCCCGGCAGTCGTGTTTGGCGCGCTGGTCGGGGCCATGTTCTGGAACATCGTCACCTGGATCAAGGGCATACCATCCTCGTCCAGCCACGCACTGATCGGCGGCTTGCTGGGCGCCGGCATTGCGCATGGCGGCACCGAAGCAGTCGGTGGGCCCAAGACGATCGAGACATTCCTCGCAATCTTCATGTCACCGCTGCTCGGCATGGCAATTGCCATGGCGCTCGTCCTGCTGACCTCGTGGATCTTCCGTGCGTTTCAGCCGCGCAAGGCGGAGAGCGTGTTCAAGGTGATGCACCTGTTCTCGTCCGCCGCCTATTCGGTCAGCCACGGCGGCAACGATGCCCAGAAGACCATGGGGATCATCTCGGTGCTGCTCTATTCGACCGGACATCTGAGCGGCGGTTTCCATGTGCCCGGCTGGGTGGTCCTGTCGTGCTATGGCGCGATCGCGTTGGGGACGCTGTCGGGCGGCTGGAAGATCATCAAGACGATGGGCACGGGCATTACCAAGCTCAATCACCACACCGGCTTCTGCGCCAGCACCGCGGGATCGATTGTAGTCTTCGGCGCATCGTCGGTCGGCATCCCGATCTCGACCACTCACGCCATCACCGGTTCGGTGATCGGCACCGGCGTTGCCCGCCGGGCCAGCGCGGTACGCTGGGGCGTGGCGGCGAACGTGGTCGCGGCCTGGTTCATCACCATCCCGATGAGCGGCCTGGTCGGCGCAGGCTTCTATATGCTGACCAAGCTATTCTGAGGCGGTTTGCTTTGGCCAGTTGAACGGGGCCGGGCGTATGTCTGGCCCCTTTTCGTTGCTCCAATCCGCTGAACCAAAAAAAGGGCCCGGTCCTTGCGGGCCGGGCCTTTGAAAAGTCTTTTTGGGAGAGGATGCCTGAAAGGCCCGTCCCTTATGAGTAGCAAATCGAAATGCTGCAAGTGCGAAAAGAGCGGCAGCAATTGCGTTCTTTGCAACTGAGCGTTCAGTTTCCTGCAATCACACCATAGAGGTCGTGCGCGTCCGAATCTTCGATCAGCGCCTGAACCACGTCACCGGGGGCAAGGGCCGCGGGCACTTCGCGCAGGTACACCGCGCCGTCGATCTCGGGCGCATCGGCCTGGCTGCGACCGGTTGCGCCGATGTCGCCGTCTTCGTCAGGCTCACCCACTTCGTCGATGATCACCGGGATCGTCCGTCCGACCTTGGCGGCGAGCTTGGCGGTGGAAATGCGCTCGGTCACTTCCATGATCCGGGCATAGCGATCTTCCTTGACCGCTTCGGGCACGGGATCGGGCAAATTGTTCGCCGCCGCGCCTTCGACAGGTTCGAAACGGAACGCGCCGACGCGATCTAGCTGGGCTTCCTCCAGCCATTGCAACAGATATTCGAAGTCCGCCTCGGTCTCGCCGGGGAAGCCGACGACAAAGCTGGAGCGGATCGCGATGTCAGGACAGATCGCCCGCCATGCTGCGATGCGTTCCAGCACCTTGGCCTCGTTTGCCGGACGCTTCATCGCGCGCAGCACGCTGGGGCTGGCGTGCTGGAACGGAATGTCGAGATACGGCGTCACCAGCCCTTCGGCCATCAGCGGGATCACCGCATCGACGTGGGGGTAGGGATAGACATAGTGCAGCCGCACCCACGGCGGGGTGCCATCGGGGCAGCGCAGGTTGCCCAGCTCGCGGGCAAGGTCGGTCATGTGGGTACGGACCGGGCGGCCCTTCCACTGGCGCTCTTCATGCCGCACGTCGACGCCATAGGCCGAGGTATCCTGACTGATCACCAGCAGTTCGCGCGTTCCCGCCGCAACCAGCTTTTCCGCCTCTCGAAGCACGGCATCGATACGCCGGCTGGCGAGTTTGCCGCGCAGGCTGGGGATGATACAGAAGGCGCAGGCGTGATTGCAGCCCTCGGAAATCTTGAGATAACTGTAGTGGCGCGGGGTCAGCTTGACGTCGGTTTGCGGCACCAGATCGATGAAGGGCCCCTGCGTCGGCGGCGCGGCTTCGTGGACGGCTTCGACCACGGCTTCGTACTGGTGGGCACCGGTTACTGCCAGCACGGCGGGAAACTTGGCGCGGATGACGTCCGCCTCGTTGCCCATGCAGCCGGTCACGATTACGCGCCCGTTTTCGGCAATCGCCTCGCCAATCGCGGCGAGGCTTTCTTCCTTGGCGCTGTCAAGGAAGCCGCAGGTGTTGACCAGCACGACATCGGCCCCGGCATAGTCGGGGCTCATCGCATAGCCATCGGCGCGCAATTTGGTGAGGATACGCTCGGAATCGACGAGCGCCTTCGGGCAGCCGAGGCTGACCATGCCGATCTTCTTCTGATCGGGAATCGTGGAGGGGATTAAAGAGGACATGGGCGCGGCCCCTACACCCGAATGGCGCGATTGGCCATTGCCAAGCGCGGGCGATGCGGCAAGATCGGCCAATGGAACCCATCAACTGGCTCGCAGTGATCCTTTCAGCCAATCTGGCCGTGGCGATCGGCTTTGTCTGGTACGGCCCGCTGTTCGGCGGAGCGGCGATGTTCGGGCGAATGGCCGGACAGCAGGTGGGGACGCGCGGCAAGGGGCCAGTCAGCGGCATGCTTGGCGCGATCCTGCTTCAGGCGCTGTCGGCCTTGATGCTCGCTCACGCCTTTGCGCGGATCGGCGCGGCAACGCTGGCGGTGAAGCCGTGGCTTTACTGGATGCAGGCAGGCGGCATTGCCTTGGCTTTTATTGGGCCGGCGCTGTTCATTTCCTATGCCCGCCACCGCCTGCCGATGCGCGAGGCGCTGGTCGATGCGGGCTTCTGGCTGGTGGTCTATCTGGCGACGGGCACGGTGTTCTGGGCCTTGGACTGACGGCTAGGCTATCAATCGCGCTCAGGCAGCAGCAGTTCGGGATCTACAGGCAGGTTATAGCGCCGCACTTCGAAGTGCAGTTCGGTGCGCTTGGTCTCGCCCGTATCGCCCAGCAGGCCGACGCGTTCGCCGGCCTTTGCGCGGTCGCCCTTCGTCACGGTAACTTTTTGCAACTTGGCATAGGCGCTGTGCCAGCCCTTGCCGTGGTCGATGACTACCAGGTTGCCGAATTTCTTCGGTTCATACCCGGCATAGACCACGCGGCCGGCAGCGACGGCGCGCACTGCGCTGCCCATGTCTCCGGCAAGGTCGATGCCCGTGTGGGAATTGCGTGATCCTGTCGGGGTAAAGCCGCGAATCACGGCGCCGGGCGCGGGCCAGCTGAACTTCAAGCCATTCGGCGCGGTTGCCAGCGACGGTGCTGCCGGGACGCCGCCCGGCTTGGCGGCGGGGCCGGGCGGCGGCGACGGGACATTGGCAATGGTCGGGATGGCCAGCTTTGTGTTGACCTTTACCCGCTTCTTCGGATCGATCGAATTGGCCGTGGCGATGGCATCCCACGGCACGCCATATTGCAGGGCAATGGCAAAGCCGGTCTCACCCGCCTTCACCGTATGGCTGCGGCGGCGCGGGATGACGAGCTTCTGGCCGGCCTTCAGAGCATAGGGTGCCTTCAGGCCGTTCGCCTCGATAATCAACACGCGAGGTACGACTGCGCGCTGCGCTACGCCCCCCAGCGTTTCTCCGGGCTTGACGACGTGGACTGTCTCGCTCGCCGGGTCGCTGTCCTGCGCCAGCGCAGTTCCGACAGGAACCGCGAACATCAGGGCGAGAACAGCAAAGCGTTTCATCCAAAGCGTTCCTTGAGCATGGCGAGCGAGGCATCGTGCGTGAGGTCGAGCTGCAATGGCGTGACCGAGACGTAGCCGTCGGCAATCGCCTCAAGGTCGCTGTCGTGGCCGGGGGTATGCTCGATCCCGTCCAGACCGAACCAGAAGTAGCGATAGCCGCGCGGGTCCATGCCTTCGACCACCGAACCACGCGCATAGTCATGGAAGCCCTGCCGCACTGCGCGAATACCCTTCACCTCGTTTGCGGCCAGCGCCGGGAAGTTGACATTGACCAGAGTACGCGGGGCGAATGACACGTCAATAAGGGATTTCAACAGTTTGGGCCCCCATTCCTCGGCCGCGGCGAAGGAAACTTCGTCGCCTATGCCTTCCTTGGAATAGACTTGGCTGAAGGCGATCGAGCGCACGCCGGCCAGCGCGCCTTCGATGGCTGCGGATACCGTGCCCGAATAGGTTACGTCATCGCCCAGGTTCGCGCCGCGATTGACGCCGGACAGGATCAGGTCGGGTGGGGCGGGGAGGACCTTCTTTAGCCCCATGGTCAGCGCGTCAGTCGGCGTGCCACTCACCGAAAAGCGCCGCTCGGCGTGCTTGTGCAGCCGCACCGGGCGGGTGAGGGTAAGGCTGTGCCCCGCGCCCGACTGCTCCTCGCTTGGCGCGCAAATCCATACATCGTCGGAAAACTGCCGCGCAATCCGCTCCAGCACGTTGAGCCCGGGGGCGTTGATGCCGTCGTCGTTGGTCAGCAGGATGCGCATTACGGCACCAGCCGCGTCACGCCGCCCATGTAGGGGAGCAGCGCGGCGGGCACGTCGACCGAGCCGTCTTCCTGCTGGTAATTCTCAAGCACGGCCACCAGCGTACGGCCAACGGCAAGGCCCGAGCCATTGAGCGTGTGGACGAACTCGGGCTTGGCCTTGTCACCCGCCGGGCGATAGCGCGCATCCATGCGCCGCGCCTGAAAGTCGCCGCAGTTGGAGATCGAGCTGATTTCGCGGTAAGCATCCTGTCCCGGCAGCCAGACTTCGAGGTCGAAGGTCTTGCGTGCGGTAAAGCCCATGTCACCGGCGCAGAGCAGGACCTTGCGGTAGGGCAGTTCAAGCGCTTCGAGGATCGATTCCGCCGCCTTGACCATCCGCTCATGCTCGGTCTCGCTATCCTCGGGACGGCAGATGGTGACCAACTCGACCTTCTCGAACTGGTGCTGACGGATATAGCCGCGCGTATCGCGACCGGCCGCGCCGGCTTCGGACCGGAAGCAGGGCGTGAGCGCGGTCATGCGAAGGGGCAGGGAGGCCTCGGGAAGTATCTGCTCGCGCACGGAGTTGGTGAGCGACACTTCGGCAGTCGGGATCAGCCAGCGTCCATCGGTGGTCTGGAACAGGTCCTCGGAAAATTTGGGCAGCTGACCGGTGCCGAAAGCTGCCTCGTCACGCACGAGCAAAGGAGTTGCACACTCGGTGTAACCGTTTTGCACCGTCTGCTGGTCAAGCATGAACTGCCCCAGCGCCCGCTGCAGCCGTGCCATCTGGCCGCGCAGAAACGTGAACCGCGCACCGGAAAGCAGGGCACCAGTCTCGAAATCGAGACCCAGCGCCGGGCCAAGATCGGCGTGTTCTTTCGGAGAAAAATCAAAGGATCGCGGGGTTCCCCAGCGCGAATCCTCGACATTATGGCTATCGTCCTCGCCCTCAGGCACGTCTGCGGCGGGAATATTGGGATGCCGGGCCAGCGCGTCCTGCAGTTCGGCAGTCAGCTCGCGGTCTTCTTGTTCCCATTCCTGAAGCGTGTTCTTGAGCCCGGAAACCTCGGCTTTCAGCGCTTCCGCTGTGTCCTTGTCGCCCTTGCCCATGGCCGCGCCGATGGCCTTCGAAGCCTCATTGCGGCGGTTTTGCGCCTCCTGCATCTTGGTCGCCACGGCGCGGCGCGCGCTGTCCAGCACCAGGATCGGGCCGGACTGCGGTTCAACACCACGGCGCGCCAGACCGGCGTCAAAAGCTTCGGGATTCTCGCGGATCAGTCGGATATCGTGCATGGCGCTGCGCTATGCCGCGCAGGGCCATGCAGTGCAAGCATGCTTCCCTAAATCCAGAGGGCCTACTTGCGCGGGCAGGTGCTCATGCCAACGATCGAATAGAGCGGGCACGTGCTGAGGAGCCCGGTGGCGAGTGGGATCAGGCCCAGCCAGCCCCAGTTGCCTACGGGCAAACCGAGGCGGTCTCCGACGAAAACGAGTGCGATTAGCATGACCCCTATGGCGATGCGCAGAGTGCGGTCGATACCGCCGACATTGCTCTTGAACATGACAAGTTCTCCTTCCAGAACGCAGCCTGTTTCGGCGCTGCCGCCCTTCGGCGCATTGATACGTATCAATTGCTGGAAGAAGGCGGAAATGGTGGGCGCGGCAGGAATTGAACCTGCAACCCCACCCGTGTGAAGGGTGAAATAGCTCTAGGAACTACGGATTTCCGCCATTCCATTAAAGAACAGAAGGGGTTTATGTCAGGAACGAAGCGAAATCTGCTGTCCATTTGCTGACCATTCCCGATATCATCTGAATTGGTTTGCGACCGAAGAGATGCGATGCGGCAGCTGCGTCCTAGACACGAAATAGCCTTGGATCTGCCGTGCTCCCTTGATTGTTAAATGTCAGAGGTTGAGTCCGGCTCCTTCATTGACGGTCCCCCGGCTTCGTGTCCGGGTTCAAGTTTAGCCTCCGGCCTTCATGCCGGGGTTAACCCCGGCAGACGAAGTAAATTCGGCTGGTGTCATCCAGCCAAACTGAGGTCGGTAACCGGTCGCTTGAGCTGCCGGATCTCATCCTCCCGTTGCTTGAGCCGTTGTAACTCCCCAACGCCCAGCCCGCCGTACAGCTTCTTTCAACGGCAAAAGGTCTGCTCCGAAATCCCCATCCGGCTGATCACTTCCGCCACAGGCGTGCCGGTCTCCGTCTGCTTCATCGCGTAGTCAATCTGCCCTTCGGTATATCAACTAATCTTCACGGCATGCTCCTTCAGCATCAAAAGTCACACTACTGAAAAGCTCTCATTCAAACCGGCGGATGAAATCGGGGGGACGTCAGATCATCAGGTTGGGAACGAAGTCTCGTGCCTACTGGAGCGGTGATTCCGTCGATCAGCGCTGTGAAAGGATGACAGCCTGCTCAGGTCCTTTCAGGTCAGGCCTTGTTTCCCCAGGGTTGGGAGATTTTTTGGAATACCTGAAGGTCGCTTCATTGGGTGAGCCGGCATGTGAATTCCGGTGCTTCGCAATAGGAACGCTCTTTAGCCACTTGAAGGGTACCACGCGCTTTTCACGCTCGACCTGCCGCGCAGACGTGGATCATGGAAATCCACAAATCTCGGATTTTCGGAGTTCGGTAACTCCACTGTGTAGTGAGAGAGGCAAGCGACTTTTGTTCGCTAATGGACTTTGTTGCGTAATTGAGGCTGAGGGATTCCTCGAGGGAATCAAATGTGTTAATGGCTGGTGATGCCCAAACCTGTTCCATATGTGGACGGCTCCCTCTTGCAAGAGGCTGAGCAGAATATTTTGATCGGATCGCTTGCTTCCATATGTACGGCCTTTGGGTGCGACCACATATAGTCGCTGGC
>NZ_JBBHJY010000010.1:182500-202651 GCF_037572715.1 Novosphingobium aquae | reverse complement strand
ATGTGGGTACTGCAGCGTAGCCGTTACCGGCGTGGAACAGGGTGACGCAGACCATCAATGTGCGGGCGAGGCTCCAGGCGTGACGCTGTGCGATGGTGAGTGACATGTTGGGGGCTCCTGTCTCGGAGCAGGGACCATCCCCGCTCGACAGGCCCCGGACAGACGGCACAAAGCCGCAATCACCACGAAGGCTGAAGGCCGCAGTGGCCGCACGTGCAGCGTAGCGGACCCTTCACGGGTTGATTGAAGGAGGCTTTGAGGCGGCCAACGGATTGGCCTTGGGAGTGGGGTGGATGCAGATCGACCGAACTTGAAGTCACTCATCTGGTCGTTCGCGACGTCATTGACTGCCGCAGGAACCGAAGGTCGTTGCGTTTGTTTCGAATATTTGCTACTGCAGACTATCACCACAAAAGCCGCATCCATGACACTGTCAGCACATTCAGAGCCGTTCGGCGGCCACATGCCATCGGCTGGCGACCGTCAGATCGCCAATCAATTGCGCCGGTTGCTTGCTGCCCAGAAATCGGGCGAGGCGACACTCCGCGTGCGGGAACCGGACACAAAAAAACCCGTTGAGGTCACTCTCACACCGGCGATGTCCGACATCTTTCTCGAACTGCTTCGGCACATCGGGAGTGGGCATGCCGTAACCCTGGTTCCGATTCAAGAGATGCTTACAACCCAGCAGGCGGCCGATCTGCTCAATGTCTCGCGCCCCCATCTCATAAAGCTGCTCGATCGGCATGAAATGCCGCATACACTTGTCGGTCGGCACCGCAGGATAAGGGCAGAGGATATTTTCGCATACAAGGCCAAGCGGGATGATATCCGCTCGAAGGCGCTCGATGCCTTGATTGGCGGCGTTGCGGACTTGATCTGACGAGAAGGCCCCTATTCCCGATCAAGGAAGAGGCTGACCAAGGGCTGGTTGATGTAGTAGTTGTTCCGTCCGGCTTTGTGCTTGAGCAGCAAGCCGCTGGACGCCAGTTCATCGAGGTACTTCGTTGCTGTAGGTCGGGAGACGCCCAACTCCACCTGGACGAAGTCGATCCGCGTATATGGATGGCGGAAGAGGTTGTTGAGCAGGTCCTGCGAATAGATTTTCGGGTGCTCTGTGCGCATCCTGTTTTTGGTCTGCGCCATGAGTTGGCGGATGCCTTCGACCAGGCGAAGGGTTTCTATGGCAGTTTCTTCTACGCCCTTGAGGATATATAGGAGCCACCCCTCCCACTGGCCGGCTTCTCTCACGACTTGAAGCAGGCGATAGTATTCGCCTTTGTGCTGCGTAATGTAACGGCTGAGATACAGGATCGGAATATCGAGCAGGCGGCTGCGGGTCAGGTAAAGGACATTGATGATCCGCCCGATGCGTCCATTGCCGTCAGGAAAGGGGTGTATGCTCTCAAATTGATGGTGAATGATTGCCATGCAAGTGAGTGGGTCGAGATCGCTCTCGTCCGCCCCGGCATTCATGAAATTCTCCAGTGCGGCCATATTGTCGCGCACCTGACGGGCATCTTGTGGCGGTACGTAAACTAGGTGGCCTGTGCCTTCATTCTTCAGCGCCGTTCCGGGCGTCTCGCGAAAGCCGCCTTCTGTGCGCTTGAGGATCTGGAACATGGCGATGAGCATGTTGTTGGTCAGCAGGCCTTCAAGCCGCTGCTGCTCTTCAAATCCATATCTTAGCGCATCGCGATATCGGGCCACTTCCTTCGCGGCTGGCGAGCCCGGGATTTCCGGAAAGGCGCTCAGCTGGAACAGTTCGTCCTGCGTGGTAACGATGTTTTCGATTTCTGAGCTGGCTTTGGCTTCCTGAAGTGAAAGGGTGTCGATCAGAATGCCTTGGTTCGGGATCGTCGCTGCTCGGCCTTTGAGTTCGGCGAGATAGCGGTGCGCTCGTGCAAGAGATTTCAGGACTTGCGGCGTTTCGATCAGGTCAGGCGGCGGCAGGTCGGGAATAGCATAGTTAGGTTGAAGCGCCATCGCACCCTCATGCAAAAGACTTGGGTGATTGCTTAGCAGGATCTTGAAACGTGTAAAGTTTTTTACATTTTCTTTGCACGTTTTGACAACGTGTAAAGCAAGACCACTTCCAGGTAATCCATAACGGCGTCAAGACGCTGTAGTTCGTCAAAGATAGAGGAAGGCGAACGTTTCACTCGAGCGCCCACACGCGAATCCCCATCTTGCGGGCCTTATCGACCAGGTTGGCATTGATGCCGTTGCCGGGGCAGGCGACCACCGCCTTGGGCAGCAGTTCGAGCATCTGATCGTTGCGACGGAATGGTGCGGCCTTCTTGAACCGCTCCCAGTCAGGCCGGAACGGGACGTGGGTGATCTTGCGCGCGCGTGCCCAGAGCGAGGCGATATGTTCTCCCCCGGTCGGGTTGCCGCCGTGAAATAGAACCATGTCGGGATACTTGGCGAGCACCTTGTCGAGCGCAGCCCAGATCCGGTTGTGGTCCTCATAGGCGGGACCGGAAGTGAACGCGATGCGCGTGCCGACGGGCAGCATGGGCTCAGTCTCCGAACGGCGCTTGGCGGCAAGGAAGTCGCGGCTGTCGATCATGGCTGCGGTCAGTGTGCGATGGTTGACCAGCGATCCGGTGCGCGGGGTCCAGGCTTTCCGGAAATGTGCCTCGAACTGGTCCGCAGCGGCTTCGCGCATGAACTCCATGGCATTGCGCCTCTCGATGAGGCCAATGCCTTCGTTGACCAGCCGCTCGAGTTCGACGGATTTGACTTCGGAGCCATCCTGTTCGCGTTGGCCGCGCTTCTGGGCGTCCTCGTTGTCGTCGAGTTCGCGCTGGATGCGACCTTCGGCGCGGTGGAAGAGATTGGCGAGTGACCAGCACAGGTCTTCGAGATCGGGTTCGAGCCTTGTGTCGATCATTGCTGCAATGAGGGCGTCAAACATGTCGGTGATTGCGCCGGCAGCGATGCGCTCTTCGGGCAGTGGCCGCGGGTCGGCTTCATCCGAAAATGGGCGATATCCGTAGAGGGCGATTTCATCGAGGAGATGGGCAGTGGGCGAGATTTCGTGTTCGGGTTCAACATCAGGCATGATTGTCATGGCGCGTATCCTTGGGGCCTTGGAACCGGGCACCCTGCCCGGCCTTCATGGGCGTCCCTCTGACCGGCTGACGGGAGGGCGCATCCCCCCGGGTCCCCAAAAAGTAATACTTTTTGGTGTGGGCCTTGGGACCGAAGCGCAGCGGAGGATGGCGGACGGGCGGCTATTTTGCTTCGCGATGGAAAGGCGCGGCTTCTCGCGCCGCCGGAAAATAGCCGCATGACCGCCATTGCGGCCTCCTGGCAGCTGGTCTCTTGGACGCCACCCGAAGAAGGCCGGGCTTGGCCGGGGAACAGCCCCCGGATGATGCGCCGTCCCAGACCAACCCTCCGACCCCGTATCGGCTCAGCCGCAGTCAGTGGAGAAGCGTGTCAGATCATGCTCGTGCAACTGATGGCGAACCCGTTGGCTCAATGCCAACGCACCATGCTGGCGGAGGTCGTCGTTGAAGTCGGCGAGGTCTGGCATGAGAGATATGAGTTCGATCCCTGCTGCCTGCGTGCGGTCGGTCAGGATGCCAAATGCCGCGTCGCCTGCAGCATCCCGGTCGCGCGCGACATAGAGGCGCTGGAGTGTCGGCGGGAACAGGAAGGCGGCGAGATGGGCCGACGAAGTTGCGGCCGCCATCGCCATGGCTGGCAGAACTTCGCGCAAGGACAGCATGGTCTCGATGCCTTCGCCCGCGATCAGGACGTCATCCGCCAGACCGAACCGAATTGCGTTTCCGAGAATGTTGCCCATGGCCCGGCGCGGCGATGCGACCTTGGCTTTCATACCGCCAGATGCGTCCAGCCAGGTCCGATGCGTGCCGGTTTGCACACCCTCATTGTCCGTCACCGCAGCAATAAGTGCCGGGAAGCTGCCGGGTGTGCCTGGGCTGTCGTCCTCGTTGGAGCGGTAATAGCAGCGGGGATGAAAACGCAAGGTTGGCATATCGGCAATCCGCGTGATGCCGCGTAAGCGAAGGTAACTCGCGGCAAGCGAACCCGTGAGTGGCTTCGAGGCGGAGAACAGGCGTCTGGCAGCAGTAGTAGTAGACCCTGCCCGTGCTGGTTTGGCGAAAGTTGCGTAAGTGCTGGTGTCGTCCGAGGCCGATGGCGGCAGGCTGAGGAAGCGTTCTGCCTCATTGATGGTTTCAGTCAGCCGCACATGCCGTTGATTGAGCCGGATGAGATCGACGAGATCGCCGTGTTCGCCAGTTGCGGCATCGACCCAGTTGCCGATCGCGCCTCGTCCGGTTTCGAACAGGCGGACATAGAGGCTGCGGCCTGGCGCCCCGGCCACATCGCCGACCAGCCAGTAGCGACCCTCGCGCCGACCGGATGGCAGATAATGGCGACAAACGGCCTGCACGTTTTGCGCAAGCCGCTGGGACAGTTCCGCCGCGCGGTTGGATAGCCTGCCCATGTCAGGCAGCCTTCCGATCAGCGATGCGCGTCAAAGGGTGCCGTTCGAACAGTCGCTCGATCGCGGCCGAACCGGTCACGACATCGTCGGGGACGAACAGGCGCAGTTTCCAGCTGATGATTTCAGAGAACAGCCCCATGGCTTTCAGCCGGTCCACGGCCGCCCGCCCAAACCCGGTGAGTTCGATCCGGTTCCTTTGCATGAGCCGCGAACGGCGCAGTTGCAGTCCATCGGCAAGGCCGAGGACAGCATGTCCTTCGTGCAGCAGGGCGAGTGCCTGTGGTGGCGACAACACCGGCGCGTCTGCTATGGCAGTCGCGGTCACGGACCAGGCCGGAGACACCCTGCGCCCGACAATACGGGTGCCTTCGCCGGTTTGCAGCCGGTAGATACGGGTGGATTCTGCGGGGAACTGCTTCCAGATCGGCAGCAACAGGCCTGTGATGATGTGCAGTTCGCCCTGCGTGAACTCGTCGAGCTCCGCCACCTGTGCCTGCCAGACCTGTTCCTGGCGCGCATGGTTGTCAGTCACAGAAAAGGCCATGAGCTGTTCGAGCGACATGCCGTCCTCGCCGTAGAACTCGAGCAGGCTGGGTGCGACAGAGGCAAGCCGCAGCCGCTGCCCAACGGTCGAGACCGAGACGAAGAAGCGCGCCGCTATGTCTTCCTCGGACAGGCCCGCCTCGATCAGCGCGCTGAAAGCGCGGAACTGGTTGAATGGATGCAGGGCGACCCGCATGACGTTCTCAGCGAGCGAATCCTCTTCGGCGATGCCGGCATCGCGCACCACGCAAGGCACTGGCTGATCCTTTTCCATCCGCCTGGTCTTCACCAGCAGTTCGAGCGCGCGGAAGCGGCGGCCGCCAGGCGGCACCTCGAACATGCCGGTTTCCTTGCCGTCGGCGTCAAGCACGGCGCGGACGTTGATGCTCTGGAGCAGGGTGCGGTGGTTGATGTCTTCCGCCAGATCCTCGATCGAGAGGCCTGCCTTAACGCGCCGGACGTTTTTCTGGCTCAGCACCAGCTGGGAAAAGGGAATGTCGCGCGAGGAACTGAGCACGAGCTTGGGCACTGTCCCGGGTGACTTCTTGTTCATGGGGTTTCTCCATGACGGGCGCCGGGAGCCTCTCTCTCGGCACAGGCCCGTCACGAAGCGAAGCGCCGCCCTCTCACTCTTGAGAAGGCAGCGCCGCGCTGGAGAAACTTGCCGACCGGGCCGGGATCAGTGGACCCGGTCGAGCAGCTTCTTCGCCTTGCCCTCCATGTCGAGGCGGGCATCCTGATGGGCTTTGCCCCGCGCGAGGGCAGTGATGCCTTGCACGAAGTCGAAGACCGATTCCGGCGGACGGCCTTCCTCGGCCAGCACCGTTTCGATGATCTTGCCGGTCTCAGCCCTCGAGAAGCCGCGCGCCCGGAGGAAGTCGCTGCGATTCTCGTCGGTTCGGGCAACGATGCGCTCCCGCGCAGCCTTGATGCCGTTCATGAATGGCTGGGGTGACGAGTTCGCGAACCCCTCCAGTGCTGGGGCGGCTTCGTGGGCGAAGCGGTTGGCGGCATACTTGCTATGGCGGATGCTGATCTCCTCGAAGTGCTCGACGCCCCACAGGTTCCGGTTCTGGCATACCGCGCGCAGGTAGAAACTCGCCATGCCCAGCGTCTTGGCCCCGACTTCGGAGTTCCAGCCGTAGAAGCCGCGGAAGTAGAGATCGGGCGATCCGTCCGGCAATCGCCCCGCCTCGATTGGATTGAGATCGTCGACCAGGAACAGGAACACGTCCCGATCCGACGCATAGAGGGTGGTCGTGTCACGGGTTATATCGACCCGCGGATTATAGACGCTAGTCGACCAGTCGAGCACGCCGGGCACCTTCCAGCGTGTGTCTCCCGTGCCATTGCCTGCGATCTTCTGCACGGCTTCGACGAGTTCATGGTCATAGATCCGGCCATAGTCGGGACCGGTCACGGCGCGCAGTTCCAGACGGCCCCCGGAAACGGGATCGTCGGTCTCGAGCGTCTTGATCTGCTCGGCGCGGTGTGAGGTCAGGCCATATTGCAGGTTGATCGCCGCCAAGGGTGCCGGGATCTGTCGCAGATAGGCTGCGGGTGCCCCGACCTGGCTCGCCAGTTGGCCGAAGCTCCAATGGGTCGGTGTGACCGGCGCCTCGGCGCCGGGCAGAATCAGCGCCAGGCGCTCGGGATCGTCCCGGCTCGCCTCGACGTGGATGAGTGCGCTCTCGACGACACGGGTCCGGCTGCGCTCGGAACGGCCGCGCACCGAACTTGCCAGATCGCCCAGCGAGAGAAACCGCTGATCATCGGGCCGGGAAAACCATTCTGACGAAACCCGGCCGACACGTGTCCCGCGGGTGACATCGACCTCGTAGCCGCCGCTGGCATCGCGGCTGGAATTCAGAACCTGCATATTCATGGGAAGACCTCCATGACGGGCAGCCGGAGCCTCTCTCCAGACTTCATTCCGTCACGGCGGAGCCGCCATCCTCTAACTCTAACCTGCGCATGCTCATCGTTGCGCGAGCGACCAGCGAGATTGCCAAAGCCAAGAAACCGCGCCCTGAAAGGAGGCGGCGATTGTACGGTTGCCTCAAACAGGCAGAAAGACGGGGCCTGTCGGCTTTCCTCGCCTGCGCGTGAAACCATGACCGCCTGTTCAGTGCGCGCGCGGGGCCACTCTCATCAAATGCTGCGCCCTCAGGAGCCGGTCCGAAGGATCGGCGGGACAGAGCGCATCGACAGCCCCGCTCCGTTTTCCGGGGCGTTGCGGGGGTGTCCCCGCAGATGGGTAGCCGGAGACAGCGAAGCGGGGCCGGCTCAGGGGAAGCCTTTTCCCTGACGCAAGTTCTGTCGCAGATTTGATCCTGTCTGCGCTGTGCACCGCTAGCCGCCTCACTGAGAAATCATCTCTATGCGATAAATCACATAAACATTCTTTATGCCTATTTCCGCATAAGCCTAATTTATGCTCTAAATCGCATATTGCAATTTTATGCGCTTTCTGGCATAACGCGGGGCAGGAGATTTTCATGGCACAAATTGCACGCTCCCCTCGGCAGGTGGGCAACATCATACAAAGAGCCCGAAAACAGCGAGGCCTGACCCAAACGGACCTCGCCAATCTGGCTGGGCTTCGTCAGGAACTGATCTCCAGGATCGAAACCGGTCACGAGGGGACAAAGCTGTCCTCAATCTATGCCCTGTTCGCTGCACTTGATCTCGAGCTCGTTGTCGACAAGCGCTCGGGTCGAACGTCCAAAGAAATTGAAGACATATTCTGATGGGGCGCCGCAAGTCACATGCACCGCTCAAGGTCCTGATCAACAACCGACTGGTAGGCCGCCTGAACAAGGAAGCGACCGGCGCGGTCAACTTCCAATATGACGAATCGTGGCTGGAATGGCCGAACGCATTCGCAGTCTCACTGTCCTTGCCGATGCGGGAAACGGCATACAGCGGGGAACCCGTCGTCGCAGTCTTCGACAATCTTTTGCCCGACAATCCAGCGGTACGAAAGCGCGTAGCAGAACGCATGGGCGCGCAAGGATCAGACTACTACAGTCTTTTGGAAGCAATTGGCCGGGATTGCGTCGGTGCCATGCAGTTCCTTCCCGAAGGACAGGACGAGGGCGGTGAACCCTATGTCTCGGGAGTACCGATTAGCGATGAGGAAATAGAAAGGACGCTTGCCGCCCTTGAAGTTGCCCCCCTTGGCGTCGACAAAGAGCAGGAGTTCCGCATTTCCATTGCCGGCGCCCAGGCGAAAACCGCGCTGCTCTGGCACAACGAGCAATGGATGCGCACCAGTGGCACCACGCCGACCACCCACCTGCTCAAACCTCAGCTGGGTGAAATTCCGACAGCCTTCGGACCGATCAACATGGCAGACAGTGTCGACAACGAACACTACTGCCTGACGCTGATGGAGGCCTTCGGCCTCGATGTAGCGAAAACAGAAATCGTGACATTCGGACAGCGCAGAGTCCTCGTGGTCGAGCGATTTGACCGACGATGGCGGAACGCCGGGCAGATTCTGCGTTTGCCCCAGGAGGATTGCTGCCAAGCCCTCGGGCTGCCCTCTGCGCAAAAATACCAGAGCCACCACGGGCCAAGTGCAGTTGATATCCTGACCTTGCTGCAGAGATCCGACGAGCCGCTCAAGGACCAGGCTGCGTTCCTAAAGAGCTTGATGCTGTTTTGGCTCATGGGCGCAACTGATGGCCATGCGAAGAATTTCAGTGTGTTCCTCAAACCCGAAGGACGATATGGGCTGACGCCGTTCTACGATGTGCTTTCTGCGCAATTGGTCTTCGACAAAAGGCAGATACCTCATAACAAATACAAACTGGCGATGTCCGCAGGGAAAAATCGGCACTACCGCATCCTCGAGATCGTCGGGCGGCATTTCGTCGAAACGGCCAAAGAAGCAGGACTGGGATCAACCATCATTCGTAACGCCATCGAAGAAATCATCGAGACAGCAGCGAAGGCACCCGATCTGGCCCTGGCAAGAATGCCAGACGATTTTGAAACAGGGATCCACGAAAGCATTGTAGCTGCAATGCCTGCACGGTTACGCTTGCTGGCTTCAGGCCTGGAATATCTTTGATCGCAGGTCAGGCCGAACCCCGGAACAGGAGGCTTTCGACGTGAGCATACAAAATTCGTCCTGGACGATTGCCTTCATCATGTTTCTTTCGGGTATCGGTATTCCGATCCTCGCCACGTGGAATGGCGCGCTGGGCCACCAGCTGGGGAGCCCGGCTGGTGCGACATTTGTCCTGTTCGGCGTAGGATTCGTCATTAGCGGAATGATCGTCCTGGCAAGCGGAATACCGCCGGCATCGGCCTTCACATTCGACCGGCCGTACATCTATTTCGCTGCGGTCTTCATGCTCTTTTATGCATTGGCAGTAACCTGGGCCGGGCCCCGGATCGGGATCGGCAATGCCGTGTTTTTCGTCCTGCTGGGACAGATCGTCGCGGCAGCGGCTATCGACCACTTCGGCTTGTGGGGAGCGGTCAGATCGGCAATGGACCTGCGGCGCGCTACAGGGATCGCTGTAATGGCACTTGGCGTTTATCTCGCGAGGAAACAGGCATGACAGAACCCCGCACCGACTGGACACGCGAGGAAATCAAGGCGCTGTTCGACCTGCCGTTTACCGAGCTGGTCTACCGCGCCGCCGAGATCCATCGCCAGTCGTTCGATCCGGCTGAGGTCCAGCTGTCCACGCTGCTTTCGATCAAGACCGGTGGTTGCCCGGAAGATTGCGGTTATTGTTCGCAGTCCGTTGCGGCAGACAGCGGCGTCAAGGCCACCAAGCTGCTGGGCGTTTCCGAAGTGCTGCAATCTGCGGCGCGGGCGAAGGACCACGGGTCTACGCGGTTCTGCATGGGTGCCGCCTGGCGCAACCCCAAGGACCGCGATTTGCCCGCCATCGTCGAGATGGTGAAGGGCGTGCGTGCCATGGGCCTTGAAACCTGCATGACGCTGGGCATGCTCGAGCCGCACCAGGCCGATATGCTCGCAGAGGCCGGGCTCGATTACTACAACCACAACATTGATACCTCGCCCGAACGCTATGGCGAGGTAATTACAACGCGGACAATGGAAGACCGGCTTGATACGCTAGGCGAAGTGCGCCGCGCGGGGATCAACGTCTGCTCGGGCGGCATCGTCGGCATGGGTGAGACGCGTGAGGACCGGGTGGGCTTCATCCACACCCTCGCCACGCTGCCACAGCATCCGCAGTCGGTCCCGGTCAATGCGCTGGTGCCGGTCAAGGGCACGGTATTGGGTGACATGCTGGCCGATACGCCGCTTGCGAAGATCGACAACGTGGAATTCGTCCGCACGGTCGCCGTGGCGCGGATCACTATGCCGGAATCGATGGTGCGCCTCTCGGCTGGGCGCGAGTCGATGAGTGAGATGACGCAGGCGATGTGCTTCCTCGCCGGCGCGAACTCGATCTTCACGGGTGATAAGTTGCTGACAGCACCCAACGCCGGCGATGACAATGACGCAGCAATGTTCGCGCGGCTCGGGTTGAATGCGATGGCTTTGCAGCAGACCGAAGCGGATATTGCTGCGGAACGGATGCCGAAGGGCTGTGTAAAGCTGGAGGCGTTTCAGTAAGGTTCCTGCCTAACTGCTCTGCCAAGGGGGCACGTCTGCCTTCCTATACGGCTATCGCATAGTCGTTTCTGCAAGCCTTGGGCGCCGCCTTGATACAACAGAAGGCCGTTTAGATAGTCAGGGCGCGTTCTAGGTCCGAATGCTCGAATGCACTGGCCATGCGGTCGATCTCATTTGCACGGGCACCAATCCTTCGCGCTGCATCGCGCCACGTGCTGGTAGCGCTGGCAACCTCAGCGATGATGGCTAGTGCCGTATCGCGCCCAAGTCCGAAGTATTCCGCCGCTGATTCAACAAGGTCGAGCGAACAGGTCCCCTCATCAAGGTCGATGTTGGTGGTCAGGACCCGCGCCTTGACGTCCGCAGGTACGGGGTTGAGGTCAAAAGCCGGTGACAGGACCCAGCCAGCCTTGCCCGTCCAGAGGAAGCCGTGATTGCGCAAGTGATCGTCGACATTCGACACGAGCACGTTGAAGGCCACGCGGCGATAGAGCTCCGCAGCATCGACTTTTGCTTGGGCCCCACCGCCAGAAATGGCGTCGACAATTTCAGGATAGCTACCGCGCTGGCCATCACGTGAACCCGTCATGGCCATTGCCGAAAGGAAGGGGATGCGCCGTCCGTCCTGGCGGTCGAAGCGCCGCGACAGCAGCACGGCCTTGCCTGCAACCGAGCAAAGCTCGTGTTCCGCTACATTGATGCCCGCTCGACCTGCCAGCGTCAATGCGACCGATTCCCAGGTCTCGATACTGTAGTCATCGGTTTCTTTCGGGAACTTGGCGATGGCGAGGCGGCCATGTTGGTTTATGACCGAGGCCTTCGGCCGGGCACCGCCCAGCGAGGAACCAGGGGCAAAGATCATGGCAAGATCTTCGTCGGTTTCCTCATCGCGCAGGATGCGTTCAGTAACGGCCATGAGCCGCCCGAGTTCGATGACTGCAGGCACACCTGAACGAACCGGCGCCTGAAATTGCTCGTCGCCGGCCGGGCGGAACCGCATTGCACCCAGCCGGGTCTCGTCTGAAACCCCCAGTAGGTAGTCGGTTTCGAAGAGCGTGCGGACATGCCTGCCTTCTCGCGTTGCGGCCCTGCGCTCGGCGCGCTGCATGAGTTGGCGCCCCCAGGTATCCGGGGCTGAGTCGCCGATTGAGCCGAAGATCGCCTGTTCTCGCGGCGGCGCAAAGCTGCCGCGGGTGAGGGGCAGGTTTGGCTCGAGCGCAAACCTGGCTGGGTTTCGAAGCCATTCGTCGGCATATTCGAACACGACGGTTTCAGACCCGCGCGCGAGATTGCGCCGCGCGACACCGACGAAGTGATCCTGCCCATCGAGGCTGACGTGGACTTCGATATCAGCCATCGGCGATTTTGCCGGACGTGCCCCGGGTACGGGTGCGCTTGGGCAGCTCTGCGCTGGCAAGCGATTGCCCGACAAGGTCCCTGCCGATGTCAGCGATGTCACCAAGCCCTTCTAGCAGACCAAGCGCGTGCAGGACCGCTGCGTAGATGCCGATACCGACGGCGGTGTCGCCTTGCTCGATCCGCTGCAGTGTCGAACGCGAGGTAAAGGCACGCTCGGCCACGACAGCCATGGGCAAGCGGCGGCGGCGGCGGGCATCGTGGATGTCCGCGCCAAGTTTGCGCAAAGCCCGTCTGACGGCGGCCGGAGGATGATGCGGTGTCGACATTTGCTATCTTGGTAAGCCTCTAATTGGCTTTTATGTAGTGTGAAGATTACAAAATAGCAAACACAGCTGCGATCCCGCACAAACTTCAGACCGCTCAGGCCAGGAGCGTGGTGCCTTCCCTTCAAGCAATTCCGCGATCGCCAAATGAAGCGCGGCCCACGCTCGAGCGCAGTGTTTCGCATCTTGCCAGCGCTCGAAGCACTCTGGAGTCAAGAATGACGCCATTTCTGATTGCCTGCGACAACGTTCCATCACGGCCGATATTTCCATTCGTAGCTCCCAGTGGAAGCATCGGCAGTCAGCCGTTCCTTTCCGATTGTCAGCCAAGGCCCGACAAGCAGGACTTATCGTTGATTTCAGCCATATTGGTGCCAATTCTCACGACCATGAAGCCGGCTTCAAACCGATCGGGAAAGCCCGCAATCCCTGCCCTCGACGCCATGGGGAGCCCAGAGCTCGTGCTTGCGCGCCAAGCCACGAATGCCGACCCCAGGCTCATCTCGCTCGTACAGCTCTTGGCACGGCAAGCGGCGCGAGATTATATTGCCGCCATGGAACGGGAGCACCGGTCAGGTCCTCCCTGAGCAGAGTATTCGGAGGCACACTGATGAAAGTCGCGCTTTACGCCCGCTATTCAAGCGACAACCAGCGCGATGCTTCGATCGCCGACCAATTGCGTATCTGCCGCGAACATGCCGGCAAGCAAGGCTGGGTGATCGTCGAGGAATACTCCGACCATGCGATCTCGGGAGCATCCTTGTTGCGGCCTGGCATCCAGGCACTGATGGCCGACGCACTCGCCGGGCGCTTCAACCTCGTGTTGTCGGAGGCAATGGACCGGCTGTCGCGAGATCAGGAAGACATTGCAGGTCTGTTCAAGCGAATGGGTTATGCCGGCGTGAAGATCTTCACCCTGTCGGAAGGCGAGGTTTCGCATCTTCATGTCGGCCTCAAAGGAACAATGAACGCTCTGTTCCTCAAGGACCTGGCCGACAAGACCCGAAGGGGTCTCAGAGGCCGTGTCGAAGCTGGAAAGTCGGGCGGCGGCAACAGCTATGGATATGACGTCGTCAAGCAATTCGACGGCAATGGCGAACCGATCCGTGGGGATCGCGCAATCAACGCGGTAACTTCAGCCGTCGTACGCCGGATCTTCAAGGACTACGCTTCGGGCAAGTCCGCAAAGCGGATCGCCACCGAACTGAACCGGGACGGCATCCGGGCTCCCACAGGTGGTGAATGGGGTTTTTCAACAATCAACGGCAATCCAAAGCGCGGCACCGGTATCCTCAACAACGAGATGTATGTCGGGCGACTGGTGTGGAACCGGCAACGGTTCGTAAAGGACCCTGACACCGGCAAACGCCAGGCACGGCTCAACCCTGAATCCGAGTGGATTACGCAGGAGGTTCCAGAGCTGCGTATTGTTGAGGATGCGTTATGGGACGAGGTCAAGGCGCGCCAAATCGCCGTGAAGACACCAAGCTCACCGCACGATGAACGTCCCGAAAACACATTGCGAGAGCGAAACAGGCCTCGTTACCTCCTTTCCGGCTTGACCAAGTGTGGTTGCTGCGGTGGCGGCTATTCAATGGTGTCAGGCGACCTTCTAGGTTGCTCTACAGCTCGCAACAAAGGGACCTGCAATAACCGCACTAACATCCGCCGCGATCGGCTCGAGGAGCGCGTCCTGAACGCGCTCCGGCATCATCTGATGGATCCGGCCCTGTTCGCCGAGTTCTGCGATGAGTTCACCAGGGAAATGAACCGGGCGAGGATTGAAGGGCGTGCTGCGATCACCGCAGCCGAAACTGAAATCAGGAAAATTGATCGGGACCTCGACAAGCTCATCGATCTCATTCTCGATGGTGGCCAGGCGGACCGCCTCAATGAGAAGATGTTGATGCTTGAAAAGCGCCAGAAGGAACTGAAGGAATTTCTCGAGACTGCGAAGGAACCAGAACCGCTGCTGCATCCGGAAATGGCAACTTTCTATCGCGAACGCGTGCAGGAGCTTTACGCCGCTCTCAAGTCCGAGCCGAAACAGCCGCAGACTGAGGTAACCGAGGTCCTGCGCAGCCTCATCAACCAGATTATTCTGACGCCGCAAGATGGCGAACTCCAGATCGATGTTCGGGGCGAACGTACGCATCCGTTAGCGGCCGCAGGATCTAGCGATTGAAGGGCTTGACGGTAGCGGCGTGGATTCAGGGTCGCGAAGCTTTGATGGCGTCGATGATGTATTGCAGGTTTTCGATGCCTTCATCGGTGAACGCCTTGGCGATCGCCCAGTCGTCGTCGGAGAAGGCGTCGTCGATGATTCTTATGCTGCCATCTTCGGGGAACATCCCGATCGACGCCTCCGACACCATGTCCTCGGTTTCTCCGAGGATGAGGGCGGCCTGCCTGAGCGTATAGACGGTGCTGATATCGGCCATGTCAGGCAGCCATTTCGATCGTCTCGGCTTCGCGCAGGGCTTTCCAGGTCCAGGGAAGCAGCTCGTGCAGCCGGCTCTGGGACAGATCCGCGATCCGCGCGAGGACATCGGTCAACCAGAGCAACGGATCGACGTCGTTCAGCCGGCAGGTTCCGATGAAGCTGTACATCATCGCCGCGCGCTCGCCGCCGCGGTCCGAGCCGACAAAAAGCCAGGCTTTCCTGCCGCGGGCAACACCGCGGACTTCGCGCTCGGCGGCATTGTTCGTAAGACATATCCGCCCATCGCTGAGGAAGTTGGTGAAGCCCTGCCAGTCGTTGAGCAGGTAATTTATGGCCTTGGCCACCGGATCGTGACGCGAGAGGATATTGCGCTGCTCGCGCATCCACCCCTCAAGTTCGCTGACGATCGGCGCGGCATGTTCCCGCCGCACCGCGAGGCGTTCAGCAGCCGTCTTGCCGTTGATCTCCCGCTCGATGTCGAAGATCCGGTCGATACGCTGCAAGGCCTCCAAAGCCAGCGGCGAGGCGATCGGCCTGGCGTCCCGCTTACGCTTGAGCTGCCTGGCAACATCGACCAGTTCGAAGAACTGCCTGCGGCCGTGCGCCCAGCAGTTGGCGCGGGTCATCGGCTTGTCAGCCCAGCCTTCCTTGAACATGTCATTGAAGCCCGCATAACGATCGACCTGCAGGATGCCGGTGTAATTGGCCAGATGAGCGCGCGGATGCTCGCCTTTGCGATTGCGCGAGTAATAAAACACCACCGCCGGCGGCGCCGGTCCGCCGAACGGCCTGTCGTCGCGCACATAGTCCCACATTCGGGCGATATCGGTTTTGTATTTGGCGAGCAGCGGCACGGTCGTGTCGTCGCCATGTAATCGCTCGGCCGCCAGCACATGGGCTTCCATGAGCAGGAAGAGCGGCTTGGTCGCCGCGCTCACCGCGCCGATCTGATCGGCCAGGGTCGAGAGGCTGAGCGGGATGCCCTCGCTCTCAAGCCGGTCACGCTGCGAGTTCAGCGGCTGATGCAGGCCATATTTCTGGAACACGAGGCTGGCCAGGAAGTGCGGACCGAACATGCCGCGCGGGGTGACGTGGAAGGGCGCCGGCGGCTGGCTGATCTTCTCGCAATGCCGGCATGCGACCTTTTCGCGGACAGTCTGGATCACCTTGTGGCGGGCCGGTACCTTCTCCAGCGTCTCGGTGATCGTGGGCGGCAGAGGGCTCAGATTATCCGAGCCGCAGCACGGGCATTGTTCGGGCGCGGCAATGACGACCTGTTCGCGCGGCACATCGGCAGGAAAGTCGCGGCGCGCCTGGCGCTTGCGCTCGAACGCGGCAACTTTGGAAGTCTTGAGCGCCGCCTGCTGGCCGAGGATCTCCGCTTCAGCCGCATCGGCCTCCAACTCCTCGAAGGTCATTTCCAGCTGCTCGCGGATGCGCCGGCTGCGCTCCGAGCTCGTACCATATTTGTCGCGCCGCAGCTTCTCGTTCATCAGCTCAAGATGCGCGTTTCGGGCGAGCAGGTCGGCGTTGATGGCCGCAACCCGCGCGGCGCGCGCTTCCGCCTCATACGCCTTTAGCTGCGCCTGTTCGGCAAAATGACGGGCGGCGGCAAGCTCGGCGCGAAGCGCTAAAACCTCATCTTTGCCATGGTTGCGGGCCATGGCTGATCATAGCAAAATGCCGCCGCAAAGCTACGGTTTTAGCGGCTTTCAGCGCATTTTTGTCGCTCAGGATTCTCATCCTGATTGTCGCGCGGATCGCCTTAGCCGACCCGGCTCGGCCGCCAGGTTGCTTGCGGATTGCGCCAGTCGATCCCCTCAAGCATGCAAGCCATTGCCGACGCCGAGATCGCCACCACGCCGTCCTTTGCCGAGGGCCAGATAAATTTGCCGCGCTCGAGCCGTTTGGCAAAAAGCGACATGCCCACCCCGTCATGCCACAAGATCTTGCACAGCGATCCGCTGCGTCCCCGAAAGACGTACAGGTCCCCGGCATGCACATCATGGTTCAGACCATGCTGCACCTGCAGCGCCAAAGACCGCATGCCTTTGCGCATGTCGGTATGGCCCATCGCTATCCATATCCGGGCGCTCGAGGAGATTGGGATCATTGCCGCAGCGACCGCAGCACCGCCGCTGCCAGCGTCGGCGATGCATTCGCCGATATGCGCACGACGGCACTGCTCAGCTCCACGACAACTGCACATCCCGGCGGCGCAGACCGTTCAGGCTGAACCACAAGCTGCGCAAAACAAGTCGCGTCTCCAAGCATCTGCCGGCGCCAGCGATAAATCTGGCCCGGCCGCAGGTCGGCTCGCCTTGCAATCTCGGCAATGTTCGCGCCGGGCTGCGATATCGCCGTTACCAGCGCCTGCTTCTGCTCTTCCGTCCATCTCCGTCGGCGCTCCACGCCCGACATTATCGTTACCTGACCCATCGCACCGTCTCTAACACTGGTGCAAACACCAGCGCTTGCACCAGTGCCATCTCAGATTATCCGATCAATCCCGCAAGGCGCCCCCTAACGGAGGCGTACGGGCGAACTCGCAGGAATCCTGAACTTATCGCTAAAACGCAAAAAGCCCGCCGAGGTGGCGGGCAATTCGCAAGTGTCGATGGTTGCGGGGGTAGGATTTGAACCTACGACCTTCAGGTTATGAGCCTGACGAGCTACCGGGCTGCTCCACCCCGCGTCACCAAGTGGCCAATTAAGGCCGAATTTCCGGAAAACAAGTCTCCGAAAACACAAAAAGGGCCTCTCGGCCCTTAAAGTGCGGACCTGAAAGGTCCTGACAAGTGAATGGGTTTTCCGTTTCCGCCGGCTGTAATGCCTGGCGACGACCTACTCTTCCGGGGCTTGAGCCACAGTACCATCGGCGCAGTCTGGTTTCACGGCCGAGTTCGAGATGGGATCGGGTGGGGCACAGACGCTATGGTCACCAAGCAATAAAGCAGGCGGAAACGGTTTTTAATCGATGCACTTCGTTCTGCTGTTCTTGTAGCAGTTTGAGGCGTCTCTGGCTGTGATTTCGTCCAACAATCGCTGGCAGCACAAGGCTGTCATTGATGGTGGGATTCATCAAGCATGATCAGAGTTATTAGGACTGGTTAGCTCCATACGTTACCGTACTTCCACATCCAGCCTATCAACGTGATGGTCTATCACGACTCGAAGATACCTTATCTTGAGGGAGGCTTCCCGCTTAGATGCTTTCAGCGGTTATCCCGTCCATGCATAGCTACCCTGCTGCGCTCCTGGCGGAACGACAGGTACACCAGAGGCATGTTCACCCCGGTCCTCTCGTACTAGGGGCAACTCCTCTCAAGTATCGACGCCCACGGCAGATAGGGACCAAACTGTCTCGCGACGTTCTGAACCCAGCTCACGTACCACTTTAATTGGCGAACAGCCAAACCCTTGGGACCTGCTCCAGCCCCAGGATGTGATGAGCCGACATCGAGGTGCCAAACGATTCCGTCGATATGAGCTCTTGGGAATCATCAGCCTGTTATCCCCGGCGTACCTTTTATCCGTTGAGCGATGGCCCTTCCACGAGGGACCACCGGATCACTATGACCGACTTTCGTCTCTGCTCGACTCGTCAGTCTCGCAGTCAGGCAGGCTTATGCCATTGCACTCTAACAGACGGTTTCCAACCGTCCTGAGCCTACCATCGCGCGCCTCCGTTACTCTTTAGGAGGCGACCGCCCCAGTCAAACTACCCGCCACAGAGGGTCCCTACGCCGGATAACGGCGCGAGGTTAGACAGTAGAAAACAACAGGGTGGTATTTCACTGTTTGGCTCCCCCCCAGCTGGCGCCGGGGATTCAAAGCCTCCCACCTATTCTACACAATTGTTTTCCACTGCCACTCTGAAGCTGCAGTAAAGGTGCACGGGGTCTTTCCGTCTAACCGCGGGTACTCCGCATCTTCACGGAGAATTCAATTTCGCTGAGCATATCCTGGAGACAGTGGGGAAGTCGTTACGCCATTCGTGCAGGTCGGAACTTACCCGACAAGGAATTTCGCTACCTTAGGACCGTTATAGTTACGGCCGCCGTTTACTGGGGCTTCAATTCGGAGCTTGCACTCCTCCTCTTAACCTTCCAGCACCGGGCAGGCGTCAGACCCTATACGTCGTCTTGAAGCCGACTTAGCAGAGTCCTGTGTTTTTGCTAAACAGTCGCTACCCCCTGGCCTGTGCCCCCTACAAGAGCTTGCGCTTATGTAGGGCCTCCTTCTTCCGAAGGTACGGAGGCAATTTGCCGAGTTCCTTCAGGATACTTCTCTCAAACGCCTTGGTATACTCTACCTGACCACCTGTGTCGGTTTCGGGTACGGTCTATACGGTGGGGCTATTTCCTGGAACCTCTTCAAAGCCTGACCAATCCGATAAGGTCAGACAATACACGAGATCCGTCACACACCACCAGGCCCACGAATATTAACGTGGTTCCCATCGACTACCCCCTTCGGGCTCGTCTTAGGGGCCGGCTTACCCTGCTCAGATTAGCTTTAAGCAGGAACCCTTGGTCTTTCGGCGAGAGGGCATCTCACCCTCTTTATCGCTACTCATGTCAGCATTCGCACTTCCGATACGTCCACGGTCGGTTACCCTCCCGCTTCACTCGCTTACGGAACGCTCCGCTACCGCTCAGATCAAAGATCTGAACCCTAAGCTTCGGTGCATCACTTTAGCCCCGTTACATCTTCGCCGCAGGATCTCTTATTTAGACCAGTGAGCTGTTACGCTTTCTTTAAAGGATGGCTGCTTCTAAGCCAACCTCCTGGTTGTTTTGGAAATCCCACATGCTTTCCCACTTAGTGATGACTTGGGGACCTTAGCTGTAGGTTAGGGCTGTTTCCCTTTTGACGACGGACCTTAGCACCCGCCGTCTGTCTGCCAGATAAGACTCGTTGGTATTCGGAGTTTGGTTAGGATTGGTAGATCTCGCGACCCCCGCACCCATCCAGTGCTCTACCCCCAACGGCATACGTCTGACGCTCTACCTCAATAGATTTCGCGGAGAACCAGCTATTTCCCGGTTTGATTGGCCTTTCACCCCTAAACACAACTCATCCGACAATTTTTCAACATTGAACGGTTCGGTCCTCCAGTGCGTGTTACCGCACCTTCAACCTGGTCATGCCTAGATCACCGGGTTTCGGGTCTAATGCATCATACTCAGTCGCCCTATTCAGACTCGCTTTCGCTGCGCCTACACCTAACGGCTTAAGCTTGCATGATACACTAAGTCACTGACCCATTATGCAAGAGGTACGCGGTCACTCCCTAAAGGAGCTCCCACTGCTTGTAAGCATTCGGTTTCAGGTACTGTTTCACTCCCCTCATCGGGGTGCTTTTCACCTTTCCCTCACGGTACTAGTT
>NZ_JBBHJY010000010.1:0-180000 GCF_037572715.1 Novosphingobium aquae | reverse complement strand
GATTCCCACGCGTTACGCACCCGTGCGCCACTAGACCCGAAGGTCTCGTTCGACTTGCATGTGTTAGGCATGCCGCCAGCGTTCGTTCTGAGCCAGGATCAAACTCTCAAGTTTGTGTCACATTCAAATCGGCACGATCCGAGGATCGCAGACCGAGAGGAATGAGCTTCAAGGAGCCGATACCTGCACTTGTCAAACGTAATGGTTACGTAAGGACATGTGTTATTGGTAACGGCTTAAATTTAACTCGGTATCCGGAGCCTTAAAACCCCCGGACCGAGCGCCGTCGCCCACATGTCCCTTCATCTAAAACCAACAATGTCAAAGAGCCGCCAACCTAGAAGATCCCGAATTTGACCGTCGAACGGACAAAATCAGGCGGACAACCCTCATTCCCCGGTTTTTACTTCGGGGGACTTGGTGTCCGTCTATGTTGGCGACCGGGGCGTTCGAGCCGTTTGAAGCGGCGTTCCCGTCCGGTGAACAGGCCTCTAAGGTCGACCTGTGATTCGGTCAAACACTTTTTGCAATTTTGTTGCGTTGATTACGAAAATAGCCGCTTTACAATGACTTATTCCGTCATTTTTTCTGCATGATGCGCATTTCGCCTGATTTGCGCAGCTTGGATGGCCCGAATCCCCCATCGCGCGAGTCTTTGATCCCTCACGGTTTATTTACCTCGTTGTCTTAGTGCGTCTGGCAGGGCGCAGCGTCCAAAACATATGGTTTTCTGGGACTTCCAACTGAATGAACACCCCCGCAATCTCTGTTGCGATGAGCGTATATAACGGTGAGCGCTTCCTTGAGGAGGCCATCGCCAGCGTACTTGCGCAGACCTTTGCTGACTTCGAGCTGCTGATTCTCGACGATGGTTCGCGTGATTCGACCCGCGCCATCATAGAGACTCACGCGGCGCGCGATTCCCGCGTGCGCCCGATCATTCGTGAGAACCGTGGCCTGATCGCCAGTCTCAACCAATTGCTGGCCGAATCCCGGGCGCCGCTGGTTGCGCGTATGGATGCGGATGACATCTGCCTGCCGCAGCGCTTTGCCCGCCAGATCGAGTTCCTTGCTGCCCATCCGGAATATGGCGTCATCGGATCATGGTGTGAGGATATAGACGAGAACGGACGCCCTTGGCCTGTCGCCAGCACGCATCGCCACCCGACCGATCACGAAGGCTTCCTCGCGGCGATCGAACTCGGCCGCCCGCTGCTCTGCCACCCGGCAGTGATGTTCCGCCGCGACCTCGTCCTGTCGGTCGGCGGCTATCATGCCGCCTTCAAACATTGCGAAGACCTTGACCTGTGGCTGCGGCTCGCTTCGATCACCCGGATCGCCAGCCTGCCCGAACAGCTGGTCAAGTACCGCCACTATGACGAACAGGTGTCCAGCCGCCACGCAACCGAACAGCAGATTGGTGCCGCCGTAGCCAAGCTTGCTTATAAGGAACGCCTGGCTGGTCGGCCTGACCCGACGGCCGAACTTGAGCACCTGCCTCCACTCGAAGCCTTCGACGATCTCTTCGCGCGCGAGGATGTCTGCCGGGAAGTCAGGGCCGAGGTTGCGCCCGGCCTGCTCTATTCTACTGACGGACTGCGCGGCAATGGATTTGACCTCGTGCTCGAACACCTGCGCGATGGGGGACGCCGCGAAGGCATGTGGCGAACGGTTCTGCGTCTTCTGCGCCTAGGTGAGCCCAGTCGCGCGCTAAAGCTCGCCTCGACGCTGTCCAGCACCACGCAGGCCGGCTAACCATGAGCGATACCGCCTTGCCCCTGACTGTTCTCGACGATGGCGGCCGCGAACCCGCTACCATGACCGTGCGCGGTGCGGCAGTCTGGGCGATGGGCGGGCAGTATCTGTCCTTCGCCATCCAGTTCGTCACCTCGGTGATCATTTCGCGCTTCTTTCTGAGCCCGGCCGAAGTCGGCCTGTTCTCGATCGCCATGGCCGCCGCGCTGCTGGCCTCGGTACTGCAGGACTTCGGTCTGTCACGCTACATCTCGGGCCTGCCGCGCATCGACAGGGCGGAGATCGCACGTTGCTCGTCCGTGGCGCACGCCTTTTCGTTGTTCGTGGCGGGACTGATCGCCGCTGCCGCCTGGCCAATGGCGCAGACCTATAGTCAGCCCGACCTGCTGCCGATCATGCTGATCATTGCATCGAGCTATCTGTTCATCCCCTTCGCCGTCGTGCCAATGGCGCTGCTGGGGCGGACGATGTCGTTCAAGAATCACTTTACGATCAACGTCGGCGCGGCGCTGGCGCAAGGGGTCGTGTCGCTCGCCTGCGCGGCGGCCGGCTACTCTGCCTTTGCGCTCGCCTGGGGCACATTGGCCTTCGGTATCACGCGTGGTGTTATCGCGCAGTGCTTGAAGCCGGCATTCCCATGGCCGCTGAGCCTGCGCGGACTGGGGCCCATCGTTTCAACCGGATCGCGCCTGACTACACTATATGCTGTCGGCGCAGCGGGATCGCGTTCGCCCGACCTGATCGTCGGCAAGGCGCTTGGGCTGCTGTCCGTCGGCCTATATAGCCGCGCGGCGAGCCTGGCCGATCAGTTCCGGATGCTGATTGCCGGAGCCATCGGTTCGGTGTTCTACCCCGCCTTCGCCCGCATCCGCGATCGCGGCGAGCCGATGGGGCCAGCTTACCTGAGGGTCTGCGCCGGATATTCGGCGGTGATCTGGCCTGGCATGGCGGGCCTCGCGCTCGCCGCCGAACCGGTCGTGCGTATACTATATGGTGAAGCGTGGATCGGCGTGGCCCCATTGCTGGCGATGATCGCGCTGAGCGAGATCCTGCTGGTGTCCCTGCCACTGCACACTGACCTGCCGATTCTGGCGGGCAAGCTGAATCAGCTGATCCGGGTCAACCTGCTCGACACGATCCTTGCCGTCACCCTGCTGATCATCGGCAGCCGCTGGGGCGTTGAAGGCGCAGCCGCATCACGCCTTGTCTATGCGTGCGGCTGGCTACTGCTTTATGCGCGGTTCCTCCACCGGTTGATCGCATTCGATCTGCGCGCGCTGATCGGCATCTATACGCGTTCAGCGCTGGCAACGCTGGCCGCGCTGGTGCCACTGGCGCTGACCTATATGTTTCTGGTCCCGCCATCCGAGATCGGCTTCTTCACCTTGGCCATGGCATCCGGCGCCGGCGTGGTGTTGTGGCTGCTGACGCTCTTCGCGCTGAAGCACCCGGCGCTCGACGACCTTGTCGGCATGGCTGCGCACCTGCCAGTCATCGGGCGCTTTCGACTGATCGCCAAGTTCGCCCGCTGAACGGCATGGCCACACCCCCGCGCGCGTGGTAATTTGCGCGACGGGAGAAATGCCATGCATCCAATCGCGACCGGCCTGCTGCTCGCCATGTCCCTGCCCTCAGTCCACGCGGCGCAGCCCGCTGCGGGGGAGGCATCGGAAACCGACGTTGTCGATCTCAACAACTCGGCAACGCGCCTGACGGTCCCGGTCAAGCTGGGCGATCACGGCCCCTTCCGCTTCCTTGTCGATACCGGATCGCAGAACACGGTGATCAGCTCTTCGCTGGTGGCGAAGCTGGCGCTGGTGCCCAATGCCCGCGCCACACTGATCGGCGTTGCCGGCACGCAAAAGGTCGACACGGTCGAGATCGAGGAAGTCATGCTCGGCCGCCGCTCCTATTACGGGCTGATCGCACCGGTGCTTGAACGCGCGCATATCGGCGCGGAGGGCATTCTTGGCATCGACAGCCTGCAGGACCAGCGCATCCTGCTCGATTTCCGCAAAGGCTTCATGGCAGTCAACGATGCCCGCACGCTGGGCGGTAACGTGGGGTTCGAGATTGTCGTGACCGCGCGCAAGAGGTCCGGCCAGCTAATCATGACCGATGCCAAGATCGATGGCATCCGCGTCGATGTAGTGATCGACACCGGATCCGACACCACACTCGGCAACCGGGCGCTGCAAAAGGCGATGGGCAAGCGCGGCGTGGCGATCGAGCAGACGATGCTCCATTCGGTTACCGGCCAGACCATGCTCGCCGATGTCGCCTATGGCCGGCGGCTCGACATGCAGGGGCTGGCAATCACCCGCCCGACCATCGCCTATTCCGATTCGCCGACCTTCGTGCATCTTGGGCTCGACAAGAAGCCGGCGATACTCCTGGGCATGCGCGAAATGCGCGTGTTCCCGCGCATCGCGATCGATTTCAAGGCGCGCAAGGTGCTGTTCGACCTGCCGGATGCGGGCGATCCAGCCTATTTCGGGGTTGATCCCCAGAACAAGCTCGCACCCCTTGGCAACTGATTGCGCTTTCGCTTTGGCGTTTGATCCCTAAATAGCGGCCCATGCCGCCAGATCGCCACGCCAACGAACCCGATGCCCGCCACGAGGGTCTTGCCACCCTGCGCCGCTTCGTCCCCTATCTGTGGCCGAAGGACAATCCGCGTCTGCGTTGGCGCATCGTCGTCTCGATCCTGCTGATCGGCCTGTCGATCGCGGTGCAGACCGTACTGCCATTCACCCTGAAGTGGGCGGTCGATGCGATGACCGTGACCGGGCCGCGCGTGATCACTTTCGCCATGCTGGCCGTGATGGCCTATGCTGCCGGGCGACTGATCCAGGTGACCTTCGACAACCTGCGCAACATCGTGTTCGAACGGGTCGGACAGGATTCGATCCGGTCGCTGTCGGAAAGCGTATTCGGCCAGCTGCACCAGCTATCCCTGCGCTTTCACCTTGCGCGACGCACCGGCGAGGTGACCAAGGCGATCGAGCGTGGGACCAAGAGCATCGACACCATGCTCTACTTCATGCTGTTCAACCTAGCCCCCACGGTGATCCAGCTGCTCATCGTCGGCATCATCTTCCAGATCAATTTCGGCTGGGAACTGGTGGCGGCGACTGCGGCAGCCATAGCGGCCTATATATGGCTGACGCGCAAGATCACCGATTGGCGTAATCACCTGCGTGAGCGGATGAACCGGCTCGACGGACAGGCCCTCTCCCGCGCGGTCGATTCGCTGCTTAATTACGAGACGGTGAAATACTTCGGAGCCGAGAAGCGCGAAGAGGCTCGCTATGCCCAGGCCACCGGAGCCTTCGCCGACGCGGCCACCAAGAGCGCCAACAGCCTTGGCCTGCTCAACATGGCGCAGGCCCTGGTGATCAACCTGCTGATGGCGGGTGCGCTGGCGGCGACCGTCTGGGGCTGGGCCAAGGGCGAGTATACCGCCGGCCAGCTGGTCTTCGTCCAGACCTACCTGATGCAGCTGTTCCGCCCGCTCGACATGCTGGGCATGGTCTATCGTACGATCAACCAGGGACTGATCGACATGGCCGCGATGTTCAAGTTGCTCGATACCGATGTCGAAGTCCGCGACGCCCCCGGCGCCCCCGCACTCCTCGTCGGGCGGCCAAGCCTGACCTTCGACAATGTCGTCTTCGGCTATGAAAAGGACCGCACGATCCTCCACGGGCTGTCGTTCGAGGTCGCCGCCGGTTCGCAGGTGGCGATTGTCGGTCCGTCCGGCGCGGGCAAGAGCACGATCGCTAGGCTGGTGTTCCGCTTCTACGATCCATGGTCGGGCCGCATTCTGATCGACGGGCAGGACATAAAAGAGGTGACGCAGGAGTCCCTGCGCGCCGCGCTGGGCATTGTCCCGCAGGATTCGGTGCTGTTCAACGAATCGATCGGCTACAACATCGCCTATGGCCGCGATGGCGCCGGCCCCGCCGATATCGAAGCCGCAGCGCGCGGTGCGGCGCTGCTGCCGCTGATCGAACGGCTGCCGCAGGGCTTCGATACAGAAGTCGGCGAACGCGGGCTCAAGCTATCCGGCGGCGAGAAGCAGCGCGTGGCGATTGCCCGGACGCTGGTGAAGAACCCGCCGATCCTGCTGCTCGACGAGGCGACCTCGGCGCTGGATACACGCACCGAGCAGGACATCCTCGCCACGCTGCACAACGTGGCCGAAGGCCGCACCTCGCTCTCGATCGCGCACCGCCTTTCGACCATTGCCGACGCCGACAATATCCTCGTACTCGATCAGGGGCGGCTAGCCGAGCAAGGCACGCACCACGACCTGCTGCGCCGCGATGGGCTCTATGCGGAAATGTGGGCGCGCCAGCAGAGCGAGCGCGAACGGCTTAGCGAGGCGGCGGAGTAAGGCGTCGTCGCGGGCTTGACCCGGGACTACGAGTGAAGCACATCCGCCCCGCCCCACACGACAGCCTGCGCGACATAGCCGCAGTCGTCCGGCACCGACCAGGTGATGCTGGGCGAACCGTGCAGCTTCCAGCCTTCCTCCAGCGCCTTCGACACGCGCTCGCAAAAGGCGTGGTCGTCCTTGCCGGTGATGCAGCGATAAACGAGGCGGCCATCTGGGGGCGTGCTGGACATGTCGGGTCTTTCCTGAATTCGGGAGCCTTGGATTAGCGCAGGCGCTGGCGGCGCGGCAACCGTTTGTTCTTGCCTTGAACGCGGAATGGTTCACCTTCGCGCCGGGACGCAGAACCGGCCTTGTTCCCACCAGCCGAAAGGTACTTGCCGATGACCGAGGTCGCTTCCATTGCCGCGACGAAAGACGTCTGGGGCCAGCCGCGCGGCCTGTGGGTATTGGCCGGGACCGAGTTCTGGGACCGCATATCGTTCCACGGCATGCAGGCGATGCTGGTGCTTTACATGACCGGCGACCTGCTGGTGAACCCGGACCGGGTGGCGAATATCATCGGCTTTTCGGCCTATCGCGGCATGATCGAGGGGATGACCGGGCCGCTCAGCCACATCGCGCTCGCCACCCAGACCTTCGGACTCTACCTCGCCTTTGTGACCGGCCTGCCGCTGGTGGGCGGCTGGATTGGCGACAAATTCACCGGGCGGCGCATCGCCGTGGGGCTTGGCGCCGGGCTGATGACCGCGGGGCACTTCTGCCTCGCCTTCGATGCCACATTCCTGATCGCGCTGATCCTGTTGATGACCGGCGCGGGCATGCTTCGCGGCAACCTGTCACCGCAGATCAAGTCGCTCTACGCCGATGGCGACCCGCGTGAGACCAATGCGTTCCAGTACTACTACCTCTCGGTCAACCTCGGCGCTTTCGTCGCGCCGATCGTTTCCGGCGCCGTGGCGGCGGTCTGGGGCTGGCATATGGGCTTCGGCGTGGCGGGTTTCGGCATGTTGATCGGTCTCATCATCTACCTTGCCGGCAGCACTTTCCTGCCCGCCGAACGCGCCCGCGCAATGCACGGCGAACCCCTCGCCAAGCGCAAGCTGACTCCGGTCGAACGGCGCCGCATCTGGGGCCTGTTCCTGCTGTGGCCGGTGCCGCTCGCCTTCTGGACCGCGCAGGCGCAAGTGTGGAACGTCTATAATGTCTGGCTGCGCGATCACGTGGACATGACGGTCGGCTCCTTCAACGTGCCGGTGCCGTGGATGCAGTCGCTCGACGGGCTGGCCCCAGCGGTGTTCATCCCGCTGGCGCTGTGGATCTGGATGCGGCAGGCCAAGGCCGGAACCGAGCCGGACGAATTTACCAAGGCCGGCATGGGGATGCTGATCTTCGCCGCCAGCGTGGCCTTGCTGGGCGTCGGTCCTTCACTCGCGGGCAGCGACGGCCGCGCGCCGATTTACCTGCCGGTGCTGTTCCACGTCTTTTCGAACTTCGGCGCGGTCTTCGTCGCCCCGGTGATCCTGGCGATCTTCGCCACCCGCGCACCCGAACAATGGCGTGGCACGCTGGTGGGGATCAACTCGCTGGCGATTTCAGGCGGCAGCCTGCTGAGCGGCCGCATGGGCAGCCTCTATGAACAGATGACGCCCAGCGGTTTCTGGCTGGTCAACGCGGCCATCTGCGGCGGCGGCGGGCTCTATATCCTGCTCACCCGCCGCTTCTACGCGCGCATGCTCGATCACAAGAACGCCGAGGACTCGATGCCGTTGCCGCCCAAACAGGAAGCAACGGTGGTCGCCGACTAGAGGATATACTTCGACAGATCGGCGTCCTGCGCCAGCCCGGTCAGCTTGTCGCTCACATAAGTCGCGTCGATCGTGATCGTCTCGCCGGCGCGGTCTTCGGCTTCGAAGCTCAGTTCCTCGAGCAGCTTTTCCATCACCGTCTGCAGGCGGCGGGCGCCGATATTCTCGACGCTTTCGTTCACCTGCGCGGCAATCTGGGCGACTTCCCGGATCGCTTCGGGGGTGAAATCCACCGTCAGCTTCTCCGTCGCCAGCAGCGCCTTGTACTGATCGACAAGGTTGGCGCGGGTTTCCGAGAGGATGCGGACGAAATCGTCCTCGTTCAGCGCTTGCAGCTCGACGCGGATCGGCAGGCGGCCCTGAAGTTCGGGCAGCATGTCGCTCGGCTTGGCAACGTGGAACGCGCCGCTGGCAATGAACAGCACGTGGTCGGTCTTCATCGGGCCGTACTTGGTCGCCACGGTCGTGCCTTCGATCAGCGGCAGCAGATCACGCTGCACGCCTTCGCGGCTAACCGATCCTCCACGCACGTCTGAAACGGCGATCTTGTCGATCTCGTCGATGAAGACGATGCCGTTATGCTCGGCATTGTGCAGCGCGACGCGGGCGACGTCGTCCTGATCCATGCGCTTTTCGGCTTCCTCGTCGACCAGTTTGTCCCAGGCGTCCGGCACCTTGAGCTTGCGGCGCTTGAGGTTGTTCTTGCCCATCGCCTTGTTCATCATGTCGGACAGGTTGATCATGCCGACATTGCCGCCGAGGCCCGGAATATCCATCGGCAGGGCCGGCGCGTCCTCCACCTCGATTTCCACCTCGGTATCGTTCATCGCGTTTTCGGTGATGCGCTGGCGGAAAGCCTCACGCGTCGCCTCGCTGGCGTTCTCGCCAACGAGCGCCTTCAGCAGCCGGTCCATCGCCGCCTTGCTCGCGGCTTCGCGCACGGCTTCGCGGCGGCTTTCCTTTTCCAGCCGGATCGCTTCTTCCACCAGATCGCGGGCGATCTGTTCGACATCGCGGCCCACATAGCCGACCTCGGTGAACTTGGTCGCTTCCACCTTGACGAAGGGTGCCTCGGCCAGCTTGGCCAGACGGCGGCTGATCTCGGTCTTGCCGCAGCCCGTCGGCCCGATCATCAGGATGTTCTTGGGCGTGACCTCGTCGCGCAGTTCGGGGCTGAGGCGTTGCCGCCGCCAGCGGTTGCGCAGCGCCACGGCGACAGCCTTCTTCGCCTCGGTCTGGCCAATGATATGCTCGTCAAGCGCGGCGACGATAGCCTTGGGGGTGAGTGCATCTTTCATTTCGTTCAAATCACTTCCACCGTCACACGATCATTGGTGAATACACAGACCTCAGCCGCCACGGCCATGGCGCGGCGGGCGATCTTTTCCGGGTCGGTTTCATAGTCGGTGAGCGCCTTGGCGGCGGCGAGCGCATAGTTGCCGCCCGATCCGATCGCGGCGATGCCGTGTTCGGGTTCAAGCACATCGCCGTTGCCGGTGAGGATCAGCATCACGTCCTTGTCCGCGACGATCATCAGCGCTTCAAGGTTGCGCAGATACTTGTCTGTGCGCCAGTCCTTGGCGAGTTCGACGGCGGCGCGCATCAGTTGCCCGCGATGTTGCTCAAGCTTCTTTTCGAGCCGTTCAAACAGGGTGAAGGCATCGGCCGTTGCCCCTGCGAATCCCGCAATTACGCTGCCATCGCCGATCCGCCGCACCTTGCGCGCGTTCGGCTTCATGACAGTGTTACCCATCGACACCTGGCCATCGCCGGCGATGACGGTCTTGCCGCCGATCTTGACGCCGATGATGGTAGTGCCGTGCCACTGGACGAGTCCGTGGGCTTCGCTGTGTGTGCTCATGCTGCGGGATATAAGCCGCGCAGCGCGTGGTTCAAGCCAGCGGGATCAGCTGCCGTTCGGACCCGTGCCCGGACCACCGCCGCCACCGGCAGGACCGCCCATGCCGCTGCCGACCGTGCCGATATTGCCGAACAGGTCTTCCAGGAAGGTGCGTTCGCGGCCCAGTGTCGGCGTCTTGTTGCCATCGGGATCGATCCGCGCGACCTTTTCCATGCCGATGCGTTCGACATTGGCGACATTGCCGGCGGGGTCGAAGCTGACCTTCAGGATGGTCTGGCTGGCAGTGCGCGGACGGGCAAAGGCCGCCTGCTTGGTGTCGACCGAAACGTAGTACCAGTCCTTCTGGCCCCAGTCCGAAATGAAAGTCGGCCGGCCGAGCGAGCGTTCGACCGAAGTCTTGTTGTCGATGCCTGGCTGGACCGCGTCAATCAGCGCTGTATCGACGAGATAGCCACGGTGGTCCTTGATCGAGGCGCAGCCCGAGAGCGCCGCCACGGCCACAATGGCCGCAAGACCTGCCCTCATCAGCCGAGTATGCCGCATGTATTCGCTCCGATCATTGCCTTGGCGCGGATGCCAACTATATCGACGCCTGCCTTAAAGAGCCTGACGCCGCTGCGCAATGGCGCATGGCGACCTGCATTTGAATTCCCGGTGAACGAAAGGATGCCGACTCCCATGTCCCTTTTAAAGCGCCTGCTGCGCCCCAAGGGCGACGATCTCAGCGCCTATCGCCCGCTGTGGCACCGCGTTGTCGAACTGTCGCGCGACCCGGCGTGGTACCGCGACGCTGGCATTGCCGACACCGTCCCCGGCCGATTCGACGCGATCACCCTGATCCTTTGCGCGGTCCTGCTGCGCATGGAGCGTGACGAGGCTCTGATCGAGCCATCGGTGCGGCTGACCGAGCTGTTCGTTGACGATATGGACGGCCAGCTGCGCCAGTCCGGCGTGGGCGACATGGTCGTCGGCAAGCATATGGGCAGATTGATGAGCGCGCTTGGCGGACGGCTGGGGGCTTACCGCGCTGGACTGGCGACACAGGATTTGGCTCCGCTGGAAGAGGCGATTGCCCGCAATGTCACGCTGAACGAGGGCAGCGATCCCGCCGTGGCCGCCGGGATGATGCGCAAGCTCAACGAGGCGCTGGCCGGCAAGGACGGTGGCGCGCTGCTGGCCGGGGACATCGCCCTGGAGCCTGCAAAGTGAGCGAGTTCAGCCGCATGATCGACCCGCGCCTGCTCACCGCCGCGCCGCTGCACCTGGTGGCCAGCGCCGAGGAATGCGCAGGCCTGGCGCGGCGTTTCGCGCTGATCTCGGTCGAGCGGCTGGAGGCGACTGTTTCGCTGGAAGCCGATGGTCCAGTTGTCAAGGCAGATGGCCGGCTCAAGGCGGCGATCGTGCAGAGCTGCGCGGTTTCCGGCGAGGAACTGCCGGTCGCAATCGATACGCCGATCGCGCTGCGCTTTGTGCGCGATGACGGCCAGCACCGCCCGAATGAGGAAATCGAGCTTGAAGCGGGCGACCTCGACGAGATCACTTATTCCGGTGGGCAGTTCGATCTTGGCGAGGAAGTCGCCCAGACGCTGGCGCTGGCGATAGATCCCTACCTCACCGGCCCGAAAGCCGACGAGGCGCGCAAGAAAGCCGGGATTGCGGATGAAGCGGCCAGCGGGCCGTTTGCCGCACTGGCTGCACTGAAGAAGGATTCCTAGTCGCGGACCTGATCCGGGAACGGTGGAGGCCGGGTCTGAACTTGTTTTGTCAGGGCCAGCGATCCCGGGTCAAGCCCGGGAAGACGCCCGCGTAGCCGTTCGATCAGAACGGGATGTCATCGTCCAGATCGTCAGCGAAACCGCCCGCGCCGCCAGCGGAACTGCCGCCTGACGAGCCGCCGCCGCCCTGATTCCAGCCGCCTGACTGACCGCCGCCCGAGCGCTGCCCGCCACCGGAGCCACCGCCCCAGTCGCCGCCGCCCGAACGCTGGCCGCCGCCGCCGCCAGCACCGCCACCGGGCGCGCCGTCGAGCATGGTCAGCACTGCGCCGGGGCCTTGCAGCACGACTTCGGTCGAATAGCGGTCATTGCCCTGGGCGTCCTGCCACTTGCGAGTGCGCAACTGACCTTCGATGTAGACCTTCGAACCCTTGCGCAGGAAGCGTTCCGCTACCCCGGCCAGCCCTTCGCCAAAGATGGCCACAGTGTGCCATTCGGTGCGTTCCTGCTTTTCGCCGGTGTTCTTGTCCTTCCACGATTCGCTCGTGGCGATGCGGATGTTGCAGACCTTGCCGCCGTTCTGGAACGACTTCACTTCCGGGTCCGCGCCCAGATTGCCGACCAGAATGACCTTGTTGACGCTGCCTGCCATGGAAAAAACTCTCTCTTCGCTAAAGTCCGAGCGCCAGCGCGCTCCAATATGTGATTCCCGCGAAGATGTAGGCCAATCCGAACAGGTACAGCAACATGAACACCGGCCATTTCCACCCGTTTGTTTCACGCCGGGTGACGGCGATGGTGCTCATGCATTGCGGCGCGAAGACGAACCACGCGAGGAAAGCGAGCGCGGTGGGCAAGGTCCAGCGCGCGGCAATCTGCTCGCCCAGAGCGGCCTGGGTGCTGTCATCATCACCGGCGTCCACGGCATAAGTCGTCGCCAGCGAACTGACCGCCACTTCGCGCGCGGCCATGGCGGGGATCAGCGAGAGCGCAATGTCGCGGTTGAAGCCGATCGGTTCGACCACCACGGCAAGGCCATTGGCGATCTTGCCGGCGAAGCTGGCATCGACCTGGCTTTCGCCCTGCCCGGCCCTCGGGAAATTGAGCAGCAGCCACAGCACCACGGTGACCATGAAGATGATCGTGCCCGCGCGGCGCAGGAATATCCACGCGCGCTGCCACAGGCCGATCATCAGGTCCTTCAGGCGCGGCATCTGGTACTTGGGCAGTTCCATGATGAAGCCGCTCGCCGCGCCTTTGGTCACGGTGCTGCGCAGAACCAGCGCGACGACCATGGCGCTGACCACGCCGAGGGCATAGAGCGCGAACAGCACCAGCCCTTGCAGCCCGACCGGGCCAAGCACGGCGCGCTGCGGGATCACCGCGGCGATCACCACGGCATAGACCGGCAGGCGCGCCGAACAGGTCATGAGCGGGGCGACGAGGATCGTCGTCAGCCGGTCCTTGGGATCGGCGATCGAGCGCGTCGCCATGATTCCTGGGATGGCGCAAGCGAAGCTCGACAGCAGCGGAATGAAACTGCGGCCCGACAGTCCGACAGAGGCCATCATGCGGTCCATCAGGAAGGCCGCGCGCGCCATGTAGCCCGAGGCTTCCATGGCAAGAATGAAGAAGAACAGGATGATAATCTGCGGCAGGAAGACCACGACCGAGCCGACGCCCGAAATGATGCCATCGGTCAGAAGATCGCGAATCAGCGAAGGCGGCAGCGCGCCGCGCACCAGATCGCCCAGCGCGGCAACCCCGGCATCGAGTCCGTCGGCAAATGGCGCGGCTCCGGCAAACACCGCCTGAAACACCACGAACAGCAGCGCGAACAGGATCAGCGGGCCGATCCACGGATGGAGCAGCACCCGGTCGAGCTTGGCATGCAGCCGGTGGCGCGCGGTTTCGGACAGGATGGCGCCGTCTGCAATGGCATGGGCGGTCAGCCGCCGTTCGGGCAGAAATCCGTGCGGATGGCGTTTTTCCGGCTCGCGTGCTCCGGCCTGGGCAATCGCCTCGGCCAGTTCGCTCAGCCCGCGCCGCCGAACCGCCACGGTCGAAATCACCGGCACGCCCAGTTCGCTCGCCAGTGCCGCCGGATCGATCACCAGACCATCGCGCTCGGCCAGATCGACCATGTTGAGCGCCACCACGGTCGGCTTGCCCAGCTCGATAACTTCGAGCGCAAAGACCAGATGCTGTTCAAGGTTCGAGGCATCGAGCACGACGATCAGCGCATCGGGCGCTTGTTCGCCGGGAAATTCGCCCATGATGACCTTGCGGGTCACTTCCTCGTCAGGGCTGGTGGAATCAAGACCATAGGAGCCGGGCAGATCGACCAGTTCGATCGGCTGCCCCGAGGGCAGCAGCAGGCGGCCCGCCTTGCGTTCAACGGTGACACCCGGATAATTGGCGATCTTCTGCCGCGCGCCGGTGAGCGCGTTGAACAGCGCGCTTTTGCCCGCGTTGGGATTGCCGACCAGTGCGACCTTGCGAAGCTGGCTCATGCAGCCTCAACCGTCATCGCGCAGGCGTGGACGCGGCGCAGGGCCACCGTCATGCGGCCCACGGTGATCGCCAGCGGATCGGCCCCGGCAAAGACGCCGCGATGCGCGACGGAAACTTTCGCCCCGGAATCAATACCCAGCGCGCGTAAGCGCTTGCCTTCATCGGGGGCGAGCACGGACCAGTCCACCGCAGCGATGCGGGCGGTCTGTCCAACAGGGAGCAGGTCGAGCGTCATATTGGTCCAATGCGCTTGCATGGCGCGAGCCTAATTGCAAGTCATTCGCAATAGATTGATATGAGTCAAATCCTCACAAAACCGGAGAGGGCGTTTTTATTGGGGCGGATATCGCAACCGGCCGAGGAACCGCGCCGGGCTGAAATGCATGTCGCGATTCGCCAGCAGGCGGGCCTTGGCCTTTTCGAACTTCATCACGCCTTCGATCCGGCGGTCGAGGAAGGCGCGCGTTTCGGCGAGGTCCTCGCTGGTGTCATGAGCGAATACGGTCAGCGTCGCGGCATAGATGGAACCGAGAGTCGCGCGCTTGGTATAATGGTTGTAATCGGTCGCGACATCACCGGCGAGACGCCACATGGCATCGGCACTGCGCCAGCCAAGCTGAGCGGCGCGCGCCAGGTTCTGCGGCATGGCCATGATGGAAAGCGCGCGGCGCAAGGCCTCGCGGTCAGCGCCCACCGCGTCGAGCCGGAACTGGACGAGCCGGCGGATGCGTTCGCGGATCGGCAGGTTGCCGATCCGGCCGGCTGGCAGGACGTCGGCCATTTGCCCATCGACCGACAACGTCCAGGCATCGATCATGTCCATCGCCCCGCCGGGAAAGGCAATCCGCGCTTTACCGGGATCGACGCCCGTTTCCTGCGCCGCCATTTCCACGGCAGCCATGGTCCAGCCATCGAAAGCCGCCGCCCGCGCGATTTTCGGCGCGAGCAACAGGCGGACTTCCGCCAGGGTCAGGTCGGTTGTGAGGTCAGCAGTCATCACGGATTACAGCGAGGGACCGTAGGTTTTCGTCTTTTTCGCCTTCGCGGCCTTGCCCGCTGCCTCGATCTCGTTGCCGAGCACCGTGCCCTTGATCGAGAGCTGGGCGTAATCGACCGCGGTGCGTCCCGAATTGTCCGCCTTGTTGGCATCGGCCCCGGCGGTGATCAGCGCGCGGGCGAGTTCAAGGTTCTTCTGATGAACGGCGGCGATCAGCGGCGTTTCGCCTGCCGGACCGGGATCGTTGACCTTCGCACCGCGCGCGATCAGTTCCAGCGCACCATCGGTGAAGCTGGTGTTGACCGAAAGCCACAGCGGGGTGGTGCCCTGATTGTTGCGGATGTTCACATCGGCCAGGTTGCTGATCAGATAGCGCAGCCAGCCCATGTCGCGCCGCTTGATGACGACGTGCAGCGCCGCATCGCCAGTGGTAATGTCGCGCGCGTTGACGATGATGTTGCCCGGCGTGCTTTTCGCACCCGAGGAGCTGAGCATGGTCTTTGCGGCTTCAAGGTCTTTCTTGCGAACGGCCTCAAGGAATTTGTGCCCCTGCGAGACCTGCGCCTGCGCGGTGCCCGCCGTCATCAATCCTGCGGCCGGTACCATTACCAGCGCAAGTGCCAGACCCATCACCCTGTTTCGCACGTTTTTCGTCTCCTGCGGGGAACTGCCCGCCATCGCTGTCTTGCGCGCCGGGCTTTAGCAGAGCATGAACCGCCGCGCCATGAGCAACAATGCATCCCATCGCCCGATGTTCGCCCGCCCTTTCCTTTTGGCCCTGACGCTCGCGCTTTCGGCATGCGGCAGCGGGGGCAATGCCCCTGCCCAGCCCGACCTTTCCACCGCGCCATTGGCCGGTGCGCGGATCGGCGGCGATTTTGCCCTGACGGACTCCGCTGGCAAGACCGTGCGGTGGACCGATTTCAAGGGCAAGTGGCGGGTGGTCTATTTCGGCTACACCTATTGCCCGGATGCCTGCCCGATGGACATGACCGTGCTGTCGCAGGGCTTGCAGAAATATGCCGAGAAGAACCCAGCGCTCGCCGCGAAGATCCAGCCGATTTTCATCACCATCGATCCCGAACGCGACGACAAGACCCGCGTCGGTGAATTTGGCGCGGCGTTCAAGCCAGCGGTTATCGGCCTGACCGGCAGCCGCGCGGATATCAATGCCGCGGCCAAGGCCTTTGCCGTCTATCACGCCAAGGGTGAAAGCGTTCCCGGCGGCTACCTGATGGATCACAGCCGGGGGGCCAACCTGTTCGATCCCGATGGCAAGCCGATTGCCGTCCTGCCGATCGATCGCGGCCTGAAGGACGGTCCGGCCGCAGTCGCAGCGGAAATGCAGCAGTGGGTACGTTGAGGCCCGGCTTTATCGACATGCCGATCGAAGCGCTGACCCGTGAGGAATGGGAAGCGCTGTGCGACGGCTGCGGCCAGTGTTGCCGGCACAAGGTGGAGGACGAGGACACCGGCCGCGTCTGGCCGACCAACGTCGGCTGCCGCCTGCTCGACCTCAAGACGGCGCAGTGCAAGGATTACCGCAACCGGCGGAAATACGTGCCCGACTGCGTGCAACTGACACCGGCGCTCGCCGGATCGCTCAACTGGCTGCCCGCCACCTGCGCCTATCGCCGGCGCGCCGATGGCAAGCCGCTGCCCGAATGGCACTACCTGCTCTCTGGCGACCGCGAAGCCGTCCACCGTGCCGGCGTCGGTGTGCGGGGAAAGTTGCTGCATGAGGACCTCGCCGGCCCGATCGAAAACCACATCGTCTGGGATGAAGCCTATGACGACTAGGGCCCGTCATGCTTGACTGGCTGCGCTCCGATCCACGGCAGGACCCGACGATCGAGGTCGGCGGGGTTCTGCTGCCGGTGCAGGTTCGTCGCAATGCCCTTGCAAAGCGCCTCACCCTGCGCCTAGCGCCTGATGGCAAGGCCGTGCAGGTAACGATCCCGCGCTGGACCCCGACCCGCGAGGCGCTGGCCTTTGCCCGGCAGGGTGCGCCATGGCTGGAACGCCAGCTGGAAAGGGTCGTGCCGGCCCGGTCGATTGCCGATGGCACGATGATTCCGTTTCGCGGACTGCCCCACGCCGTCCGCCACGATCCCGCGCAGCCCCGCCGGGTGCGACTGGAAGAAGGCGCGTTCCTGCTCGGCGGACCGGCGGACAGCCTGGCCTCCCGGCTCGAACGCTGGCTGCGCGGCGAAGCGCTAACCAAACTGCGGGACGACCTCGATTATTACTGCGCCCGCGCTGGTCGCTCGGTGCCCGATCTCGGCCTGTCGAGCGCGCAGCGCCGCTGGGGTAGCTGTTCGACTACCGGTGTGATCCGCATCAACTGGCGGCTGATCATGGCGCCCGATGCCGTGCGCCGTTCGGTGGTCGCACACGAGGTCGCGCATCTGGAGCACTTCGACCATTCGCCCCAGTTTCACTCGGCTTTGCGCGCGCTGTTCGAGGACAATCTGCACGACGCCGACCGCTGGCTGAAGCGCGAAGGGCGTTCGCTCTATGCGCATTTCGGCTGAGGCTCTGGTCTTGGCGGTCAACAATGCCTAGGTTCAGACGATGAAACTCCGCCGATCCTATATGCAGCATATCAACCCGCGCGGGGCGATTGCCGACTTTCGCGAGGTGTTCCGCCAGGCCGGCAAGAACCGCTGGCGCATCACGATCGCCGCAATGGCGGTCACCGCCACGTTGTTCTGGGCATTGACCAAGGATTCGTGGCGCGTGCCGCCAGCCAAGCCGCAGATCACCTATATCAACTCGTTCCCGCTCGATCGCACGCCTGAAGAGACCAAGGCGTTTATCGAAAAGAACCAGAAGCTCAAGGACAAGGTCGAGGCGCGCGAAAGGGAAATCGCCGAAGAGAGCAAGGCGATCTACCGCAAGCTCGGCGAGATTTCGGGCATGGACGTGAAGAAGATCGAGCGCGAGGCCAAGGAAGCCGAGGCGGCAAAAGCGGCGGAAGCGGCGCGCAAGCAGCAGGCGCCGGTTGCCTCCCGCTGATCCTTCTGCAGACCGCCGCTGGCTTGAAGCTGCGGCGCGGCTGGCGGCGCGCGGGGTGCCGCTGTCGCGCCCCAACCCTTCTGTCGGAGCGATTGTGGTGCGCGGTGGCATGGTTGTCGGGCGCGGCTGGACCCGGATTGGCGGCCGCCCTCATGCCGAGGCGGTGGCGCTCGAACAGGCCGGAGAGCTTGCGCGCGGTGCCACACTCTACGTCACGCTCGAACCCTGCGCCCACACCAGCCCGCGCGGCCGGGCCTGCGCCGATCTCGTCGCGACATCCGGGCTGGCCCGCGTAGTCGTCGGCTGCCTCGATCCCGACCCGCGCACTGCCGGACAGGGGCTACCCCGGATCGAAGAGGCGGGAATTGCCGTTGATCTGTTGCGGAACAGGGCCTGCGAAGCGAGCCTTGCCGGTTACCTCTCGGTACGGCGACTGGGCCGGCCGCACGTGACGCTCAAGCTCGCGCTGTCGCAGGACGGCGCTTTGGCCCGGCCACCCGGTGAAAGCCAGTGGCTCACCGGCGAAATCGCCCGCGCCCACGTCCATGCCATGCGGTCAAGAATGGACGCCATCCTGGTCGGCGGCGGGACCCTTCGGGCGGACAATCCCCGGCTCGACGTGCGGCTTGCAGGCATCGAGGACCGCTCGCCCGAACGCTGGCTTCTAACCCACGGCGAGCCTCCTGCCGGGTGGAAGTCCATCGCTTCGCCAAACGAAATCAGCGCCATTCTACCCGCCCAGTACCTGATGGTCGAAGGTGGCGCGCAGACCGCGCGCGCCTTCCTCGCGGCCGGTCTGGTCGACCGCCTGCTGCTCTACCGCGCGCCGATCACCATCCCCGGCGATGTCCCGCGCCTGCCTGAACTGACCGCACCCATATTGGCCGGCAGCGCGGCGTGGCAGCACATCGACAGCCGCCCGCTTGGCAGCGACACACTCGACGTTTACGAGGCCATCCCATGTTCACCGGAATAGTCACCGCCATCGGCACCATCAGCGAAGTGAAAGGCGGCGGCGATATCCGCGCCGTGATCGCTTGCCCCTTCGATCCTGCAACGATCGCCATCGGCGCATCGATCGCCTGTTCGGGCACCTGCCTGACCGTGGTCGAGCGCGGCGGCAGCGCCGGCGATGCGTGGTTCGCGGTCGACATTTCGGGCGAGACCGTATCGCGCACCGTCCCTGGGCGCTGGACCGAGGGTACGGCGCTCAACCTTGAACCCGCGCTCAAGCTGGGTGATGAACTGGGTGGTCACATCGTCACCGGCCATGTCGACGGCGTTGGCGAAGTGGTCGGCATTTGCCCCGCTGGCGATTCGCGCAAGATCGGGATTTCGGCGCCGGCAGAGCTGGCACCGTACCTCGCGCCCAAGGGCTCGATCACGGTCGACGGAGTTTCACTGACAGTCAACGAAGTTGCGGATCAGGCCGATGGCACCTGCCATTTCAACCTCAATATCATCCCGCACACCGGCGACGTGACGACGCTTGGCGCGATGGAAGCAGGCAGTAAGGTCAACCTCGAGATCGACGTGCTGGCACGCTATCTCAAGCGAATGCAGTCGCTGCGCGGATAGGTGCAACGAAAAGGGCGCCCCGGTTTCCAGAAGCGCCCTCCCCTGTTTCGCGGTCTGAATGACTTTTGTGGTTGCCGCCCGTGATGCAAGAGGTTTCAGATTGAATGTGCATGTGATCGAGTGCGGTCTTGTGTAAGGCCTTTGAACGCGGCATTTTCAGAAGCCGCTAGCCGGTATGGTGATCTGCGGATCAAGTCCAAATCTAACCGTCGAGCTCTATGCTCTCACACCAACCGCGCGATTACTCTATGTGTGACAACCCTTGCTGTAGCCCATAGCCCGGCGCGAGCGACGTTATCAGCCAGGTCGACTTACTCAGTTCCAAAGAAACGAAGATCGCGCCAAGATCGACGCGTATAGCGGCAAGTGCCTCGGATTGATCAGTCGGCAAGAGCATAATTGGCCTCCACAGAGAGTTTTCTAGCGAACCCACTCTGCAACGGCGCAGGTCGCTATCTACTCCTCATGGGATCTGAAGTCGGAGGGGGCACTCCCCAAGGGGGGCCCTAAAAGTGACACTGACTTGCTAGAAGCTTGTCGCTCCAGCCAGCTCGCTTGCTCTCACAGACCGCCGTCAGAACTTCATCGAGAACGGGTCCCGCCGGTCGCCGGAATAGTCGATGAAAACGGTCTTGGTCTGCAGCCATTCCATGATTCCGGCAGCCCCGCGCACCCGGCCATAGCCCGAATCCTTCATGCCGCCGAAGGGAACCTGCGGTGCCGCCTGCCGGTAGGTGTTGACCCAGACCACGCCCGATCTCACCGCGCGCATCATCCGCATGCAACGATCGATATTCTTCGACCACACGCCCGAGGCAAGGCCATAGGCGGTATCGTTGGCGATGCTCACCGCCTCTTCCTCGTCAGCGAAGGGGATAATCGACAGGACCGGGCCGAACACTTCCTCGCGCGCGACCATCATGTCGTTGCGCACGTCGGCAAAGATCGTCGGCTGGACGAAGAAGCCCTTTTCCAGACCCGGACCATCGGCTCGCGCGCCGCCGGTGACAAGGCGCGCACCATCGCTTCTGGCGGCATCGATGAAGGACAGGATCTTGTTGAACTGCGGTTCGTTGGCCGCCGTCCCCATCTCGGTCGCGGCCAGCCGCGGATCACCCATGACGATCTGCCCGGCGCGCGCGGCAAGGCCTTCGACCATGCGGTCATAGATGCCGCGCTGGACCAGCAGGCGCGACCCGGCGATGCAGGTCTGCCCGGTCGCGCCGAAAATCCCCGCCAGCGCGCCGATCAGCGCCCGGTCGAAATCGCAATCGTCGAACACGATGTTGGGCGATTTTCCGCCCAGCTCAAGGCAGACCGGCTTGAGGTTCGCCGCCCCTGCCGCCGCGATGGCGCGGCCAATGCCGGGGCTGCCGGTGAAACTGATCTTGTCGACCCGCGGGTCCGAAGTCAGAGCTGCGCCGGTGTCGCCTGCGCCGGTGACCACTTGGAACACGCCCGCGGGAAAGCCCGCCTTCTCGGCCAGCCGAGCGATTTCCAGCGTGGTGACCGAGGCATGTTCGCTCGGCTTGGCGATCACGCAATTGCCCGCCGCCAGCGCGGCGGGCATCGTGTTGCACAGGATGGCGACGGGCGAATTCCACGCCGTGATGCAGGCCACCACGCCGAACGGCTCATGGACGACAAGCCCTGCCGTATCGGCGACATCAAGAGGCACGACATCGCCCGTGACCTTGTCGGCCCAGCTGGCGTAATAGCGGAACAGGCGGGCGGCATAGCCCATCTGGTTGCTCGTCTCGCGGATGACCTTGCCGTTGTCGGTCGTTTCCAGCAGCGCGAGCCGGTCGGCATCACCCTCGATCAGGTCGGCCAGCCGGTTCAGCAAGCTGGCCCGCGCACCCGGCAGCGTCCGGCCCCAAGCAGGTGCCGCTCGCCGCGCCGCTTCAACGGCATCGGCTACGTCACTGCAAGCCGCAACGCTGATCCGGGCGTGAACCTCCTGATTGTACGGATTGACCGCAGGCAAGGTCTCGCCGCCAGCGGCGGGGCGCCACTTGCCGTCGATGAACAGCTGATAGGTCTGCATCATGCCGCGTCATCTAGAGCCGCGGTGCCGACACTCGCCACCATGTTCTTCTCGCCGCCCTGCTGCGTCCAGACCTCCGCGCCGTCCTCGCCGGGATTGCCGCAAACGTGCAGCGGCGCGCCCGAGAAGGCAGGGACTTGTCCGCGAAAGGAAAAGCTGGTGACCGGCGCGCAGAGGTTCCTGCTGGCAATGTCGATCAACAGGGTCGCCTGCAAAGGTCCGTGGACGACGAGCGCGGGATAGCTTTCCTCGTCGATCGCATAGGGGCGATCGTAATGGATGCGGTGCCCGTTCATGGTCAGCGCCGAATAGCGGAACAGCAGGACCGGATCGGGCTCGACCGTTTCAGCCCATGCCGCAGCGGGCGCGGGTGCGGCAACAGGTGCGGGGAGCATTGCCGAAGCGGGATCGCGGTAGACAAGGTCCTGTTCCTCGCTGACCGCGAGCCCGGCATCGGTGCTAAGGTCATGGCGCACGGTGACGAAGACGAGCGTGCCGCTGCGGCCGGTCTTTTCGGTCACCGAGGTGATGGTCGAGATCTTGGTCACGCGGTCGCCAAGGCGGAGCGGGGCGAGGAACTTCAGCCGTCCCCCCGCCCACATCCGGCGCGGCAGCGGCACCGGGGGGAGGAACCCGCCCTTAGCCGGATGGCCATCGCTGCCCAGTTCGGCCGGGGGTTTCACGTCCCAGAAGTAGAGCCAGTGGTGGAGCAGCGGCAGGGCATCGCCCACCTGCAGGTTGCCCTTGTCGCCCATCGCCACGCGCAAGGCATTGCTGCGCGCCGGTTCCAGCACGTCGGTGGAGGTCTGGCTGCGGCCGATCCAATCGTTGAATTCGCTCACTGTGCAGGTTCCTTGGGTTTGCGTTGGTGCAGCAGGGGCAAGCCGGGTCGCGGCCAGTCCACCGCGATCAGCAGGCCGTGGCCGGAAACGGTGATATAGGCGGTGCGCATGTCCGGCCCGCCAAAGGCGATGTTGGTGCAATAGGGCTCCGGCCCCTGCCAGTATTCGAGCTTCTCACCCGTGGGCGAGAACACGGTGATGCCGCCGGTGACGAGCGTGCCGACGCAGATGTTGCCGCATTCCTCGACTGCCATCGAATCGAACCGCTGATAGCCGCTCGCCTGCCCGATCATCGTTCCGCCGTTGGGTGATGGCCAAGCCAGCTTGCCCACCTCGCCCCGCCCGGTGATCGGCCATTGCCACAGTCGCCCGGTCTCGGTCTCCGAAGCATACAGCGTGCCTTCGTCCGCCGAGAGGCCGACGCCGTTGGGCGTGAGCATCGGGAACACGGCCTGCCGGATGCGCGACCCATCAATAGCCGCGTGATAGATCACGCCCTGATCCATCACCCCGTCATAGGTCTTGCCGTGATCGGTGAACCACATGTCGCCCTGCGCGTCGAAGATGATGTCGTTGGGACCATTGATCGGCTTGCCATCGCAGTGGGTGTAAAGCGTGGTGACCTCGCCCGTGGCCAGATCGACCCGCTGGATCGAACCGCCGCTGTAATCGTGTGCGCGGCCGTGGGGGCGGTCGTATCCCTTCACGCCGAAGATGTCTTCCTTCAGCCAGTGGAAGCCGCCGTTCTGGCAGACGTAGCAGGCCCCGTCCGGGCCAATCGCCGCGCCGTTCGGCCCGCCGCCGAGTTCGGCCACAACGTCCTTACGGCCATCGGGCTGGACGCGGATCAGCCGACCGCCCTTGATCTCGACCACCAGCACCGATCCGTCGGCCATGGCGATCGGGCCTTCGGGGAAGATCAGGCCATCGGTGACCACGCGGTCGTCAAGCGTCAGGTGCTTCACGCCTTCCCCTCCACAAGCTCTATGATCGCCGGAAAGTACTTCGGCCCGATCCCGGCATCGATCGCCGCCTTGTAATACTCGGCCGCACGGTTCGCCATGCGCGGCTCGACACCCATCTCGCCGGCCAGTTCGATAGTATAGCCCATGTCTTTCAGCACGTAGTCCATCGGAAAGGCCTTTTCCGGAAAGGCGCGCGGGGCCATCGCCTTGCGTCCGTGGTTCTGCAGCGCGAAGGAATTGCCCGAGCCGAGGCCCACCGCCTCGATCAGCTTGTCATTGGTCACGCCCGCACGCTCGGCCACGACCATCATTTCGGCGAGCGCGGCGACCTGTTCAAACAGCAGGGTGTTGTTGATGAGCTTGACCACCTGCCCGCAGCCGACATCGCCGCAATGGGTCACGTCGCTGGCCATATAGGCGAGTAGCGGCTGGATGCGCGCGAACAGCGCATCGTCCGCGCCGACCATGATGGAAAGCGTGCCGTCAACCGCCGCCTGCCGCGCGCGGGCGACGGGAGCATCGGCAAAGGCGATGTCGCTCTGGGCCAGCCGCGCAGCCACGGCGCGGGCATCGGCAACCGCTGTCGTCGAGAGGTCGATGACCACCGCACCGGGCTGGGCGTTACTGGCGATCTCCTCGCAGACCGCCGCCACCTGCCGCCCGCCGGGAAGCGAAAGGAAGATAACCTCCGCCTCATGCACCGCTGCGCCGACCGAACCGGCTGCCGATGCGCCATGCGCCACCTGCGCCATGACCGCCTCGGGGTTGAGGTCGAACACCTCCACGCGCCCGCCATGCTTGCGGACCACGTTGGCACACATGCCCGATCCCATGGCGCCCAGGCCGATGAAGGCGGCGGGGGACTTACTGTTCATGGCCTTCCTCTCTTGCGGACTAATAAATCACTTCCGCATCTTCCAGCGCGCAGCGTTCATTCCGCCCGATCCCGAGCAGTTCGCCGTAAACGTAATCCTCATCCTCACCGAGCTGTGGCGTTCCGCGATGGATGCCCACTTCCGGCCCCTTCGACAAGCGCATCGGGACGCCGACTGCGGCGCGGGTGCTGCCGCCCGGCTCGTTCACCTCGACAATCGCCCGGCGCGCGCGGAGGTGCGGATCGGCAGCGATTTCGGGCGTGGTCCAGCTGGCATGGGCAGCGATGCCAGCGGCCTGCAGGATCGCCGCCGCCTCGTTTGCATCGCGGGTGCAGGTCCAAGCGGTGATCGCTTCGTCCGACAGGCCGCCGACGATGTCCTCAAGCTTTGTCAGTTCGGCATCGCTGCGCACGGCTATCGAGAGCCAGCGCTCCTCGCCCATGCAAGCGAAGACCCCGTGCGGTCCGAGCCCTTCGGCTGCGTTGCCCATGCGCCGGGGCTCGCCCCCAGCAGCACTGAGCAGCAACGCCTCGCCGCAGAGCATCGAGGCAACCTCTCGGGCGGCGACGTCGACATGAGCGCCTTCCCCTGTCGCACGGCGGCGGTGGAGCGCGGCCATCAGCGCAACGGCAGCGTGCATTCCGCAGGTGTGGTCCATCACGTGGCGCATCTCGACCGGCGGGCCGTCGGCAAACCCGGTGAGGTCGGACAAGCCGCCCCATGCGCCAAACAGCGGGGCATAGCCGGCGAAGTGCGAATCCGGCCCGTCCTGTCCGCAGGAGGATACCGAAAGCAGCACAATATCGGGCTTTACCGCCTTTAGCGCCTCGTACCCCAGCCCCAGCCGCGCCAGCACGCCGGCGCGAAAACTCTCCGCCGCGACATCCGACACTGCGACGAGCCGCTTGGCCAGGGCCACGCCTTCCGGCTTCTTCAGATTGATCCTTACCGACAGCTTGGTCGCGGAGACCTGATCGAAGGTAGCCGGCCCCTCGCGGCCATAGACCGGGTGCGGCTTGCGGAAGGCATCGGGGCGCATGGCGCTTTCGATCTTGATAATCTCCGCGCCAAGCTGGCTGAGCAGGTGCGTGGCAAAAGGCCCGGCGTTGTGCACGGTGAAATCGGCCACGCGGATTGCGGCGAGGGGTTTCACGCTGGCGGCCCTCCGGCCAGCACCAGCGGCGCGCCGTCAAAGTGATAAGGCGAAACGATCACCGGCAGCTCGCCTGCGTCCGGCACGGCGACCGTCTGGAACAGCCCGCGATGCGCCTCATGGGCATCGGCAAGTACTTCGTCAGGCGTGTAATAGCGCGCCAATGGCACCGACAGCTTCTGCCCCGCCGCGACGACTTCATCGACGCGGCGCTCAAGAAACCACGCCCGGATATGGCGGTTGATTTCCGCCCCCCGTCGGCTGCGCCCGGCGCTGTCCGCCAAGTCCGGGTCCTGCGCCCATTCGGGATTGCCGAGCAGTTCGACCAGCCCCGTCCACTGGCGCTGCTCGAGCGTCAGCAATTCGACGAAGCCATCCGCGCATTCTATCACCCCGCCAAAGCGGAAGCTGCGTTCGTAGCGGTCTTCGACCTGCCCGTCGCCCAGCCGCTGTATGGCGAATGCGCCAACCGCAAGGCCCGCATCCTGACACGAAATATCGACAAATTGCCCGCCCAGCTCCGGCCGCGCCCAAAGCGCCGAGAGCGCGCCCAGCGCAGCCGCCGTGCCGCCCTGCATCTCGGTGAAGTGGCCGTAGATCTTGACCGGCGGGCGGCCGGGAAACAGCTCGGTGGTGAGGCCGTTGGGCAGGAGATAGCCTTCGCCCGAGGCGTGGAGGACGTTGATCTCCTCGCCCTTCCAACCGGCCTTTGCGCCGAAGGCTCCGTAGGGCAGGACCGACACGTGGATAAGGTCCGCGTGCTGGCTGGCGATCGTTTGCTCGTCGAGGCCCAGCGCTGCGCGGTCTGCCACCGGCGTGTCATCGATGAAGATGTCGCTTCGGGCGAGCAAAGCGCCGAATTTTGCGCGGCCATCTGGTGAGGCGAGGTCGTGCGTCTCGGCGCTCATCCCGGCGCAAAGCGAAGCGAAGGCCGCAGAAATTTGCGTGCCGGGCAGGAAAGGCGCTTCACGCCGCAAGGGTGAACCCTCCCCCCCTTCCGCCAGCACGCAGGCAGCCCCCAAGGTCGCCAGCTGCCGCGCGGCATAGGCCGCCGCCACGCCGGACGCGTGGACGACGACCTTGATGCCTGCGAGGGGAGCGAGGGACATGCCTTCGGCTCCGCTTCGGCTCAGCGCACCACCGGCAGTTCAAGGTCGCAATTGCGGCCATCGAAGAACACGTTGTGCTGCGGATTGAGGCTGGGCAGCAGGACCGTGGCCAGGCCCGGCGTGGTCAGTTCGCCGCGCTGGTTTTCGCCCCGGATCTCGATATCGACCAGCGCGTTGCCGTCCTTGATGTACTTGCGCGTCACCTTGCCGCGGGCCCAGGTGCAATCGCCCATGATGTTGAAGCCGCGCATCTGGGTACGGACGCGTTTGAGGAAGCCGGCATCGCCCATCCAGTTGGTGACCAGGCTGGCCATCCACGACGAGCGCTGCGGGCCGTAATCGTAGACTCCGGGAACGCCCACTTCCTTGGCGGTCGATTCGCGGTGGTGGCCGATGCCGGTATATTCGATGCCGCCGCCCGCTTCCGGATTGCGGAAGAAGTGGCCGGGGTGCTTGACCGCGTTTTTGAAGATCACCCCGTGGGTGTGGCCGCGCCCCGATGCGACGAGGAAGCCCATGGTGTCCATCAGGCTGAGCGGACCGCGCACGATTTCGGGCAGTTCCTCGCCTTCCTGCACTTCGTCCCAATAGCGAACGTTGGTGCCGCGCATGTTCTTTTCTTCCATCAGGATCGCGTTGTCGATCTTGGCGAAATCCTCGGCCGAATATTCGTGGGTCTTGATGTCGTCATACTTGCCGGCATCGCGCGCCGCCTTGCGTTCGTGGCGGGTGCAGGTGCCAAGCGCCTTGGCAACGACATCACCGAACTGGTTGGCGAAGGTTGCTTCAACATACTGCATGACCAGCGTGCCCGAGAACTTCGATTCCTTGACGTCGATGCCAACCACGCGCTCGATTGCCGTGATGCGGTCGCCAGGGCGGACGTGGCGGAAGAATTCCCAGTCATTGCCGGCATAGAAGCCGTGAACGCCCGGCAGGCCCCAGCGGGTGCGGCCGATCCAGCCGAAGGCCATCGGGAAGTTCGGGTGGGCCACGATCGAGCCATAGCGCGACAGGCGGCCATGCTCTTCATCGCGGTAGAGTGGATTGAGATCGCCAATGCCGTTGCACCAGTTGCGCATCGTGTCCGCCGTGGCGTCCTGCAGATAGGGGCCTTCGGGGCGCAGCTGCATGCCGATCATGTTTTCAGCCGCCTTGATCGCCTCCGGGGTAATCTTGCCCTCTGCCGGCGCGCCGCCGACATCGTTGTCACTGGTGCTCATGTGATGGGTTCCTTGTTCTGTTGAATAATGGATAATGCATTATCCTGACGCGGGTCAAGCCGCGTGGGCGATGGCGGGTCGCGTGAACGTTGCGGCCGCCTTGCGTCTGCGTTGCAGTGGCGTTGCAAATGAGGGCCCTATTTCGCCCTTGGCTTCTTGGGTTTCGGCATCGGCAATTCATCTGCCGACAGGCGGATCAGTTCCGCCAGCCAATCGGCATCTTCCAGACCATCCGCCGAAATCAGAAAGCTGGGCTTCGCGCCCGGATAGGGCGGAGCCTCCTCGGGCGTGCCAATGAAAACCCGGCCCGCGTTGGTTGGCTTGACGAACAACTGGTCATCACAGATCAAGGCGACGATCTTGCCATCGCAATAGACGCCATATTCGCCGAACATGGGACGAGCGGAAACCGATCCTGCAGCGGCCATCTGTTCAACGATAAAAGCGACCGTGCCTGCCTGTGTGGACATGTGTTTTCCTGTCAGCTGGACCAGAGTAATTCGCGGCTGTTCACGATCGAAGCATAGCGAGCGAGGCAGGCAATCGCGTGCATGTGCTCATCCGCCGTCACGCCCGCGCAGCAGTCCTCAAGGATCACCACTTCGTAGTCCCGGTCGTGAGCTTCGCGCGCGCCCGAGTGGACGACGCCGTTGGTTGAAACTCCGCACATGACAATGCGCTGGATGCCATTGGCGCGCAGGATCGCTTCTAGCGAGGTGGCGTAGAACGGGCTGACCCGGTGCTTGACCACGTCGAAGTCCTGAGACTGCGGCGCGAGTGCGGGATGGACCTCAGTCCCCCAGGTGCCAAGCTGGAAAATGCCGTTGGTCCGAGCGCCGGAGAAGATCGGCGAGGCGGGCGGACATTCGCGGTAATCGGCGGAAAACCCGACACGAACAAAGCCCACCTGCGCGCCGGCAGCCCGGGCACAGGCGATGGCGGTGGCGGTGTTTTCCAGCACGCCGCGCTGCTTCACCTGCACAGCGTATGTGGCCTTGCTGAAGCCGTCTTCGGCGACAAGATCGTTCATCATGTCCATGACGAGGAACAGGGTCTTTTTCATTTTCCCACCTTTGACACGTCGGCTTTCAGCGAATCCCTGAGTTCGACAAACCCCGCCTCGATATGCTGGCGCGTGGCGAGCATGGCGGCGGCGGTATCGCCGGCGATGATCGCGGCCAGCATGTCGTCATGTTCCTGCGCGGCGCGGCTGACCCGGCCGGACAGGCGGTTGATCAGGTCAAAGGGATAGCGCGCCCACAGAATCTGCACGAAATGCAGGGTCTGGGGCATGGCGGCCACTTCGAACAGGCGGTGGTGGAAGCGGTAATTGGCGGCGCGCGCGGTCTCGTTGTCACCCGCGTCAAAAGCGGCGGCGAATTCCTCGGCCATGACTTTCAGTTCGGCAATGTCGGCGCCCTTCGCCCGCTCCACCGCGCCCTTTACCAGCTGCGTTTCCAGCAGGATGCGAAGGCTCAGAACCTCGCTCGACGCCTCGATATCGAAGGGTGCGACAACCGCGCCCTTGAAGCTGTCGCCAGCGACATAGCCTTCGGCCTCAAGCAGCTTCAGCGCCTCGCGCACCGGGGTGATCGAGGTGTTGAGCAGGGTCGCGATTTCCTGCTGCTTGAGCCGTGCACCGCGCGCAAAACGACCGGAAATAATCCCTTCGCGCAGGAAATCGGCGACCTGTTCTTCCTTGGTCTTGAACTGCATCGCGTGCTTGCTCCTTGCGCGCCGTCAGGCCCGGTTGCTGCGCATTCCGGGGATGACCTTAATGTCGTCGCACTGCAAGAAATGGCGATATTCGGCGCTTTCCACGCCGTAGAGCGCCACTTTGCCATCCTTGTCAAAGTGCAGGCCCCAGCCGTGTTGCTTGACCAGCGGCGATGCCCGCAGGCAGGCCTTGGACTTGGCGAGAAAGGACTCGCGTGCCGCGCCTTTCGCAGCGCCACCGATCCCGCTGCGCTGGCAATGAACGTCGAACAGCAACTCGTCGCTCGTGCGGGCATAGGGGTGCTGCGACAGCAGGACATATTGCAGCCCCGCGATCGTCTCGGGCTTTGCCGGCGGCACACCTTGGGCGGCCGTGGAGTCAGGCGAAGCGGTGATGAATGTCGAGAAATAGTCCGTCGTCATCGTCCCTCAATTCTTGTCGCGCACCGGTGCCCAGGCGAAGTCGCCTTCGTGATGGCCGCGCGCCGCGCCCGAGGCAAGCAGGGCTTCGGCTTCGGCAGCAGAATAGCCGAGTTCGGCGAGCAACGCCTGGGTATGTTCGCCCAGTTCTGGCGGCGGCAGGCCGGGTTCGACCGGTCCGGGAATGCCGGCGAATTCAGGGACTTCAAAGTGCAGACCGCGGAAGCCGACTTCGCGCAGCTTGCCGGGTTCGCGCGCCTGCGGAACTTCAAGCACGCGTTCGAGCGGCATCACCTCGTTATGGCCCAGCCCGGCAGCCTTGAGCCGCGCTTCGGCCTCGGCGAAAGTCAGCTTTGACACCGAAAGGCGCACCGCTTCCTCGACCACGTCGCGCGCCTTCTTGCGGTCGCGCAGCCTGGCGAATTCGGGGGCGCCGTCCTCGGGCATGTCGAGCGCCCGGGTCAGCTTGGCCCAGTGCGCGTCGGTGAGCACCAGAAGGTAGAGCCAGCGCCCATCACTCGTCAGGTAGGAGCCATAACCGGGCATCGAAAACTCGCCGCCGCCTTCTTTCTCCAGCCGGCCGAGCAGCTGCGTCTTGAGCTGCATTCCCGCAAGATCGCGCGCGGCGAGGTGGAGGCCGGTTTCGTAGAGCCCGATCTCGATGCGGCGGGCCTCCTCGCTGACATGGGGATCCATCATGGCGGCAAGCACGCGGATAACCGCATAGGTGCCGGCGAACTGGTCATGGTAGCTCGGTCCGAAGCGTGTCGGACGGCCATCGACGCGGTGATCGTCCATCGCCCCGGTCGCCGCTTCGGCAATGGGGTTGGTCATCAGGTCATCTGCTTGCGGACCGTGGGTGTAGCCCTTGATGTGGACGTGGACGATGCCGGGGTTTACCGCCATGCAATCGTCCGCTGTGACCGCCAGCTTGCGTGCGGCGGACGGCGCGAGGTTGTGGATCACGACATCGGCGCTGGCGACCAGCTTGCGGAACACCTGCTTGCCGCCCTCGGTCGTCAGGTCGAGGCAGATCGCCTGCTTGGAATGGCTGTAGGCAACGATCGTCCCGCTCGGCCCGCCGCGCACAAGCGCACGCGTGGTATCCCCGCTCGGCGGCTCGACCTTGATCACCTCGGCGCCAAGCTGGCTGAGGATGTGCGTGGCAAACGGCGCCGCGATCATGGTGCCAAGCTCAATGACACGTTTTCCGCTGAGAGGCTTGTAGGTCATGTGTCGATCTTAGTGATAATGCATTATCTGCTCAAGCATTCTTATAAAGTGAAGTTCTCGAAAAGCATGGCGTGGTGTTGGCCGCCTGACCTGCACCCGGGATCCTGGACCGTTTGGAGCTGGAAGATTCCAGTTATGATTGGAGGGCCAGGATACGGAGTGTGTGATGAAGAGATCGAAGTTCAGCGAGGCGCAGATAGCCTTCGTGCTCAAGCAGGTCGACGATGGAACGTCGGTGGGCGAGGTGTGCCGCAAGGCAGGGATCAGCGAGGCCACGTTCTACAACTGGCGCAAGAAATACGCCGACTTGATGCCGTCGGAGATGCGGCGGCTGCGCCAGCTTGAAGACGAGAACGCGAAGCTCAAACGACTGGTGGCAGACCTCGGCCTGGACAAGGCGATGTTGCAGGATGTCGTCTCGCGGAGCCGAAGGCGGCCAAGCGAAGCGCGGCCAACGCTCTAAGGCCTGATCGGCGGCGGCAACTGGTCGATGACGTACGCAGCACATGGCAGGTCCCCATACGCAGGGCTTGCAGCGTGCTTTGGTCGGAACGATCCAGCTACCACCACCGTGGCAAGGGCACCGATCAGGCCGACCTCAAACAACGGATCAAGGAGATCGCGGAGACACGGGTTCGGTACGGCTATCGCGGTATCCATGTTCTGCGTCGACGCGAAGGCTGGGAAATCAACAGCAAGCGGATTTACCCGCTTTACAAGGAGATGGGCCATGGGCTGCGCAAGAAAGCGCCCAAGCGGCGGGTGAAGGCGAAGCTGAGGGAAGGCCGCTGTGCATCTTCGGTCCTTCGTCACTACGACGAAGGCCTAAAGCTCATTAAATCACAACCTCAAAGATGTGCCATTGGTGCTGACGGGGAACACCTCATTCAATCCGGCGGTCTCTGTTTCCGAGTTTTCACAATATGATAAAAGTATCACCATTAATGAAGCATATGACGGGATACTACGAAATACAGCTCATAATTAGGCCACTTTCGACGCGATAATTTCACCATATGACATAATTTCCGAAGCGTACTTGATCTAATCCCTGCCCCATGTTCGCTGTCGCCCAGCGTGGATTGCGACGCTCAAGAACAGCTATTGGGGAGATATGGGATGGCCACTTCGAAGGCTTATTCAAGCGTCGTCCGGCGCAAGGCGCTGAATTCAACAATTCTCGGCACTGCGCTGCTATTGACCTCCCAAGTTGCAATCGCCGACGAGGCTGATGCAAACGGCGCGGAGGAGCAGGATAAGACCATCGTCGTGACCGGAACGCTGATCCGTGGCGTCGCGCCGACGGGTTCAAACGTCATTGGCGTTTCGGCCGAAGACGTGCAGCTGACTGGCGCTGCCACGACAAACCAATTGCTGCAGACCATACCGCAAATGGGCGCGTTCGGCGCCCTTCAGTTCCCCACCGGATTCGGCAACAGCGTGACGATCAATCGCCCGAACTTGCGCAATCTACCAGGCGTCAACACGGCAGGCGGGTCTTCAACGCTGGTTTTGATGGACGGCCACCGCATGGTCGGCATGGGGATCACCTCGGCCTCTCCCGACCCCGATGTTATTCCCTCCAGCGCCATCGAGCGCCTTGAAGTCGTTCCCGATGGAGGCTCTGCCGTCTATGGCTCCGATGCCGTTGCCGGTGTGCTCAATTTCACGACCCGCAAGAAATTCGACGGCATTCAGCTTGGCGGCAAAGTCGGATTTGCCGACAGTTACACGCAATACACCGCCGATGGCATCGTGGGCAAAGATTGGGGGTCGGGTGGCATTTACCTGTCCTACTCTTTCGTCAAGAACGACAATATCCGAGGTATCGATCGCGATTTTGTGCAGTCATTCCCGATCGCGGCCAACGGCCTGCTGCCTCTCAACTGCAATCCCGGCAATATCCAGATTACGGTGTCGGGAGTTACCACCAATTATGGCTTGCCCAGCCGCGCCGCCACGCCAACCACCTGTGACATCAGTGACGCGGCGGTGTTTTATCCCAGCCAGGAGCGGCATTCGCTGCTGGCCGGATTCACACAGGATCTGAGCGACGCTCTGACCGTGGACATCAAGGCATTCTTCACAAATCGCAACACTGGCGTCGGGCTGGGTGAGTTCCATCCGGGATCGACCACCCGCACAACGGCGAGTCCTTTCTTTGCCGCCAACAGGATTGGCGCAGAAACTTCGCACGCCGTGACCTATTCGTTCGGCGGCACCACAGCGACCGACCAGCGCATCAAACTGAACACATGGGGCTTCACGCCGACCTTCACTTACAAGCTTGGCGAAAACTGGCAGCTCAAGCTGCTTGGCAGCTACAGCGAAAGCGACACCGAGAGCCACACTGGCCATTTCAACAACACGGCGCTGACCAATGCGATCAATGCCGGGCTGTTCAACCCCTATGCTCCGAATTCGAGCGATCCGGCAGCAGTGGCAATCATCCGGAATTTCGAAACCTTCGGCAAGACCCGGCAGACTCTGAGCAATGTTCGCGCGGTTCTGGATGGCGAACTGTTCAAGCTGCCTGGCGGCGGCGTGAAACTGGCTGTCGGGGGCGAATGGTATCATGAAGGATTCAACGCGCAGTTCGGCGATGTCGTGCCCGGCGCGCAGAACGGCGGTGCAGCGGCGCAGCTGATCGGAGCTACGACAATTGCTCCCGCAGTCGCGGGCCTTCCCATCTATAATCTCGGACGCAACGTGAAGTCTGCGTTTGGCGAAATGGTTGTGCCGATCTTCGGTGCAGACAACGCGATGGGCGGATTCCAGGAATTGCGGCTTTCGGTCGCCGGTCGTTACGATGATTACGGCGGCCAGATCGGCGATACCTTCAACCCGAAAATCGGCCTCACCTGGAAGCCCATCGATGCGCTGACCCTGCGCGGCAACTGGGGCAAATCGTTCAATGCTCCCAGCCTCGCCGACGCACCCCAAGTAGGCGGCATCACCTTTATCTCGCGCACCACAGCGCAGTTTGGCCCCACGGCGGCGCAGGTTTCCAGCGGCGCCTATCCGGCTGTCCCGGCAGGTGCGGTAACCTACCTCCAGCGGGGCAATGCGCCAGGCATCCAGCCGCAAAAGGCCAAGACGTGGTCCTTCGGCGCAGACCTGGCACCCGCAGACGGGATCAAGCTGAGCGCGACCTATTACAACATCCGCATCGATGGCCTGATCGATCTGCCGAACACCACGCCATCGATCGCTTTTGCAGACTATCCGCACGTCATCACGCTCAACCCGTCGTTGGCGTTCCTTGACGCATTCGTTGCTTCGTCGACGACATTCAATGGCGCTCCCTGCCATCGTAGCGCGACACCTTGCACGGTCTATGCATTCGTTGACCTTGCCAAGAACAACCAAGGCAATTTCAAACTTCAGGGCATCGATTTCAGCGCAAACGTCCGGCGCGAACTCGGCTTCGGAACTTTGCTATTCGATGTGAATGCAAACTATGAAATCAGCCGCGAGCAGAGCACGTCGCCGGCTCGTCCGTTCACCAGTCAGCACAATCAGGCGACTGCGCTGCCCGGCGTATCGCAGCTCCGGGCGCGGACCTCGCTGGGGCTTGAAACCGGAGGGCTGCTTGCGCAGTTGAGCTGGAATCACACTGCTGGCTATGATCTCAAGCCGGCTGCGCCGTCGTTCGTCCCGCAAACGAGCGTGGAAAGCTTCAACGTGTTCAACCTGTTCTTCCGCTATGAAACGCAGGGTGAGGGCCTATTTAAGGACCTCAGCTTCACGCTGAACGTCGACAACGTCTTCGACACGGATCCCCCGGTGTGGCGCCTGTTTGACGCCAGCCGTTTTGCGCAGGAAGGCTACAATAACGGCAATACGATCGGGCGCTTCGTCCAGGTCGGCGTATCGAAGAAGTTTTAGCTTCAGTTTGGCAATTAGGCGCGGCGCATGGATGAGGGACTTGCGCCGCGTCGCCGGCTGATGGCGGCGATTTGTGTCTCGGCAGGGTCGATACTTTATACCCTAGATGCGAATATCCCCAATGTTGCCTTGCCAACGATTGCGGGTGCGCTTGGGATTGCACGCGGCGAAGCGGTGCTGCTGGTCTCCTCATACAACCTGATCCTGGCCATGGCTCTATTGCCTCTGGCAGCGGCTGGCGACCGCCTTGGCCACCGCCGGATATTTGTCGCCGGGTTCTCGATTTATATGCTGGCGGCCATTGGATCGCTCTTTGCAAATGGCCTGCCCTTCCTGATCGGAATCCGCGTGGTTCAGGCGCTGGCCGCCTCAGCGCTGCTCAGCGTGTCGCTGGCAATGGTGCGGTTCATCTATCCCGCGCAGATGCTCGGCCGAGGGATGGGTCTCAACACCATGATGGCGTCGCTCGGTGCCGCACTGGCGCCGGGCATCTGTGGGCTGCTGCTAAGCCATTTCGATTGGCGGGCGATCTTTGCAGCGGGCCTGCCTTTGGCTGTGGCTGGACTGGCCTTCGCCCGCGCCTTGCCTGATCCTGAAGTGTCAGCGGCGCCGTTCGACAAGAAAGGGGCCATGCTCTGCGCGGCAACGTTGGGCACGTTGATCGTTGGCTTACAGGGAATGGGCACCGGCATGCCGCACACCGTCGCGCTTGGCCTGCTGGCAGCCGGGTTGTTGCTAGGCGCAATATTCGTGCGGTTTGAAACCCGGCTTGCCCGTCCGGTCCTGCCGATTGACCTGCTCAAGGATCCGGCATTAGCGCTGTCGGTCGGCGGCGCGCTTCTCGCAGTGCTCGCCTCGACCCTCGCGTTGCTCTACCTGCCGTTCGAGCTGCATGAAGCCGGGATGAGCCCTGCGGCCGTTGGTGCTGCGCTGACCCCCTACGCATTTGCCGTGATCATCATAGCCCCAAGCTCCGGCATGCTGTCCGATCGATTCTCCCCGCAGTGGCTTGGATTGTGGGGGTTGATGCTCGCGCTCGCCGGACTTGTTGCCCTTGCGTTCATTCCAGACCACCCGCAAGTCATGGACGTGGCCTGGCGCGTTGCCTTGTGCGGGGCTGGGTTCAGCCTGTTCTTCTCGCCCAATGGCCGGCTGATGATTTCTTCGGTGCCGCGCTCGCGCACTGCTGGTGCGAGCAGCTTGCTCGCAACGACCCGGATGTTCGGTCAGGCTCTTGGCTCTGCGCTGCTGGGCTCGATGGTGGCGGCTCAGTTGGGCGCAGCGCCGATGCTGATCGCCTGTGCGCTGGGCGGGCTCGCCTTGCTGGCCACTGCGATCCGCCTGGCCTTGCCGCCGCCCTCTGCGGAACTGCGTCAGCCAGTGTGATGTGCGAGCTTTAATAAGGTTGCACCGGGGTCTGAGGCATTGCGGGTGCCTGCTGCGAGCCCATAGGTTGCCTGCATGTCTTCCTCGACGCGCAAGGTCAGCGATGTATCGCGAACGCAGGTCCGTCGGCGAATCTTCCATGCGCCGTCAACGCGAACAAGCTCGTCGACGAAGCGGCCTGCAAGCTGGTTCAGACGACTGACGCCATCCTCGTCTGGTTTCAGCCGCATCAGGCCGAGGAAGAAGGTTTCGGATACGGCTTTGTCGCCGTTCACCTTGATCAATGACTGGCCAAGGATATGCGAAACGGCGTCAGTTCGCAGGCGGACGAGGTCGGTCATCTGACGGGCATATTCCGGGCCGGCTGCCCGGACGAGGCCATGGTCGTCGAAGCTGTCAGCGCCGGAATAGCAGTCTGTCATCAGGATTTCGTCGGCCCTGTCGCAGGCATGGCAATAGGTTGCGAGCACTTGCCGGATTTCATGATGATCGAGCATTTCCTGGAGGCGCAGGTCCATGGCGTCAGCTCCGCACAAACTGGAGCACGCGCCGCGCGAGCAGCGGCCAGTCGCTGAACAGGCCCTTGCCGTCGCGCATGCGCTCAGCAAAAATGTCGATGTCCCAAGGCGGATCGATCAGCCGGGAATTGGGCAGGAGCGCCTCTACCTGCTCGCAGACCCATGCCGGGTGGTATAGGTCGCGGGGGCTGCCGCGCAGGACCTCGATCGGCATGGTCATGGCAGCGAAATCGGCGTGCGACAGGCCGCCGACCGGACTGTCGGGCGAGGGGATGTAGCCGCTGGCCCAGCGTTCCATCGTAGCGATGAACTCAGCCGGATCGAACTGTGCAAGGATCTCGTGGTTGCGCGGGTTCCTCCGCACCTGTTCGGCCCAGATCGGCATCGCCGCGACTGTTTCCATGCCCTTGAGGCTGGCCTCTTCTGCGGGCTCGCAGCAGTAGTAGGACCCCAGCCGCATCATCGAGACAAGGCCGCCACTGATCCAGCAGAGCATCATCCGCGAAACTGCTTCGGGATCTTCGTTGGCGGCGAACAGCGAGATACGAGCACCGGCCGAGCCGCCGACCAGTGCTGTCGGTCCGAGCCCCAGGGAGCGGATCAGGCGCACGAGGAACCGCGCCTGCATGCGCGATTCGCTCGGTCCGCCGAAATGCAGGTCGGATGCGCCGCAATTGGGGCGATCCCAGATCAGCACCCGCAGGCCGTCAGCGGCAAGCGCCTGCGCCAGTTGCGGGACTCCGGTGACGTCCTTCGAATAGCGCCCGCCAGGGGTCAAGGCGACAGCTGGTGCGCCTTCGGGGCCAAGCAGGTCATATTCGATCCCCACTCCGTCGATCTCGATCCGTGCCATTACTTGCCTCCCCTCAAGCCGCTCGGGCCTGGCCTCTGGCGCTGATCGCGGCTGCGATCGTTCCGGCAATCTGCCGCGCTTCGGCCGGGTCGAAGGACTCGGCCACTGCGGAGACGCTTATCGCCAACTGCAGCAGGCCCTGTCGCGGAACGATTGCCACACCGATTCCTGAAAGCCCTGACGCCACGGTTCCGCTGCTGATGGCAAACCCCGATGCGCGTGCCTGGGTCACGCGTTTCAGCAATTGCTCGCTGTCCGCACGTCCCCCGGGGAACAAGGCGCGGCGCTTGACCTGGTCTTCGATCAGGGGGCGGCTTTCCTCGTCGTCGAGCGTGGCAAGGATCGCCATGCTGCCCGCGCCGATTCCCAAAGGCAGCCGTTGGCCGACGTCCATTGGCATGGCCCGGATCATGGCAGCTCCCTGCACGCACAGCAGACAGACGGCATCATCGCCCGAACGCGCCATGAGGTAAGTGGTGAGCCGGGTGCGCTGGGCAATCTGCTCCACAACCGGACGCCAATAGTCCTGCACCTGCGAGCGCCCCTGCGTTGCGAGGCCGAGCTCGAAGGCGAGAAGTCCGAGATGGTAAGTCCGATTGCCTTCCTCGAAGTAGAGCATGCGCTCCTCGACCAGGGAGCGCAGGATGCGAAAGGCCGTCGACTGGTTGAGGTCAGTCGCCTTGGCCACCTTATTCAGCGTCGCGCCATGGCGTTGGAACTGGGCCACCGCGCGAATGACGTCCATCGCGCGCCGGATTGCCTGCGCCCCGCCAACCGCCTTCGCGCCTTCTTCCAATCCTTGTTTCACGAAGAAACTCCAATAGTTGCCATATTGTGAAACTCTTCGATGGTATGTGTTGACCGTTAATACCGTCTAATGTCCATCTGTCACTAGCAAATGCGAATCTACGTGTTTCAGAATGTGAGAGTCGTTTGGGAATGGATTTTGGTTGGTCAGAGCAGCAGGATGCCTTGCGCGGCAAAGTAGTAGAGTTCCTGCGCGATCACCTGCCTGATGGCTGGCAGGACATTGCCGCGCTAAGCCCCGGCTCGCAGGAAGTGACCGATTTCTCGCGCGAGTTCTGTCCGAAGCTGGCCGAAGCGGGACTGCTCGCTTCGCACTGGCCGCCCGAGTTTGGTGGCCGCGATGCGCCGGCCTGGGATCACTTCATCATCGGCGAAGTGATGTGGGAGGCCGGTGAGCCGCGCGGGCCGCAATATTACAACGTCAACTGGATCGGTCCGACCATCCTGCATTACGGCAACGAAGAGCAGAAGGCGCAGCACCTTTGCCGAATGATGCAGGGTGACGTGATCTGGTGCCAGGGCTTCTCGGAACCCTCGGGCGGGTCCGACCTTGCCGCCATGCGCACCCGCGCCGAGCGCGATGGCGATCGCTACCGGATCAATGGCCAGAAGATCTGGACCTCCTATGCGCGCCTTGCCGAGTTCTGTTTCCTCCTGGCCCGCACAGGAGCCGGAAAGCGGGACATATCGGTATTCCTGATTCCGATGGACCGGCCCGGCATAACCGTCCGCCCGATCGAAAGCGTAGTTGGCGACGGCGACCTTCACGAAGTCTTCTTCGACGATGTCGAGGCGCTGGAAAGCGAGCGTCTCGGGCCAGAGGGCAAGGGCTGGGATGTGGTTCGCTATTCGCTCAATTTCGAGCGGGTCGGCATTCCCCGCTATGCGCTCGCGCTGCGCACGCTCCATGCGGCGGTGGCCGATCTGGAAGCGAGCGGTTCGTTCACCGAAACCGCGCGGCTGGCAGCGGCCCTCGCCATGTCTTCATGCGAGGCCGCACGGATGCTGGTCTATGAAGCGGTCGATCAGCGCAGCAAGTCAGCGCCCGGAACCGGCATCGCCTCGATGGCGCGTTATGCTGTCGTGCTCGCCGAGCGGCAGGTCGCGGATTTCGTGCTCGACTGGACGCCGCACCTGTTCGTCTCGGAAACGAACCCCATGGTGGCAACGCACCACAAACGCGCCATCGCTGCCGGCCTCGCTGCGGGAGCAGCGGAAATTCAACTCAACCTTGTCGCGCGCGACATGCTCGGCCTCGGGACCTGAACGATGGATTTCGATTTTTCCGAAGACCAGCAAATGCTGATGACTGCTTTCGAGGGGCTGCTCGCCCCCTGGACGCAGGCACCGCAAGGGCTGCACGGCTACACGGTTTACAGCGCCGAACTGCAGGCGGAGATTGCCGCTGCCGGTTTCATGGAGATCGCAGCGCAGCCGGGCTTCAGCCTGCTTGATGCGGCGCTGCTCGTCGAAGCGGGTGCGGCTTGTCCGGTCAGTGTCGAACTGGCCTCATCCATGATGATTGCGCCGCTTCTGGCGAACGCGGAAGGACCGCTCGCCGTGGCCAGCGCGCTCGGCCAGCCAGTGCGCTACCTGCCGGTCTCACAGTCGGTCTGCCTGTTCCACGATGGCGATGTCTGGCAGGCTCCCGTAGCGAGCGCGCAGATCGAGGTGCTCGACAGCGTGGCCGCTTACCCCTTGGGAAGGCTCGCCAGGGTCCCCAATGCTGCGAGCAAGTTGAGCAGTGACCTGGCAGGCACGATCCGCCGCCGCGCGCTGATCGGCATTGCCGCCGAAGCCGCCGGACTGATGCGCGGCGCGATCGATTGCACGGTCGCCTATGTCCGCGAACGCCAGCAATTCGGCCAGCCGCTCGGCCACTTCCAGGCGATTCAGCACCGGCTTGCGGAATCGGCACAGCTTGCCCGCGCCTCCCGCTGGCTCGCCTTCCGCGCGGCCGATAGCGAGAGAGAGAGCGACGCGGCGACAGCTTGCCTTTACGCGCAGGAATCGATGCGCAAGGTCATTACCGATTGCCACCAGTTCACCGGGGCAATGGGGCTGACGCTGGAATGGCCGCTGCACTTGTGGACCTATCGCATGAAGGTCCTGCAGGGCGAGTTCGGCGGCAAGGGTGCGCAGGCCCGGCGGCTGGCGCAGTCTGCCTGGCCCGAGACTGCCACAGAGGCAGCCGCGCTTCCCGAAATGGCGATGTGAGAGGAAAAAGACGATGGCGCGTGAGATGATTTCGCAGGGCAACGGGACTTTCGAGTTCACCCCCCAGCATCACCATAACAACGATGTGAAGACGCGCTTTGTCGATGCGCTGTTCCGGGGTGACTGGGACACGATGGCCACGCTAGTCCATCCCGATTTCGAACTGCGCGAACCCGATGCCTTGTCCTACGGCGGCATTTACAAGGGTATCGAAGGCTTCAAGCGCTGCTGGGATCTGATCCCGCAGGCCGGACTTCACACCGAATACCTCAACACGCTGCGCTGCTTCTTTACCGAAGACCCGAACTCGATCGTGGTCGAGCTCGATACGCGCGGCACCGTCACTTCGACGGGTGAGAAGTTCGCCAGCAAGGTAATGGAACAGTTCGATTTCACCGACGGGCTGATCAGCGCAATCGTGCTCTACTGGTTCAATATTCCGCGTTTCTGAATCGATTTGCAGGCTGCGACCGGCAAGGTCTGCAGCAATAATGGAGAGGTGCCCATGAGTGCCATCAAGGTAAGGCCGCTGGCAGACGATCTGCCCTTTGGAGCGCGCATCACCGGCGTGACCCAGGCGAATTCGACCGACGGGGACGTGCGGGCCGAGATCAACGCCGTGTTCGAAGATCGCGGCATGATCGTGTTCGAGGACATGGAACCGAGCAACGCCATGCAGGTGGCACTGAGCAAGGTGTTCGGCGAGCTTGAAGGCCATGCGCTCAGCGACGTTCCCATGGCCGACGACCATGTCCCAGGCATGACCGACTTCGACTACCAGGACGTGTTCGAGGTCGATGGCAAGGAAGTTTCAGGCTGGATCCCCTGGCACATCGACGCCTGCTACGCCGAGAAGCTCAATCGCGGCGGCATCCTGCGCGCGATCACCATTTCGCCCGAAGGCGGGATGACCGGGTTTGCCGATGGCATCCAGCTATACAAGGCGATCGACCCGGCGCTGCGCGACCGCTTCGAAGACCTGAACATCGTCTACCACTCGTTCCTGATGTTCCATAACCTCAAGTTCGGGCGCCCGAAGAGCTACAACGGCATCAAGGTGCGCCAGATGATCACCGACATGGTTGAGGCGACACGCAATGTGCCTCGCTCGGTCCATCCGGCGATCTGGACCCGCGCCACCGGCGAAAAGGTGCTCCATGTCTCGCCGTGGCAGGCTGCCGGTATCGAAGGGATGGAAACACCCGAGGGGGACGCCCTGCTCGAAGAGTTGATCGCCGAAATGAACGCCAAGATGGCCACCTATTTCCACACCTGGCGGCCGACCGACATGGTCATCTGGGACAATTGGCGCTTCATGCACAGCGCCAGCGGCAACCCGCCGCAATATCCGCGCCGTATGCAGCGCACGACGATCAAGGGCGACTACGGTCTGGGTCGGCTCGAGATTCCGGGTTCGGTTGCGCCAATCGGCGTGGACGTCTGATTTCAGTGAAGGAACAGAAAATGAAGAAAGTCCTCTGGGGAGCGTTCGCGGTGCCGCTTGCACTGTTTTCAGCGGGCGCGGCGCAGGCTTCTCCCTGCCGCGTTACCGACTTCACTGACAAGCCGCTGTCTGCGCTGAGCGAAGTTCAGCGCCTGGCAATCGTCACGGAGATGACGCGCACCGAGTATGACCGGATCAAGGCGGCCCCCGCCGGGTCACCTGGATATTACAAGCTGGTTGCCGACAGCGCTGACATCAGTGCCGCACGCAAGGCCGCAAACGACCGGCTCGCGACGATGAAGCTGGATCATGTCGACGACTACCGGGTGACATGGGGCAGCGATTTCCTCACCGACGAACAGCTGCGCAAATATGCCAACTGCATCACCCAGCGCCAGCCCGGCCTCGTCGCGCTTGGCAGGTTCGAGGACCCGTCGACCTTCAACCTGACCTATTCGCACATCACTCCGATTGGCATCGAGAAGATCAGGACCCAGCTGATTGCCTCTTACAATATCGCCAATGCCAAGGAACTCGAGGCTTCGTTTGCCGAGCTTGGACCCAAGGACAATTACGCTGCGCGGACGTTCTCGCTGAAACTCGAGGACCCGACCAAGCGCGCAGTTCTTGTGCTGCGCGCCGGCTGGGAATCGCCTCGCTTCGTCTTCGTTCCCACACCCGCGATGTCGGAAGCGCTCAAGTAGGCGCACCCGGGGTTCAATTTTTCAAGGATACGAGAATGCGCAAATTTTCGATGTTCGCCATTGCGGCGCTCGCAGCACTCGCCGGCAGCCACACCGCTTTGGCCAAGCCTGCTCCGGTCAGGACCCCGGCAGTGGGTGCAGCAGTCAAGGACTGTTCGTCTTGTCCGGAGGTCATCCGCGTTCCCGCCGGCTCCTTCATCATGGGAGCAAGCATCGAGGAAGAGCGGCGCCACGGCATGTCCGAGGCCAATCTTGGCCGATCAATGCCGCTGCGCAAGGTGACCTTCGCCAAGGGGTTCGCCATGGGCAAAACCCCGGTAACTGTGGCCCAGTTCCGCTCCTTTATTGATGAAACCAAACACCCGACGTCCGAATCCTGCTTCAATCAGCGGTATAATGACGGCCACTTCATCTACGAAAAGGCGCGCGGCTATAACTGGCGCTCGCCTGGGTTCCCGCAGGATGACAGGCACCCGGTCGTCTGCGTCTCAGCCGAAGATGCGGAGGCTTACGTGAAATGGCTGAGCAAAAAGACCGGCAAGCGATACGCTATCCCGAACGAGGCTCAGTATGAGTATGCGCTGCGCGCGGGCACAACCACTTCGTTCTTCTGGGGCGATAACCAGGATGCCACGGCCTGCCTCTATTCGAACCAACCGGACTTCGATCAGGCCGATGAGCTGAAAGCACCGCGCGGCCCTGAATACCGCTTCCAATGCTCGGACGGCTATGCCTGGACCTCGCCGGTCGGCATTTACAAGCCCAACCCGTGGGGGCTCTACGACATGCAGGGCAACATCTGGGAATGGACAGCGGATTGCTGGAACAACGATTACAACGGCGCGCCCACCGATGGATCGACCTGGACCACCGGTGACTGTGATGCCCGGCCATCGCGCGGTGGTTCATATGGCAACGCTTCGCATTCGGCCTTTGCAGGCATCCGCGCGCCGCGCAGTGCCAGCTATACGGGGCACTCGTGGGGCTTCCGCGTGGTGAGGCTCGACTGATGGTGGATTCCGCCCACCTCATCACTCAGCGTGATCGTATCCCTTCGGCCCGCTATTACGACGAAGCCTTCTTCGCCTGCGAAAAGGACCAGCTGTGGCAGCATGTCTGGCAACTCGCCGCACGGCTCGATTCCATTCCCAATATTGGTGACTGGATCGAATACCGCATCTTCGAAAAAAGCGTGCTGGTCGTCAATACGAAGTCCGGGGTGAAGGCATTCCATAATGCCTGCCGCCACCGCGGTGCCCGCCTTGGCAAGGATCATGGCAATTGCGCCAAGACCGGGTTCATCTGCCCGTTCCACGGCTGGCGCTGGGACATGGAGGGCGAAAACACTTTCGTTTACGGTCGCCACATGTTCGCCGAGGATGCGCTGGACCCGCAGGATCTCAGGCTCCCCGAAGTACGCAGCGAGATCTGGGGCGGCTGCCTGTTCATCAACTTCGATGATGCCGCGCCCGGCTACCGCGAAACAATGGGGCCGATCCTCGACCGCTTCGATGCGCACAACGCTTCCGACCTCAAGACCGAGTGGTGGTTCGCGACCGAGCTGCCGGCCAACTGGAAGGTGGCAATGGAAGCCTTCATGGAGGGCTTCCATACCATGAAGACCCACCCGCAGCTGCAGCGAGCGGCGCCGGTGATCTACAATTCGATGTATGGCAACGACACCGGCGGCCTCGGCCTGCCGATCGATCCGTCGATGAGCGTTCGCGAGAATGTCGCCAGCCAGATCCGTCACATGGAGCTGCTCAGCGAAGGCATGGCCGGCATGATCCATGCCAAGGAAGTGGAAATCGCCCGCAGCCTTGCCGACGTCGACTTGCCCGATGACCTCCAGACAGGGGTGATGACCTGGTATGGGATGTTCAACGCCGAAGTGACCCGCCGTCTCCGCGAGGCCGGGGAGGATGTTCCCGACCTCAACGCGGTGAAGGTGTCGCACTATGTTCACCCGATCGAGTTTCTCTTCCCGAACTTCTTCCTGCTGCCGATGGCCTCCAGCATGTCTTCCTATCGCATCCGGCCGCTGACCGCGGAGACCTGCGTATTCGAGATCTGGTCGCTGACCCACTTCCCCAAGGATAGCGATCACGTTTCCCCGCGCCAGCCGACGGTTTTGCCTTGGGACAGCAAGGAATTCCCTCCGATCCCGCAACAGGACTATGCGAACATACCCGAACAGCAAATCGGCCTGCATGCCGGAGGCTTTGACTTCATGCGACTGGGCGAAAACATCGAAGGGCTGATCGCCAACTACCAGAAGATCATCGACGGCTACCTGACCGGCGTGCCGCCGGAAAAGCGCACCGCGGCAATCCACCAACTGTGCAACAACTTTGATGGTCCGGTCCTGGACTTCGGGTTCTGAAGAGAGGCGTTGCGTTGACCGACAAGCCAAAGATGCCAATGGGCTCCCAGCGCCAACCGTCGATCGCGCGCGAGGAATGGACGGACGAGGTGCTTGACCTGTTTGGGGTGCTGGAAGGTGATTGGGGGCGTGAGAACGGGTCCAAATACAACTACACGCACTGGCTCGCTAATCACCCGGTGCTGGGCACAAAATTCATGCAGTTCAATCTCGAACTGACCACGGGCGTGTTCCAGCCTCGGCTACGTGAGCTGATTGTCTTGCGGGTCTCGAACCGCTTCAAATCCGAATACGAATGGAACCTGCACGTCCAGATTTCTGCCCAATATGGCATTGGGCCAGAGCAAATCGCGGCAGTGCAGGTCGGTCCGTCCGATCCGCTTTGGACCGAGGCCGAGCGCCTGTGCCTCAGGGCCACCGATGCCCTGTGCGACAAGAACGATATCGACGATGATCTGTGGGCTGCGCTTGCTGCCGAGTTCGACCGGAAGGAATTGATCGAACTCCTGTTCCTGGTCGGCACCTATTCGATGCTTGCATGGATTCTGAAGTCCGTGCGGCTCCCATCCGAGGATTTGAAGGCAGCATGGCACTGAACGAAAAGCGCTTCGATGGGCGGGTCGCCATCATCACCGGAGCAGGCGGCGGCCTTGGCCGCGACTATGCTTTGTTGCTGGCGTCGCGCGGAGCACGGGTTGTGGTCAATGACCTGGGTACCAGCCGTCAGGGCGAAGGCGCTGACATCGGCATGGCTGCAGCCGTGGTTGCAGAAATCCGCGCTGCGGGCGGTGAGGCGGTCGCGAATGGTGACAGCGTCGCTACAGCAGTAGGCTGCGCCGGGATCGTCAAGACTGCGTTAGATACCTGGGGCAAGGTCGACATCCTGATCCACAACGCCACGATCAATCGCCGCGGCCCGTTCCGGGACCTGTCCTTTCAAGATTTTTCTGCCGTGCTCGACGTGCACCTGTCGGGCGCGTTCCACCTCGCCAAGGAAGTCTTTCCGAGGATGTGCGATGCCGGCTACGGTCGGATCGTCTTCGTCGCCTCGATCGCCGGCCTCTATGGCGAACGCAATGTTGCCGCCTATTGCACGGCCAAAGGCGCGATCAACGGTTTGTCGAACGCGCTCGCGCTAGAGGGCCTGGATCACGGCGTCGGCGTCAACTGCATCGTCCCAGCTGCGAAAACGCGGCTGGTCGAAGGCCGTGATGTTGAGGGCTTCCCACCATGGGGACCAGAACTGGTTGCGCCGGCCTTGGCTTGGCTGGCTCACGAAGACTGCAAGGCTTCGGGCAAGCTTCTGGTCTCGCTGGCTGGGCGCATGGCTGAGGCGTTCCCTGCGGAAACGCGCGGCGTGTTCCAACCCGAATGGTCGATCGAGGATGTTGCTGCGCGGTCCGACGAAATCTTTGACCGAGCTCACGTCGAAACCTTCAGCTCTGTGCCCAGGGGCTTCCACGAGCACCTGGGCTTCAGTTTCGAGATGGCGCGCGCTGGGACAGCGAACGACTGATTGGACTTGGAATTGGCGATGTCACCGACATAGGTGTGGCAGGCGAAGGCATTGCAACGAATTGCGCACTCGATCTTTGCATGAACCCGTCTTTCCAAGCCCGCAAAGGGTCTTTTTGGTAAGCCAGATCGGGCCAAGGTCTATAGAAGTCCACGTGACGAGTGGTCCTCATTTGACGGACGAAATTCTCACTTTTTTCGGACCACTTTCCACCCGCATCCAAGCAGCGAACAAGTCAAGGTGCACTCACCAACATCAACGTGAGTCAGCACATGAGCACCAATCTCTTTCTTGCCTTCAGCCCTGAATCTTCGGTTCCCCTGCACATCGTGGCGCGCGATCTGAACGAAGCCGCTCAAGCATAGCGGACACCGTCGCCATTAGCTCATGACGGGAGCAGAAGCATATGTGATACAATGCTGCGATACAAAACAAATAATTGGCGCATAAGTCATTGTATTTTATAGTGTGGTGAGCCCTGCTGGGTTCGAACCAGCGACCTACTGATTAAAAGTCAGTTGCTCTACCGACTGAGCTAAGGGCCCTTACCACGCGGGTTGCCCTAGGGGAGTGGGCGGGGTCGGGTCAAGCGGCTGTGGAGGTGCCGAAGCGTCAATATGCTGATTGGGTCGCGCCAAGTGGGCGCGAGCAACATTCCGGGGCCCAGTACGAAGGGGCGCGCGCGCAGGTGGATGTGGGGGATGGTGAGGCCGGGGACGTCATAGGCGCCGCCGCTCCACATGGCGATGTCGAGATCAAGCACCCGTGATCGCCAGGCCTGGCCCATGCGGCGGCGGCCGAAGGATTTCTCGATGGTGTGGAGATGGCCCAGCAGGTCCTCCGGAACCAGCCGCGTTTCGATCAAGGCGGCGGCATTGGCATAGCGGCGCAGCGATGGGCCGACGGGGGCGCTGTCCATCACCGGCGATGCGGCGAGCAGTTTGAGCCCCTTCCCGTCCAGCGCGGCAAACGCGGCGGCGAGTACTCTGCGCGGCGAACCGTGAACCGGATGGCGCTGATTCGAGCCGAGCGCGATCAGGTAGCGCTGCGCCGCGCTGCCCATGTGCTTCAGATGTCCTGCGCGATGCGGGTGTAGAGTTGCGGCCGGCGATCGCGGAAAAAGCCCATGCCGGCACGGTGCTTTGCAGCCCGCGTCAGATCGAGCGTGCGGACCAGCACACCGGATTCCTGCGCGCCGAATTCATCGGTCAGGTCGCCCCATTCGTCGCTGATGAACGAGTGACCGTAGAACGCCTGCCCGCCTTCGGTCCCGATGCGGTTGGCCGCGACCACCGGCATGCAGTTCGACACGGCGTGCCCCTGCATCGCGCGGCGCCACATGCGACTGGTGTCCAGATCGGCGTCATAGGGTTCAGAGCCGATGGCGGTGGGATAGAACAGCACTTCGGCACCCATCAGCGCCATTACGCGGGCGCATTCGGGATACCACTGGTCCCAGCAGATGCCTACGCCGACTTTGGTACCGAACAGGTCCCACACCTTGAACCCGTCATTGCCGGGGCGGAAATAGTACTTTTCTTCGTAACCCGGGCCATCGGGGATGTGGCTCTTGCGGTAAGTGCCCTGCACCTGTCCGTCCGGGCCGATCATCGCCAGCGTGTTGTAGTAATGGTGCCCGTCGCGTTCGAAAAAGCTGGTCGGGATGGCCACCTTGAGCTTGGCCGCCAGCGCCATCATCGCCTTGACCGAGGGATGTTCGGCCGTGGGCCGGGCGAGCGCGAACAGGGCCTCATCCTCGACGGTGCAGAAATAGCGGCCGGAGAACAGTTCGGGCGGCAAGATTACCTGCGCGCCTTTGGCAGCGGCTTGCTCCACCAGCGCGGAAACGGCGGCAATGTTTTCGCCCTCATCGGCGGAACCGAGCGGCAATTGCAGGGCGGCGACAGTAAGCGTGCTCATGCCGCCGCCCCTAACATTACTTGCGCTTGCGGAACAGCAGGGTCATGCGGTCGCTCTCACCGATGGCCTGGAGCCGCACCTTGTCCGCTTCGCTGGCTCCGTCGAGCGACGGCGGCAGGGTCCACACACCGCCGGGCCAGTTGGCCGGGTCCCGGCGGTTGGCATTCGCCTCGCTCTTACCGACGAAGGTGAAGCCGTTGACTTCCATAAATTTGATCACGTCCGCTTCGCGCAGATAGCCTTTCGACCCATCAGCATAGCTGAAGGGTGCGTCAGGCCGGGCGCGGTGCTGTTCGATGCCGATCATGCCATCGGGCTTGAGCAGGTCGCGCATCGCCTTGATCTCGCGGTCGGCAATGTTCCAGCGCATCAGGTTGTGCATCATGCGCATGACCAAAATCCGGTCAAAGGTGCCCTTTTCGCTGTCTGGCAGCTTTTCGAGCGTCATCGCGGCGAAGCGTTCAGCCGGAAGCCCGGTGGCAGCGGCAACATCGGCGGGGTACTTCGCTGCCCCCGCGCGAATGCCTGCCTGGCTCTTTTCGTTGAACTGCCCCGAAGTGGGATCGAAATAGAGCCCGACGAGCTTGCCCCTGCCGCCGAGGTACAACCCCAGCATCCGCGAATACCACTCACCGCCTGGGGCATATTCGCCCACCTTCATGTCCGGAGCGACCTGAAAGAAGGTCAGCGTCTCGGCCGGGCGGCGATACTGGTCGCGCGCACGGTCCTTGTCACGCAGCGGGCTGGCGACGGCAGCAGCCAGTTCTGCCTTCATCGCCTTGACCTGAGCCGGAGCGGGCTGGGCAAGAGCAGTCGCAGCAGGAAGGCAAAGGGCGGAGGCAGACAGGGCGATAAGCAAGCGGCGCATGGAAACTCCCTAGGTTTTTTGAACGCCCCCTGTTTAGTTGCAGCCGCAACGATGACAAGCACCAAGCTGCTCCCTATCTATCTGTCAGTCAGGACGAAAAAGGATCGAACGCGCAATGGCTGAAGCAATTTTCGCAGGCGGCTGCTTCTGGTGCACCGAGGCGGTGTTCCGCTCGATTGCCGGGGTCAGCGGTATCGAAAGCGGCTATATCGGTGGCGCGCCAGCAAACCCGACGTACAAGCAGGTGTGTAGCGGCCAGACCGGCCATGCCGAGGCGATCCGTATCGAATTCGATCCTGAAATCGTGACCTACGCCGACCTGCTCGACATTCACATGGCGACTCACGACCCGAGCCAGCTCAACCGGCAGGGCAACGATGTCGGCACGCAATATCGCTCGGCGCTTTTTCCGCTGGGTGATGACCAGCGTGCCGAGGCGCAGGCCGGGATTGACCGCTGGAATGCCAGCCATGGTGGCACTGCGGTGACGACCATTGAAGGGCCGGCCACGTGGTATCCCGCCGAGGATTATCACCAGGAATACTGGGAAGGCGAAGGCCAGCGGAACCCCTATTGCCTCGCCGTGATCCCACCCAAGCTGGCCAAGTTGCAGGCTGGTTTTTCAGACAAGCTGAAGTAGGCGCAACTGAATCCTGCCCATTTTCACGAAGTGCGAATGGGGAGGATTTATTTGCGCCAGCGGGCGATGAAGAAGCCGTCCATGCCGCCCTGTTCGCAGAGCATTCCGGGATCGGTGCGAAGCCAGCCGTCGGTGCTGGCGGCGATGCCGGCGGGCAGCTCGTCCGCCGTGATCGGCCACGGATCAAGGGCCACACTGCGCGCTTGTCCCTCGCCCTCGTCAACTTCGAGCGAGCATACAGCATAGACCAGCACGCCGCCGGGCTTCACCCTTTCAATAGCGCGGGCGATCAGGCGGGCTTGCAGTTCAGCCATTTCGGCAATGTGGCGCGGGGCGATGCGGTGGAGCACGTCGGGATGGCGGCGGCAGGTGCCGGTCGCGGTGCACGGTGCATCCAGCAGCACGGCGTCGAAGTGCACATCGGGCTGCCAATCCAGCGCGTCAGCCGTTACCAGCTCAGCCTCCAGGCCCACGCGGGCGCAATTTGCCTCAACCCGTTCGAGCCGCTTGGCGCTGATATCCAGCGCGGTGACTTTCCAGCCAGCGGCAGCGAGTTGCAGCGTCTTGCCCCCCGGGGCCGCGCAGAGATCGAGCACGCGGCGGCCTTCTCCCGCACCCAGCAGGCGTGCGGGCAGGCTGGCGGCGAGGTCTTGCACCCACCATGCGCCCTCGTTGAACCCTTCAAGGTTCTCGATCGCATCGCCGCGAGGCAGGCGGACTTGGCCGGGCATGAGCGACACGCCGCCGAGCTTCTCGGCCCATTCGGCAGTGGTTGAAGCATCGCGTAAGGTCAGATCGAGCGGCGGCGGGTTGCCGAGCCCCTTGGCAATCGCATCGGCCCGCGCGCCCCAACGCTTGGCCACTTCGGCCGGCAGGCTCGGCACATCGGGCAGCGCCGCGCCGCGCTTTGACAGAGAGGAGAATACGCCGTGCGCCAGCCTGCGCGGCCCGCCGGTCAGCAGCGGCAAGCCCGTGGCGATCACCGCATGCGGCGGCGTTTCGAGCCGCAGCCAGCCGGCGATCATCAACCGCAGCACGGAGCGCACCTTGGTGTCTTCGTCCAGCGTCTGGTTGGTCGTGCTGTCAATCAGCGCGTCGAGATCGGTCAGCCAGCGCAGCGCCTCGCTCGCCAGGGCGATCGCCAACGCCCGGTCAGGCCCGCCGACGATGCCCTGACAGGCATTGTGCGACGCCTGCTCAATCGTCTCCCCCCGGCGCAGGACGGCATCGAGAAGCTTGAGCGCCGCGCGGCGGGCGGGAAGGCCGGGAATATCAGACATGGGCTGGCCCTAGGGGAGATTGGCCCGCGAGATAAGCCCCTCCCTCGCCTATTCGTCATCCTGAACTTGTATATGGATCCATGGCGCACAACGCGCGCAAGCCTTGTTGCGGTCAACAACCGAGCCGTTGCACTTCTCTTCTTGCACCTTGCGCCAGGCCTGATGGAACCTGCAGCACGAAGACGTGCTTGCACAAACAAGTTCAGGATGACGAGTGAATGGTGAGGTGGTAGCCTGCCTCCATGACCCAACGCGCCACCCAACGCCCGGCCGACTTCGTGAAGCCCGCGCACTGGACCAACGAACCCGCGCCGAAACCCGCTCCATCAAAGCAGCAGGGCCCGGAACCCGATGGCCTGTCCCCCACCCGCTACGGCGACTGGGTGAAGGACGGGATCGCGATCGACTTCTAGATCCACCCGGCCAGTTCGCGCCTGACAAGCGCCTCGATCATCGCCATGCCCGGCTCTTCGGCGTTGAGGCAGGTCAGCACGGCATAGTCAGTCCCGCCCGCCGCGACGAAATCTTCGCGGCCGCGGATGCCGAGTTCCTCGATGGTTTCTAGGCAGTCGGCAGAGAAGCCCGGCGCGGCCAGCGCAATGCGCCTGGTGCCCTTCTTCGCTTCCTCGATCAGCACCAGATCGGTCGCCGGTTCCAGCCACTTGGCCTTGCCGAAACGCGACTGGAACGTGACTTCGACGCGCACGTCGCCCCAGTCCTTCGCCAGAGCTTCCGCCAGCAGGCGCGCGGTCTTGCGGCATTGGCAATGGTAGGGATCGCCAAGGTGGAGCGTGCGCTCGGGCATGCCGTGGAACGACAGCAGCAGTACCTCCGGACGGAACGGCAAGGCCGCAAGCTGCTGCGAGGTGTCCTTCGCAAGAGCCTGAATATGCAGCGCATCATCGTAATAGGGCGGGAGGGAGCGGATCGCCGGCTGCCAGCGCATCGCCTTCAGCGCCGCGCCGACCGCGTCCATCGCGCTTGCCGTGGTGGCCCCGGAATACTGCGGGTACATCGGCGCGACGAGGATGCGGTCGCAGCCTTGGTCCTTTAGCTGCTGAATCTTTGCCGGAACCGATGGATTGCCATAGCGCATCGCCCAGTCGACCTGCACGCCCTGCCCCATCCGCGCCTGCAGCGCCTTGGCCTGCGCGGCGGTGATCGCGGCGAGCGGCGATCCGGCGTCGGTCCAGACCTGCGAATAGGCATGGGCAGACTTCTTGGGCCGCGTGTTGAGGATGATCCCGTTGAGGATCGGCCACCAGACGAGGCGCGGAATTTCCACCACGCGCGGGTCCATCAGGAATTCGCCGAGGTAGCGCTTCACCGCCTTTGGCGTCGGCGCATCGGGTGTGCCGAGATTGACGAGCAGAACACCGACGCGGCCAAGCGCGATGGGGGGGTGGCCTTCGGGCAGGGTCATTCGGCTTCCTCAAGCAGCGGCAGGCGGCGGAAACGGTAGCCGGTGGCCGAGAACAGGGCATTGGCGATGGCAGGGGCGATGGCGGCGACGCCCAGTTCGCCGGGATCGGCGGGCGGCGCGGTACTGTCGAGCAGGTCGACCTCGATCGTCGGCATCTGGCCGAGCAGCGGCAGGCCGAGGCCCGACAGCCGCCCGACCAGCGGCAGCCCCTCGGCATAGGCGGTCGACGAACCGACCGTGAGACCAAGGCCGTAAACCAGTCCGCCTTCGATCTGCTGCAGGGCAATGTCGCGGTTGATGACGCGGCCAATGTCGACTGCGGCGGAAATCTTGTCGACCAGCACGCCGCCTTCGGGATTGCGCCGCGCAGTGACGATCACGGCGATGCGTCCGCCGTGATCGCCGCCGATGTGGTGACAGGCGAGGCCTTGGCCGCTCGCATCGTGCCCACCGTTCCAGTTGGCGAGGCTGGACACGCGCAGCAGGCAGGCAGCAAGGCGCGGGTCGCCGCCCAGCATCTCCATGCGATAGGACAGCGACTCGCGCTTGGCGGCGTGGGCCAGTTCATCGATGAAGCATTCGGTGAAGAACGCGGTGTAGCCATGCGCCTGCCCGCGCATCCGGCCTGCCGGTAGACCCGTGGCCACGGGCACGTGATCGAGCGAAAAGTTGGCCAGTGCATAGGGAGGCACGCCGCCTTCGACTGCCATGGCGTCCGCCGCGCCGTCGCTCTCGCGCATCGCGGTCTGCGGGCTTTCGCCGTCGAACAGGCGGCGACCGAAGGCCTTGCCAGTTGCAGGAGCAGCGATGCGGGTTTTCCAGCCGGTGATCTGTCCGCCCGGTTCAGCGAGCTTAGCCCAGAGCACGGCAGCCGCTGGCGTGCGTGGCAGGGTGGCCAGATGTTCCTGCCAGCGCGACCAGGTCAGTTGAACCGGCTTGCCGACCTCCCTAGCGATCAGCGCCGCCTGCACCGCATGGCGATGATCGAGCCGCGCATCGAAGCTGCCGCCGGCCGGGACCGGATAGACGATGACGTCGAGAGGCTTGATCCCGAGAGCCTTGGCCACTGCCTCGCGCGCGGTCTGCGGGGCCTGTGCGGCGATCCACAGTTCGCAGCGACGATCTCGCAGCCGCGCAGTGCAGCTTGCGGTTTCGAGCGTGCCGTGAAGCGCGGGCGAAACATCGTAACGGGCAACGAGGCTAGGCTTGCCCCCGATGGCATCGTCGGGGTCGCCCTCGATAAAGATACGCTCGGTAATGCCCTTGCGAACAGCCTTGTCGAGCGCGGTGAACAGGGCTTCGCTTTCTACCGCACTCCGCGTGGCGAAACGGGGCGAGAGCACTTCAAGCGCGTGGTTGGCCGCCCACCAGTTGGTCGCCACCGCCGCCAGCCAGTCCTCGCCCGGTCCCTTGATCAGCCGAATGTCACCGGAGAGGCCTTCGATCCGCTTGGTGTCGTATCCGGCAAGCCGCGTCTCGCCGACCGGGCCATGCGCCACTGCAGCAAAGACCATGTCGGGCAGGCGCACATCGCCGGCGAAATTCGCCATGCCTGTGACCTTGCTCGGCCCGTCGAGCCGAGGGAAGCGATTGGCCTCGCCCAGCGCCCGGCCCGCGCCGCGTTCATTGGGCAGTTCGGTGCGGACGGTCGGGCTGGACGGCGGGGAAAGCGCGGCGGCGTCCTCGGCCAGTTGCCCAAAGCCCAGCCGCTGCTTGCCGTGACTGGCGAACCCGCCCTCGATCTTCACTTCTTCCGCCGAAACGCCCCAGGTGTTGGCAGCCGCTTCGGCGAGCATTTCGCGTGCGGCTGCGGCGGCGATGCGCAGCGGCTCTTCATAAGCGGTGACGCTGGTGCCTTCGGCCGTCACGGTGAACTTCCCGCGTTCGGCGAAACTGCGCGCAATCGCCGGATCATCGCCCTTGGCGAGACCAGCGACGGCCGGCATCCACAGCTCGGCCCACTGCGCGGCGAGCGGCACATTGGCATAGGCACCGCTTGGCGGGGCGGGTTCGACGGCGACCTGACGCCAGTCCGCGCCAAGCTCCATCGCGGCGATCTGGGGCAGCAGCGAGGTCACCCCCTGCCCCATTTCCAGCTGCGGCACCGCGACCGAGACCATGCCGTCCTTGCCGATCTTGAGCCATGCGCCAAAGGCCCATTCGCCCTCGCGCGGTTCGAGCGGCAGGGGAAAGGTTCGCGGCATCAGCGCATAGGCGACGATCAGGCCGCCGCTCACCGCTGCTCCCGCCAGAATGCCCCGCCGCGTTACCACTCATCACCCCCGAATTCGTCATTGCGAGCCGCAGGCGAAGCAATCCAGAGCCGTTGCACGCAGCCGCTCTGGATTGCCTCGTCGCTCCGCCCCTCGCAATGACGAAACGGAGGATGACTGATCAGCATCGAGGCCGACGCAAGATCAGGCATCAGCTGTTATCAAGCCATGTCAGCACGCGTCTGGCAATGGCGAGGAAGGCCTGCCCCTCGGGACTATCCCCGGCGGCGGGGGGCTGACCGGCGTCGCTATCCTGCCGGATCTTGATGGTCAGCGGGATGCGGCCAAGGAACGCCTCGCCCAGCCGTGCCGCTTCGGCCTCAGCCCCGCCCGAGCCGAACGGATCGGACACCTCGCCGCAGTGCGGGCACATATAGCCGGCCATGTTTTCGACCACGCCGATTATCGGGACGCCCGCCTGGTTGAACAGCTGCATCGCGCGGGTGGCGTCGATCAACGCGAGGTCCTGCGGGGTCGAGACGATCACGGCGCCCACGGGCTTGTGCCGCTGGAGCATGGTCAGCTGCACGTCACCCGTGCCGGGCGGCAGGTCAACGATGAGAATCTCGGTATCGCCCCAGTCGGCATCGATCAGCTGGCCCAGCGCGCCGCTCGCCATCGGCCCGCGCCAGGCAATTGCCTTGTCACCTTCGATAAGGTTGCCCATCGACAGGACGCCGAAACCGAACGGGCTTGGCACCGGGAACATCTTGCTGTCCTTGGCACGCGGCTTGATTCCTTCGGTCTGCAGCAGGCGCGGCTGCGACGGACCGTAGATATCGGCATCGACCAGCCCGACCTTGCGCCCCAGCCGCGACATGGCGACCGCAAGGTTGGCCGACAGCGTCGACTTGCCGACCCCGCCCTTGCCCGATCCGACCGCGATGATGCGGCGCTGGACCTTGTCCGCCGTCATGGCAACACGCACTTCGCTGACTCCCGGCTGGCCCATCAGAGCCTCTCGCAGGGCAGCCTCGGTGCGCTCGCGCTCTATGGCGTCGAGACCCGATACGTCGGCCACCACGGTCGCCACGCCATCGGCCAAGCGCAGCGCGGTGACGCGCGCCTGCAGCGCGGGCGGCAGGGCTGCCTTGAGTTCGTCGCCAGTGCTGCCGGTCATTGTCACGCCTTTTTTGCTATCCGGACCTGCCCTTAGCCGCAGAATGATATGCTTGGAACTGCCCGAAGGGGCAAAATACCCGTGCAAAAATCGGAAGCCATGCCCCTGTTAATTCCGCAGGCTCTTCCTATAACGAATGCCATGAAGATCATAAGCGATGCAATCGCGGGGGCACGTCTGGCCATGGCCGGCCGCAAGTCCCCTTGGGGTTCGGGAAATCCGGGTGGAGGCGATGGCGATGGGACGCCGCCCCCTTCCGGCGTCGATGGCGCGCCCGAGGCTCCGCCTGAAGGCCCGAAGGAAGCCCCCAAGGGCCCGCGCAATCCGTGGTTGCCGCCTGCTGGCGCTGACGAACCGCGCCGCTCGGCCAGCATCGAAGACATCCTGCGCCCCCGCAAGGGCGGCGGCGGCGGAAAGGGCCCCGGCGGCTTCAATTTCCCGCCCCTGCCCCAGCGGCCTGACGGCAAGTCCTGGGCCAAGCCGGCGATCATCGTGGCGCTGGCCATCTGGCTCTTGTGGTCCACCACGCACCAGCTCGATTCCAAGCAGCAGGGCATTGTCACCACGCTCGGCAAATATTCGCGAACCGTCGGCCCCGGCATTTCGATGACTTTGCCCTGGCCGATCGAAACGATGGCGGTTGAGGAAGTGACCTCGATCCGCAACGATCTGATCCCGACTGGCGAAGATGAAAAGCTGATGCTGACCAGTGACCAGAACCTGGTCAACATCTCGTACCTGGTGCGCTGGAACATCAAGGATCTGAAGCTTTACACTTACCAACTCGACAAGCCGAACGAATCGGTGCGCGAAGTGGCTGAGGCCGCGATGCGCGCCGCCGTGGCCGAAGTGCCGCTGAAGGATGCGATGGGCGGTTCGGGCAGGCAGGCGATCGAAGGCCAGGTGCTCAGGCGGATGCAGCAGATTCTCGATGCCTATCACTCGGGCATCCGCATCCTTGGTGTCGAAATCAAGAAGACGGACGCGCCTGAAAAGGTGATCGAGGCCTTCCAGCGAGTCACTGCCGCACAGCAGAACGCCCAGCAGGAAGTCACCAGCGCGCGCCAGTGGGCGCAGCAGGTGATCAACCAGGCCCAGGGCAACGCGGCTGAATTCGACAAGGTCTATGAGCAATACAAGCTCGCCCCCGAAGTGACCCGCCGCCGCCTCTATTACGAGACCATGGAGCGGGTGCTGTCGAACAATGACAAGGTGATCCTCGAATCGGGCGGGGTAACGCCTTACCTGCCGCTTCCCGAAGTGCGCCGGGTCCAGCCCGCCACGCCCGCCACACCCGCCACGCCGCAGGGAGCCCAGTGATGCTGAACCGCCTGTTTCAGGAGCAGAAGGCGCCGCTGATCGCGATCGTCCTTGCCGCAGTCGTGGCGCTGTCAACGATCGTCATTGTCCCCGAAACTCAGCAAGCCGTGGTCATGCGGCTTGGCGAGCCCAACCGCGTGATCAACCGTTTCGAACCCGGCATGGACTTCGGCAACACCGGTGCCGGCGTCACATGGCGTCTGCCCTTTGCCGAAACGGTCATGCGCGTGGACAAGCGCATGCTGACCGTGCCGATGGAGCGCCAGCAAGTATTGTCGATCGATCAGCAGCCGCTGGTGGTCGATGCCTACGCCCGTTTCCGCATCATCGATCCGGCGCGCATGGTGCGTTCGGCCGGGTCGACCGACCGCGTGGTGCTGCAGCTCCAGCCGATTTTCTCGTCGGTGCTGCGCCAGGAACTGGGCAAGCGTACGTTCCAGTCGCTGCTCACGGCAGAGCGCGGCCAGGCGATGATCAATATCCGCAACAACCTTGACAAGCAGGCCCGCGAATACGGCGCGCAGGTGGTCGACGTGCGGATCAAGAGCGCCGATCTGCCCGATGGCACTCCGCTCGATTCTGCCTTTGCCCGCATGACCGCTGCCAAGGATACCGAGGCGACGACGATCATCTCGCAGGGTCAGAAGAACGCCCAGCTGATCCGCGCCGACGCACAGGCGCAGTCGGCGCAGATCTATGCCAATTCGTTTGGCAAGGACCCGGCGTTCTACGATTTCTGGCGCGCCATGCAGAGCTATGACGCGACCTTCTCCAACCAGAAGAACGTCGGCCGCTCGACCATCCTGCTTTCGCCCGACAGCGATTACCTGCGCCAATTCCGCGGAAAACAGTAAATCTGCGGCAGGCAATAACCGCAGTCATTCAATGTGCGTTCATCGTTGTCGGCGTGAATCCGGCGTTGGGGACACGAGACAAAGACGAAGGAAACCAGAGGACGTGAAGCCCGTGAAATGTGTCTATGGAGTGACGTCGGCCCTGCTGCTTGGCGGCGCCGCGATTTCGCTGGCCACCGGCGTACCCGCCGGGGCGCAGGTTGCCCAGAACGATGCCCAGCAGATGGGCCAGATCGTGCCGCGCGCCGGGGCTCCCGGCAGCTTCGCTGAACTGACGCAGCAGTTGCAGCCTGCGGTGGTCAACATCTCCACCCGCCAGAAAGTGCGTGTGGCGACTACCAATCCCTTTGCCGGCACGCCCTTCGGTGACTTGTTCGGCGGCGGACAAGGCAATGGCCCGCAAACGCGTGAAGCGCAGTCACTGGGTTCGGGTTTCATCGTTTCGGCCGACGGTTTTGTCGTCACCAACAACCATGTGATCAGTGCCGAGGGCGCAGGCGGTCAGGTTGAATCGATCACCGTCACCATGCCCGATGGCACCGAATATCCGGCCAAGCTGATCGGCAAGGATGCGCAGTCCGATCTTGCCGTGCTCAAGATCAGCGCGGCCAAGCCGCTGCCGTTCGTCAAGATGGGCAATAGCCGCGATTCCCGCGTGGGTGACTGGGTGATCGCTATCGGCAATCCCTTTGGCCTTGGCGGCACGGTCACGGCCGGTATCGTCTCCGCGGTCTACCGCAACACCGGGGCAGGCGGCGCCTATGACCGCTACCTGCAGACCGACGCCTCGATCAACCGTGGCAATTCGGGCGGGCCCTTGTTCGACATGAAGGGCCAGGTGATCGGCATCAACAACGCCATCTTCTCGCCCACCGGCGGGTCGGTGGGCATCGGTTTTGCCATCCCGACAGAGATTGCTCAGCCGATCATCGACAAGCTGATCAAGGGCATTGCCATCGAGCGCGGCTATCTGGGCGTGCAGATCGCCCCGGTCACCGAGGACGTCGCCGATTCGCTCGGCATTGCGCACAAGCGCGGTGAAATCATCCAGGGCGTGGTTGCCGGCGGCGCTGCCGCCGCAGCCGGGCTGCAACCGGGCGATATCGTGCTCAAGGTGGCCGGCAAGGACGTAACGCCAGAACAGACGCTTTCCTACATCGTCGCCAACACCGCGCCGGGCACGCGCATCCCGCTGGACATCATCCGCGAGAACAAGCGCATGACGCTGACCGTGACCGTCGGCAAGCGCCCGACCGAGGAACAGCTCGCGCTCGAGAACTTCGGCCAGCAGGGCGGCGATGCGGCCGATCCCTTCGCTCAGGGTGACAAGCAGGGCGACAGCATCATCCAGAAGGCGCTCGGCCTTGCCGTGGTGCCGGTGACCCCGCAGATCGCCACCCAGCTTGGCGCAGCGCAGGGTACGCAGGGTCTGGTCATCACGGCGGTCGATGGTTCGTCCGACGCAGGTTCAAAGGGTCTGCAGCGTTTCGACATCGTACTTAGCGCCAATTACCGCCCGGTCACCACCGTCGCCGGTCTGGAAGCGATCATTACCGAAGCCAAGGCATCGAACCGCAACGCCGTGCTGCTCCGCATCCAGCGTCGCGGCCAGCCAGCGGCCTATATTCCGATCCGCCTGCGCTAGTTACCAGCGCAGCCGAAAAATGACCCCCTCCCCGCAACGGGAGGGGGTTTGTTTTTATGGCCTGGATGTGGGTGATCAAAGCATTTCACCCGCCTCGCTTGCCGTCGTCCCCGCACAGGCGGGGACCCATCCAGGCAGGCGTTTCACAATCCCAGTTACTCAGATGGCTCCCCGCCTGCGCGGGGGTGACGGATTATGCGAAGGCCAGGCAGGTTGAGATAGCCAACCCCCTCTGACCCTTTTGAAGCACCTCGCCACCGTGCGAGAACCCTCAATTCCCCGGTGGCGGCTGCTCACCCCGGCGGACGCGGACGCCTTCCTTGCCGGTTGCCTCGTTGAGGAAGTCATCGTTTGCCGCGCGCGGCGGCAGGCCGGCGTCTTCGGGGCGGCCGGGTTCATCACCCGGGCGCGGGCGCTGGTTTTCCTGCGGCTCGATAAGGTTGCCCTGCTCGTCGACAAAGGAATAGTCCGAAGGCGCGGCGAGGATCTGTTCGTCATCGGGCTCAAGCTGCCAGGCCGGCAGTTTCAGCTCTGTATCGAACTTCTCGACCGGGCGCTTGGCCACGGCGAACTTCATGAACTGGGCAAAGGCGCGCGCCGGAGCGGTGCCGCCCTGCAGGCCAGCGACCGGCTTGGCATCGTCGCGCCCCATCCACACACCAGTGGTGATCCCGCTGGAGAAGCCAAGGAACCAGCCATCCTTGTTTGACGTGGTGGTGCCAGTCTTGCCAGCGACAGGCCGGCCGATCTGAGCAGCGCGGCCAGTGCCGATGCTGACGGCGGACTGCAGCAGGTCGGTGATGCCGGCGATGACATATTGCGGCACGATCGGCTGGGCGGTGGGTGCGGCGCGTTGATAGATTGTGCGGCCGTCAGTCGTCACCACCTTGCTGATGCCATAGGGATCGATCGGCACGCCCTTGGCCGAGACTGTGGCAAAGGCGCGGGTCATGTCGATCACGCGCACTTCGGACGATCCGAGCACCATCGAAGGCATGGTGTTGGTCGGCGTGGTGATGCCGAACCGGCGGGCGACCCCGGCAATCGCGCCAAAGCCAACCTCGTTGCCCAGCTGCGCGGCGACGGTGTTCTTCGAATAGGCAAAGGCGGTGCGCACGTCGATCTGTCCGGCAAAAGTGCCGCCCGAATTGCGCGGCGTCCAGCCGTCGATCGTCACCGGTTCATCGACCACGGAATCGTCAGGCTTGTAGCCGGCTTCAAGCGCGGCGAGATAGACGAACAGCTTGAACGCCGATCCAGGCTGGCGCACAGCCAGCGTCGCGCGGTTGTAGTTCGAGGTTACGTAATCCGTACCGCCGACCATCGCCAGAATTGCGCCGTCGCGGTCCATCGAAACCAGCGCACCTTGTGCGCCCTTCGGCACATTGGCGATGATCGACTTGGTCGCCACCTCCTGCATTCCGGGATCGAGCGTGGTCCACACCTCGATCGGGTCGGTATTTTCCGGCACCAGGATGTCGAGCTGCGGCAGTGCCCAGTCCGTGAAATAGCGCACCGAATTCTTGCCGCCCTCAGGCGCGAACTTGATTGCGGCGAGGTCGAGCGAACTGGCCTGCGACGCAGTGATCGCCTGGTTTTCAACCATGGTCTGCAGCACGACCTTGGCGCGATCGACTGCGGCCTTGGCATCGGCAGTGGGCGAATAATGCGACGGCGCCTTGACCAGGCCGGCGATGATCGCCGCTTCGGGCAGGGTGATCTCTTCCGCCGCATGGCCGAAAAACTTGCGGCTGGCGGCATCGATGCCATAGGCGCCGCCGCCGAAATAGACCTTGTTGAGGTAAAGCTCGAGGATCTCGTCCTTCGAGAACTTCACCTCCAGCGCCATGGCCCAGACTGCTTCGTTCAGCTTGCGGGTCATCGTGCGGCTGTTGTTGAGGAACAGGTTTCGCGCCAGCTGCTGAGTGATCGTCGATGTGGCGCGCATCGATTTGCCGCTGGTGATCGAGACATAGACCGCGCGCATCAGGCCGAGCGGATCGATGCCAAGATGGCTATAGAAACGCCGATCCTCGACCGAAGTCATGGCTGCCGGCATCACCTTTGGGATCGACCCCATCGGGACCCATTTGCCATAGCTGGGACCCATGTTGAACAGTTCGCTGCCATCGCGCGCGCGCACCAGAATGGTCTGGCCGGACTGGCTGCGCTTGAGTTCCTCATAGCTGGGGATCGATTTCGCCGTCACCGCCACGGCCACGCCAAGGAAGATCGCTCCGAGCAGCGCCAAGGCAAAACCCCAGATCAGCAGCTTGCGAAACCAGCCGCGCTTTTTCTTCTGCTTGCCCGGCGGGTGCGGAGGGGGCGTGGGCATACCGGGTGCACCGAAACGTTGCCTGATGGCGCTGCGTGCCATATTTTCGTGCGTTCCCTACCTCTGGCGGAAAAAGTGCCGCCCGTCCCTGCCCCCTACCTAGGGCAATCGCAACGTAGCGTTAATTGCAAATCGTCTCGTTCAGGTCATTCTGGCTCGAAATCGAGGCTGGCCGAATTGATACAATAGCGCAGCCCATTCGGTCCCGGCCCATCGGGGAACACATGACCGAGATGGCCTTCGCACTTGGCGCAGCGCACTTCGGTGCGGACCATGCCGTGCGCGGTATCGCGCAGTTCCTCGACCGCATCGCCTTCGACCGGCGCGGTATAGCTGGGCCAGCCGGAGCCGGAATTGTACTTCGTCTCGCTGGCAAACAGCGGCGCGCCGCAACCGGCGCACTTGTACAGGCCCGATTGCTTGTTGCTTTCATACTTGCCGGTGAAGGCGCGTTCGGTGCCGCCTTCGCGCAGCACGTGGTACTGTTCGGGAGTCAGCTTTTCGCGCCATTCGGCTTCGCTGAGATTTGCCTTGTCCGTCATCGTCGTCTCCGCGGCCTACCGCCAGCAAGCCATATGGGATCAGTGGAGATGCTCGACAACCAGCACGGCGCCATCATGGCCGGAAATCCGCATCTTGGTGCCGGGCGCCGCGTCAGGACCCTTGACCAGCCATTCGGTATCGCCGTGGCTGGCGCGGCCGGTGCCGTTGTCGATGGCGTGGGTGATCTGGACGATCTCGCCAATCAGTCGCGCACCGCGATCGTTCATCGCCGGGTCCGCGCCTTCGATTTCGTTCGTCTTGAGCCAGCGCCGCGCCGCCATGACGAAACCTAGCGCAAGAACAGCGAACAGCAGCACTTGCAAGGCAATCGAGATCGGCATGATCCAGACCACCAGCCCGGTAATCACTGCCGCCCCTGCCAGCCAGATCAGAAAAAACCCCGGAACCGCGATCTCCGCCGCCGCCAGGACAAGGCCTATGGCCAGCCATGTCCAGTGCGGGTCGAGGCTGTTCAGCCAGTCGGTCATGGCTTGTCCTTCGGTGAACCCAGCGCATCGCGCACCAGTTCACCAACCCCGCCAAGCGAGCCGATCAGCTGTGTGGCCTCAACCGGGAACAGGATCGTCTTGGCATTGGGCGAATTGGCGAAGGCGGCAACCGCCTCGGTATATTTCTGCGCCACGAAGTAGTTGAGCGCCTGGGTGCCGGACGTAGCAATCGCCTCGGACACCACACGGGTTGCGGCAGCTTCAGCCTCGGCTAGTCGTTCGCGCGCTTCGGCATCGCGGAAGGCGGCTTCCTTGCGGCCCTCGGCCTGGAGAATCTGGCCCTGCTTCTCACCCTCGGCGCGCAGGATCTCGCTGGCGCGCAGGCCCTCGGCCTCAAGGATGTTGGCGCGCTTTTCGCGTTCGGCCTTCATCTGACGGGCCATGGCGTTGGAAATGTCGGCGGGCGGGCGGATGTCCTTGATCTCGATGCGGGTGATCTTCACCCCCCACGGCGCGGTGGCGTGATCGATGACGATCAGCAGCTTGGCGTTGATCTCGTCCCGCTTTGACAGCGTTTCGTCGAGGTCCATCGAACCCATCACGGTGCGCAGGTTGGTCGTCGTCAATTGCATGATCGCGACATAGAGGTTCGACACCTCGTAAGCCGCCTTGCCGGCATCGAGCACCTGAAAGAACACGATGGCATCGACCCCGACCATCGCATTGTCCTTGGTGATGATCTCCTGCCCAGGGATGTCGAGCACCTGCTCCATCATGTTGACCTTGTGGCCAACCCGGTCAACGAAGGGCACGATGACGTGCAGCCCGGGCTGCGCGGCGAGCGTGTAGCGGCCGAGCCGCTCGATCGTATAGACATAGCCCTGCCGAACGACGCGCACACCCATCAGCAGGAACAGGAACACCAGAACCAGCAGGGCCAGCAAGGTTTCGCCCATCACGCTCTCCTCCGTTGCATCACGCCCGCCATGCTAGCGCCGGCGCTTAGCCCCGCAAGCGGAATCGGAAAGGCAAGAGCGCAGCGTTTACAGTTTCTCGTAGAGCGCCAGCAGCCGCTCAAACGCATGGTCAGCCGCGGCCTTGTCATAGACTGGCGAGTCGGGGACGGTCCAGCCGTGGTCGCCGGCATAGACTTCAATCTCTGCCGGACGTCCGGCCTTGGCCGCGGCTTCCTTCAGCGCATCCTTGTCCCTGGGGGAGCGGGCATCGTCATTGCGGGCAATGGCGAAAAGGTAGCTGGCCTTGGTCTTCGCCAGCAGCTTACTGGGGCTATCGGGCTTGTCTCCCACCAGACCGCCGCCGTGGAACGATGCAGCGGCGCGCACTCGGCCCGGGTTGGCCGCGGCCGTGCGGACAGTGAACGGCCCGCCCATGCAATAGCCCTCGCTGCCGATGCCGCGCTTCTTGTCGACTGCCTTTTGCAGGTCGAGCCAGGCGACGAAGACCTTGCTGTCGAGCGAAACGCCCTCTGCTGTGACCGTGGCGATCATCGGCTTGAGTTTGGCCTGACCTTCGGGCGTGCGCCATTCGGAGAACGAGGCCAGCACCGGGCTCTTGCCCGCGCGGTAATACTGGTTGACCGCGATCACGGCAAAGCCCTGCGCCGCCAGCCGCCGCGCCATCTGCTTCTTGGCATCGCGCAAGCCGCCGATGTCGGGCCAGAAGATCACGCCGGGATGCTTGCCCTTGGCGGGATGGACGAAGAACGCATCGCAGATGCCATCGGGTGTCGGAATTTCGACCATGCGTTCGGTCAGGGCCACGCCGCCCTTGGCGATCCTGAATCCAGCCTGTGCCGCCGTCGCATAGCCCGCCGTGACCACCGCCGCGCCGCCCATGATGCCGAACTTGCGCCGAGAAAGCGCGGCCTTATCCGCTTCAAGGGTGAAATCATCGCACATGGCCAGTCTCCCGATGGAACAGCCATCAACATATGGTAGTGCGAGGCATATGCAAGACGGCGCAAACGATCCCGGCGACCCGGTGCACATCGCCTGCTGGCAGCGCCTGTCGGAGGAGGTGACCACGTCCGGCCATCTCGAACCGGCGGACTTCGATGCGCTGGCTGCGCTCGGCGTGCGGCACGTGGTCAATCTGGCGATGGGCGATCACCCGCAGGTCCTGCCCGATGCGGCGGAGCGGTTTGCGGCGCGCGGCATGGGCTACAGCCATATCCCGGTGCCGTTCGATGCGCCGGAAGATGTCCACTTCGCGGCGTTTCGCGAAGCCGTGGAAGCCGCCCCCCGCCCACTCCACGTGCATTGCATCATGAACTGGCGTGTATCGGCCATGTTTTATCGCTGGCACCGCGACGTGCTGGGCATGGACGAAGGCAAGGCCCGCGCCATGATGAAACGTCAGTGGGAGCCGGAGACGAACGATTACCCCGGCGCGGCGGCATGGGCGCGGTTTATCGAGGCGGGTGGGTAATCAGTCGCCGGGAAAGTTCATCTCGACGAGGATGCCGTTGGGATCGGTGAGCACGATCTGGCGAAGGTTGTAGTTCCCGTCATTGACCGCAATGTCGAGGCCCTGATCCCGCAGCCGCGCAATTGTCTCGTCAAAGCCACGGCATCGGAACGCAACGTGGTGCACCGCACCGGTCGGCTGGCCGACGATGTAGGTATCATAGGCAGAACGGGTGCCGTCCTTGACCACGACGTGGACAATTGGCCGCCCCTCCGGATCGCGCAGCCAGGTTCCGGCCATGCCGATGCCTGCCAAGACTGTTGGATCGCTGATCAGCCCAAGCACGTCATTATAGAATGCGATTGTCGCTGGCAGGTCTTCGGTGAGGATATTGACGTGATCGAGGCCGAGGGCGGTCATGGAATTTCTCCCTGCCCGCCAGTCTGGCGCAGAACTCAGCGGCGGGCCAGCGCCGCTTCACACTCTTCCATCAGCGCGGCGATGATTTGCGCGACCGGCTCTTCCGAGGTGACCATGCCGACCGACTGCCCAGCCATCAGCGAGCCATTCTCGACATCGCCGCCGATCACCGCGCGGCGCAGCGCGCCGGCCCAGAAGTGTTCGATCTGCAGCTGCGCCTCGCCCATGTCGACCTTGCCCTCGTCGAGCAGCTTGGCCACTTCGACCTGCTTGGCGGTGAATTCCTCGGTACCCTTGTTCTTGAGCGCGCGCACCGGGATCACCGGCAGGCGCGGGTCGACCTGGACCGAGGCAACCGCATCGCGGGCATTGGCGCGGAAAAAGGCCTTCTTGAAATCGGGATGGGCAATGGATTCGGTCGCACAGGCAAAGCGCGTGCCGAGCTGGACGCCGCTTGCGCCCATTTCAAGGTAGGAGGCGATCATATCGCCCCGGCCGATGCCACCCGCCACGAAGACCAGATGGTCACCGGAAAGCTCGGGCAGGATTTCCTGTGCCAGCACGCTGGTCGAAACCGGGCCAATGTGGCCGCCGGCTTCCATACCCTCGATCACCAGCGCGTCGGCGCCCGAGCGCAGGTACTTCTTAGCCAGTGCCAGGGTCGGCGGAATGCAGATGGTCTTAGCGCCGGCTTCCTTCAGCGCCTCGATGCTGCCTTTGGGCGGGATGCCGCCGGCAAGCACGACATGGCCGATCTGATGCCTGGCGCAGATCGCGATCAGGTCGAACAGCCCGGGATGCATGGTGATCAGGTTGACGCCAAAAGGCCTGGAGGTCAGCGCCTTGGTCGCGGCGATTTCCGCATCGAGCAGTTCAGGCGTCATCGCGCCGCAAGCGATCACGCCGAAGCCACCGGCATTGCTGATCGCCGAAACGAGATTGCGTTCAGATACCCACGACATGGCGCCGCACAGGATCGCGTGCTCGCTGCCCAGGAATTCGATGCCGCGCTGCATCAGCGCATGGGTCTTGTCGTACACTTAGGTCCCCCTGATCGTCGTCGCGCGCCTATAGGCAAGCATTGGCCCCGCGCCTAGCCCTGCTCCAATTGTTCACAGCCAGCCTGCTGTCTTGAGCACCGGCACCATGTTGCGTGCGACGGGGGCGCTCAACCCGCGCGCCAGGGCGAGGCGGACATTGCGGCCATCGCGCTCCACGCCGTGAACCGCGCCGCGCGCCACCCACCAGCTGCGATGGACCTGAACGCCGTCAATGCCATCAAGTTCAGCCACGGCATCGCGCATCCGCAGCAGGATGAGGTCGGACCCCAGCGCGGTGTGAACGCGCAGGTAATGGTCCTCCATCTCCAGCGCGACGAGATCGGTCCCCAGCCCCGGCGGCAGGCGTTCGAACAGGCGCGGCTGCGGCGGGGGCGCTGCAACCTCTGCGACAGGCAACGGCTGCGGCATGGCGGAAGGCGCAGGCTCAGGCGCGACGGGCTTCGACTGGACGAGGTAGAACACCATCGTCACCATGCCGCCAATCGCCAGCACATAGCCATAGGTTTCGATCCATGCCCCCGCCGGTGGCACGACCAGCGGCCCCGGCATGGCACTGACCAGCCAGACGACGATCGTCATCGGCACGGTCGCGATCAGGCAGGCGATCAGCCACAGCGACCATTCGGGCAGGTCAAGCACCGGGCCCAGCCGCGCGGTCAGCCCACCAATCGGCCGGTAACAGGCATAGCCCGCCCAGGCGAGGCCGAGCCAGTAGATCAGCCGCTGCGGAAACGGCGCGGCAAAGCTGCCGAACGGCCCGATCAACGCCAGCACGAAACCGATGAGCGTCATCACCGCAAGGTCGATGATGACCTGCCGCGCGGGATGCGGTGCCTTCGCTGCGGTGGAACTGTCGGTCATCCCAGCCAGAACTAGCGCCCGTTCGCGCTTCGTAAAGTGGCAAGCGCCAGGTTTCCCGCACCATTCGCGCAAGGCGGGGAACCTTTCCCGCAAGCGCGCTTGCCCGCGAACGGCAGCGCGGCAGGACGGGTTCGCCACCTGACCGGAGAGCCTGACCATGACCGCCACCATTCCTGCAACGTCCAGCCACACCGCACCGCGCCATACATCGCTTGAGCTCGGCCCGCTCACCCGCGCCGCTGTCGGTCTTGTCGGGGCGGGCCTCACCGCCGCATGCGCCTTGGCAATCATCCGCTATGCCGCCGGCCTCTCACCCGATCATCCCGGCGCGCATCTGGTAGCCGTGGCGATCCACGTGGCCGCCGTGTTGCCCGCCGTGCCGCTGGGTGCGTGGCTGATGCTGTCACGCAAGGGCACGCCGCGCCACAAGTTTCTGGGCAAGATCTGGGTGCTGCTGATGGTCGTTACCGCGCTGTCCGCCCTGTTCATCCGGCAGGCCAACGACGGCCAGTTCAGCCCGATCCACCTGTTCGTGCCCCTGACGCTTCACGGTGCATGGCAGGCCGTTGCCACGATCCGCCGGGGTGACATTGCCGGCCACCGCAAAGCGCTCATGGGCCTTTATCTGGGCGCGCTGGCCCTGCCCGGCCTGTTTTCCTTCCTGCCCGATCGCCTGATGGGAACGTGGCTGCTCGGCTGAGAACCATCCTTGCTCCGGCCCGGATCGCCGCAAAGGGGTGGCATCCTGCAACCGATCACGGCTCTGCGGGGGCGTTCCCAAGCCACGGGTGGCAAGCCCGGGCCCGTCGAGTCGCTCCTGCCCTGGGTGCAAACCGCGGGCGGGTTACCGTTTGACCGGTAGGATGCGACGGCGCGAGACTAATCGCTTTCCTCAACTATAGAAACCATGTTTGATCGCTGACATCGATCAATGACATGCGCCATCATTGCTCCATACCGAATCACATTTCGCAGGAGCAGGATCATGAACGCAAATACCGGCAAGATGAGCGGCGGCAGTTGCCCCTTCCACAACGATGGCGGCGTGCGCGCGCTGCTGGGCCGCACAAACCGCGACTGGTGGCCCGATGCCCTCGCCGTGGACCTCCTCGCCCCCTATGGTCCGGCGGACCCGATGGGCGCCGACTTCGACTATGCCGAGGCGTTCAACGCGCTCGATTATCATGCGCTCAAGGCAGACCTGACCGCACTGATGACCGACAGCCAGCCGTGGTGGCCGGCGGACTATGGCCACTACGGCCCGTTCTTCATCCGCATGGCCTGGCACGCGGCCGGCACGTACCGCACGGCAGACGGCCGCGGCGGGGCCAACAGCGGACAGCAGCGCTTCGCCCCGCTCAATTCGTGGCCCGACAACGGCAACCTCGACAAGGCGCGCCGGCTGCTGTGGCCGATCAAGCAGAAGTACGGCAAGCACATCTCGTGGGCTGACCTGTTCGTCCTGGCGGGCAATGTCGCGATTGAATCGATGGGCGGGCCGGTGTTCGGCTTCGGCGGCGGCCGCAAGGACGTTTTCGAGCCGGAGAAGGACATTTACTGGGGCCAGGAAGAAAAGTGGGTGGGCGAGGAAGGCAACCTCACCCGCATCCGTCCTGACGATCAGGCAGACCTCGAAAACCCGCTCGCGGCGATCCAGATGGGCCTGATCTACGTCAATCCGGAAGGTCCGGGCGGCGTTCCCGATCCGCTGCAATCGGCGCGCGACATCAAGATCACCTTCGAACGCATGGCGATGAACCATGAGGAAACCGTCGCGCTCACCGCCGGCGGGCACACCTTTGGCAAGGCGCATGGCGCAGGCGATGCCTCGCTGGTCGGCGTCTCGCCGGAAGGCGGCGACATCACCGCGATGGGCCTTGGCTGGCTCAGCACCTACGAAAGCGGCGTGGGCCGCCACACCATCACCAGCGGCATCGAAGGCAGCTGGGTGAACACACCCACGGAATGGTCGGCCAACTATTTCCGCCTGCTGCTCGATTACGACTACGAACTGGTCAAGAGCCCAGCCGGCGCGCACCAGTGGCAGCCGGTGAACCAGAAGCCCGAAGACATGGCCCCGGCGGCATGGGACGCCTCGGTCAAGGTGCCGACGATGATGACCACGGCCGACATGGCGCTGAAGATGGACCCCGAACTGCGCGTGATCTCGGAGAAGTTTCGCACCGATCACGAAGCCTTCAAGGATGCCTTCGCCCGCGCCTGGTTCAAGCTGACGCACCGCGACATGGGACCCAAGGCGCGCTACCTCGGCCCCGAAGTGCCGGCCGAAGACCTGATCTGGCAGGACCCGGTCCCCGCCGGCACCCTGCCGACAGAGGGCGAAGTCGCCGCGCTGAAGGAAAAGATAGCGCGTTCGGGTCTGTCGGTCAGCCAGCTGGTCAAGACCGCCTGGGCCTCGGCCAGCACCTATCGCCGCTCGGACCACCGCGGCGGGGCCAACGGCGCGCGCATTCGCCTTGCCCCGCAGAAGGACTGGGAAGTCAACGAGCCGGCTGAACTGGCCAAGGTCCTCGTCCAGCTCGATTACCTGCGCGCCGGCACATCGCTGTCGCTCGCCGATACCATCGTGCTGGGCGGCGTGGTCGGCGTGGAAACGGCGGCCAAGGCGGCGGGTCACGCGATCACCGTGCCCTTCGTCGGCGGACGCGGCGATGCCAGCGAAGCGCTGACCGATGCGGAAAGCTTCGCCGTGCTTGAACCGCAGGCCGATGCCTTCCGCAATTACCTGCCCAAGAAGCTGCGGATCCGGACCGAGGAACTGATGCTCGACAAGGCATCGCTGCTCGGGCTTTCGGCACCGGAAATGACCGTGCTGATCGGCGGCCTGCGCGTGCTGGGTGCCAACCACGGCGGGCGCGGCCACGGATCGTTCACGCACCGCCCCGGCGAGCTGACCAATGACTTCTTCGTCAACTTGCTGAGCATGACCAACGTCTGGAAAGCGGCCGAGGGCAGCGACGAGGAGGAGTTCATCGCCACCGACCGCACCAGCGGCGGCGAGACCTGGCGCGCCACCCGCGCCGACCTGGTCTTGGGTTCCAACTCACAACTGCGCGCGATTGCCGAAGTCTATGCCGAGAACGGCAACGAAGCGAAGTTCGTAACCGACTTCGTCAAGGCCTGGACCAAGGTGATGAACGCCGACCGCTTCGACCTGATCTGAGCGTCACGCAATAGCCCGGCGGCTGCCTCCTTGCCGCCCGGGTCGCCCCCGCCCCCGGTTCACAAGCCCGGGGGCGGGGTTTTATGTGGCGAGCGCATTCGCGCCCAAATCCTCTCCATTTTCACAAAGTGTAAATCGGCAGGTGGCACCGCGTAGCGGTGACGGAGGGGTTCTTTGCCAGCGCTCCGATGCCCCTCCCGTCTCGTCCTTTGGACGAGCCACCTCCCCAGATGTGCTGTGCAAATCTGGGGAGGATCAAGCAGCCTCAAGCCGCCTCGTCGCTCGCGTCCAGCTCATAGGCCGAATGCAGCACGCGGACGGCGAGTTCGGTCTCGTCCGCGTCGATCAGCACTGATACCTTGATCTCGCTGGTGGAGATCGCCTGAATGTTGATCCCGCGGTCCGCGAGGCTGCGGAACATGGTGGCGGCGACGCCGGCGTGGCTCTTCATGCCGACACCGACGACTGAGATCTTGGCGACCTTGCCGTCGCTGATCATGCGGTAATAGCCGATCGCTTCCTTCTGCGATTCCAGCAGCGCCTGCGTGCGGGCAAGGTCGGCGCCGGGGACGGTGAAGGTCACATCGGTCTCGCCCTTGTCCTTGGCGATGTTCTGGATGATCATGTCGACGTTGATATTGGCAGCCGCCAGCGGACCGAAGATCTGCGCCACCGCGCCCGGCCGGTCGGCAATGCGGGTCAGGGTGATCTTGGCTTCGTTCTTGTCGGCGGCGATGCCGGTGATGAGCTGGCGTTCCATATCGATGCCCTCTAGTTCTTCGTCAGAGACGATCATGGTTCCGGGGATGGTGTCGGCGGCGGGGGCATCGTCGTCAATGAATGACGAGAGCACCTGAACCCGCACCTTTTCCTTCATGGCAAGGCTGACCGAGCGGGTCTGGAGGACCTTCGAGCCGACCGAAGCCAGTTCGAGCATTTCCTCATAGGTCACGTACTTCAGCTTGCGCGCTTTGGCGACGATGCGCGGGTCGGTGGTATAGACCCCGTCAACGTCGGTGTAGATGTCGCAGCGGTCGGCGCCGATGGCTGCTGCCACGGCAACCGCAGACGTGTCAGATCCGCCGCGCCCCAGCGTGGTGATGCGGCCTCCGGCGGTGACGCCTTGAAAGCCCGGGATCACGGCAATCTCGCCCGCCGCCATCGATGCAAGCAGTGCGTCGGAATCGATCCCCTCGATCCGTGCCTTGGCATGGGCATCGTCAGTCCGCACCGGCAATTGCCAGCCGAGCCACGAGCGCGCCTTGGCGCCGATCGCCTGCAGGTGCATGGCCAGCAGGCCAGAAGTGACCTGTTCGCCTGCAGCCACGACGACGTCATATTCGGCAGGATCGTAAAGCGGGTCCGCCTCGCGGCAGAAGTTCACCAGCCGGTCGGTCTCGCCCGACATGGCCGAGACGACCACCGCCACTTCATGGCCAGCCGCCTGCTGGCGCTGGACGATCCGCGCGACGCGGCGAATGCGCTCGGTGCCGGCCATCGAGGTGCCGCCGAATTTCATCACGATGCGGGCCAATTTGAGGCTCCTTAGGGTTCGACAATCGTAAGATTCTTGCGCGCAAGCCCTTCCCCGCGCGGCGGGGGCGCTTTAGGAAGGGCGCATGGCGAATGCAACAACGATCAGGGAAAGCGAAGCTGCGCATTTCGGCAGTCTGGCGGCGGACTGGTGGGACCCGAAGGGCTCATCCGCCATGCTCCACAAGCTGAACCCGGTGCGGCTGGCCTTCCTGCGCGAGGCGGTGGACCACCACTGGCGCGGCGATTCCCGCGCGATCCGGCCCCTTTCGGGCAAGCGTGCGCTCGATGTCGGCTGCGGTGCGGGGTTGCTGTGCGAACCGCTCGCCCGGCTGGGCGCAGCGGTAACCGGGGTTGATGCGGCAGAAGAAAACATTGCCGCGGCGAAGTCCCACGCCGCGGGCGGCGGCCTTTCCATCGACTATCGCTGCGGCGAGATCGGCGCGCTGGGCCTGTCCGGATTCGATCTGGTCACCGCGCTGGAAGTGATCGAGCACGTGGCCGACAAGCCCGCTTTCATCGCGGCGCTGGCCGGCGCTCTGGCTCCCGGCGGTCTCATGGTCCTCTCCTGCCCCAACCGCACGCCGCAATCGAAGCTGTTGCTGGTCGAAGGGGCAGAGCGGCTCGGCATGGTGCCGCGCGGTACGCACAATTGGAGCGACTTTGCCACGCCCGATGAACTGCGCGATCTGCTGGCCAATGCCGGAATGGTGATGCGCGAACCCAGGGGCATTTCGTGGTCGCCGACGCGCGGCCTGCACCTTTCGGCCGACCTCGCGCTGAACTACATCGTCACGGCCGTGGCGGCAGAGTAAACTTCATCGCAACCACGCTGCGCGCCAGCGAGGCGCGTGAGAAGATCGCGCCTTTCGGCAGTCGCTTTTCGAGCGCCACTGTCCTCATTTCGAGCATCGCCTTGCCGGGATTGTCCTCCGGCGCGAAAGTGCTTGAAACGATGACGCCGGCCTTGGTCACATCATAAGTGCGGATCAGCCCGGCACCCCACAGCCGCACCCGGTCAACCTCGCCCCAGGGAGACGGATGTTTGCCGAGCCAGGCGATCTGCCGGATCGCATCGTCATAAGCGATGCCGCAGGCGGTGTTGGCAATCGCCGCGCCGGACTTGGTGGTGCCATCGGTCAGCGAATAATGCGCGGCGGTCTTGCGCTGGCAATTGGCCACCACCCGGTCGCGCGGGGTCTCGACGCGGTGGAGCTTGCCGGAATTGAACTCGGCCGACCATTCCTCGACCGGTTCCGCGCCTTTCAACCGGATCACCGTCCAGGTATAGACCGCATAGGTCGTGCCGGTGGTTTTGGTACGGGTGATGACCGCCTTGGCGCGGGCGGTGTCACCCGGTGCATCGGACGGGGCAGCAATCGCCGGCCCGGACAGAACGAGCGCTGCCGCCAGCGCCCAACCACGCAAGGTCATTTCGGCGACATGGCGAAGATCGCCCAGGCCAGCAGGGTGGAGGCAATGAACAGCGTCCACGACCAGTAGAAGCCGACGCCCTGGATCATTTCATGCGACACGTTGAGGTATCCGGCCTTCGACCGCGCCGAGCCGAAAATCGCGCTGACGACCAAGGTCAGGATCGTGCCGGGGATGAGTGCCTTGAAGAAATCCATGGTGCTGCGCCGCCCTTTTGATTTGGCCGAATGCAAAACGCGTTTTGGCCGAAAGGTCAAGCCTTGGCGCGGAATTCTGCCAGTGCCTGCCGCACTCCCGCCTCGCGTTCTGCCCAGTCTCCGGCTATTTCCAGTGCGGTGATCCCGGCATCGACCAGCACGGCGCGGGCGATGGTATCGAACCGGGCGCGCTCGCCTGCCGTGCCGAAAAAGCGGGTACCATCATCGATCCACGGCACGTCGGCGGCGAAGTGGAGGTAATGGTCCGCCTTGGGATAGGCCATCAGCACCGGCGGCACATCGCCAAACAGCATCTGCGCCCAGGCGGCAGTCATCAACTGATCGGTGTCGAGGATCAACAGCGCGGGCCGCTTCGCCGCAGCCGATTCAACCGCGCGCGCCTGTCCTTCGGCGATGGCGAGCAGGTCCGCCATGGTCAGGTCGGTGCCATGCGCTTCGCAATATTCGCGGCCATATTCGGGCACCCACGCGCACCCAAGGTCAGCCGAGAGCTTTGCCGCCAGCAATGACTTGCCGGTGCTTTCAACCCCATGGAAGCAGACGGCAATCACGCGAAGCGCTCGGCCTCGGGGGTCTTGCGCGCCGCTTCGGTCCATTCCTTCAGGCCGAACAGGCTCATCACAAGGAAGCCGCCATAGAGCCCGGCGGTCGGTTCAAGGTCGCGCATGATGTAGAGCCAGATCGACACGATATCGATCACCACCCACAGCACCCAGTTCTCGATCCGGCGGAAGGCGAGCAGGATCTGCGCGCCGACGCTGAACACCGCGATCGGCGTATCGATCCACGGGGCCGAGGCGGTGGTGTACTTCTCCATCAGCCACGATAGGTTGACGCTGATAGCCGCCATCGCGACCAGCCAGACCCAGCGGCTGCGCCAATCGAGCCAGCGCACCTCGACCTTGTGGTCATCGCCGCCAACGCGCAGCCAAAGCCACCAGCCCCAGCCCTGTGCGGCGAAGAAGAACACCTGCAGCACAGCCTCGGCGAACAGTGCCTGTTCCCAGAAGACGAAGAAATAGAGCGCCACCATGACCAGCCCGAACAGGTAGTTCCAGTGGCTGCGGAAGATGAGCAGCGCGATGTTCATCACACCAAAGCCCGCGGCCGCCCATTCGAGCCAGAACAGCGTTTCGGGGCTGACGATCATGCGAAGGCCGCCGTCCATTCATCGGACTTGAAGCCGACCAGAAGGCCAGCGGGATGCTCGACGATGGGGCGCTTGATGCAGCTCGGGTTGGCGACCATCAGCGCCACGGCCTTGGCAGCGTCCAAGCCTTCACGGTCCGCCTCGGGCAGTTTGCGAAAGGTGGTGCCGGCGCGGTTGAGCACCTTTTCCCAGCCCGCCACGTCGCACCAGCGCGCGACTTGTGCAGCGTCGGCGCCCTGCTTCTTGTAGTCGCGGAAGGTGTAGGCGATGCCCTGCCCGTCCAGCCAGGTGCGGGCCTTCTTTACCGTGTCGCAGTTGGGAATTCCGAACATCGTAACCGTCACTGCAAAACCCTTTCCACTCTGCCCCGCACCGCTCCGGTGCCAGTCAGTGCGTAGCAATTATTCTGAGGCAGCATTGTCGCCGATTATGCTTGGCACGCGCACATAGCCGAAATCTTCCCCGCCTGACCACGCTCGCCCATCGGGATACCGCAGTTCCACCCCGACAAGATCGCCTGGTTCCGCCAGCAGCATGTTCGCTCCCAGTTGCACATTGCCATATTGCGAAATGGCGCTTTCCGTGAGGGTGAAATGCGTCGTTGAACCGCACTCCGGGCAAAAGTGGATGCTGGCCGAGGGATCGTCCTTGTCAGCCCGGCGGTATTGTCTCGTTCTCCCCTCAATCCGGACTTCAGAGGGATGAAAATAGGACCAGTGTGCGCCTGTCTTGGCGCACAATGTGCAATTGCACGCGTGAACATAGTCAGGGCGCTGGTTGATCGCAATTTTGACTTGTCCGCACAGGCAGGAGAGGTTGACGCGATCCGCTTCGCTCATCCCTCATGCCCTCCAAAGCTGCTGACGCGCGGGTCGTTCATCGAAATGCTGGCGTAGCTTTCGTAATAGTCACTGCGCCCGCGCGACTGGACCACCGCGTGTTCGGGATGGCGGCCCCAGGCCTTCGCGTGGGCCTCGCTGTCCCATTCGGATATCGTCACGACCTCGCCGTCATCGGCGTGGAAGGTCTTGATCGAACGGAAGCCGGCCATCGCGGAGGCAAGGTCGATCATGTGCGCGGCGTCAGCTTCATAGGCGGCGGCGTCGAACCCGGCGCGCTTGCGGTTGCGGAACACGGTGATGAACATGGCGGCGCTTGCGCTCCCTCTTCCCGCACCGGCTCTAACCGGCAAAGTGGACAAATCAATCATTCTCGGCAAAAGGCTGCCCCATGAGCGTCAACACTTTCGGCCGTCTGCTGCGTTTCACCACCTGGGGCGAGAGCCACGGGCCGGCGCTGGGCGCTGTCGTCGATGGCTGTCCTCCGGGGCTGGCGCTGGACGAAGCGGCGATTCAGCCGTTCCTAGATGCGCGGCGGCCCGGACAGTCAAAGTTCACCACGCAGCGACAGGAACCCGACGCGGTGAAGATCCTCTCGGGGGTGTTCGAAGGCAAGACCACCGGCACCCCGATCAGCCTGATGATCGAGAACGTCGACCAGCGATCGAAGGACTATTCCGAAGTCGCCAAGGCCTATCGCCCGGGCCATGCCGATTATGCCTATGACGCCAAGTACGGCTTCCGCGACTATCGCGGCGGCGGGCGGTCTTCCGCGCGCGAAACGGCGGCGCGGGTTGCGGCGGGCGCTGTGGCGCGGCTGGTCATTCCCGAAGTGACCGTGCGCGCCTGGGTCTCCGAAATCGGCGGCGATGCCATAGTCATGGACAATTTCGACTTCGCCGAGATCGGCAACAACCCGTTCTTCTGCCCCGATGCCGAAGCTGCCAAGCGCTGGGAAGTGCTGGTTGACGAAGCGCGGCTGGCCGGATCGTCAGTCGGTGCCGTCGTCGAATGCGAAGCGACCGGCGTTCCCGCCGGCTGGGGCGCGCCGCTTTACGGCAAGCTCGACGCTGACCTTGCCGCCGCCATGATGGGTATCAACGCGGTGAAGGGCGTGGAAATCGGCGACGGTTTCGCCGCCGCGCGGCTGACCGGTGAAGGCAATGCCGATCCCATGCGGCCGTCATCGACTCCAGGTGAAGATGGCCCAGATTTCCTCGCCAACCATGCCGGCGGCATCGCAGGCGGTATCTCCACCGGCCAGCCCGTGCGGGTGCGCGTGGCGTTCAAGCCGACCAGTTCGATCCTCACCCCGCAGCAGACCATCAACCGCGATGGCGAAGCGACCGAGATGTTCACCAAGGGCCGCCACGACCCCTGCGTCGGCATCCGCGGCGTGCCGGTGGTCGAGGCGATGATGGCTCTGGTGCTGGCCGATCACAAGCTGCTGCACCGGGGCCAGTGCGGGTAGGCCCAGTCAGTGGGCGCCTGCTTCAGCGATAGCGCAGTTTAGCCAGCATATCCCGCCAGGTCAGGCCGGAATCGACCACGTCATAGATCCGCATCGGCCGTCCCGCCGGATTCGCAACGTAGCTGCCGTCCAGCATGAGGTTCGGTGTCGGTCGCAGGCTATGGCGGCTTGACGAGGTATCGGGCTGAAACGCCGATTGCAGCGCCGTCAGCGTCACCAGCGCGCAATCGCCAAGGGCGTAGGTTTCTCCCTGGCTGTAGATGACGCTGGGCAGGTTCTTGGCCAGCCTGGCCTCGGTCTGGATCACCTGCTGGCGAAGATAACGCCCCAACGGCCCGAGCCGCGCCAGTTCTTCCAGCTCGCTCACCCCAACGAGCATCTGCCGGAAGGCATTGCGCGGCACTTGCCAGATTTCGATATCGGATTCGTTGAACACGATCTGGGCGGCAAGACGATCAAGGCTGAAGTTGTATTCGGCTTCGCCCGGTCCGGCGGGAGCGATCGCAAGGCCGGCATGTTCAGCGCCGCCGATCCACAGCAGCTTGAGCCTCTTGCCAATCTTCGGCTCTGCCAGCCAGGCCAGAGCGATCTCGGTGAGACTACCGCCTGCTGCGTAATAGAGCGGCGCCTTGACATCATCGCGCATCGCCTCGCGGATGATCGCGGCGCTCGCCGGGCTGGTGCCGGGCTGGGACCGCGACGGGATAGGTTGGCCGTTGCCCGCGATCACCGGCGGGCGCTGCATCGCCGGGAAAAACCTCAGCAGTTCTTCTGCCTTCCTGGCCGAGGCCCTGCCCTTTTCCGGGACAAGGTCCGCCTCGCCGAAATCCCTGTAATGCGTGCCGATGACGAGCGGGATCGACACCGACGGGCACATGACGAAATGGGCCAACTGGAACAGGCCATCGGGATCGCCCGCAACATCGTTGTCGATAATCACCCGCATGCGGGCGGCCTGCTTCGTCGCCGGCTCTTTCGCGAAAGCCGCATTGCCCATCAAGGCCCCGGCCGCAAGTCCACTGCAGCCTTCCAGCAGGCTTCGTCTAGATATTGCGTGGGTCATGTCCAGCTCCCTGTCGATCCGATCATCGGGCCGGGGCGCGCAGCTAGTCAAATGTGCATTTTCGATAGGTGCCTATCGGGGAGACCCTATAGCCAGTGGATACGCCGGAACCGGATCCACAGCCCGCCGCAGATCGCACCGATCACACCCAACACCAAAGGATACCCGTACTGCCAGCGCAGTTCGGGCATGAAATCGAAGTTCATGCCATAGATCCCGGCAATCGCCGTGGGCACGGCAAGGATCGCCGCCCATGCGGCCAGTTTGCGAGTCATTTCGCCTTGCCGGTGCGCTTCGAGCAGGCTGGCGGTTTCAACGATGCTCGCCAGCGTTTCCTTGAGGCCGCGCATCCGGGCGTGGGTGCGGCGCATATGGTCGAGCACGTCGCGGAACCAGACGTGGGCGCTTTCGTCGATATAGGGCAGGTCGGTGGCGGACAGCCGCTCGCAAACTTCCTCCATTGGGCCGACGATCCGTTCGAAACGGCGCAGCTGGCGGCGCAGGCGGAAGATGCGGCGGATGGTCGACTGTTCGGGGAACGAGTGGATCGCCCGGTCCTCCATGGTCTGCACCGATTCCTCCAGCCGGTCGATCAGCGGCTGATAGCCATCGACGATGAAATCAAGGATGGCATGGGCGACGAAGTCGGTGCCCTCGGTCAGCCGTTCGGAATCGATTTCCAGCCGCTGGCGCAGTTCGTGGTGGGCGCGGTTTGAACCGAAGCGCACAGTGATGATGAAGTCCTTGCCGAGGAACAGCGCCGTCTGGCCATAGGAAATCGCCTCGCCCGCATCCATCGATGCCGTGCGGGCGACGATGAACAGGTGGTTCTTGTAGACCTCCACCTTGGGCAATTGCTGCGGGTTGAGCGCATCTTCCACCGCCAGCGGGTGCAGGCCGAACTGCGCGGCGAGCAATTGCATCTCCTCCGCTTGCGGTTCGGCAAGGCCAATCCAGTCAAACTGGCCCTCAGACAGGGCCTGACGCGGCACGCCATCGATGGTCAGCGCGTGGATCGAGGCAATTCCATGGGTATAGCGGCGCGAGGCAATCACTGGCATGACTGGCCTTGTTGCAAGAGAAACGCAGGCTGGCAATCGCCGCAGAACCTGCTTACACTGCTGTCAACAACGGAGAAGGACTGCATGGCCGCCAGCGAAGTGTTCGACATGATCATCGTCGGCGCCGGGATTTCCGGCATCGGCATGGCTGCCAAACTGGCCAAGGGCTGCCCGAACAAGACCTATGTCATGCTTGACCGGCGCGAGCAGTTGGGCGGCACATGGGACCTGTTCCGCTATCCGGGCATCCGTTCGGATTCGGACATGCACACCTTTGCCTATGACTTCGCACCGTGGCGCAAGGAAAACGCCTTTGCCACGGCGGAAGAGATCAGGGACTATCTGGGGCAGGTCGTCGCCGACAACGGCATTGCGGCCAAGATGCGCTTTGGCCAGCACGTGGAAAGCGCCGCGTGGAACAGCGAGACCGGCCTGTGGACCGTGCGCGCCCGGCAGTCCGATGGCAGCGACAGGGAATGGGCGGCGCGCTTCCTTTTCATGGGCACCGGCTATTACGATTACGACCAGCCGCACGAGGCCGACATTCCCGGCATTGCGGATTTCAAAGGCAAGGTCATCCACCCGCAGTTCTGGCCGCAGGATTACGACTACTCCGGCAAGCAGGTGGTGATCATAGGCTCGGGCGCGACGGCGGTTACAATCGTGCCGTCGATGGCCGGCAAGGCGGCGCATGTCACCATGCTGCAACGCACGCCGACATGGTACGGCGTGCGCCCGTGGCAGGACAAGTGGGCCAACCGGCTGAAGCGCTGGCTGCCGGAAAAGCTGGCGTGGAAGATCAACCGCGAAAAAGCGCAGTACCTCCACGAATACCTGTTCCACAAATGCAAGAGCGCGCCCGAAGGCGTGGCCAATTTCCTGCAGGGAATCCTGAAGAAGGAACTTGGCCCGGCGTGGAACGCGCCTGACTTCACCCCGCCCTACAAGCCGTGGGAGCAGCGCATGTGCCTCGTTCCCGGCGGCGACATGTTCAAGGCCATTCGTGAAGGCGACGCCTCGGTGGTGACGGCAAAGATCAAGCAGGTCGTGGCCGATGGCATCGAACTGGAAGACGGGCGCAAGTTGCAAGCCGACGTCATCGTCACCGCCACCGGCCTCAGGCTCTCGACCTTGGGTAAGGTGCAGGTCAGCGTCGATGGCGCGCCAGTGACCGTCGCCGATCACTTCTGGTACCGCGATTCGATGTTGTCGAACGTGCCGAACCTGTTCGTGCTGTTCGGCTATCTCAATGCCGGATGGACGCTGCGGGTTGATATCGTCACCGACTGGGTGGTGAAACTGCTGCGCCATATGGACAAGTGGGGCGTCGATACGGCAACCCCGACGCTGCCCGCCGATCACGGACTGGAAGAGACCCAGCCGTTTGACCTGTTCTCCTCCGGCTATCTCCAGCGCGGCAAGCACATGATCCCCAAAAGCGCGACCACCGCGCCTTGGCGCATCCACATGTTCTACCGCGAGGACAAGAAGGAGTTGGAGACAGCCGAAATCAACGATGGCCTGATGAAGTTTTCCAAGGCCAAGGCGAAGGAGGCGGCTTAGTCCCCCTCCCGCCTGCGGGAGGGGAGAGAGGACTTCACCCGCGCACAAGTTTCCCCTAACCACACCAGATGGCCGAATCCCGCATCTACACCGCCGCCCTCATCGTCATTGGTGACGAGATCCTGTCCGGCCGCACGCATGACAAGAACATCGCGCAGGTCGCCTCTTGGCTGCAGATCCAGGGCATCCGCCTCAAGGAGGTGCGCGTCGTCGCCGATGACATGGCGGCGATTGCCGAGGCGGTGAACGCGCTGCGTGCCCGTAATGACTACCTGTTCACCACCGGCGGCATCGGCCCGACGCATGACGACATCACCGTCGATGCCATTGCCGCGGCGCTGGGCGTTGACGTGATCGTCCACCCCGAAGCCCGCGCCATCCTCGAAGACTATTACGAAACGCGCGGTGGCCTCACCGATGCGCGTCTGCGCATGGCGCGCGTACCCGAGGGCGCGAGTCTGATCCCCAACCGCTACACCGGTGCTCCGGGCATCCGGGCGGAGAACGTGTTCATCATGGCGGGCGTACCGCAGATCACCAGCGGCATGCTCGATGCGCTATCGGGCACGCTAGAGGGCGGCGCAGTGCTGCTGTGCGAGACGGTCGGATGCTGGGTGCAGGAAAGCGAAGTCGCCGACATGCTGCGCGCCACCGAAAAGGCGCATGAGACTTGCCAGATCGGCTCCTACCCCTTCTGGCGCGATGGCCGCACGGGAGCGAATTTCGTCGTCCGCTCGGTCGATGCGGAAGACCTCGCCGCCTGCTGCCGCGCCCTTGCCGAAGGACTGGACGCGATGGACCGGCCGGCGATTCCCGGTGGCATTTAGCGCCGCCCTGGCCCTTCTGGCGAGCGCCCCCGCCACGCTCGACCAATTCGAGGCCAAACTGGCCGAACATGACAGCGCCACCGTTGCCCTCGGCGAATGGTGCGCAGTGCGGCAGATCGCCAGCCCGGCGCAGATCACCGCCAGTGACCGGCGGCAGGTGTCTTCGAACGATCCGCCGGCAAAGATGCGCCGCCTGCTCGGCATCGGCAGCCGCGACCACTTCACCATGCGCCACGTCCACCTCGATTGCGGCGACAAGACGCTGTCGATCGCGTGGAACTGGTACGTGCCGAGCCGCCTGACGCCCGAGATGAACGCCGCGCTGGCCACCACCAACACGCCCTTCGGCAAGGTCGCTGCCCCGCTGCGCTTTCGCCGGGAAGCTATCGACACGGTCAAAGGCCCGGCGGACAATTGCCCCGCCGAAACGATCAGCACCCACCTCGCCCGGCTGATCCTACCCGATGGCAAGCCGCTGGCCTATTTGGTCGAGTGTTATACGGCGGCGAACCTCGCGCCGTAGACCGCGCTGGACAAGCGCCGCCATGGCGCGCAGCTTGCAGCTTCCCGATCGTTCAGGAGAAAGCACCATGCCGCAATTCGTGATCGAAAGAGATATGCCAGGCGTCGGCGGACTTGGCACTGCAGAGCTCAAAGGCGCATCGCAGCAGAGCTGTTCAGTGCTGCGTGACCTCGGTCCCGAAATCCAGTGGGTGCACAGCTATGTAACGGACGACAAGATCTACTGCATCTACCGCGCGCCGAGCGAAGACCTGATCCGCCAGCACGCCGAAACTGCCGGCTTCCCCGCCAACCGCATCAGCGAAGTGCGCTCGACGATCGACCCGACGACCGCCGATTAACGCCCGCCGGGTGCGGCAACCGGCTGGCGAGGCGGTGCGCCCTTGTCGACCACCAGAGTTATGACCACGCGGGCGGTATCCTTGCCCGCATTGAACCCGTTGTGCGCCGCGCCGCGCGGCATGGTGAAGCTCTCGCCCGGGCCATAGCGGCGCACGCCGCCGGCCGTGATCATCTCCATCTCGCCGCTGATCACCACGGCTGTTTCAGTGCCGGGATGGACGTGCCAGCCAGCCTCTGCCCCGGACGGAAACTCGCGGCTCTGGACGATGACGACTTGCGCCCCGTGCTCCTGCGGCACGTCAAGCGCGGCATGGGTGACCGGCGCGGGGGTGGGCGCGGCGGTTGCGGCGGCGAGGGCGATCAGGCGCATCATGCGCGGCAGGCTAGTTGATCGTCTCCGTCCCGGCAATCGTCGTGCGGTGCATCATGCGGCCCGAGCGTTCGTCATAGGGGATCACGCGGTGCATGGCACCGGTGTTGTCCCAGACCGCAAAGTCGCCTTCTTCCCATTCGTGGCGATAGGAATAGTCCGGCTGGGCTGCCCATTCCTGCAAGCGGATCAGCAGCGCGCGGCCTTGCGGGATGGGCATGTTGGCAACATGGTCAGCCGTGGTGCCGATGATCATCGACTTGCGGCCGCTGTCATGGGTCCAGACGATCGGGTGCTCCTTGATCAGGCCGATGCCGATCACCGCGTCGCGCACCTTTTCGGGGATGGCGTCTTCGATATGGCGGAGGCTGGCCTTGACCGAGTGGACCGCCTTCAGTCCCTCAAGCGCCGCCTTCTCCGCCTCGGGCAGGCCTTCATAGGCGGCATAGGTGCTGGCAAATTCGGTCTGCCCGCCTTGCGGCGCCTTGCGCCGGCACGACAGCAGCGTGGCGAAGGGCGGCGGGGTATCGATGGTGATGCCGTCCATGTGCCAGAAAAAGGTGCCGAGGACATATTCGGGCTGCGGGTTGATCTTCGCGTCGAGCGTCACCTGGTAAACGTCGTCGTTCTCGATTTCCTGCACATTATTGCGCCCGGTAATGCGGATGCGCCCGCCCATCAGGTCGGTGATGCGCAATTGCTCTTCGTCGGTCAGGTCGACCTTGGGGAAGACCACCACAGTGCGTTCCTCCACCTTGGCGCGAATGGCGGCGGCGGCTTCCTCAGTGAACAGGTCAGCGCGGTCATCCCACAGGATGCGGCTGCCGATCTTCGGCTTGATGTCTTCGAAACGGATGGCCACGGCTCTTCTCCCGACAGATCTTGGCGCGCTGAACGCACTTGTTTGAACACATGTTCAGCATAATGTGGAGATTCGGTCAAGCACCAACAAAAAGGCCGGAAGGTTTCCCCTCCCGGCCTTTTGTGTTTCCTCTCGGAAGGTCAGGCGATCAGGCGCCCTGGATTTCCGTCAGGTCGATCTTCAGGCCCGGGCCCATCGACGAGCTGACGCCCACCTTCTGGACATACTTGCCCTTGGAACCAGCCGGCTTGGCCTTGACGATGGCATCGACGAAAGCGTCGAAGTTCGCCTTGAGCTGTTCGTTGGTGAACGAGAGCTTGCCCAGACCGCCGTGGATGATGCCGGCCTTTTCAACGCGGAATTCGATCTGGCCGCCCTTGGCTGCCTTGACCGCTTCTGCGACGTTCGGGGTGACGGTGCCCAGCTTCGGGTTCGGCATCAGGCCCTTGGGACCCAGCACCTTGCCGAGGCGGCCGACGACGCCCATCATGTCCGGCGTGGCGATCACGCGGCCATAATCGAGGTTGCCGTTCTGCATGTCTTCGAGCAGGTCTTCGGCACCCACCTTGTCAGCGCCAGCGGCGAGAGCGGCTTCGGCCTTGTCACCGCGTGCGAACACGGCGACCTTGACGGTCTTGCCCGTGCCCGAAGGCAGCGTCACCATGCCACGGACCATCTGGTCGGCGTGGCGCGGATCGACGCCCAGGTTCAGCGAAATTTCGAGAGTTTCGTCGAACTTGGTGGTCTTGAGATCCTTGAGCAGCTGGATGGCCGCTTCAACGCCATGGAGCTTCTGGTTGTCGCCGAGCTTTTCGGCCAGCGACTTCTGCTTCTTGGTCAGCTTTGCCATGATATCAGCCCTCCACAACCTGCAGGCCCATCGAGCGGGCGCTGCCTTCAATGATCTTCGTCGCCTGTTCGATGTCGTTGGCGTTGAGATCCTTGAACTTGGTCTGGGCGATTTCGGCGAGAGCCGAACGGGCGATGGTTCCGGCCGAGATCTTGCCCGGCTCCTTCGAACCCGACTTCAGGTTTGCAGCCTTCTTGATCAGGAACGATGCCGGCGGCGTCTTCGTCACGAAAGTGAACGAACGGTCGGCATAGACGGTGATGATCGTCGGGATCGGCATGGAAGCTTCAAGGTCCTGCGTGGCGGCGTTGAAAGCCTTGCAGAATTCCATGATGTTCACGCCGCGCTGACCCAGCGCAGGGCCGATCGGCGGGGACGGAGTTGCCTTGCCCGCGGGCACCTGCAACTTGATATAACCTTCAATTTTCTTGGCCACGAGGGGCCTCCTTTCGTCCTGTTGGCGCGCGGCTTTTCAGCCGGAAACCTCAGATTGAGCGGTCAAGCAGCGGTCCTTGAGATCGCCTCCCGCACGGAATCACCCACGGCAAGCCGCAAGCGAAGGGGCGCCCCTAACCGAAGCGGGGAAAAAAGGAAAGCGCGGAATTCAGGCGGCCGCGCGGCGCAGGGCGGTACGTTCCTGCCGTTTGTCCCAGCCTGAACGAATGGCCCGGCGCGCGGGAGCTTCCAGATAGCGGAACGAGGCCTCGCTAGCGAGCAGGATCGCCAGGAGCAGCGCGACGTGCGCCGCGATGACCTGGCCTGCTGTAAGGGCAGCCACGTCGACTACGGCGGCGACACCGCTGATCAGCGGCAAGTTGATCAGGTAGATCGCGTAGCTGCGATCGCCTAGCCAGACCATCACCGGTGACCCCAGCCAGCGCAGCCGCAGTCCCAGCAACAAGGCCGGAGCCCAGGCCAGCAGGGTCAGCGGGACGAGCGGGCTGTAATCACCGACCTGCAGCCAGAAACCAGCAAAGACCAAGACCACCAACAGCCACGAAGGCACCCGCCTCAGCCGCTCCCGGCCTAGCCACAGGCATTGACCAAGGAAAAAGCCGAACAGGCCCCGGGCCAGACTGTCCCCCGCCCATGGCCCCCCGGGAGGTCCGAAAATCCACAGGTACTGGCCAGCGGTGAATGCTAAGATGACGCAGAACCAGACCAGCCCTCGCCGTGGCCACAGCGCGGCAAGGGCAAAGATCAGGTAGCAGACCATCTCGATTGATATGGACCACGCCGGCTTGACGAAAGTGCCGGCTATCGGATTCACGAAGGCCTGCGCCATGACCAGGTGCGCCGCGAACGCGGTCAAGGTGTTCGCGGGATTGCTGGCGAATATAGCCACCAGCAGCAGCATGGTGAGGTGCAGCGGATAAAGCCGCGCAATGCGGGCAACCCAGAACTCGGCAAAGCCCGCCCGGCTCTTCAGCGGGTCTCCCGGCACATAGACGTGGGCGAAGACAAAACCGGAAAGCAGGAAGAACAGGTCCACCAGCGTCCAGCCGGATACCTTGAACCAGTCGGCCACCTGCGCAAACGGCGAGGCGGTGAGCGGCCAAGCCGCAAAATGGTAGAAGATATGATGCACGGCAACGCCAGCGGCGGCCAGTCCACGCAATCCGTCAAGTCCAGCAAGCCGCCCATTTTTCATGGGCAGGGACTAGCCGGACATGCCTAACAAGCCATGAAGACGCGCGACCGGCCTGCGCAAGGCGGCCGAGTTTACTTGACCAGTTCGACCTGTTCGAAGTCGAGTTCGACCGGCGTTGCGCGGCCGAAGATCGAAACCGAGACCTTGACGCGGTTCTTGTCGAAGTCGAGCTCTTCGACGACGCCGTTGAACGAGGCGAACGGACCGTCGAGCACCTTCACCGAATCGCCAATTTCGTAATCGACGCTCACTTCGCGGCGCGGTTCGGCAGCAGCGGCTTCGCGCGCACCGAAGTAGCGGGCGGCTTCACGATCCGAGATCGGCTGCGGCTTGCCCGAATGGCCGAGGAAGCCGGTGACCTTCGCGGTGTTCTTGATCAGGTGGTAGACATCATCGGTCATCGCCAGCTTGGCGAGGACGTAGCCCGGCATGACCTTGCGTTCGGTCTGGACCTTCTTGCCGCGCTTGACCTCGGTGATGGTCTCGACCGGAACCTCGACGGCTTCGACGAGGGCTTCGAGGCCCATGCGTTCGGCTTCAGCAAGGATCGAATCGCGCACCTTGCCTTCGAAACCGGAATAGGCGTGGATGATGTACCAGCGGGCCATTGCTATTTACTCTCTCAGACCAGCGTCAGCAGCCAGGCGACGATCTTGCCGAAGATCGTATCGACCCCCAGGAAGAACAGGGCCAGCATGGTCATCATGATCGCGACGAAGATCGCCGTGGTCACGGTTTCCTGCCGGCTCGGCCAAACGACCTTGCGGGCTTCGGTCTGGACCTGGCGGACGAATTCACCGGGGCTAGTCTTGGCCATTGCTCGGATGCCTTTGCTGCAAACGTTTAAAACTCGCGCCTTCCGCCAAGGGGACATCGCCGCCCCGGCGCAGGTGCCGGGAGGGGCTTATTGTCTTCCGATGTCGGAAAGTGAAGGCCAGTTAGCGACTGGGCGTAACTTTTGCAAGACGGGCGATGCGCCAACCTGTGCCGCTGGCCACACCTTGCGCGCCCGGGGGCAGCGCGGAAGGCGGTGTGGTCCCGACGTACCATAGGTAATCGGCTCCCCTGGCGGGCGCAAAGGCGGACAGGTCAGGCGATTTGCCCGTCGCAATCAGCACCCGCTGCGAGGGATCGACCGGGCCGCCATCGATGCGCGTCAGGGCATGAACCCCCGGCACCGCAAAGTCCGAATTGGTGACCGCATCGCGCCGCACCGTGGCGAGCGCGAAGACATGGCTCGATCCGCCCTGCGACCAGGCGAAGGGATCCTCCGCCCGCGCGCCGGCAATCACCGACCCGCGCGGCAATTGGTCGACTGCGGCCATCATCTGCGCGGTCTGCGCCGATCCGGCGAACCACGCGGTCGTCGTCAGCGCCAGCCGCAGCACGAAGGGCACTGCCGCCGCCGCCAGCACCCAGCGCGGCACGTTCCACCGCGCGGCGAGCACGGCGCAGGCCAGCGCTACCGGCACGAGACGGTAATCGGCAAAATCTCCACCGCCCAGATGTCGCGGCATGACGAGGCTGAGCGCCGCGAAGATCAGCGCTGCGCGGCCAATCCGGCCATCGACACGCCCCTGCCGCCATGCAATCGCCGCAACGCCGACCAGCAGAACCACCGTCAGCAGGTCAAGCTGGGCCGACTGATCGCGCAGGGCCATGATCCAGTTCGACACCTTGTCGACCAGCACGCCATCGCCCCACGACGTGCCGCCCTTACCCGAACCGGCAAGCAGCGTCAGCAAGGCCGGCGGCCACAGCGGCCATGTGCGCGCAATTGCGGCGAGGAAACCACGCCGTTGCCACTCATGCCCGAAGACCAGCACGCCCAGCACGCCCCATGCTGACAAGTGGCACAGCCAGACCAGCGGCGCGATCACCAGAAAGGCGTGCGGACGCCAGCGCCTCCCCTCGAAGGCGACCCAGCCGGCGAAGGCGAAAAAGGCCAGCGCCAGTCCCAGCCCCCAGTTGACGAAACCCATCAGCACCGAAGGCGACCACACCGTCACCAGCGCGAGCAGTCCGCCAATGCCCACGCGCTTGTGCAGCACGCGGTCGACCGTCAGCAGCGATGCCGCGAGCAGCACCGGCACCAGCACGGCGATAACCCGCCCTGCCGCTTCCAGTCCGAACAGTTTCGCCAGCGGCCAGACCATCAGGTCGGCGCCAAGGTTGGGAATCCATTGCCACGTGAAGCCGTAATGCCGCTGCAGGTGCGCGCTGGCATCGAGATTCAGCATTACGTGCCAGCGCGCAAGGTGCGCCGGATAGTCCGCCATTTGCGGATAAGTGGCCACCAATGCCGGCAGAGCGGCGAGCAGCGAAAGCACGGCGATCGCCAATGACGCCCGCCGCTCCGCGATCATTTCGGTGCCTTGACCGCTGGCACCAGCAAGGTTTCAGGCTCGGACAGCACCGGCTCGGGGTGGTGCATCCGGGCGAGGAAGGTGTTCTGCGTGCGGAAGATGATTGTTGCCCCCTCTGGCATGCCGATCGGCGGCCTGGCGCCATAGTACCAGAGGAAGTCGGCCTTGTAAGCCGGGGCGAAGTTGCGCAGGTCGACCCGCTGGTGCCCCCGCAGCAGATAACGCTGCGATGGGTCGGCATAGGACCAGCCCGGCGCCTTCACCTGCAGCATGTGCACGCCCGGAATCGCGAAATTGCAATTGGTCAGGGCATCGCGCCGCACCGTGGCATAGGAGCCGATGTGGCCATTGGGCGGGATCGGCCAGAGTCCCGAAATTTCCTCGAAAGCATAGGCGACACGCGCACCGCGGGGCACGAGATCAAGCGCCCTGACCATCTCTGCCGTGGCCAGCGAATGGCTTTTCCACGCCAGCGTGGTCACCGCGATACGGATGAGGAACGGCCCGGCGGCCAGCGCCATCGAGAATGCGGGCGGGCGAAAGTCGATGGAGAGCAGGCCCAGCATGATCGCCACGGCCACGAGCCGGTAATCGGCATAGTCACCGCCGCCCAAATGCCTTGGGACTACCAGCGCCAGCAGCGCCAGCAGCAGCGCCGACCATGCCAGCCGCCCGTCGAGCTTCTTCGTAAACAGCGCCAGTACCGGCAGCGCCACGAACAGGCAGACCGTGGCAACATCAAGATAGCCCTGCTGGTCGCGCAGCGCCGTCTTCCAGAAAATCCATTTCGCGGTCAGCGCGCGGCGGCCATAGCTGAACGATCCCGGCGCCTGCTGCCCGGCCAGAATGGTCGGCACGATCGGCAGCCACAGCGGCACCGTGGCCAGCACCGCGCGCCAGATCGATTCGAAACGGCTATGACCGGCCACGTGCAGCCGGTGGCATTCATAGGCGAAGACCATCACCCCCAGCACGCCCCAGCCCGACTGGTGGCACAGCCAGATGATCAACCCGATCGGCACGAACACCGCACCGCGCCACTTCTTCCCTTCGCTCCGCACCCAGAAGGCAAAGGCGAACAGTACCAGCGCGAGGCTGAGCGTGAAGTTCATGAAGCCCATCAGCAGCGCAGGCGACCAGATCGTGCCCATCGCCAGCAAGGTGCCGATTCCCACCCGCCCACGCAGCGCGCGCTCGACCGAGATCAGGCCGAGCCCGGTCAGCAGCGGGATCATGACAAGGATGATCTTGCCGCCGGTTTCCAGCCCGAACAGCGCTGCCAGCGGGAAGATCAGCAGGTCCGCGCCCAGATTGCCCGACCAGGCCCAGCGGAAGCCGTAATAGCTATCGAGCACCGGGTTGGTGCCGCGTTCAAGCATGACATGCCAGCGCGCCAGGTGCGCCGGATAGTCGGTCATCATCGGATAAAGCGTCAGCAGCGGCGGCAGCGTCGCCACAAAAGCCAGCAGAACCGCCGCCCAGTACCACGCATCACGCGGGGAGCGTTGGGGTGTTCCATATTTGGGGAAGGCAGACGCCATCGATCCTCGCGGGTAGTCACTGGCGGCGCACCGCCGCACGGGCGGCGGGTTTCCGGTTCCATCGCGAACGACGGAAAATGGCAGGAGTGGGGGGACTCGAACCCACGGCCCTCGGTTTTGGAGACCGATGCTCTACCAACTGAGCTACACTCCTGCAGGCGAAGCGGCACTTAGATGGCGAGCGCGGGATTGGCAAGGCGTTTGGGTGGATGCGTGGGAAAGGTTTCTCGATGCCGCCCACCAACCGCCACCTGTCGCCCGCCCGTCCGCCATGCTAATCTCACCCCATGCACGCCCCCGCCGGCCTGATCGAGCCTGAGCTCCTGATGCTCGCCTATCGCAGCGGGATCTTTCCCATGGCGGACAGCCGTGAGGATACCGAGGTGTTCTGGGTCGAGCCGCGGCGGCGGGCGATCCTGCCGCTGGATGGCTTTCACCTGTCGCGCAGTCTGGCCAAGGTGCTGCGGCGCGGCACGTTTGAGGTGACTTGCAACCGCGCTTTTGCCGAAGTGCTGCAGGCCTGCGCCGGGCTGCGCCGCGATGGCGGGGGCACGTGGATCTCTGCGCAAATCGAGGCGAGCTACAAGCGCCTCCACGAACTGGGCTGCGCCCATTCGGTCGAATGCTGGCAGGACGGCAAACTGGTCGGCGGGCTTTATGGCGTGGGGTTCGATCGGGTGTTCTGCGGCGAATCGATGTTCAGCCGGGTGCCCGATGCCTCGAAAGTCGCGCTGGCATGGCTGGTGGTGGCGCTGCGGCGCTCGGGCGTGACGCTGCTCGATTGCCAGTTCATGACGCCGCACCTTGCCACGATGGGCGCGGTCGAGATCACACAGGCGCGTTATCTGAAGCTGCTCAAGGCCGCCCAAAGCTACTCAGGTGACGGCGAGGCCTTGGGCGACGGCTTGGGCGCGGGTGCCGGCGCAGGTGATGGGGCGGCACTGGCGCTATCCGAAGGCTTCGGCGCGCTGCTGGCGGAGGCTGAGGCCTCTTCCTCTTCACCCGGGAACTTCATCGCGCAGTCCTTGACCCAGACATCATAGACCGGGTGTTCGACCACGTTGAGCGAGGGCGAATTCTTGAACAGCCAGCCGGAGAAGACCTTGCGCCAGGCCAGCGGCTTGCCGGCGGTTTCGCGCTCTTCGACATAGACCTGCACGAATGCGCCGGTTTCCTTCGGGCGCTCCCACGGCGCGGTGCGCTCGCAAGTGCCGAGCTTGACGAAAACATTGCCGAAGCGCTTCGATTCGCCGCTTTTCAGGACGATGTCCTGCTGCAGGTTGTTGCGCTTGTTGAGCAGGCCGATCGTCGCGACGCGGTCCTTCACCGGGGTGCCGAATTCGCTTTCTGCCATGCCCGAGGCAATGGTGACAGGGCCGGCCAGATCCTTGGGAACTTCAGTGGCGCGCGCTTCTGTGTCCTCCGTCGGCTCGCTGCTGCAGCCGGCCAAAGCGAGCAATGCGCCGCATAGCAGGCCGAAGCGCAGACTCACGCGTCGGGCGACCAGGCTTCGTAATCACCCGTGGCAGGCGCGCGCTTGCCGCCCTTGTCGAGCGCGCCCGCCGGCTTGTAGGCAGCGGCAGTGCCGGTGGCGTTGGGGGTGTAGTCCGCCTCCCAGATGCGCGGCGGCGGCAGGTGGCTTTCGGGCACGTCATCGTATGAATTGTGCAGCCAGCCGTGCCATTCAGAGGGCACGCGGCTGGCGTCATTCGCGCCGTTGTACAGCACCCAGCGGCGCTCCATCCCGGCAAAGGGATGGCCGGCCGGGTTGCGCTTTTTCGCGCGGAAATAGCGATTGCCCTGCCCATCCGTGCCGACGTGAACGCCGGTCATTGAGGAATTGAACAAGGTGCCGATGGTCGCGCCATCCCACCAAGTGAAGATCTTGCCGAGGATTCCCATGGGAAGGCGCGTTAGCGCCAAGCCGGGATTGCGGCAAGGGGTTGGGGAAAGGAGTTTACCACTCGACCTTATCGCCGGGCGCGATGCCAAGCTGCGCGGCGCGGCCACCGTTAAGTTCGAGCACGGCAATCACTCGCCCGTTCGAGATCAGCGGCGTCTCGTCATAAGGCACGGCCTGCGCCGCGATGTTGAGGATCTTGCGCTCCTGCCCGACGAAGATCAGGTCGAGCGGGATGACCGTATTGCGCATCCAGAACGAGGCCATGCGCGGCGGGTTCATCGGGAATATCATGCCCTCGTCCGCGCCCATTGCCGTGCGGAACATCAGGCCCCTCGCCTGCTCCTCGGCGGTGCCGGCGACTTCGACCTTGAAGGCGTGCTTGCCCTTCGCCGAAGTGACGGTGAGCGGCACCACGGCGAGACCCGAGGTGGGATGGCGGGTGCCGGCAGCAGGAGCGCTGGCCGCTGCATTGCCCTGCGCACTTTGCGCGCCTTCGCTCTTGCCCGACGAACAGGCGGCAAGCGTGACGGCCAGAACGGTGGCGAGTGCGGAAAAGCGCATCAATAATCCTCTTCCTCGCCGGCCCAGCGCTCGGCGGCATCGATGGAGGCGGCATTGACCAATTCGCGCGCCATGTCGAGGGGGTGGCCGGCGCGCAGCATGGCCGAGAGCTGCTTTTCGCGGACGGCCCGGTCCTGCGCCCTGTCTCCAAACGGACCGAACTTGCGGCGTTTGAGCAAGGCGAGAGCAGCGCGGCGCTGCTCGGTCTTGCCGGCGCGAACCTCCTCGCGCAGATCAGCAGCGATTCCGGCGGCATTCAGCGCCTGATCGACCCGCCGTGTGCCATAGCCGCGCCGCATCAGGCTGCCGCTCTTGGCACGGGCATAGACGGTATCGTCGACATAGCCGAACTCGACCATGCGGTTAACCACGGTTTCGATCGGCGGGGTCCCTTCCCCCTCCCAGCCGCGTTCGCGCAATTTGCGTTGTAGATAGGCCTCCAACTTGGCCGCAGACGTGGCAAAACGGGCGACATAGGACAGCGCCAATTCATCGAGTCGCGCGCCGTCCAGCGGGCGTGGCGGGTGTTTCTGGCGGGGGCTTTGCCTCATTTCGCCATATTCGTGCCACAAAGCTTACCGATTGGGGAAGCCCGCATACAGCTTAGGGGGACATGGCAATGCGCGGTTCATGCGGCACGCCTATAGGCGGTCCGGACTATTGCCTTGGTACGCAACAGAAAACGGGTACGCACGAATGACGGACACCTTGCTGGTGCCGACGCCGAACAACGACGATCAGCCGCAGCGCTTGGCCGATTTTCGTACCTTCGGCGAGGCCATCGACTATGCCGCAATGGGCAAGAAGGGGATGAATTTCCACGATGCTCGTGGAAATCTTGCCCGGGTCTATCCTTTTTCGGAACTGCGCGAAGATGCGCTGGTCGCCGCGCGCCGCTTGATCGCCAAGGGCATTGCCCCCGGTGACCGGATCGCCCTGATTGCCGAAACCGGCCCCGAATTCGCCGCGCTGTTCTGCGGCGCGGTCTATGCCGGTGCCTGGCCGGTGCCGCTGCCGCTGCCGACCAGCTTTGGCGGCAAGGAAAACTACATCGAACAGCTCGTCGTCCAGCTGCAAAGCTCGGACCCCAAGGTGCTGTTCTATCCCGCCGAGATTGGCGAGCTGACCGGGGCCGCCGCTGCCCGACAAGGTTGCGAAGGGCAGTCGTGGGAAGACTTCGCGCGGAGCGAAGCGCCCGATTGCATTCTGCCCGAAAGCAAGCCTGACGACATCTGCTACCTCCAGTATTCCAGCGGATCGACCCGCTTCCCGCACGGCGTTGCCGTGACTCACGAAGCCCTGCTCAACAATCTTGGCGGCCATAGCCACGGCATGAAGCTGGGGCCGGATGACCGCTGCATTTCGTGGCTGCCATGGTATCACGACATGGGCCTGGTCGGCTGCTTCCTGTCGATGATCGCCAACCAGATTTCGGTCGATTACCTCAAGACCGAGGACTTTGCCCGCCGCCCGCTGGCATGGCTGGACATGATCAGCCGCAACCCGGGCAATTCTTGCTCTTATTCGCCGACCTTTGGCTATGACATTTGCGCCCGCCGCATTTCCAGCCAGACCAATGTCGCTGAACGCTTTGACCTGTCGCGCTGGCGCATCGCCGGCAACGGGGCGGACATGATCCGGCCTGACGTGATGCAGAGCTTCGTCAACGCCTTTGCCGATGCCGGGTTCAAGGCCAGCGCCTTCCTCCCGAGCTATGGCCTTGCCGAAGCGACGCTCGCCGTCACCCTCATGCCGCCGGGCGAAGGCATCCGCGTCGAACTGGTCGAGGAAGAGCGCCTGTCTGGCTGCAAGCGCGACCTGTCGCGCCCGGCCCGCTACCGCGCCATCGTCAATTGCGGCAAGGCCGTGAAGGATATGGACCTCGAAATCCGGGGCGAGAAAGGCCAGGCGCTGGCCGATCACCACATCGGCAAGGTGTGGTGCCGCGGACCCTCGGTGATGCACTCCTATTTCCGCGATCCCGAGGCGACCGCCGAATGCCTCGTCGATGGCTGGCTCGATACCGGTGACATGGGCTACATGGTCGATGGCTATCTGTTTATCGTCGGCCGGGCGAAGGACATGATCATCATCAACGGCAAGAACCACTGGCCGCAGGACATTGAATGGGCGGTGGAACAGCTGCCCGGGTTCAACCACGGCGACATCGCGGCCTTCTCGGTCGAGAGCGAGAACGGCGAGGAAGTGCCTGCCGTGCTCGTCCATTGCCGCGTGTCCGACCCCGAAGAGCGCGTGCGTTTGCACACTACGATCCGCGACAAGGTGCGTTCGATCACCGGCATGAACTGCGTGGTCGAACTGGTCCCGCCGCGCACGCTGCCACGCACCAGTTCGGGCAAGCTCAGCCGGGCCAAGGCGAAGAAGCTTTACCTGTCGGGTGAGATCGAGCCGTTCAGGCTGTTGCAGGCGGCCTGATCAGCGCCAGCGCCTTAACATTCAGGCGAATTGTGCGGCCAGCTCGTCTTCCTGCGCCTTCCAGCGCGGCGCGCTTGGCAGGACGATGAGCATCAGTCCCCCAATGACGCAGCCGATCACGCCAAGCATCAGAAAGCTGTCGTAGCTTCCTGATGTGTCATAAAGCCGCCCGGCGAGCAGCGGCCCGAGCGCGGAGGCGAAGGTGATGATCGCCGAGATCGTCCCGTAGATCTTGCCGAAGTTGCGCATCCCGCCATATTCAGCGGCGAAGAACAGCGTGATGTTGGTCTTGGTGCCGATGGCATAGCCGTTCACGACCAGTGCGAAGATCACCAGCGGCATCGAACGCGCCCCTTCCATCAACGGCGCAAAAGCGAGCGCGCAGGCGGCCAGCGTCAGCCCGCCAACCCAGTTCGGGCGGAACCGGTCGAGCATCCAGCCGGTCGCCAGCTTGCCGATTACCGCCGCCACGGCTGAAACGACCAACAGTTGTGCAGCCTGCGCACGCGCAATGCCGCTCTCGGTCAGGATCGGGAACAGGTGGACGGAAAACCCTTGAGTCACCGCCATGACAATGAACGACGAAATCAGGATCATCCACAGAGCCGGACTGCGGACCGCCTGCTTCACGGTGAGGCCGGGCACTGCCGCCTTGATCTCGGCGGTTTCGCGCATCTGGTCGGCCGTCTGCGATCCGGGCTTGGCGTAGCCGTCCTTGAACAGGAAATAACAGATGACAAAGGTCATCGATCCCCAGCCGAAGGCCAGCCAGATATAGGCCTGACGCCAGCCGTAATTCTCGATCAGCCAGTTGCCCAGCATCGGCACAGTGCCTTGCGACACAGCGGTGCCGGCAATCACCAGCCCCAGCGCCAGCCCGCGCGAATGGGTGAAGCGGTGGGCGACTGCGGCGGACCAGACCGTGCTTTTCACCGTGACCAGGATCATGCCAAACACGACCCACAGACCGATCCACATCTCAGTCGATCCGGTCATCAGCCCGAAGCTCGCCATGCCCAGCGTGGTCAGCACGATGCCTGGCAGGGCCAAACGGCGCGATCCGTATTTGTCGATCAGGATGCCGAAGAACGGCGACAATATTGCGGTGACGAAGGTTGCCACGGCGAGGCCGGCGGACAGCGTGGTTCGGCTCCAGCCGAATTCCTGACCCAGTGGCTGCATGAAGATGCCCGCCGCTGACAGCATGACCGAGAACAGTGAAAAGCCGACCGACGCGGCGAAGACCACGCTCCAGCCCGACGCCCATTCCTCGCGCGCACTGGGTGCACCGGTTGCCATGCTTCATCGTCTCCCTTTGTGACCCGACGCTAGGGCAGGAACGGCGGATTTCAAAGCCCCGCGGTTACCTGTGCCTGGCACCATCTTGGCGGCGATGCCCAGGGGGTGCTCCTTTTGTCCGGAAAGAGACAAATTGGCCGGAAACAGATCGCCACCAGCCATGTCGCCGCTGGTTGAGGAAGCAGGGTCAGGCTCCCTGATCGGCTACCACCCACTTGCCGTCACGAAACCGGTAGACGTGCGGCGAGATGCAGCGCTCCGCGGCGTTGCAGTCTTCCTGCACCGCCTTGACCAGCTTGTCGAAGTCCGGCCCCGGCGGCGATAGCCCGACGATCACCAGTTGGTCCGTCGCTGCAGTGACGAACAGGTTCGGACCGGCCTTTTCGGCCAGCCACGCCCAATCCTCGGTCAGGCCGAGCATCGATCCCATGTACTGCGGCCCCTGAAAGCCGGTCCACTGCTTGGCGACAGCGGCAGCGTCGGGCACCTTGGGCAGCAGACTGCGGGTCTGCGGTTCGGCGATCAGCCAGGCGTCGTCCTCGCTCAGCCCCAGCTCCTTGAGCGCGGCGCTGCCGATCATTGAAACCGAATCCTTCGAATCCGCGACCAGCACCTTGAACAGATCGCCGCCAATCGGCCGGGCATAGGCGAGCTTTTCGCCCCTTTTCTTGCGGCCCATCTCCGCGATTGCCGAAACATAATCCTTGCCGCGCAAGACATAGCGCAGCGAACGCGCGGTCGGCTTGTCGCGCGGGGCGAGGGTCTTGGCGATGAAATCGGCGCGGGCGGCGGTGCAGTCTTCCTCGCTGGCCTGCTGGCAATAGCGCCAGATGCGGTCGAAATAGATCGTGAATTCGCTCTCCTTGCCCTTTTTCAGCACCACGAGCTTGAGAGGATCAACCGTATCGCGCCGCACTTCGCGGCCCGGCAGGGCTTGCTCAAGCCGGGCCGAAGCGTCCGCCGAGAACGCGTCGAGCGTGGGCGGCGCGGCCTGCAACGGGGTGGCAAGAAGCGATATCGGGAGAATGTAATACCAGCGCATTGCCCCAATGCTAACCTACTTCGCGGGCACGGCAAGCGGGCGGCGTTTCGGGTGAACTGCTTGCGCTGCGTGTCTTGTTTGCATAATACAGCTTGAACTGCGCCGATGATCGACCCATGTTGACTATCGCAACTGCCAAGGGATTCCGACTGACATGGCCACCAAGCCGACTGCCACTGCTGAACCGGTCCTCGAGCTTACCCCGCCCGATCCCGTCCCCGTGGTCGCGCCCGAAAAGGCCGCTGGCCTCGTCCCCGTCAGTGCTGAAAAAAAGTCCGCGCTTGAGGTCAAGGCCGAGACCTTCGTCGCCGACCTGATCGCGCAGGATGCCAACAGTCCCGAATTTGGCAAGCGGATCGACCAGCTGACCAGCATGGGCCGCAAGGAAATCGCCGCCGCCGCCGGTATGGCGAACCGCTTCCTCGACCGTCCGGTCCGCGCGATGGACAAGGATTCGGGCGTTGGCGCGAACCTCGCCGAATTGCGCAAGACCGTGGAAGAGCTCGACCCTGGCAAGAACGGCAAGCTTTCCACCGGCCGCAAGATCCTCGGCATCATTCCCTTCGGCAATTCGATGAAGCGCTACTTCAATTCGTACCAGTCGGCGCAGACGCACATCCAGTCGGTGCTGGGCCACCTTGCCTCGGGCAAGGACGAGCTGCTGATGGACAATGCCGCGATCGACGTGGAGCGGCACAAGCTGTGGGAGGCGATGGGCAACCTTGAACAGATGATCCTCATCGCGCGCACGCTCGACAGCAAGCTGGAAGAGGCGGCAAATGATCTCGACCATACCGACCCGGCAAAAGCGAAGGCAGTGCGCGAATCCGCGCTGTTCTACACCCGCCAGCGCACGCAGGACCTGCTGACCCAGATGGCGGTGACCGTGCAGGGCTATCTCGCGCTCGATCTGGTCAAGAAGAACAACGTCGAACTGGTCAAGGGCGTCGACCGCGCCAGCACCACCACTGTCGGCGCGCTGCGCACCGCAGTGACCGTGGCGCAGGCGATGACCAACCAGCGGCTCGTACTGCAGCAGATCACCGCGCTCAACGAGACCACCGCCAACATCATCGATTCGACCGGCACCCTGCTGAAAGAGCAGACCGCGAAGATCCACGAACAGGCCGCCAGCTCGACCATCCCGATGGAAACGCTGCAGCGTGCCTTCCAGAACATCTATGACACGATGGACAACATCGACACCTTCAAGGTGAAGGCGCTGGAATCGATGAAGCAGACTGTCACCACGCTGACCGCCGAGGTCGAGAAGTCGAAGGGCTACATCGCCCGCGCCGAAGGCGCTGCGCAGGCATCGAAGTCCGTCGAAGGCCCCAGCGTGCTGAGCCTGGAGGGCTGAGAACTTGTCCAGCCCTTCGCAGGAATCGGACCGCATCCTTGCCGGCGCGCGCCAGTCGCTGGATCACCAGCGCGCGGGTGGACGCCGAGTGGGGTCAATCGGCCGGCAATCGGCCGCGTTGAAGCGCCAGCACCTGCTGCGCAAACTGGGACGCATGGGCATGGCCGTGCTCGCCGTGTGGTTCGCGGCCATTGTCGCCGGGCTCGTGATCGACGGCATCGGCTGGACCGGCATCATCCTGACAATCATCGCCAGTTTCGTCGCGTTTGGCGTTTTTGCGCGCTATCCGAAGATGAAGGTCCCCTCGCTGGGCGATCTCAACAAGGGAGACGTCAAGGCGCTCGTCGGGCGCACCGAACTCTGGCTCGAAGCGCAGCGCCCCGCCCTGCCCGCGCCTGCCGTGCAGTTGGTCGATACCATCGGGCTACAACTCGACGCGCTGGGCAAGCAATTGCAGGAAATCGACCAGACCCACCCTGCCGCCGTGCAGGTGCGCAAGCTGGTGGGCGAACACTTGCCCGGCGTGGTGCAGGATTACCGCAAGATTCCGGCTAACCTTCGGCAGGAAGACCGCGCTGGCTCCAGCCCTGACAAGCAGCTGGCCGAAAGCCTCGGCCTGATCAGCGGCGAGATTGACTCTGTCACCCGCCAGCTGGCCAGCGGCGCGATCGACGACCTGGCGATCAAGACCCGCTACCTCGATTACAAGTATGGCTCGGGGGTCGAGGGCGAGGACACGCCCGCTCTCCCGAGGCCCTGATGCGCGTCGCCATCCCCCATGGCCTCGGCCGCGAAGAGGTACGGCGCAGGATGCAGAGCCGCGTGGGCGAACTCGCCGGTTTCATCCCCGGCGGCATGGCGCAGGTCGAACCGTCATGGCCGAGCGAGGATCACATGGACCTCGTCATCACGGCGATGGGCCAGCAGGTCGGCGCGAAGATCGATATCGAGGAGGCGCAGGTGGTCTGCACCATCGACCTGCCCCCGGCGCTGTCGTTCATCGAACCCCTGGTACAGGGCGCCGTCGAAAAGACCGGGCGCAAGCTGCTGACCTGAACAGCGCGCGCCCGCAGTTCGATCAGAAGTCGAATTCGACAAATTTTCCGTCGAAATTGCCCTTCAGCTGGGTGATCGCCGCCGCCAGCTTGTGCGGGTCGGCACCCGCCAGATAGCCATCGATGATCCGCTGGTAATTGCTGATCAGGCCTTCCTTGTCATAGCTCAGCCGCATGAAATCGAAGCCGGTGGCGTGCATGCCCTGCTGCTGGATCGGGATGTTCGAATAGTCCTGCCGCGGGATCGGCGGGAATTCCTGACTGTCATAAGGCAGCATGGTCATTTCCGTCGGCACCGGCGGTTCCTCGCCCGGTGCGAAGGGCGCCAGCGCCCACAGTTCGAAAAGGCAGGACTCCGGCCCCAGCGGGCGGATGCGATAGGATGACATGGCCGAGAACATCGGCAGCAGGAAGTAGTGCGGGAACAGGAATTCCACTGCGTTCACCGGATCGTTAACCGCAGCGGCGTTGAGATCGGGCACCGGCACGCCCTTGGCGCTCAGTTGCTTGTGGACCTGATCGTTGATCATGCCGAAGAACATCATCACCGCCTGGGCTGGGTCCTCAGGGAACGGCGCATCGACCAGCGGACGAGCAATCTCGATCTCGCGCTTGTCGACCATGCCGGCCATACCCTCGCTGAGCAGCTCGAGGTGCTCCATCTGGCTGACGATGTTGTCGCGCACGCTCATGTCCGGATTGATCGGAATTCCGATACCGCCGGTGTCAAACCCGTACATCGAATTGTAGAGCGCGGGGGCGGTTCGCTGCAGCTGCGGGTGCGTGCGCATCACGTGGTAGCCTTCCATGAAGGCCTCCATCGCGACTTTCCAGTTAGCCGGCAGAACCGTGCCATACCACCATTCGGAGCGCAGGTTCTGCATCCCGTGAGCGTCGAGCGCCTTCATCACCGGGCCGAGGCTTTCGGACAGCGAGGGCGCATTGTCATCATGGTTGATGAAGGCGCAGCCGCCGGCCACCTCAACCCGGCAGGGCCTCAGCGCAAGGTCGGCCTGATCAAGCTGGCGTTCCTCGAACAGGTGGCGGCCATAGACGAAGGTGTTTTCACCTTCCATATTCCAGCGCCAGCCGTGGAACGGGCAGATGAAGCCCTTCCCCTTGCAGTTGCCGTGCATCTGGCCATCGTTGAGCGGCACGCCGCGGTGGCGACAGGCGTTGTGATAGGCTTTCACCCCGTCTTTCGTGCGCACGACGATGACCGACTTGCCGAGGTTCGAATATTCGATCCAGTCGCCCACTTCGGGGATCAGTTCGAGCCGGCAGGCCATCTGCCAGACGTGTGGCCACAGGTGCTCGACCTCGGCCTTGTAGAAATCCTCGTCGTAATACCGCTTGGACGGAATGCGGTCCGGTTCGGTGATCTTGAACGGAACCTGCCTTGCTTCGGCCATCGAAAATTCTCCCGGGGGGTGCAGCTTATGCCCTGCTGACCGGTTGTATAGCGCGGATTTGGCTGCGCAACCGGCAAGGGCGCGTGCCCAGCAGAACCCGCGGGAAAATCGGCTGGGCGGTGTTAGGCTCCGGATTTACCCCGCAAGGTCGGCATCCGGCCCTGCAGCAAAGGCCGCGAGTTGCTCCTCGAAGCGGCGGCGGATCGGCTCGTCGCGGTCGAACGAGGTCAGGATATAGAACTGCCCCCGCTCTATCCCGCGCACGGCCATTTCGCCCGCCACCCCTGCATCAAGCCCGCCGGGCATCTTGCCGCCGGGGCGCAGATTACCGCCGATCTTCGCAGTGTTCTCCGGCAGGTTGGTCATCACCAGCCCCGGGCACATGAGCGACACGCCCACCCCGTGCGGTGCCATTTCCACCCGCAGCGTCTCGCTCAGCGACACTACGGCGTATTTGCTGGCGGAGTAGGCCCCGGTCGTCGCGCGCTCGCTCGACAGGCCGGCCATTGAGGCGACGTTGAGGATGTGGCCCCGCCCCAACGCACGGATACCTGCGCCGAAGGTGACGATTCCGTTGTAAACACCGTAGAAGTTGATGCCGAATATTCGCTCGAAGCTTTCCGGCTGCGAATCCGCCAGTTCGAGGCCATCAGGCGCAATCCCGGCGTTGTTGACCAGCAGATCGACCGGACCGAACACTTCCTCGGCCTTGCCCTTGGCCGCCTGCCATTGTTCCCGGTCGCGCACGTCGAGCAACACGCCGCGCAGGGCATTGCCGCGCGTTGCCAGCACTTCGGCGAGCGCGTCGGCGTTGATGTCGGCAATGGTCACCCGCACGCCGCGCTTCAGCAGCGCATCGGCAATGCCGAGCCCGATGCCACTCGCTCCGCCAGTGATGAAGGCGTGATTGGTGGAACTGAGTTGCATCGAAAGTCCTCCGTTCATTTTCAACCTCCGCTCAGGACGAGCGGGACCGGAGGTCAGACATCCTTGACCGGGATGGCGAAGCGGTCCGTGTAGTCCTTGAAGTGATCGCGCACCCACTTGGCCGAGAGCCCGAATTCCTCAAGCGTGTAGCTGTGCTTGCCGTGCTTGTTCTGCGGGTTGTAGTCCATCATCGCCTGCATTCCGGCCTGCGCATCAGCGGTGAACTCCGTGCCGAACCGGTCATAGAGCGCGCGCATCGTGCCCAGCGGGTCCTTGATCTGTGCGGCGTACTGGATATCGAAGATGGCGTCCTCGCCGCGCTTGTCGCGGAAGGCGTTCTGCCGCGCGATCATGTGGTCGAAGGTCTGCAGCAGGCATTCGGCGATCTCGCCCAGCTTCATGTCCTCGGTATAGATCGGTCGCACCGCTTTCAGCAGCGAGCAGGCAGAACCGACAACCTCGACCGGATCGCGGTGCGTCATCACCAGTTCGGCATCGGGATAGACCGTGGTCAGCGCATCAAGGAACAGCGGGTGCCAAGGGTTCTTGAGCGTCCACTTGCCGCCAACGTTCTGCTGCAACAGTTGCAGGATCTGCTTCTGGAAGCGGAAGGCTGGCACATAATCCGCACCGAAGAACCACTCGCGGTAGCTCGGGATGTTGACCTGCGAATCGTAGATCTGCGAACAGAACGACTGCGCCATCGCATACTGGTCCTCGCTGGGTGAATCGGCATCCTCCCAGTGAATTGCGGCGATCTGCGGCATGTATTTCATCGCCATCTCGCCCTTGGCCAGTTCGGCGAGATAGCGCGGATCTGACTTGTAGTCGGGCGCGGCCGGCGGCATCGAATCCAGCGCCTCGAACCGGCGATAGCAGCGGCGCGCCGGATCGGCGGAGAGCAGGTTGATCGTCATCGTCGTGCCGGTGCGCGGCAGGCCGAAAACGAAGGTCGGCTTGTCGATCGGCACTTCGAGCAGTTCGGGATGCTGCTTGGCGTAATCGACCGTCTTAATGCGGTTGATCAGGTAGCTGGTGATCGATTGCTCCCACATCGCCGCACCGCGTTCGGAAAGCCGCGCCTCCTCGTTCGAGGCCTTGACCAGCACTGGCAGCCCTTCAAGCTGTGCAGGATCGCCAAGGTCCTCAAGCCCGGTGGCGGCGCGGGCATTGGCGATGATCGTTTCGACTTGCATGGGCATTTCCTAGATCGTGAATGAGTAGCCGCCGTTGACCGGATAGGTCTGGCCGGTGATCCAGCTGGCGGCATCGGAACAGAGGAACAGCACCATGGCCGCGACATCGTCGGGGGTGCCGTAACGGCGGATGACGTATTGCGAGAGCTGCGCTTTTGACATCGGCGTCTCGAGAAATTCGGCGAGCTGTTCATCGCTCATCGGCGGGGTCAGCGTGGAGAGCGAAACCGCATTGCTGGTGATGCCATAGCGGCCAGCTTCCTTGGCGATGGAGCGCACGAAGCCCGCAGCTCCGGCCTTGGCAGCGGCATAGGCAGCCAGGCGCTGCTCGCCGAGCCGCCCGGAATCGGACACGATGGTGACGATACGGCCGCCTTTGCCGGCCTCGACCATCGCTGGCAGCGCAACATGGCAGCAGTTCATCACGCCGTAGAGATTGGTGCCGAAAAAGCGCGGCCATTCGGCAGGATCGGCCTGCCAGAATTCGGGTGAGCGGCCCATCTTGTTGCTCGGACCCGCCATGCCGGCGTTGTTGACCAGCAGGTTGATCGTGCCGAGTTGGCAGCTGGCTTTGTCGAAAGCCGCCTTGACCGAGGCATAGTCCGATACGTCGGCCTGAACGGCGATGGCACTGCCCCCGGCGGAGCGGATTTCCTCTGCCACGGCCTCGGCGCGGTCGAGCACGAAGTCATTCACCGCCACGGCTGCGCCATGATCGGCGAGCGCCAGCGCAATGCCGCGGCCAGCTCCCTGCCCGCCGCCGGTGACGAGGGCGGCGCGACCGCTGAGGTCGAGGATGTCGCGTGCGGCCATTGGTCCCTCCCGCCGTTCTAAGGCCTGCGCGTTATTTCCCCGCCGCCGCGCCGTTGCAAGGCGCGGCGCACACGCCGGGGCGATGCCATGCGACAGGCCTGTCGTAATTCCTGTTTTGCCGGTTGCCATCTGGCAGAGCGTCATGATCCAATAAGGGCAACTGAAAGGGAGAGCCATGCCTGATAGGCTGCCACTGCTGCATCGCCCGGGCTCGTCCTTCGGCGCTGGAAACGGACTGCTGCGCGCCGAGCACTTCCAGATGGCATGGGCCACAAACGACCTCGATCAGGCGCGGGCGCTGATGTCGGAGCGGCTGGGAATCCGCAACTGGACGCCGATCGGCGGGCCCAACCCGCAAGGCGGCGAAACGCAGGTCCTGCTCGCCTGGCTCGGCACCATGATGTACGAACTGATCACCGCGAGCGGTCCGGGTGCAGGGATCATCATGGACCGGCTGCCGGCGGGTGACGGCTTCGTGATGAAGCATCACCACCTCGGCTACCTGATCGCCGACGAGGCCGAATGGCAGGCCCTGGAGTCCGAAACCGCGCGCGCCGGCTTTGCCATGCCGCACAAGAGCGTGAACGCGGGCTTCATCACCAGTTGCTTCGTCGAAGTGCCCGAACTGGGCCATTACCTCGAATACATCATGCCCGAACCGGCGGGGATCGACTTCTTCCAGAACGTGGCGAGGAACTAAGGCTATGGGCGCGACATTCGATTTTGCCGGCAAGATCGTGCTGGTCACGGGCGGAGGCTCGGGCATTGGTCTGGCGACAGCAACCGAATTTGCCCGAGCGGGGGCGAAGGTAGCTATCGCGGGGCGCAAGGCGGACCGGCTTGAAACAGCGGCTGCCAAAATTCGCGAGGCAACCGGCGGCGAGGTGTTCTGCGTCGCCGCCGACGTGCGCAACATGGAGCAATGCCAAGCGCTGATCGCGGCGGTGGTTGCCCACTACGGACGGCTCGACGTGCTGGTAAACAACGCGGGCGGGGCGCGTCATGCGGCGCTGCGCAATGCCAGCCTTGAAACGTGGCGGCAGGACCTGTCGCTCAATCTCGACAGCGCATTCTTCTGCGCACAGGCCGCCTATCCGCACCTCAAGGCAGCGGCGGCTGAGACCGGACAGACCGCCGTGGTCAACATCTCCTCGCTCGCCGGAAACAACGGCACGATGGGCTGCGGGGCCTATTCTGCGGCCAAGGCGGGGCTGCAGATGCTCACCCGCGTCGCCGCTGCCGAGTGGGGTCCCAAGGGCATCAGGGTGAATGCAGTCGCCGCCGGGATGATCGCCACCCCGCTCGCCAAGGCCAACTGGGCCAAGACCGGCTTCGACGCCGCGCGTGCCTGCACCGCCTTCCCCCTGCGCCGCCCCGGTGAGCCTGAGGAAGTCGCGCAGGCTGTGCTGTTCATGGCCTCCTCCAGCGCCAGCTATATCACCGGCGAGACGCTGATCGTTGGCGGCGGGCCGCAGATCAAGGGCATGATCGACACCGATGACTGATCCGCTCGCCCCTCCCACGCGCTTCGCTGGCAGCGAGGCGCAATTGCACGATGCCGCAGCCGCGCTAATCGAAGGCTGGGCCGATTTCGGCGCGGACGATTATCGGCGCGGGCTGGAAGTGCTGCTCCATTCGATGGACTACGACCCGCGCTGGAGCGAAGACGGGCGGCGACGCGGCTGGATGGGGCTCGCCTCTGTCCTCGCCGCGCGCGGCCATGCGGTGCGCGCGATGGCGCAGACTCCCGGTTGGAACGCCCATGCCATCACCGCGCCGATCATCATCACCGGCCTGCCGCGCACAGGGACGACCGCGCTGCATAAGCTGCTCGCGGTGGATCCGCAGTTCCAGGGCCTGCAGACCTGGATCACCAGCGCGCCGCAACCCCGCCCACCGCGCGATACTTGGGAGGCCAATCCGCGCTTCCAGCGCTCGGTCGCCGAACTGGAAGCCCGCCACCGTGAAAAACCGGCGGCACTTGCCGCCCACGCCATGGCGGCGGAGGAAGTCGACGAGTGCTGCCTGATCCTGCGGCAGGGTTTCGTCTCCAACCTGTTCACCTGCGGCTGGTCGGCGCAGAGCTATGACCTGTGGCGGCGTGAGCAAAGCGAGGCGCATTGCTACGCCCATTTCGAGCGTGTGCTGCGGCTGGTCGGCAGCAACGAACCGGACAAGCGCTGGCTACTCAAGAACCCCGGCCATATCGAAAGCCTCGATGCGCTGTTCGCGCAGTTTCCCGATGCAAGAGTGATCCAGACGCACCGCGATCCGGCCAAGGCAATCCCCTCGCTCTGTGCGCTGCTGATCGGCAACCACGCGCTGTTTGAGGAGGGCCGGATTGAAGAACGCGCCTGGCAGATGGGCCTTGCCGAGACCGAAAAATGGGCGCGCGCTATCGGCCGTGCAGAGCCTGTGCGGGAGGCCCATGCGAGCCAGGTGCTCGACGTAATCCACACCGATTTTCACCGCGATCCGATGGGCACGGTCGAGCAGGTCTATGCCTTTGCCGGGCTTGAGCTGAGCGACAAAGTCCGCGCCGATATGGCTGTGCGGATCGAGGAAAAGCCCGAACTGGCGCATGGCCCGCACCGCTATTCGCTCGAGGATTTCGGCCTGTCCGCCGGGCTCGTTCGCGAGATTTTCGGCGATTACGTCGAACGCTTCGACCTGCTGGAGAAGCGCGCATGAAGGCAGCGATCTATGCCGGCAAGGGCGGGTCGATCACCATCGAGGACCTGCCCGATCCCGTCCCCGGCGCGGGCGAGGTGGTCATCCGTGTCCACCGCTGCGGCCTGTGCGGCACTGACCTTTCCATGACCAAGGGCGAGCTGTTCGATTTCGGCCCGGGACAGTTCGGCCACGAATATGCCGGCGAAATCGTTGCGCTGGGCAAAGGGGTCGAAGGCCTGCGGTTGGGGCAGAAGCTCGCGGTCAATCCCTCGGGCGCCTGCGGGCATTGCGCGGGCTGCGCGGGCCACAACCACGTCATGTGCCATGAAGCGCCAAGCGCCGCGCAGGGTTTTGCCGAATATGTTCGCTTCGCCGCGAACCTTGCCGTGCCGCTGCCGGAAGCCTTGTCGATGGCAGACGGCGCGCTGATCGAACCTCTTGCGGTGAGCCTTTACGGCCTGCGCCAGTCCGGCATCCGCGCAGGTGACCGGGTAGTGGTACTCGGCGGCGGGACAGTGGCGCTTTACGCGATTTACTGGGCGCGGCGCATGGGCGCATCGCGGATCATCGCCCTCTCTCGCTCGCAGCGCCGCCGCGACATGTGCTTGGCCATGGGCGCCGATGCTTTCGTCCCATTCGGTCAGAACGAGGTGGCTGAGACCATCGACGCACTGGGCGGCCCGGCAGACATCGTCTTCGAATGCGTCGGCGCGGAAGGGATGCTGGCCAAGTCGATCCAGCATGCCAAGACCTACGGCAAGGTCGTCAGCCTCGGTTTCTGCACGAAACCAGATCCCTTCATGCCCGCGTTGGCGGCCTACAAATGTGTCACGATGCAGTTCCTCGTCGGCTACGGCATGGACGAATTCCTCTATATCGCCCGCGAGATGGATGGGGGCCACATCGACCCCAAAACCATCATCACCAGTCAAGTGCCGCTGGCCGCCCTGCCGCAAACGATGGACCTACTGCGCGGCGCCAACAATGAAACGAAGGTGCACGTGCTGTGCTGAAGGGATGCAAGCCATGAGCGATGCCGAAGCAAAGGGCCTCGCCCTGTTCACCGAGATCTACGGCGAGGAAATGGCCGAAGGCACCCGCCGACTATATGAGGACGGCACGACTTTCGGCAGCGAACAATCCCGCTGGACGATGGAATGGACCTTCGGTTCGGTCTGGGCGCGAGAGGGGCTGGCGCGCAAGATGCGGTCCTGCACTGTGCTCGGCATGCTGATCGCCCAAGGCGCGGCGGACGAGATCCGTTATCACACGCGTATGGGCATGCGGAACGGCCTGACCCGCACCGAGATCGAAGAAATCTTCTACACCGCCTTCCCCTATTGCGGCTTCCCCAAGGCAGCCACCGCCAAGCGGGCCATGCTGCTGGGGTTCGAGGATTACGACAAGCAGGAGAACGGCAAGTGAGCATGCAACACGGCGGCACCCAACTTGATGGCTTGGGCTATCGCGGCAAGACCTGCGTGGTCACCGGCGGCGCATCGGGCATGGGCGAGCAGGTCGCGCGCATCCTCGGCGAACTTGGCGCGAAGGTGCACATCGTCGACATTGCCGAACCGAAGGTCGCCTGTGAGAGCTACACGCCGCTCGATCTGTCGGACTTCAACGCGGTTCGTGCCGCTACTGAAAATCTGAAAGCCCTCGCCCCGATCCACTTCCTGTTCCCCTGTGCCGGCCTGCCGCCGATGGTGAAGGGGCCGCTCTATTGCATGCGGGTCAACTATGTCGGCACGCGGCTCTTCGTCGAAAGCCTGCTGCCCGCTCTGGAGGATGGCGCAGGGATCGCGCTGATTTCCTCCGACGCGGCGATGGGCTGGATGAAGAACCTTGCCCAGTCGATGCAGATGCTCGCCCTTTCCGACCCCGATGAGGCGCTCGCATGGGTTGAGGCTGATCCCGACAACCGCCTGCGCGACGGGTATACAACATCCAAGGAGATGTTGGTCGTGTGGACCGCCCATGCGGCGGTGAAGCTCGGTCTGGAACGCCGCATCCGGCTGAACTGCATTGGCCCCTGCCCCACTCGCACCGCCTTCATGGACGTGCAGGAGACCGCGCTACCTGACGGCTTCCTTGACAAGTGGCCCTACCCCTCGCTCGGCCGAATGGCGACGGCGGAAGATCAGGCCTGGCCGCTGGTGCTTCTGAACAGCGCACTCAACGCCGCGATTACCGGCACTTTCCTTTACACCGACCAAGGCTTTGCTACCGGCGTGTTCACCGGTGCGATCGACCCCGCCTTCATGGGCGGATCGAAGCTCTAGACCGACAGGATATCTGATGACCGAAACCAAGGCCGCCCCGCCCCCGCCCAAACGACCGCGCCCGCGCCTCGATGCGATCAACCGCCCGTTCTGGACCGGCGGCGCTGAGGGCAAGCTCTACATCACGCATTGCGGTGATTGCGGGGAATGGACGCATCCGCCCCGCGAGTTCTGTCGTCACTGCCAGAGCGAGAACGTCGCCCCCGAAGCCGTTCCCGGCACTGGCGTGATCGATACGCTGACGGTCAACCACCAGCCGTGGATGCCGGGTCTGCCGGTGCCCTTCGTCATCGCCCGCGTGAAGCTGGATGGCGCGCCGGGCGTGATCCTGACGACGAATGTCGTCGGCTCGCCGGTCGACGAGGTTGACTTTGACGACCGGGTCCGGGTCACATTCGAGGAACAGGACGGCATCTGGTTCCCCCTTTTCGAGAAGGAGGCCTGAGCCATGGCGCTGAAGCACGAAGCCTACATCACCGGCATTGGCCAGAGCGAAGTCGGCGTGCGGCTGGCCCGTTCGCCGATGGGCATCACGATGGACGCAATCAAGGCAGCCATGGCCGATGCCGGGCTGACCTTTGATCAGATCGACGGGGTTGCGACCTATCCGGGGCGCATGGCCGGCTTCCTCGGCTTTTCGCCAATCGGCGTCGATGAAGTGATCGAAACCTGCGGCATCAAGGCGCGCTGGCACATGGGCGGCGGCGAAATTCCCGCCCAGCTTTCCGCCATTGCCGAAGCCGCCGATGCCATCCGCAATGGCCACGCGCGCCACGTGATCTGCTTCCGCACGGTCTACGAAGCCGCCGCCATGTCCCGGCCCGAGGAGTTCCCGCCGGTGCGCCGTGAATTCGTCGAGGGCTCATCGCAATGGACCGCGCCTTACTTCGCGATTTCGGCCGCGTGCTGGGTGGCGCACTATGCCATGCGCCAGATGAAGCGCAACGGGATGACCCGCGAACAGCTCGCCCAGATCGCGCTCAACGCCAACCGCAATGCACTGGACAATCCGAATGCGCGGGCGATCACCAAGAAGCCGCTGACGCTCGACGAATATATGGAGGCACGGCTGATCACGACGCCGTTTTGCCTCTATGATTGCGACCGGTTCAGCGATGCCTCGACCGTGCTGATCCTCTCGGCCGGCGATGCGCTCGACGAGGTCAAGACCACGCCGATCCGCGTCGCCGCCAGCGCCGGATCGGTGCACCGCTATTCGTGGGACCAGCCGGATTACATGGCGAGCTATGCCACCGGCCCCGACCTCTGGGCGCAGACCGATTACAAGCCCAAGGACGTTGGCACCGTCCAGTTCTACGATGGCTTCGCCTTCTTCCCGATCTCGTGGCTGGAAGCGCTGGGCTTCTGCGACATCGGCGCGGGGCACGAGTTCATCGACGGCGGCAAGCGGATTGCGCGCGACGGCGACCTGCCGCTCAATACGGCCGGTGGCCAGCTGGGCGCGGGGCGGCTCCACGGCTTCGGCTTTGCCTATGAAGCGGCGCTGCAATTGCGCGGAGACGCGGGCGAGCGGCAGATCCCTGGCGATCCCAAGGTGGCCGTGGCAACATCAGGCGGCGGTCCGCTCGCCGCCGCGCTGCTGCTGGCGCGCGACTGATGGGCGTTCTGGAGGGCAAACGGGCGGTCGTCACCGGCGCGGCGCAGGGCATTGGCGCTGCCATAGCGCGGCGCTTTGCCGCTGAGGGTGCGAAGGTGATCCTTGCCGACATCGACGGGCCGGGGGTTGAAGCCCTTGGGGCCGAGATCGGACAGATCACCGTGACCTGCGACGTGTCGCGCGTGGCCGAACTCGATCGTCTATTCGACCGCGCCAAAGACAAATGGGGCGCGCTCGACATTCTGGTCAACAATGCCGGCGTCACCCACGCGGCCGAGCTCGATGACCTGACCGAGGAAGCTTATGACCGGGTCATGGGCATCAACCTGAAGTCGATGGTCTTCGCAACGCAGCGCGCGGCGCGGCTGATGCAGCGCGGGGGATCGGTGATCAACATGAGCTCGGTCAACGCCGTGCTCGCGATCCCGACGCAGATTCCCTATGTGATTTCCAAGGGCGGGATCAGCCAGCTGACCACGGTCACCTCACTCAACCTCGCTCCGCGCGGCATCCGGGTCAATGCGATCGGGCCGGGCACGATCCTCACCGAGATGGGCAAAGCCTTCCTCAGTGACGAAGCCGCAGTCAAACGGGTGATGAGCCGCACGCCCATGGGCCGCGCCGGCGAGCCGGAGGAAGTCGCCGATGTCGCGGTGTTCCTCGCCAGCGAGCAATCGAGCTATATCACCGGTCAGACAATCTACTGCGATGGCGGCAGGCTGGGCCTCAATTACACGGTCTGAGGCCGGTGCATGGTGGGCGCTGACGGGCTCGAACCGCCGACCCTCTCGGTGTAAACGAGATGCTCTACCAACTGAGCTAAGCGCCCATGCACCGGTAAGCCGCGCTATTGAGAGGTTTTTGGCGGCGCGTCAACCGGGTTAAAAGAGACTAGGCTGGCCTCGAAATGACCGGTGTGAAGGGTAGAGTCCCGGAATAGTCCCGGAGCCACGACTGCTCTCAGAGCCAAGATTTCGGGCCAATCGTCTGTTTGAGGGGTCTCGGTCCCGGCTTCCGCCGGGATGACGGTTGTGCAGATTTTGTGCAGGCAGCTCTAAGCATTCGCAGCACCATTCGCCATGATGTGCGCGCCAGACACCCAGCTCGCCTGAGGCGATGCGAGGAATGCGACCACCGCTGCTACTTCCTCTGCCCGGCCGATGCGTTGGAACGGGGAGGCTTGCTCGTAGAAGGAACGGTATGGCTCGGGCGTGCGTTCGGCCATGCCGGGGCTGGTCGCTCCGGGGATTACCGTGTTCACCGTCACCCCCTGCTTGCCCAGTTCCTTGGCCCAGCTCTCGGTGAAGGACTTGAGCGCTGCCTTTGTCGCCGAATAGATCCCGGAACCACCCATGGGAAACTCCGCCAGCGTCGAGCCGATATTGATCAGGCGGCCGCCTTCCCCCAGGCGCTTTGCCGCTTCACTCGCGACATAGAGCGGACCCTTGAGGTTGATGCCCAGCATCCATTCGAGCTGCTCGTCTTCAAGAGTGACAAGGCTGCCACCACCGCTGACGCCGGACGAATTGACGACGATGTCCAGACCGCCGGGTTCGCGGTCAATCGCCTCGAACAGGCCCACAACATCGCTTCGCCGCGAAATGTCGGCTTGCAAGGCTTTGGCTTGCCCGCCAGCAGCCTCGATCAACTGCACGGTTTCCACTGCGCCGGCATTGCTGCTCGCGTAATGAACGATGACGTAGGCGCCGTCCGCCGCCAGCCTTTGGGCAATGACTCTGCCCATGCCGCGACCCGCGCCGGTTACGAGCGCGCGCTTGCCGGCTAACGGTTGCACTTCCATCTTGCTTCCTCTTCCTTGGATTCACTCCGGGTCTTTGACGACCCATGTTCCGGTCTTTTTGAGATCACCAAGCACGTCGTGGACAACCTTTTCGCAGATCACCGATGCGTGGGTGATGACCACCGCGCTGTTTCGCGCGATCGACACCTGCCGCCTGAAGCTGGCATTGCCGATCCGGGCGATGGAAACTCGCCCGGCGGCAACGTCTATGGCAACGGCGGACAGCGGCAGGATCGAATAGCCGTGCCCGGCGGCGATCAGGCCGCTGGCATGAGCAAGGGCATCCATGTCGCGATAGGTCTGCAGGCCGATCCGGTGCTTTGCCGCTTCCTGATCAATCAGCTGGCGCAGGCTGTGGGGGAAGCCCGGCAGGATCAGCGGCAGTTCGGGCAGTCGCGCTACGTCGACTACCACCGTGCCGTCCAGCCCGCCGAACTCGCCAGGCGGGCCGACAAGAAACAGCTCTTCGCTGGCCAGATGGCTGAAGGCGAGCTTGCGCCTTGGCCCAAGGTAGTTGAGGATGCCAAGGTCAACCTTCGCTTCTTCAAGCCAGCCCCAGATCTGCGCGGTCATCGCTTCGACAAGGCGGAAGCGCACGTTGGGCGCCCGCTCGGCCATGGCTTCGAACAGCGCGGTGCCGGCAATGCGGCTGATCGAATAGGGCGCGGCAAGGATGACTTCGCCCACTGCGTCTTCCCCCGATTGCCGGGCATCTTCCAGCGCCGAATTCACGCCCTCGATGATCGAGCGCGCATGGGCCAGGAACCGGCGGCCGGACTCGGTCAGGGTGACACCGCGCGCGGTCCGGGCAAACAGCGCGACACCGGCCTCGTCCTCAAGCCGCAGCAATTGCTGGCTGAGCGAGGGCTGCGATATGCCGAGCGAATCCGCAGCGCGTGTGATCGATCCGGTTTCGGCGATCTTCAGGAAGCTGCGGAGGTAGCGTGTTTCCATCTTGGCGGGCCTGACGATCAGCGTGAAGGCAAGGCGGGACTATGCGTCACAAGCCGGCGATCTCCAACAGCAGGCCGGTGACCAGATCAGCGTCCGTGATCATCACATCGTGACCCGCTTCGACTTGCCGCACATGATCGCCATCCCGCCAGCGGGCGCGGATGGCTTCCGGTCTGCGCTCCAGCGTTGCCGCGCAATTGATGATGGCGCGCGGGATGCGCGCGAAAGCTTCAGGGTTGGATAGCGCGAGCCGGGTTTCAAACGTGTTCCAGGGATGCGGTGTCAGCCGCGCCAGCGCCCAGCTGGCCAGCTTCTCATCGGCAATGCCGTAAAGCTGCCGCACCAGCGCCGGGCCGGGCCAGAGCCCCAGCCGGACACCGTCCACGACTTGCACATCGTTGAACGACTGCAACCCCGGTGAGATGTCGAACAAGCATTCACCGTCGGCCGGAATCGCGGCGTCAAGAAAGACTAGTCGCCGGATCCGGTTCGCCGCGCGGTCCGCCGCCCCCGATATGACCATCCCGCCATAGCTGTGGCCGACAAGGATCACGTCCTCAAGGTGTTCGTCCCATAGCAGGGTGAGCAGGTCCTCGACGTGCGAATCCAGCGAGATGTCCGCCCTTGCCTCGTGCCGGCTTTCGCCCAGCCCGGTCAACGTCGGCGCGTGGACGCAGTGGCCCTGTGCGCGCAGGTTGCTGGCGACGAAGTCCCAGCACCAGCCGCCATGGCCGCCGCCGTGGACAAGAACGAACGTCGCCATTCGGGCGTTACCCGTGCGCCGGGGAATGGGCCGGCTGCATATCGACCACCCAGCGCACGCTCCGCCGCATGGGCTCGATCCCGTCATGCGGCGATCCGGGCGGCATGTGGTGCGAGTTGGCATAGACGGTCATCGGATCGCCGCCCGCAAGCGAAACCAGCCGCTGGACCCCGGCAAGGGCGAAGGCATCGCGCAGGTCCGCACGGCGCGATTCGGGATAGAGGCCGACCGTCTGGGTCGTATCGTCGCACCACTTGATGACGTCGGTCAGGCTGTCGACCGGCACGAAATTGACCACCCGGTTGCTGAGCTTGTCGAAGAATTCGATGCGGTCGTTGAACTTTGAGACGATGAAGCCGCCGTTCAGCGTGTCACCTTCAACGTGATAGAAATCGTCCTCATCGCGGATCGCGTCCATCTCGGCCTCAAGCTCGCGGTTGGCCGTGACGAAGGGCACGGAAAGCAGCGCTGGCAACTGGGCATAGGCCGCGACCATCTTGCGGCCGAGTTCGACGACCTGCTCGATGCTATCCTCGTCCGTATCGCTCTCGACATAGACAATGCGCGTGTTGGCGCAGGCGGTCTGGTTGTAGAATCCGGCCAGCGTGGCGAGTCCGATGGCCGCTTCCTGCATGGCTTCATCGGATTCAAGGCCCTCGCGGCCAACCATCGACATCGAGTATTTCGGGTTGAGCGCCGTCAGGTCGATCCCTGGCGTCAGGAACTTCTGGATATGCCGGACCGAGCTCATTCCGCCCCAGGCCGTGATCTTGTCGATGCGGCTGGTCCGCACGATCTGCGAGTCCATGAATTCGTCGCCGCCCTTCCAATAGGCGACCGCGATGTGGCGGGTGACCGGATGGTCCGGGGCAATGAGGATCAGCGTCCGGGCAATCGCGTTTGCCGTAAGGGGATCGTTGGACGGCGATTTGATCAGGATGTCGGACTTGGTCAGCCCGGCGCGGGCAATCGTCATCGCGGCGACTACCGGCACGTTTCCGGCCGTGATGTGCAACTGCCGCGTGCCGACAGCGCGGATGCTCACCGTCTCGAAGCCGTTGCCGCCGGGGACCCAGCCGTCGATGTAGCGCAGGCCGATGGTCTTATCGACCAGCGCCAGCATCAGATCAGCGTCGAACATCCGGGGGAGTGCATCGTAAACCCCGCGCAGGATCGGTTCGGCAAGGCCGCCCGCCTGCAAGGCCAGTTCAAAGCTCTCCTGCAGCAGGGGATTGTCATCGAGGCTCAACTGCTTGCCGAGCTCCGCCAGCACCTCGACGATCCCTGCCATCGGCGTATCGTGCAGGTCGCGAAGGCGGGACGTATCACCCAGCACCAGGTCATGGACATGCTTGTGCGGATCCGCCTGCCGGAATGCCGAGCCACCGCGCCCCTTGAATTCGACGGCGTCGTCGCCCGGCATGATCAAACGCCCGCGGGCGATAATCGGAATGTCGACCATCGCCATCAGGCTTCTCCCTGAACGAAGGCCATGAATTCGTTGTAAGCCGCCTGTGAGCCGGCGCAGGTGATCTTGTCATCGCCCCCTTCGCTTTCGGCAAAGCGGCGGATGGTCTTGGCGATGCGGGGGCTTTTCCAGCCGCAGGGGCAATCGTCCTCCCAATGGATGGTAACTTCATCGCCCGAAGTGAAGCCGCCCCAATAGGACTGGGGGATCGGATCAACGAGGACGAGGCGGCCCTTCCGCACGCCTTCGCGCGGCATCGACTTGCCCTCGGCATCCATCAGCAGCGGTATAGAATAAGGCGGCAGGTGGAAGAAGCCATGGTCGCACAGGGGCGCATTGCCGATGCATTCGGAGAAACCATACTGGTTGCCCAGCCTTTCGACACCGAAGAAGTGCTTCACCTGGTCTTCCCAGTCGTCGGGCGCATCCTTGTAACCCTTCATCCCGCCGCCGCCGGTAACGATCGACCCGGGAGCGAATTCGCACCGCACACCCTTGTCGAGCCCTGCCCTGGCGACCCGGTAAAGATCGGCGAACGTGCCGCCGATCTTCACGCGCTGGCCCTTGAACTGGCCGATCAGCTTGCCAAACCAGACTTCCATATCGGCATCGCGCCGTCGGCCCTGTTCCAGCATGGCCTGCCGCTGTTCCAGCAGGGCCGGATCCAGCCCAAGGCTCATGACTTCGCCCCTGTCCTCGGCAGCCTGCAACCGCCCTGACAGGGCCATGAGGTCAGCCGGAATATGGGTGTCATACAGCGTGTGATAATGCTCGTCACCGCCAGCCATTTCGGCGCTGAACAGCGTCATCATCTTGAGCATCGTCTGATAACCGCCGCGATAAGTCGGTGAGAGCGTGGGCAGCTTTTCCCTCCACGGATCGATACCATTGCTGGCATGATTGACGTTGTAGAAGTGGAACTTCCACGGCCCCAGCTCATCATAGGAACGCGGGACAAAGGACAGCTTGCCGGTGGTTCCGCTCGAATAGGTCACGAGCATGCCATAAGCCTCCAGCCGAGCAAGCCACTCCTCGATGGTTGTCAGCCCGGTCAGGTCAACGCGCGTCAGGTCGTGTGCAGTCAGCTTGTCGAGCCAGGTGGTGAGCTTCGCGAAGTCACGGTTCTCGATGATCTGGATCGGGTAGTTCTTGAGAACGCGGTGATCGAAGCAAACCGGCAAAACGTCCTCGATCCGGTCGATCGTTTCCACGCCTTGCCGATCCGCCAGCTTCTTGAGCGCCGGAATGCGGTTGCGCAGGCGCGCGAAATTGATCCGCACAGCCTCAAGCTGAAGCTTCTCCCGCTCCTCACGCGGGATCGACATCAAGTCCTCCCAACTGCGGTAGGTCCAGGCTCCGGGGTTGTCGGGAAGAAGGCTGATCGTCATGAATATCTCCGGCTTGCGGATTTGAAATAGCGCGGTCAGCCAGTTCCCTGAACCCGCGATTGAACTTGCAGTGACAGGTTTTGGCTATGGGACTCGTTCATGTCAGGCTGACGGTTGGATCGCCTTGTTTGCCAAGCAGCAGAAACAGGAGTGCGCCGATCAGGCAGCCGGCGGCGCTGAGCAGCAGGTAAGCGGTGAAGCTGCCGGTCAGCGCAAGTGTAGCACTCAGCATGATCGAACCCAGCGATGCCGACAGAGCCAGCGAAGTCACCACCAGGCCGAGCACCGTTCCATATACGCGCAATTCAAAGTGACGCATGACAAGGTAAGCGGCAAGGTCGCTTTCCGCCCCAAGTGACAGGCCCATCACGACCACGGCAACAGCCAGCCCAAATGGACCGGCAAGGCCAGTCGACATGGCAAGCAGGCCCAGCCCCGGGAGCCCCAGCGCAACGGCGGCCACATAGTGCGAGGGAAACCGGTCAAGCGCGATGCCGCAAAGGAAACGCCCTGCCAGCACTCCCCCGGCAAACAGCGAAACCATCCATGCGCCCCTGGCGCTGTCGATTCCCTGCTCGGCCAGCATAAGCATCAATTGCGACGATTGCAGGGGATAGATCAGGTTGCACAGAAGGAAGCCGAAAAACAGCGTCCAGAACGTGCGGGAGCGTAACAGCACGGGGTAATCGCCGGTCCGTTCAACGCGCTTGCGGGTCGCAGAACTGCGGGGCTTATCACGCGGCATGAACGCAAGGGCGAATGCCCCGACCAATGCGACATAGAGCGCGACGGCAAGGTAGCCGGTTCGCCATCCTTCTCTGGTGATCAAAGCCTGAAGCAGCGGGCTGCCAACGATCCCGACCACGGCGGGTGCCGTCGCGCCAATGGCGAGAGCCAGGCCGCGCGCCGCAGCGAACCGTTCTGCCACAAGCCGGCTGTAGACGATCGACGTGGTGGTCGCGCCGCACAACAGATACTGCGCAAGCGAGATCAGGACGAAGGTTTCAAAGCTGCCGCCCATCTGGCTCATTGCGACGAAGGTCAGAGGGAATGCCGCGATCCCGACCGTCGCTACCGGGCGGATGCCAATCCTGTCGGTCAGTCGGCCAATCAGCGGGATTGTCGCGAGGTTGATCATGCCGAAGGCGCCAACCAGGGCGAACTGCGACCGTGTCCAGCCAAAGGCTTCGATCAGCTGCGGGCCAAAGATGTTCGCGACATAGTGATTGAGCAGGAAGCCCGAGGCCAGCCCGGCGCTCGCGGCCACAAGCGCACGCCGATGTTCTCGCACCTCCAGCCAGTAGCCGGATGCGGACGATTGCGGTCGGTCGGGCATGGTCATGGTTGCGGTGCCTGCTCGCGGTGGTGAATTTCAGACTTTGAACGGGCAGCCTGTCCGGGACGTGGAGGCCAAATTTGATCCCCTGACGGATCAGGGCGGCGCGATCGGGAGGGTGACCGGCCGCCCTGAAGCTCATCGGACACTTGCGTCAGAATTTCTTGCTCACTCCCAGCCGCACGAGCCGGCCCAGGGTGAACCCGTTGTCCACGCCGAACAGCGATCCCCTCGCTCCGCGATAGAGCGGCGGATCCGTATCGAACAGGTTATCGACGTTCAGCGAGAAAGACATGTCCCTGAATACGCCGCTGTCCGACGGGACCTTGTATTGGGCGAAGAGGTTGAACAGGTTGTAGGACGCGACCCGTGTCTGGTTGAGGTTCGCGGCATTGCCTATGGTCGCGAAACCTTGCGAATGGTTCCAGGTGAACTGCGTCTTGAACTGGCCTACCTCTGCGCCGATGCTGGCGGTCATGCGCAGCTTCGAGAAGTCCGTCGGCCGCTGATCGACTAATCCCGCGTTGGGGTTCGCCTGCCGCAGGAACTTCGTAATGTAGGTGCCCGCGATGTCCGTGTAGATAGCGCCAAAGCTGGTCTCATGCCGATAGCGCAAGTAGAGGTCGAGGCCGCTGGTCTTGATCCGGGCAAGGTTGGTCGACCGGCTGTCCATCACGGCATAGACACTATCAAAGCCCGATGGCAGGCCCGCCAAGGTTGCAGCGCTGTTGCCTGCGGTTGTTGCAAGCGAATTGAAATAGCTCTGCAGCGCCGCGTTGCCGGCATCGTAAGTCACAAAGTTATTGGGGAACTCCGCATAGAACGTCGCGGGTGTGAAGATCGGCGGAATCCCGATCGCTCCCTTGAAGTCGATGTTGTAATAGGTCGCACCCAGCGCGAGGCCCGGAACCGGCTTCAAATCGATCCCGAGCGACCACGTTTCCGCCTTCTGCGGATCGAGCGGGGCCTTCACGCCGCCGAGAACCACGAGGATGTTACGGTTGGTCGATCCGGGGGCCAGGCCCGGCTTGGTGAACGGACGCACTGCGGTGGGCAGCAGGTTCCAGTTCGGATTCGTGGCGAGCGCCAGATCGGAGAGACCCGGAGCCTGGAAAGCCTTGCTCCAGTTGCCGCGGATGGTCAGCCATTCGGCCGGCTTGAAATTGGCACCGACCTTCGGATTGAACGTGCTTCCGAAATCGCTGTAGTCATCATAGCGGCCCGATGCATTGATGGTCAGCATGTCGAGGATTGGCGCGTTGAGTTCGCCGAACACTGACTTCACCGTGCGGCGCTTCTTGAAATCTGTGAGCGCAGCCATGCCGGCGGCGGTGATGCCGCGCGAGTTGTTGCCGATGTATTGTTCCTGCAGCAGCTCGACGCCTGCTGCGACGCCGAGCGCCCCGCCAGGCAGATCGAACAGCTTTCCATCAAACACCGCCCGGAAATTCGCCTGTTTGTTCATGGCCCGCCCATACTGGAACCAGTCACGCGCCGTCGCGAGGGTCGCTGCATTCCCGGCTGCGGAGAGATTGGCGGGGTTAAAGGTCCCGGCGGCAGCGGCAGTCGTAACCGGCGTCAGATTGACGAGATTGCCAAGGAAGGTGGCCCTGCCGGTTCCATAGCTTGCCAGCGCATTCAGATGCCAGTTCGAGCCGAGATCGAGATCGATCGACGGAGTGACGCCAAACGATTCAAGTTCGGTCGTCTGCGCCGAGCTGTTGCCCCACAATGGAGAAAAATTGTAGACGAACACTTCCGCGCTCGTGACGCCCGCAATCGGGACATAAAACGGGCTGCTGGCCGGCACCGAAGTTCCGGCTGTTGCGGAAAGCGGCCCCCCGTCAGAGAACGACTTGCGGTTGAGGTAGAACGACTTGAGCGAAAAGCTCAGCGGACCACCTGAATCGAGATGCAGGCTCGCGAACACGGAATGCTTGGTTTCACGGGGATAGATTGTCTGCAGTTCGCTCAGATCGCAGCGATTACCCAGGCCGGCGGTAAGGCCCGGTAGGGCATAGGTGTTACCGCCTGCCGTGATGTTGCCCGGCGAACAGTCCTTGTTGGCGCCGACATTGTTGACCCAGTCCCGGCTTTGCGACCAGTCGCGGTCAGCGCCGTAAATCTCATCATGCCAGGAATAGTCGTAGGACACATAAGCCGATCCGCCCTCCCACTTGGTGCCGGCGGTTATTGCAGCGTTTATGGCCTGATAATTGTCAGCAAAGCCATAGCTGCCACGGGCTTCGATGCCGTCGAATTCCTTGCGGGTGATGAAATTCATCACACCGCCCACGGCATCCGACCCATAGATCGAGGAGCCGCCGTCCGTGACGATTTCGACCCGCTCGATGGCGCCTGGTGCGATCGCATCAAGATCAGGCGTGGTCTGCAGGATGCCCATGCCGGGCATGCGGTGGCCATCGAGGAGCATGAGCGTCGAATTGGTGCTTCCCGACGTGTTGCCAAGATAGCGCAGGCTGGGCCGGTTGACCGCGACCGAAAAGTTGTTGCTGCCCCGGATGCCGACGAAGCCCATGAACAGCCCGGCCTGCGGGATGTTGGCGATGAGGTCCGCCGTGTTGGGAGCACCGATCGCCTCGAGCTTGCTCTGATCGATGCCGATAGTCTGTGAACCTACTGCCTGCGATCCGCGGATCAGGGTTCCAGTAACGACAATCGGTTGATCAGCAGGCGCTTCCTCGCCGGGGGCCTCTGCACTGTTCGCAAGGGCCAGCCCCGGCCAGAGTGCAACCAGCGCCACGCCAAGCTTCAGCGCACCAAATCGAGTGGATTTCTTCACCTTCATAGTTCCCTCCCATTTTCGACCGCGGCCATCGTGGACTGCGTTCTTTCCCGGGGCGGAGGTTAGCTTCGGCAAATTGGCCAGCCACGGCTATCTCGGCTGACAGCGACAGCTTTTGGCTATCACTGGAATGTGTGGCGTATTTGGCGCGGCGCAGTCTTCAGCGAGGTGTTCGGCCCGGAAGGTCGGATAGTCGGCGGCGCAGATGCATAAGCCGACGCTCCGACCTTTCAGGACTCGTTAGCCCGGAGACAGTTTTTCGGCAAAGAGGCGCAGTGACATCAGCAAGCCTCCTAATGCCTTAGCGCAGGGAACCAAGGCGTTCAGGATGGTCATATGCCGAACATCTGCTCCTACGACCTCAGTTGCGACTGTTGGGCCTTTGACGAACCTGCTGAACCATGAGGTGCCAATCGTTAAGGGTATAATCATTAATTGGCATCGGCGTTTTGGCACCATCCAGGTCACCGAATGGTGCCAAAGCTAAGACTTCCTCCTTTTCGAGGCTCTCAATACCCACCGGCCAAGTCATGATCTGGAGGATAGATCTTCCAGCCCGTCTCAGGCGTCCAACCAGCAACACCTATCGTGCCCATGTCCATCTCCTCGCGCAGGCGCGTGTGCCCTCCTGTCAGCGTCCACCGCGAGAACTCCCGGATGGTGATGGGGGTGGCACTTGGTGCCCCATCCTCCCCTCAATATGCGAGGTAGAGTTCCAGGGCGTGGTTGACTTCGTGCGAGACATGAAGGTCTTCTTCGCTAACTTCTCGTCCCAATGAAGCGTGTTCTGGGTTATGTGGTTGACCCACTGTCCCCGGTCATATCGTCACCACAAACCATTCAGCTTTTCGTAGCTCTTTCAAATTTGGACGCGATTCAACCTCAAGGCATTTGTCACGACGCTAACCGACGACAGCGCCATGGCCGCAGCAGCGATCATGGGCGAAAGCAGGATGCCGAACAGCGGGTAAAGTAGCCCCGCTGCAACTGGCACACCGGCGGCATTGTAGACGAACGCGAAAAGCAGGTTCTGGCGGATGTTGGACATTGTCGCCTGGCTGAGCTTTCTGGCACGGACGATGCCGTTAAGGTCACCCTTGAGTAGCGTCACACCGGCGCTCTCGATAGCGACATCGGTGCCAGAACCCATCGCGATGCCGACATCGGCTGCGGCAAGCGCTGGAGCGTCGTTCACGCCGTCACCGGCCATTGCGACCACGCGGCCCTCGCTTTTCAGGCGCGCCACCACTGCGCTCTTCTGATCAGGCAGGACATCAGCCTCAACCTCGTCGATACCCAGTTTGCGGGCGACTGCTTCGGCGGTAATGCGGTTGTCGCCGGTCAGCATGACCACCCGGATGCCCTCACGGCGCAGCGCGGCAAGGGCTTCGGCCGTGGTCGGTTTGATCGGATCAGCGATAGCGATCGCCCCGCCGGCCCGGCCATCGATCCCGACGAAGATAGCTGTAGCGCCTTCGCGGCGAAGATCGTCAGCGGCGCTCGCGAGAGCCGACGTATCGATGTTCTGCTCGGTCAAGAACCGGGCGTTCCCGAGCACGATACGTTTGCCATCGACTGTGCCGATGGCCCCGCGACCTGTTGGCGAGTCGAAATCGCTGACCTGCGCTGACGCCATGCCACGAGCCTTGGCGGCCTCGACAATGGCGAGTGCCAGCGGGTGCTCAGATGCCTGTTCAACCGCCGCGGCGAGGCGCAGCACTTCGTCCTCGGTATGGCCCGAAGCAGGCACCATGGCTGCCACAGCCGGATGCCCCATCGTCAGCGTGCCGGTCTTGTCGACCACCAAGGTATCGACCTTTTCCATGCGTTCGAGCGCTTCGGCATTCTTGATCAGGACGCCCAGCCCGGCACCCCGGCCAACACCGACCATGATCGACATCGGCGTGGCGAGGCCAAGCGCGCAGGGGCACGCGATGATCAGCACGGCAACGGCTGCCACCAGTCCGTAAGCAAACCTTGGCTCCGGCCCCCAGATGCTCCACCCGGCAAAGGCAAGAACCGCGATGGCAATCACCACGGGCACGAACCAGCCAGAAACCTGATCTGCCATGCGCTGGATCGGTGCGCAAGAGCGCTGCGCCTCTGCGACCATCTGGACGATCCGGGCCAGAATGGTGTCACGTCCGACCTTGGTCGCCGCAATGACCAGCGCGCCTGTCTGGTTGAGCGTGCCGCCAATCACCGCATCGCCCTTGGCCTTGGTGACGGGCATCGACTCACCGGTGACCATCGATTCATCGAGCGAAGAACGACCGTCCTCTACCTGGCCATCGACCGGCACCTTTTCACCGGGCCGCACGCGCAGATGGTCGCCGACGGCGATGGTCTCGAGGCCGACTTCCTCTTCGCTGCCATCCGGCATCAGGCGGCGCGCCGTCTTGGGGGCGAGGCCGAGCAGGGCCTTGATCGCCCCTGAGGTCCGTTCGCGGGCACGCAGTTCGAGGACTTGCCCCAGAAGGACGAGCACAGTGATGACCGCAGCTGCCTCGAAGTAGACCGCGACGCTGCCATCGGAATTGCGAAACGCCGGCGGGAACAGTCCGGGGGCCAGCGCGGCGACCATGCTGTAGAGCCAGGCCACCCCGGTGCCCATGGCGATCAAGGTGAACATGTTGAGGTTACGGGTCTTGAGCGACGCCCATCCGCGCACGAAAAACGGCCAGCCTGCCCAGAGAACCACCGGCGTTGCGAGAACAAGCTGGATCCAGACGGAAAGCCGCATTGGCACGAGGTGGTGAATGGCGGGGAAGATGTGCCCGCCCATCTCGAGCAGGAAAACCGGCAATGCCAAGACGAGGCCGATTTTAAAACGCCGGGTCATGTCGAGCAACTCGGGGCTCGGTCCATCATCGATACTGACTTCAGCCGGCTCAAGGGCCATGCCGCAGATCGGGCAGGCGCCGGGATGATCCTGTCGCACCTCCGGGTGCATGGGGCACGTCCAGATCGTTCCGGCCGGAGCGTCAACTGGCGGGTGCTCGCCCAAATACTGATCCGGGTTAGCGACAAACTTCGAGCGGCAGCCAGAGCTGCAGAAGTGGTATGGATGACCCGCGTGTTCAGCGTGATGAGCGGTCTTTGCTGGATCGACCGTCATGCCGCAGACAGGATCAAGCCCCATCCCTAATTGGTCATGACCGTCGTGGTGGTGTGCATGTGAGGCCGTATTGTTCATCGCTGGTTCCTGGGTGCGGTCCGCGGCAAGGGACGCCAGACTGAGGGACAACTTGCGCTCGTTCGTATCGAAAGCAAGAGCAGGCACGCCCCATGGAACATTCGCTGAATGCCGCCGTATTTGGCGAGTACTTTGCACTCCACCAAGTCCCGACAGCGTCTGGGAAAACAGACAACCCTTGCGAACCGGGTGCGAGTGGCGGGTCACATGATAGGTTTCGGGTTAGGCGAGGCGGCGGCTGATTAGCGCTGCGAAGGATCGAGGAGAGACTTGAGGTCCTGGGCCATTTCCATCGGAGCAAAGGCGCTGACATTGGCACGTCCCGTATTGCCGACGGGAAGTCGCCCGGTGAGATGACCGAGCGGCACAAGAAACAGGCGCGCAACTTGCCCGATCCCTTCTCGCCAATCTCGGTCACGACCTGCCATTTGCAGCATCTTGATGTGCGACTGCCAATGCAACCTGAAATGCATTTGGGCGGCGATGTGCGCGCGTTCCAAATGATGCCAGGCCGCCGCGCCCTCGCCGGCCTGCTCGGCGCGGTCGGCAGCAAGGTATTCTTCGGCCAGGAACGCGACAATGCGCAGACGGTCTTTCTCAGCCATGGGCGAGCTCCCTGCGCGCATGGAGGAACACTTCGGCACTGCCCCAGATCGCAAGGCTGGCCATTATCGCGGCGACCACGAGGTCCGGCCAGGCGTGGCCCGTGCCGAAGACTCCCAGCGCCGCGCCGAGCACAGCCAGGTTTGCCAGCGCATCGTTTCGAGAGCAGATCCATACAGAACGCATGTTTGCGTCACCCTCTCGATACCGGAACAGCATCAGCGCCACAGAAACATTGACCAAGAGAGCCAATGTCCCGACCACACCCATCATCTCAGGTCGCGGGTTTGATCCGGCGAGAACGGCATAGATTGCGTAGCCGATCACCCAAATCCCGAACGCAAGCATGGTTGCAGCTTTGACAAGCGCCGCCCGTGCGCGCCATGCCAGGGCCATGCCGGCTACGCCGAGGCTGACCGCGTAGTTCGCCGCATCTCCGAAGAAATCCAGAGCATCCGCCTGCAACGCGCGCGAATCCGATGCGATGCCGGCGATGATCTCGACGAAGAACATGGCCACGTTGGCGATCAGCGCGATCCACAGGATCAGCCGCCACTGCCGGTCATTGTGCCCTGCTGGATCGGGTTCGGGCGTCTCGCAGCAGGATTTGCCCATGCCGCTCTCCTTGCAACGTTCGAGTCGCCCGATCATATGCACCTTGTAGTAACTACAAGGTCAAGCGATGCGTATTGGAGAACTGGCAAGAGCCACAGGAACCAAGGCTGAGACGATTCGATATTATGAGCGCGAAGGCATCCTGCCTTCCGCCGACCGGACCGACAGCAACTACCGCGACTACTCGGCGGGTCACCTTGCCACACTCAACTTCGTTCGCAGAGCGCGCGAGCTGGGCTTCAACATGGCGCAGGTCCGCGAGCTGCTCAAGCTCTCTGACCACGAGGACAATGATTGCGCAGACGTCGACAAGCTTGTGAAGGATCAGCTTGTTGAGGTCGATCGCAAGATCGCAGATCTGACGTCGCTGCGTGACGAACTGGGGCAGATGCTGACATCGTGTCAAGCTGACCGCATCGGTGACTGCCGCATCGTCGAAAGCTTGGGCCGCACTCGGAAGACGCAGGTCAGCGCTGGCAGTTAAGAAGCTCGTAGGGTTGTGCAGGGGTGATCGTGTAGTGATGCATCACCTTCCCGTGCCAGGTTTCATGCCAGTCGAGATACCCCTTGGCCGCTACGTCGTTGCGCAAGCCCTTCAAGGCCGCCTTGGACGCAGCAGGGATCGAAAATTGCCGCGGGCACGACCTGCGCCATACGCGGGCAACTCGTATCGTGCGATCAACGGGTTCGCTCGCGGTGGCCAAGGAGGCGCTCAAGCACAAGAGCATCAACATGACGCTTCGCTATGCTCACGTTATGGATGAAGACCTTCGGCGAGGGCTTGAAATTAGCGAGTCCCGAAATAGTCCCGAAGTGTCGAATAACTGAGGATCAAAACGTGAGTTTTTCCGAGCGCGTTGGCTATGCAGTCAATCTCGGTGGAAACGAGATGCTCTACCAACTGAGCTAAGCCCCCATGCACCGGTAAGCCGCGCTATCGAGAGGTTTTTGCCGCCGCGTCAACCGGGTTAAAAAGGACATGCGCAGTGCCGAAATGACCGGCTTTTTGCCCCCCATCACCATCCCGCTCGATTGATCTTGCGGCGCTTTTGCGATCGGCAAATCTTGCATTGATCCTACCGCATCCTGGTTTCTCCTCGTATGGCCGGGGCTGGAGAACACGCCTTGGCTGACACAACGATCCCTCCTGCCCCTGCCCGCGAAGGCATGATCCGCATTCCCGGCGGCACTTTCACGATGGGATCGGAGAGCTTCTATCCCGAGGAAGCGCCCCTGCGCCGTGTGTCGGTGGATAGCTTCCTGATCGACGAAATCCCGGTGACCAATCGCCAGTTCGCCCGTTTCGTCGCGGAAACCGGCCATGTGACGCTGGCAGAAATCGCGCCTGACCCCAAGGACTATCCGGGCATACCGGCCGAGATGGCGCATCCCGGCTCTTTGGTTTTTCACAAGACCAAGGGCCCGGTCGACCTGGGCAACCCGCAGAACTGGTGGCAGTTCGTGTTCGGCGCCGACTGGCGGCACCCGTATGGCCCTGATGCCGACCTCGACGCGCTCGACCTTTGGGACCATCCGGTCGTGCAGGTCGCATGGAGCGATGCCGAGGCCTATGCCAAATGGGTCGGAAAGGACCTGCCCACCGAGGCGGAGTTCGAATATGCCGCGCGCGGCGGGCTGGAAGGCAGCGACTATGCCTGGGGCGAGGAACTGGCCCCCGGCGGGCAGATGATGGCCAATTACTGGCAGGGCCTGTTCCCGTTTTCCAACACCAGACTTGACGGCTGGGAGCGCACCTCGCCGGTGCGCAGTTTCCCGCCGAACGGCTACGGCCTGTTCGACATGATCGCCAATACCTGGGAATGGACCGCCGACTGGTGGAGCGAGCGTCCGCAGACCGTGGCCAAGAAGCGCGGCGATTCGTGCTGCACGCTCGACAATCCCAGAGGCGGCAAATTGCCTGCCAGCTTGGACCCTGCACAGCCGCAGATCAGGATCGGCCGCAAGGTGCTCAAGGGCGGGTCGCATCTCTGCGCGGAAAACTATTGCCAGCGCTATCGCCCCGCCGCGCGGCACCCCGAAATGATCGACTCTGCCACGACACACATCGGTTTTCGCTGCGTCGTGCGGGGGAGGGGCTGAGGGCGTAGGGCTGGTTGCGCTGGCTCCTGCAGTTGGCCGGTTCGGTTTGCCCGCTTGGCCGCCGCGATCCATTGAAAACACACGATTGGTTTGTGCTGTAGTGCGCTTTTCTGCGGCATCTGCGCAAAATCTGGTTACAGAGGGCCGCGATGGACCATGAACCGCTCCCGCTAGCCCTTGAACGCGCCCGCCGCGTGATGGAGCGCGTGCAGCAGGGGCATGCGGTTAGCGCCTATGAGATGGCGCAGGCCCGCGAGACTTTCGAGCGGGCCTTGCAGGAATTGCAGCGCGGGCAGGCGGTTCGGCGCGACAACTTGCTGATGGCAGCGCTGGCCGGCGCGATGTGGGCTTCGTGGATCACCGGAACAGCCATCCTGCTTTGGGCCTGACACCCGGTGTGTCAGGACTCCGTGGTGATTTGGTCAACCAGGGCCATGGCAGCGGCATGGACGTCCGCCCATGTCTCCTCAAACCCGGCGGCATCGCCGAAATAGGGATCGGTCAGTGACTGCCCCTCGCGCCCTGCGACCAGATCCAGCACCAGCGCCAGTTCGGCAGTGGCAAGGGCCGGCCGCATCGCTTGCAGGTGTGCAAGGTTCTGGTGGTCTGCCGCGATGATCGTGGTGAAGCGCGAGAAGTCGGCCGGGCGGACCTGACGGGCGCGGTAACCAGTGATGTCCTCACCGTGCCGCGCGGCGGTGGCGATAGCGCGGCTGTCTGGCGGCTCGCCCGAGTGCCAGTTACCGGTTCCGGCGGAGTCGGTCTCGATATCAAGCCCGGCCTCTCGCGCCGCTTTACGCAGGGCGGCTTCAGCCAGCGGAGAGCGGCAGATATTGCCCAGACAGACGAAGAGGACGGAAGGACTTGCCATGGCGAAGAGCCTAGCCCGCGTTCTGCATACCGGGCAAGAAAAAGGGGGAGGAACAGGCCTGCGGGGCTGGCGCAGGAGGGGGACGTTCCTCCCCCGATGCCGTCTCCCGGAGTGAGGGGTGGGAGACGGCGGGCAGCTGGAAGAGATGCGATCAGATCGGGCGGGCAGGCCCATCCTCGATTGCGGTAAAATAGCGCGCCATGGCATCGGCGGCCGCCTCGGTCAGTTCGATGAAGGCACGGCGGCGGTCGCTCTGGTCTTCGACACGGGTGAACAGGCCGCAAGTGATCATCTGGTTGATCCAGCGCAGCGCGGTGGACGGCGGCACGCAGGCTGCGATGCACAGCGAGGTCACCGACACGCGCTTGTTTTCGCCGCGCGCGGCAGTGAGGTCTAGCAGCATGTCCCAGGCCGGATCGGAAAACAGGTCGGCCCCGAAATAGCGCGCGCGCTGCTGCCGCTGGCGCAGGATCGTGCGGACCATCGGCGCATGGGGAAGCGCCGGCCGGGCAGAGCGAAGCAGCGCCGTCTCGCTTTCCGAAGAACCGGCCCAGGCGAGAGCCGGCGAGCGCAGCGCAGAATCCCCGCCCTGCTGGAAGGTTTCGAGCCGCTGGGCGATGGCCTCCACCTGCTGGGTCAGCCGCATCAGCGCAAACCGGTCCGCCTCGGCCAGTTCCCGCACGCCGTGCCCCGGGGAAAGTGCCCGCACCCGGCCAAGCGCAATGACGAAATCCGTGCGCCCCGCGTCCACGAGCAATTGCGCGCGGGACTGGTCGATGCAGCCGAACACGGAGTCCAGCGCTTCCATCGAGGTCGAGACGATCAGTTGCGCGCCAGACTGCCGGACCCGCATATCGAGCCGGGCGAGGACGGCCAGCGTCTGGGCATCGGCAACAGGGCAATCGAAGACGATCACTTCGCCCAGCGGATGCGCATCGCCGCTCACCAGTGCCGCAATGCCTTGCGCCGAGGTGACATGATAGCCCGCATTGACCGCATCCTCGCGCAGTTGCGCGAGCACGTGGGGCCGATCAGCGAAGACCGCGAGGCTCAGCGCCGCGCCGGCATCATTGGCGGCAAAGGCCTGCTCCAGATGGGCGGGCGCACTATGGGCGAAGGGTGCCTGCGGCATGGTTCCGACTCCTGTTCGACATGAACAGGAGTAGAACAAACGCAGGCCGTGTCAAGAATGTTCTTGCTCTGATCTCAATCCGCAAACGGATCGCGGACCAGGATCGTGTCTTCCCGCTGCGGCGAGGTGCTGACCAGCGCCACCGGCGTCTCGATCAATTCCTGCACGCGCTGGATGTACTTCACCGCCTGCGCCGGCAGGTCTGCCCATGACCGCGCGCCGGCCGTAGTGCCGCTCCAGCCTTCCATTTCCTCGTAGATCGGTTCGACATTGGCCTGATCGGCCGCATGGCTGGGGAAGTAGTCGAGCACCTTGCCGTTCAGGCGATAACCGGTGCAGATCTTCACCGTCTCCATGCCGTCCAGCACGTCGACCTTGGTCAGGGCGATGCCGGTGACGCCCGAGATCGCGCAGGACTGGCGCACCAGCACGGCATCGAACCAGCCGCAACGACGCTTGCGCCCGGTGACCGTGCCGAATTCATGGCCGCGCTCACCCAGCCGCTGGCCGACGGCGTCTTCCAGCTCGGTCGGGAACGGACCAGCGCCAACGCGCGTGGTATAGGCCTTGACGATGCCCAGCACGAAGCCGGTGGCGCTGGGGCCAAGGCCCGAGCCCGAGGCCGCCGTGCCGCTCACCGTGTTCGACGAGGTGACGAAGGGATAGGTGCCGTGATCGACATCAAGCAGCACGCCCTGCGCGCCTTCGAAGAGGATGCGCGCACCGGCCTTTTTCACGGTGTTCAGCCGCTTCCACACCGGTTCGGCGAACTGCAGCACGGACGGTGCAATTTCCTTGAGATCAGCGATCAGCTTTGCCCGGTCAACGGGCGGCTGGCCGAACCCGGCACGCAGCGCATCATGATGCGCGCAGAGCCGGTCGAACTGCGATTCCAGATCATCAAGATGCGCCAGATCGCACACCCGGATCGCCCGGCGGCCAACCTTGTCTTCATAGGCCGGGCCAATGCCGCGCCCGGTCGTGCCGATCTTGCCCGATCCCGCGGCGGTTTCGCGCAGGCCATCAAGGTCGCGGTGGATCGGCAGGATCAGCGGGCAATTATCGGCAATGGCGAAGTTCTCGGCATTGATGACCACACCCTGCCCTTCAAGCTTCGCAATCTCGTCACGCAGGTGCCACGGATCGAGCACCACGCCATTGCCGATTATTGACAGCGTGCCCGTGACGATGCCCGAAGGCAGCAGGCTGAGCTTGTAGACCTGATCGCCGACGACCAGTGTATGGCCGGCATTGTGCCCGCCCTGAAAGCGCACCACGGCGTCCGCCCGGCTTGCCAGCCAGTCGACAATCTTGCCCTTGCCTTCATCGCCCCACTGGGCGCCGACGACGGTGACGTTGGCCATGGTTACAGTCCCTCACCTGCCAGATGACCTGCATGCGCCCTTCGACAGGACTCGGCGCAAGAGGTGGACCAGTGCGGACCTGTGAAGGTCTTCGCAAACGGTGGCGCCTCTGGGGCAAGGGCAGCGGCGAGTCAAGACCGCAAGTCGATGGGCAAGGTGACTGCGCGATGGAAAGCAGGACAGGGCCTCAGCGATTAATGGAACGGTATCGTTTCTTTATCTTGCCACCAGCAGAGACTCGCGATAGCCTTCGCTCATAAACGGGAGAGTTCGCCAATGACCGCCATCGCCACCCTCACCCCTGTGTCCGAAATCGACCTTGCCCAGTTCCCCTGGGCGATCCCGACCGATCGTTATGTCAGCCCCGAAATCGCTCAGCGCGAGCGCGAGGCGATCTGGATGAAATGCTGGCAGATCGCCGGCCGGGCGGACGAGCTTCCCAATCCGGGCGACTGGAAGCGGCATCAGGTGCTCGACCAGTCGTTCGTCATCGTGCGCGGCAAGGATGGCAAGCTGCGCGGCTTCGTCAATGCCTGCCGACACCGGGGCAATATCCTGTGCGACGGGGCCAAGGGCCATACGCCAAAGTTCACCTGCCCCTATCACTTGTGGACCTATGATCTTGACGGATCACTGTTCGCCGTCGCGCGCCCCGATCTTGTCGGGCCGATCGACAAGGCGGAGCACGGCCTGATCGAAGTGCCGGTCGATACCGCCTTCGGCTTCATTTTCCTCAACCCCGATGCCGGTGCCGCGCCGCTGGCCGAGTACCTGACCGCCGAAGTCACCGAGCGGCTGGATGCCTACAAATTGGGTGAAATGACCCCCGTCGGGCTCGACGTACGCGAGGAACTCGATTGCAACTGGAAGGTGGTGATCGACGCCTTCAGCGAAGGCTATCACATCATCGGCGTCCATCCCGAATTGCTCAAGGTGATCGACCTGCAGGCAGGCAATTCGCGCCACGGCATGTTCGGCGATCACGGCTGCGCGGTATCGCCGTTCGAAGTGAAGGACGCGGCCAACGCCAGCCTTGACGAACAGGTCCAGGCAATCCGCGACCTGCCCTCCACCTTCCCCACCGTGGCGGAAGTCCTGCCGCTGTTCGAAACCATGATCGCCGCACGGCGCGATGGCGATGGCGCGCTGGTGCTGGGTGACGGCGAGACGGTGCGCACCATCCTGCAACAGGCCACCCGCCAGACGCTCACCGCCAAGGGCCTCGACGTGTCCACCCTCGCCGATGACCAGATGAGCGACAATCAGGGCTGGTTTCTGTTTCCCAACTTTTTCATGACCATCCGCGCCGGAGAGGCGACGACGATCATGGCCTGGCCGCACCCTTCGGGCGACCCGGGCAAGTGTGTGTGGCACGTCACCGCTTACATGTGGCTGCCCGAGGCCCTGCGCAGCCAGTACCGCGCCCAGCCGGTGACGGTGACCGAACGAGGCACCTTCCCCTATTTCCTCGCGCTGCAGCAGGACTACGACCAGATGCCGCGTCAGCAGGCGGGCCTGCGGAACGAGGGACTGACGCACCTGTCACTGGTGCGCGAGGAGCTTTCGGTGGCTCGGTTTCACCGGGTGTGGAACCGTTGGATGGGGGCAGGCTGAGTTTGTCGACCTGACCGCCGCCGACCAGTGTAGGCTGGCTTGCCCTTGCCTTCATCGCCCCACTGGACGCGGGGGGTCAGGCAGGGTGGGTTGATATCGAATAAGGATCGAACCTGTCATGCCATACTTGACGGAGGTCCCGTCATGCACTACATGACAACCTGTGGAAATTGATAGCATCAGGCACAAGGCCTTGAAGCGGCTGTTTCTTGAAGGAAAGAGCAAAGGCATCATCGAGCCGGAAAGACTGATCGATTTGCTGGCCTTCATCGTTGCCGCTGCCAATTTTGACCGGCTGGGCGGACCGCCCAACTTCGGCTTCCATGCTTTGAGCGGTGAGCGCAAAGGCAGCTTTGCCATGACCGTCATGCGAAACTGGCGACTGACATTTTGCCGGATCGACGATCAAACCCTCGCCGATCTTGATCTCGAGGATTACCACTGATGGCTCTCAAGTTGCACCCTTCGCTATTCGTCCACCCCGGCCCTTGGCTGAAGCGGACCTATCTCGATCCTTATGCCGTGACGGTGACCGAGGTGGCGAAACATCTCGGCGTGAGCCGCCAGAACATGAGCGTGCTGTTGAACGGCCACGCCGGCCTGACGGCGATGATGGCGCTGCGCTTTGAAAAAGCGTTCGGGATCAGCGCTGATTCCCTCCTTCGGATGCAGGCCGGCCATGATCTGGCCCAAGCGCGGGGACGTGAGGGCGAACTGGATGTCGAGCGGATGCGGAAGGTGCCTTGAGGGGTGTGTTTTAGTGCCAATAATTTGGCGATTGATTTTGTTACCTGGCCAGTCGCCGAGCGATCTGTGCCGTCAGTGCGTTCCAGTTTGCCAGTCGCCCCATTTCGAAGCTGTAGACATGGCTTCCTTGGCTAAGCTTCTCCTTCACCTGCCGAGCAAATGGCTCTTCAAGTGCGGCAAGCTGGATCAATTCGTCTAGCGGTTTTCTATCTCGAGTGTTGCCACGCATTGCGCCGGGATCGGGCACGTATTCGTCTGCTTTTTCCCAATCAAACTTTGTCACTCTAGCTTCTCCGGCGCAGGCTTAGCTCCCGTTGGCCGAAGTGGCTCTTATTTGCTTCTGCAGGACCAGAGCGCGCGGGGGAAGAAGTGCAACATGATCATACGTTTGGTAGTCGAAGTTGATTGTATCATTCTCGATCAGTGGGACGGGACGGAACGTAACACAAAGTCACCCAGGACACGGAATAGCATACCCCCAGGCGCGCGGATCAAACCATTTTCCTGCACGCCCCCGATCTGCCAAACTCCGCGGCATGGCCCATCCAAAAGGCGCTCCCCCTGAGCGCCGCCGCAACCTTCCCCGCTTTTCCAAAGCCGCGCCGCCAGCGCGGCTTTTGTGTGTCTGGGGCCTGTCTTGGGAAAATACAGAGAACGGCTCTCGGGTGTGTTTCATCAACCTGCATTCTGCGCAAACCGAGCAGCGGGCCGCAAAACCAGTGCAGGCGCAGGTCATGATCACCCTCGCGACAATTCACGACTGGCTAATCTTGGCAGGCACATTACCCTGCGCGCCGAACGGAGAATGCCCATGCGAAACAAGCTGTTCCTTGCCCTTGGTGCCACCGCCCTCCTCGCTGCATCGCTGGCCCCATCGATCGCCGGGGCCGCACCCGGCGACCGGCTGCGCGAACGGATCAAGGCGCGGATGGCTGAGCGAATGGGGGCGGGCGATGCGCAGGTGCCCAAGCTCGTTCCGGACAGGACCTTCACTTATGGCGCCGATCCCTTGCAGACCGGCGACCTGTGGTTTCCCAAGGGCCACATCAACGATCATTCGGTGCCGCTGGTGATATTTGTCCACGGCGGCGGATGGAAGCGCGGGAGCAAGGACAATGCCGCCAGCCGCTATGCCCCGGCGCATTTCACCGGCCTTGGTTATGCCTATGCCTCGATCGATTACCGGCTGGTGCCAACCGCCCGGGTCGAGGATCAGGCGGAGGATGTTGCCCGCGCGGTCAACGCGCTTATTGGCGATGCCAAGAAGCTGGGCATCGATACCTCGCGCATCGTCCTGACCGGGCACAGCGCCGGCGCGCATTTGGTGGCGCTGGTCGGCACGGACGAGACCTATCTTAAGAAGGTCGGGCTATCCTTCGCCGACATCGACGGGGTCATTCCCAACGACGGCGCCGCCTATGAAGTCTCTGCCCAGCTCGCCCAGGCGGGCCGGATGATGAAGACGACTTACGAGCAGGCCTTCGGCACCGATCCCGAGCGGCAGAAGGCGCTTTCGCCGACGCACCACGCGGTGGCACCGAACGCCCCCGCCTTTCTGCTGATCCATGTCCAGCGCGAGGATGGGGTGTCGCAGAACAAGGTGCTCGAAGCGGCGCTGAGGAACGGCGGCACCAGGGTTCAGCGCAATGAGTTTCCCGGCACCGGGCTGCAGGGCCATGCCGAGATCAACCGCCGGCTGGGCGATCCAACCTATGCCGCGACCGGCGTGGTCGATGCCTGGTTGAAGCAACTGTTCGAGGGTTAGATGCGTGTGACGCTTATTTCCTGACGGTTGAGCGAACAGGCCGCATAATGCGTCAGGAACGAGGTGTCCGCGGCATCGCGGCCAACGCCGATCTTGGCCATGTCGGCCCCGGTCGCCATGCCGGTGGCGTCGGCCATATACCAGGCGCCGTCGAGAAACACCTCGGCGACCGCGTGGAAATCGGGCGGAGTCACGCCGGGGGCATAGCCGCTGACGAAGCGTGCAGGCACCCCGGCGGCGCGGGCGAGGGTGATCAGCATGTGGGCATAGTCGCGGCACACGCCCTGGCGCAGGACATAGCTTTCCAGCGCCCCGGTGTTCGATGTGCTGACGCCGGGCACATAGGAAAAGTGGGTGGCGATCCAGTCGCGCATGGCGTCCACCGCCGCTCCGCCTGCCAGCCCGGCGAATTCGCTTTCGACGATGTGCTCGAAATGGTCGGCCTGGCAATAGCGCGATGGCATGAGGTAATCGACCGTCTCGGCCGGCAGCAGGTGGGTCGGCGTCGCGGCCAGTCCGGACAGGTCGGTGACCAGCCGCTGCACGGTGACTTCCGAGCGATAGGACACGGTCAGCTGGTCTTCGACATCCAGCCAGATGCGGTCGCCGATGTCGTCATGCCCGGGAATGCGCGCGAAATGCTGGACCGGGCTGATGGCGATATGCGCGCCATCGACCCGCTGCTCAGGGATCATCGCCGCCTCGATCTGGAGGAGGACGGCGGTTCGCGCTTCGAAAGTGTAATCGAGCTCGGTTTCGATGGCGAGCCGGACGGGTGCTGTCATTCCAGCCTAATGCGCGGGGGCGCGTTTGGCTGCAAGCGCGATGATTTCAAAGCGCGACCGCTTCCCCGCCGACGAGCCGGTGCGTGCAGCCCAGAGCCTTGGCATCGCAGTCCGCGCAAAGCGCCGCGACCGTGCGCCAACCGGCTTCGCGAAGCGTGGCAGCCGCAGCCGCATCGTGGCCAAGCGGCAGGAACAGCCTGTCGCGCGCCGCGCCGGTGTCGGTCAGCGTGTCGATCAGTTCGTCGGGGTAAAGCGAAAAGCCGATCGCCGGTTCGCTCGGCGCGCCAGCCGCACCAAGGATGGCATAGGTACCGCCCCGGCCAATCGCGCCGGACAGCCCTTCGGCATAGAGCGTGAAGCCGAACCACGACTGGTATTCGAAGCCGTGGCGTTCACTGGGATCGAGCGTGAGGCGCGCCATCGGGCCGACCCGCGCGGCTATTTCACGCAGCGCGGCGATGCGCGAGGAGAGCGCGCCGCCGGCGTCAATCGCCGCCAGCCGCTCGATCGCGTTGTCGAAGGGGCCGATCGCGGTGAGCAGCGGCAGGTAAGCCTCGCCCCCGGCAGCGACGAGCGCGCCGGCGTCCTTGGCATCAAGTTCGCGGCGAACGGCCTCGATCTTGCCGGCGGCAAGCGGGAGTGCTTTCGCGGCGAGGGTATCGACGAGATCCGGAAGCGTGAAGTCGACCGAAATCCCGGTCGCCCCGGCGGCCTGCAGCGCCGCGATGGCAACGGCGACGATCTCGCCGGCAGCGGCGACGCTGTCCGACCCGATCAGTTCTGCCCCGATTTGCAACCTCTCGCGGGCCGGGTTCAGCCCGTCGCCCTTGATAGTGAGGACCTGCCCCTGATAGCACAGCCGCAGCGGCCGCGCGGAAGCGGCGAGACCCGTCGCCGCCATGCGCCCGACCTGCACGGTAATGTCAGAGCGCAGCGCCAGTGTCCGCAGGCTCGCCGGATCGACGAAGCGGAACATGCGGCGTGGCTGGACACCGGCCATACGGCTGGCCATCGACTTCTCGAATTCGATGCTCGGCGGCTGCACACGGTCGTAACCGTGACTGTCCAGCACATCGAGCACGGCACGCGTCACCCGCGCGGCGCAGGCTGCGCTGGCGGGCAGGCGGTCTTCAAGTCCTTCGGGAAGCAGGTCGCGATCAGTGTCCATGGCCGGGCCTTAGTCAATTCGACGTCCCGGCGAAAGCCGGGACGTCGAGAGCATCAGAACGCCAGACGCATGGCGCGCTTCACACCCGGCAAGGCCTTGGCCTTTTCGAGCACATCGGCGGGCAGCGCAGAGTCGAGCGACAGCAACAGGATCGCCTCCCCGCCCGCTTCGCGGCGGCCGAGGTGGAAGGTACCGATGTTGATGCCGTTCTCGCCGAGCAGCGTACCGATGCGGCCGATGAAGCCGGGCGCGTCCTCGTTCACAATGTACATCATGTGGCCGTCGAGGTCGGCCTCGATGCCGATGCCGAAGATTTCGACCAGACGCGGGCTGGCATTGCCGAACAGCGTACCGGCGACCGAGCGTTCACCCGCGTCGGTCTTCACCGAAACGCGGACCAGCGTGTGGTAATCGCCGGCCTTCTCTGTCTTGACCTCACGGACCTCGATGCCCCGTTCCTTGGCGAGGAACGGCGCGTTGACCATGTTCACCGTGTCCGACTGGGTGCGCAGGAAGCCGGCAAGCACGGCGGCGACGATCGGCTTGGCGTTAAGCTCCGCCGCAGCGCCTTCGGTGTGGATCGAGATGCGCGGGATCGTGCCGGTGGTGAGCTGGCCCATCAGGCTGCCCAGGTTTTCGGCAAGCGCCATATAGGGCTTGAGCTTCGGCGCTTCCTCGGCGGAAAGGCTGGGCATGTTGAGCGCGTTGGTGACGCCGCCGTTGACGAGGTAGTCGGCCATCTGCTCGGCCACCTGCAGGGCAACATTGACCTGCGCTTCGGTGGTCGATGCCCCAAGGTGCGGGGTGCAGATGAAGTTCGGCGTGCCGAACAGCGGCGATTCCTTGGCCGGTTCGGTCTGGAACACGTCAAGCGCCGCGCCGGCAACCTGCCCGCTGTCGAGCGCATCCTTCAGCGCTGCCTCGTCGATCAGTCCGCCGCGCGCACAGTTGACGATGCGCACGCCCTTCTTGGTCTTGGCGAGGTTTTCGCGGCTGAGGATATTGCGCGTCTGGTCGGTCAGCGGCGTGTGCAGCGTGATGAAGTCTGCCTTGGCCAGCAGGGTGTCGAGATCAGCCTTCTCCACGCCCATTTCGATCGCGCGTTCTTCGGTCAAGAAGGGGTCAAATGCGACGACCTTCATCTTGAGGCCGAGTGCGCGGCTGGCGACGATCGAGCCGATGTTGCCCGCGCCGATCAGGCCGAGCGTCTTGCCGGTGACTTCCACGCCCATGAAGCCGTTCTTCGGCCACAGGCCTGCCTGGGTCTGGGCATTGGCTTCGGGAATCTGGCGTGCCAGCGCGAAGATCATGGCGATGGCATGTTCGGCGGTGGTGATCGAGTTGCCGAACGGCGTGTTCATCACCACGACGCCCTGCGCCGAAGCGGCCGGGATATCGACATTGTCAACGCCGATGCCGGCGCGGCCGATGACCTTGAGGTTCGGCGCGGCATCAAGGATTTCCTTGGTGACGCGGGTCGAGGAGCGGATGGCGAGGCCATCGTAATCACCGATGCGGGCGATAAGCTGTTCGGGGGTTTCGCCGGTGATGACGTCCACGTCGCAGCCGCGTTCGGCAAAGATCTTGGCGGCGTTGGGGTCCATCTTGTCGGAAATGAGTACGCGGGGCTTGGTCATTTTCTTAATCTTTCGTCATCCCGGACTTGATCCGGAATCGCTGGAAGCTGGGCTGGCGCTCTCGCAGTTGCGTCGATGAGGCCAGCGGTCCCGGGTCACGCCCGGGACGACGGATTATTGCTTGAGCGAGGCGTAAGCCCAGTCGAGCCAAGGCCCGAGCGCTTCGATATCGGCGGTGTCCACCGTGGCGCCGCACCAGATGCGCAGGCCGGCGGGGGCGTCGCGGTATCCGGCGATGTCGTAGGCCGCGCCTTCCTTTTCGAGCGCGCCGGCAAAGGCCTTGATGAAGTCCGCATCCGCGCCTTCGACCGACAGGCAGACCGAAGTCTTCGAGCGGATCGCTTCGTCAGCGCACAGGTGGCTGAGCCACGGCCGCGACTGCACGATGGCATCAAGCGCGGCGGCATTGGCATCGCTGCGAGCCTGCAGGCCCTTCAGTCCGCCCAGACCCTTGGCCCATTCGAGCGCGAAGATCGCGTCTTCGACGGCCAGCATCGATGGCGTATTGATCGTCTCGCCCTTGAACACGCCCTCAGCAAGCTTGCCCTTCGAAACGAGGCGGAACACCTTGGGGAGCGGCCATGCCGGGGTATAGGTTTCAAGCCGTTCGACCGCACGGGGGCCGAGGATCAGCACGCCGTGGCCACCCTCGCCGCCCAGAACCTTCTGCCACGAGAAGGTGGCGACATCGATCTTCGACCAGTCAATGTCATAGGCAAAGACCGCGCTGGTCGCGTCGGCAAAGGTCAGGCCTTCGCGGTCGGCGGGGATCCAGTCGGCATTCGGCACGCGCACGCCAGAGGTGGTGCCGTTCCAGGTGAACAGCACGTCGGTGCTGAAATCGACCTGCGAAAGATCAGGGATCTGGCCATAGTCAGCGCGGATCACCGTGGGATCGAGCTTGAGCTGCTTGGCCGCGTCGGTCACCCAGCCTTCGCCGAAGCTTTCCCAGGCCAAGGTCGTCACGCCGCGCGCGCCGAGCATGGTCCACATCGCCATTTCGAAAGCGCCGGTGTCCGAACCGGGCACGATGCCAATACGGTGCGTGTCGGGCAGTGCAAGCACTTCGCGCATCAGGTCGATGCAGTACTGCAGGCGCGTCTTGCCTATCTTGGCGCGGTGCGAGCGGCCAAGGCTTTCAGTGGCGAGTTTTTCGGGGGAATAGCCCGGCGGCTTGGCGCAGGGACCGGAAGAAAAGTAGGGACGCTCCGGAAGCGCCGGCTTGGTATCAGTCATGTAGTCTCTCCTTACAGAGAGCACGCGCGGCGTTGGGACCGCGTGGCCCGGCGCCGCTCCTAATGCTGCGCTGCAACGAGTCAAGCGCATTATCCACTTGTTCAGCGCGGGCAGCAGCCTGAAAACCTTGCGTTAACCATTTTCCGCGTAGTTTTGCCCCATGCGCCGGATAGTCATCCTGCTGCCGATTGTGGCCCTGCTCAGCGCCTGCGGAGGCATGATCCCCGGCGGCCGCGCGCCCCAGAAACAGACGGTTCAGCGCTCGACTCAAGTCTTCACCCCCAGCCCCGAAGCGCAGCAGTGCTACAACGGACTCGGCCTTGCAAAAGCGAGCTTCACGCCGCTGCCCGACCAGTATTATGCCGCGGGCTGTTCGGCGGTCAGTTCGGTGCGGCTTTCCGGCCTGAGCAGCGATGATGCGAAGTTCGGTGTGACCAATTTGGGCGCCGTCACCTGCCCGCTGGCACAGACCTTTGCCAATTGGGCGCGATTCGGCGTGGACCGCGCGGCGCGGCAGATCCTCGGTTCGCCGCTCGCCCGGATCGAGACGATGGGCAGCTATTCCTGCCGCACCATCGCCGGGCGCGACAAGCTGTCGGCCCATGCCACGGCCAATGCCATCGACGTCTCCGCCTTTGTCCTCGCCGATGGCCGCCGCATTTCGGTGACTGGCCAGTGGAGCGGCGGCACACTGCAAGAGCGCCAGTTCCTGCAAGTAATCCACGCCAGCGCCTGCAAGCGCTTCGGCACCGTGCTCGGCCCGGCCTACAACGCGGCACACAGCGACCATTTTCACGTCGAGGTCAGCGCGCGGAGCTTCTGCCGCTGACATCAGCGCGCAGTTGCAAATCGCGCAAATTGATGAAGTACACCCGCAACGCATCCTGCTTACGCGCGCATGGGCGAGGCCCAGACGCATGAAAGCCGCGCACTGGGCGCGGCTTTCGGGAAAAGCGAAACGGATCGCGGCCGGGCTCACGGCACCGGCCTTTGGCCTAATGTCATGGACGCGATTGTGGCAGCTTCGGTGCGTGTAGGGAGATTGTTTGGCGGGCAGCGCCGTAATCCCGCTTCAATCCCTCCAATCGAGCTGGCGCAAGACTTCGGCAATCGCTTCGGGGTCGAGCGCGAAGCCCATGTGCGCGCAGCGTAGCGCCACGGCCCGGTCGCGTTCGCCGGGGCGGCCGCAAGAGGCGCGCGGGCTTACGACACCGTCGCGCGGGCTCCACAAAGCGACGGTTGGCACCGGTGGCTTTTCGGAGACGTTGGCCCCGATCGGCGCTTCATCCACACGGTGGCCGGTGATCATCTGGTACGCGCGCCAGGCATTGTTGGCGCGGCGGTCGCCTGAAAACGGCGTGCCCATGGTGATGACGCAGCTGACGGATTGCGGCACAACCTTGGCAGCTTCGCGCGCGAACAGGCCGCCGAGGCTCCACCCGACCAACGCGACCGGCGCGGCTTCACGGGCGGCAAGGTTCTCGATGCGGGCGACCAGCGCGGCAAAGTTTTCTTCGGTGGGGCCAAGGTTGAAGCCCTGCCCCCAGTCATGCGGGCGGTGGCCAGCATCTTTAAGCGCGCGCGACAAACGGCGCATCCGCAGGGTGTGCGATCCAAAACCCGGCAGCAGCACCACTGGCTGCGGGCGCAGGGCCGGCGGTGATTTGGCCAGGGGGCGCGTAGCCAGCGCAATCGATGCGGCCTCTCCCCACAGCAAGTGGCGGGCCGGGCCATGGACGCCTTCAGGGCCGGGTTCGCGGGCCAGCGCGGCGCGGCGGCGAAGTTCGACGCTGCGGGTAAGCGCCTCGTCTCGCAATCGGATGAACGCGTTCATGGTTCCGATATGGTGGGCGAAGTCCGAACGCGCAATGAATGAAGGCGATGTTTCCTTCAGGCAACCATGCGCAGGTCGGCGATTTCCGGCCGGTGCTGGTGGGCAAGATGTTCGACCACGGGGCCGAGAAGCGGGCGGGAAAATGCCAAGTCGATCTTCGGCCCCTTGATCCAGCGGATGGTCCCGCAAACCGATTCCAGACCTTGCGGACGCAGGATCACGCTGTCACCGCAGGACACCTGCATTCCCCAACATTCGAGCCGGAAGCCATGTTCGCTGAGATCGGTCACCATGACTGGTTCACCCGGCCCGCCGGGCAAGCGCAGCCGCGCCGGCATGGCTAAGTCAATCCGCCGGCGGCGCCGCAAGTAGGCAAGGTCAAGTGCTACGACCGTTCTCCACTCCATCCACGCAAGGCAGGACGGCGAAAGCGGCGGCGGCCTAAGGGTGTGCGGTCATGCGCTGAATGCCGGAGGGGCCATCCTTGTCCGATGAGACGTCGTCATCGTCGCCACTGCCCCCCCGGTAAGCCGCGCTGGCTTTCAGGCGTTCGGTCTGCCGCCCGGCGGCTTCGGCGAGCAAGCCGCCGTGCGGGTTGTTGGCAATCGGCCCCAAGTGGAGCAGCGCCTCGTCACGCCGGCCATCGCGCGCCAGTTGCATCGCCGCAGGCATACGCAGGCCGAAATCGAACGGCGCGACCTTCGGCCTGCTGTCCTATCCCGGCATCGCCAATCTGGGCGATCCGATGCAGTCGCTCGCCGCCGAACTGGAACTGCGCGCCCGCGCCTTCGTTAGACGTTAGCCTTCCAGCGATTTGCAGACAGGGCATTGCGGTACAGATCGGGAACCTTCATATAGCTGCCATGGCCGAAATCGTCATCCGCCGCGGGCTGGAAGAACCTGACACTTCCGGCAAGTTCGTGCCGCACAAGCCCGCGCGTCCGGAAAAGGCCGATGGCGGCAAGCCTTTCCGCATTGTCTCGGAATACCAGCCGGCGGGCGACCAGCCGACTGCGATTGCCGCGCTTGTCGAAGGCATCACCGATGGCGAGGCGACGCAGGTGCTGCTGGGCGTTACCGGCTCCGGCAAGACCTTCACCATGGCGCAGGTCATTGAGGCCACCCAGCGCCCGGCGCTGATCCTGGCGCCCAACAAGATCCTCGCCGCGCAGCTTTATGGCGAGATGAAGAGCTTCTTCCCCGACAACGCGGTCGAATATTTCGTCTCCTACTACGACTATTACCAGCCCGAGGCCTATGTCGCCCGGTCGGACACCTACATCGAGAAGGAAAGCTCGGTGAACGAGGCGATTGACCGGATGCGCCATTCGGCCACCCGCGCGCTGCTGGAGCGCGATGACGTGATCATCGTCGCCTCGGTCAGCTGCCTTTACGGCATCGGCTCGGTCGAAACCTATTCGGCGATGATCTTCGACCTGAAAAAGGGCGGCACCGAGGACCAGCGCGAGATCATCCGCAAGCTGGTGGCGCTGCAATACAAGCGCAACGACGCCGCCTTTGCGCGCGGCAATTTCCGCGTGCGCGGCGACAGCCTCGAAATTTTCCCGAGCCACCTTGAGGACACCGCCTGGCGGATCAGCTTTTTCGGTGATGACATCGAGGAGATCAGCGAGTTTGACCCGCTGACCGGCAAGAAGGGTGCAACGCTCGACAAGGTGCGGATCTACGCAAACTCGCACTATGTCACCCCTGGGCCAACGATGAAGCAGGCCGCCTCGGCCATCCGTTTCGAGCTGGAGGAACGGCTCAAGGAACTGGAGGCCGAAGGCAAGCTGCTCGAATACCAGCGGCTGGAACAACGGACCAATTTCGACCTCGAGATGATTGCCGCCACCGGCTCCTGCGCGGGGATCGAGAATTACAGCCGCTTCCTCACCGGGCGCCTGCCGGGCGAACCGCCGCCGACGCTGTTCGAATACCTGCCCGACAATGCCCTGCTGTTCGTCGATGAAAGCCACCAGACCGTCCCGCAGATCGGCGCGATGTCCAAGGGCGACCACCGGCGCAAGATCACGCTTGCCGAATATGGCTTCCGCCTGCCCAGTTGCATCGACAACCGCCCGCTGCGCTTCAACGAATGGGACGCGATGCGTCCGCAGACGGTGGCCGTGTCCGCCACGCCAGGCGGCTGGGAAATGGAGCAATCGGGCGGCGTCTTTGCCGAACAGGTGATCCGCCCGACCGGCCTGATCGACCCGCCGGTGGAGATCCGCCCGGTCGAAGACCAGGTGCAGGACTGCATCGAGGAATGCCGCAAGGTGGCGCTCGCCGGCTATCGCACGCTCGTCACCACACTGACCAAGCGCATGGCCGAGGACCTCACCGAATTCATGCATGAGGCGGGGCTGCGCGTGCGCTACATGCATTCCGACGTCGAGACGCTGGAACGCATCGAACTGATCCGCGACCTGCGGCTGGGCGTCTATGACGTGCTGGTGGGCATCAACCTGCTGCGCGAAGGCCTCGACATTCCCGAATGCGGGCTGGTGGCGATCCTCGATGCCGACAAGGAGGGCTTCCTGCGCTCCGAGACCAGCCTGATCCAGACCATCGGCCGCGCCGCGCGCAATGTCGATGGGCGGGTGATCCTCTACGCCGACCGCATCACCGGATCGATGGAACGCGCCATGGCGGAAACCGACCGCCGCCGCGAAAAGCAGCACGCCTACAACATCGAACACGGCATCACGCCGGAATCGATCAAGCGTGACATCCACAACATCGTCGCCGACACCGCAAGCCGTGACAGCGTGCTGGTCGATATCGAAGATGATGGGGTGAACAACCTCGTCGGCCACAACCTGCGCGGCTATATCGAGGACCTCGAGAAGCGCATGCGCGCCGCCGCTGCCGACCTGGAATTCGAGGAAGCCGGCCGCCTGCGCGACGAAATCCGCCGGCTGGAGGCGACCGAACTTGGCCTGCCCGAAGGGGAGCGCAAGGCGCCGATTGTCGGGCGGAGCAACGAAGGCAAGCCGGGGACGCGCAAGACCCGTTATGGCAAGAGCCAGAAGAAGTGGGGGCGGTGATCCTTTCCCGCCGCGCCGCGCTGGTGGCAGGCGGGGCCTTGACGCTCGCCGCGCGCCTGCCCGCTGCGCCGCGAACTACGCCGAAAGTCCGCACCGGGCTGGACCGGGTGCTGGCCGATCCCACACCCTTGAAGGGCAAGCGCATTGGCCTCCTCACCCATGATCCGGCGCTGAGCGCGGACGGACGGCGCGGGGTGGATGCGTTGGCCGCCTTGCCCGGGGTGACGCTTTCCTCGCTGTTCGCGCCGGAACACGGACTTGCCGGAACGGCTGCAGCCGGCGAGCATGTCGGCGATGCCCGCGATGGCAAGACCGGCCTCCCGGTGTTCAGCCTCTATGGCGCGCGGCCCGCACCTGCACCGGCGCAACTGGCCGGTCTCGACCTGTTGGTGATTGATCTGCAGGACGTTGGCCTGCGCTGCTACACCTATGCCGGCACGGCGCTGAAGGCGATGGAAGTGGCGGCGAGGGTCAGGGTGCCGGTCCTGCTGCTCGACCGGCCCAATCCGCTGGGCGGACTGGTGATCGAGGGCACCGCGCTGGAGGATCAGTGGGTGGGCACGACGCCGGTCACCGCGCTGCCGACGCTCTATCGCCACGGCCTGACATTGGGCGAGATCACGCGCTATCTGACGCTTGGCGGCTTCGGGTGGAACATTGCGGTTTCGAAGATGGACGGCTGGACACGGGGCATGGGGACCGAGGTGTTCGGCCCCGGAGGGCTGCCCTTTGCCTCGCCATCGCCCAACCTGCGCAGCCCCGCGGCGATCCTTGCCTATGCCGCGAGCGTGCTGGTGGAGGGCACCAATGTGTCCGAAGGGCGCGGCACGGATGCCCCCTTCGAACTGATCGGCGCGCCGTGGATGGATGGCGCGGCGCTGGCCAAGGCGCTGGGGCGGCGGAAATTACCCGGCATCCGGGTCGCGCCCGCGCAGTTCACGCCGACAAGCTCCAAACACGCTGGCAAGACCTGTGGCGGGGTGCGCCTGACCGTCACGGACGAGCGGCGCTACAGGGCGTTCGATACCGGTGTGGCACTCGTGTGCGCGCTGCGCAGCCACGCCCCCGAACGCTTCGCCTTCCTGCCGGGCAACCCGCCGTTCTTCGATCTCCTCGCCGGACGCGGACTGGTGCGCCAGTCGATCGCCAGGGGCTGCGCTGAACGCACCGTCGCCGAGGCCTGCGAGCGCGACCGGCCGCGCGGGATCGAATGGCAGACCTCGGGCCGGATTTACACTTCTTGACACGGACTTGTGGCAAAGTGCCGCAATGCCGTTGCAACGCCGCGCGCCATGCGGGATGAGCCGCGCACGATGCTGATGTCCCGCCTGCCGCTAATCCCCCTCCTGCTGCTCGCCGCCTGCTCACGCAGCGACGATGGTGAAACGCCCGAGCAGGCGAAGCGCCTCGTCCTGCCCTCGCAGCCCGCCCCCTTGCGTGAGCCGCCGAAGCAGCCCGAAGGAACGGTGTGGACGGCGCTGGGCAATGGAGCTGCCGCATTTGGCGTTCCAGGGCAGGCGCCGTTGCTGACCGTGGCCTGCGAAAAGCGAGGCTCGCTGGATGCCGTCCTGCGTTTCACCCGCTTCACCCGCGCCGACGAGGGCGCGAAGGCCTTGTTCGCGCTGGAGGGCAACGGCCACGTTGCCCGCGTCAAACTCGATGTCGTGAAAGCGGGCGATCCGGGGGAATGGCAAGGCACGGTCAGCGCCTTTGATGAGCGCATCGAAGCGATTCGCGGGTCTTACGCAGTGGCGGCAACGCTGCCCGGCGGCGGCACCCTGCGCTGGGGCGGCAGCGGCATTCCGGGAGCCGTTCTCACCGATTGCCGCGCCGGCCTGACACTGCCCAAGGCCGCGGCGAGTGCTGAGGCCAGCGAGTCCGCCGAACCGGCAGACGAAGGCTAGGACCTAGGCCGAAAGCCTGCCGAACTGCGATTCGAAGGCCGAGACATCGCCGGCGGCGAGGAATTTCGCCTGCTCCACCCAGTTGTCCTTGGCCGGACGCCCGGCGAAAGGCCCGAGTTTGCTGTCGAGCGCGGCGAGATCGGCATCGGTCATCGCCGCGATCTGCGCGAAGGTCGTGATGCCGAGTGTGGGCAGCAGGGCCTGAAGCTTTGGCCCCAGACCCTTGATCCGCGCAAGGTCATCGCCGTTAGCCGCCGCCATCGGCGGCGGAGCAGCGGGCGGCGGCGGGGCAACGGGTTCGTAGTCAGGTTGGGGCGCGGGCGTGATCTCGGGCTCCGGCGCGGGCGCTGGCTCAACCTCGGGCGTGGGTTCCACGATCGGCGGAGGCGGCGGCGATGCCGGCTCGATCTCGGGCTCGGGGCTGGGCTGCGCGGGTTCAATCTCAGGCTGGGTCGCAGCCCGGGCTTGAACGACTTCGACTTCCTCGACCTGATCCTGCGCAGCAACGGCCACCACTTCTGCCACACCGCCCAGAATTCCGCCCGCCGGCGACGGTATAACCTGCGGAATCGCCGCAGCGGGAGCCGCATCGATCAGCGCCTGATTGCGCCGTGCCGGCGCGGCGCCTTCGTCAAGCACATCGGGCTTGTATTCGCGCTTGGCCGGCTTGCTGCCGCGCGCCAGCAGCCACCATGCGACCAGCAGCACGGCGAGCGCAACCACGCCGAGCACCAGCCAGTTCGCTTGAATTGTTTCCATCATGGCAAAAATCCCTTCGGGTTCATGGCCACAGAACTAGGACAATCGCGCGCGAGTGGAAAGCCTAACGCGCGCTGCCCAGACTATCGGCGATTCCGACCAGCTTGATGAATTCCTGCCGGTAGAAATCGGTCGGACTTCCGGCCAGATCGCGCACCTGCCCCATCGAAAATCCCGCGAGCAAGGGATCGCCGCGCAGCTTCTGGCCAAAGGCGGCTACGGCGGCGGCAAAGCGGAAATCGGGCGAAGGCGCGCGACGGTTCCACATCATCATCGCTGGCACCGGCTGTTCGATCAGCCGCGATGTCGTGCCATCGGGAAGCTTGTAGCGCAGCTTGACGAAGGCCATCTCGCCCGAGCGCCCGACCATTGCCGGCGGCTTGTCATCGGGCAGCGCATCGTAACGGCGCGCGTCGGTCCAGCCCTTGAAGCCGGCGGGAACCACTTCATAGATCGCCGTGACCTGATGGCCCGAGCCTATGTCGCCGGCATCGACCTTGTCGTTCTTGAAATCCTCTTCGCGCAGCGCGCGGTTTTCATAGCCGACCAACCGGTACTGGCTGATCTGCGCCGGATTGAATTCGACCTGGATCTTCACGTCCTTGGCGATGGTGAACAGGGTCGATCCCATTTCCTCGCCCAGCACCTTTTTCGCCTCGAGAGCGCTATCGATATAGGCGTAGTTGCCGTTACCGTGATCGGCAACCCGCTCCATCAGGCCTTCGTTGTAATTGCCCGTGCCGAAGCCCAGCGTGGTGAGTGTGATGCCGGAATCGCGCTCCTTCTCGACCATGTCGATCAGCGCCTTGGTATCGGAGACCCCGACGTTGAAATCGCCGTCAGTGGCCAGCAGGATGCGGTTGACGCCGCCAGCGATGAAATTGTCGCGGGCAATCTGGTATGCCAGCTTCAGTCCCGCTCCGCCCGCTGTCGATCCTCCGGCGCTGAGCCGGTCAAGCGCGGCGCGGATCTTTGCATCGTCATTTGTCGGTTCGAGCACGAGGCCCGCCGCGCCCGCATAAACTACGATGGACACCTTGTCCTGCGGCCGCAATTCGCGCGACAGGCCGGCGAGCGCGGTCTTCACCAGCGGCAGCTTGTCGGGCGAATTCATTGATCCCGAGACATCGACAAGGAACACCAGGTTTGCCGCCGGACTGCTGGCACGCGGCAGGTCATAACCGCGCAGTCCAATGCGCAGCAGCCGCGTTTCCGGGTTCCACGGCGTGACCATGGCGTCCGTGGTCACCGAAAATGGCGCGGCCTTGCTGGCCGGAAGCGGGTAATCATAGCGGAAATAGTTGATCAGCTCCTCGGTCCGCACGGCGTCCCTGGGCGGGGTCTGCCCGGCTGAGAGGAAACGCCGCATATTGGCATAGGCGCCGGTATCGACATCGACCGAGAAGGTGGAGACCGGATCGGTGCGGGTGTGCCTGATCGGGCTGACGTCCTTGCCATCATACTTCTCGCGGCCCGGATCGGTGGCGACCATGACCGGCGGGACATAGCCGAACCGGGAATCCGCACGCGCCGCCTTTGCCGATGGGTTGTACATATTGAATGCGACCCCTCCGCCAACGCTTGACGGCATGGGCGGAGGGGGCGGAGGAGGTGGAGGAGGAGGAGGAGGCAGGGGCGCCTGCTCTGCCGAATTGCCGCGAACGGCAACCGTGTCCGCCGCGCAGCCTGAAAGTACCCCGACAAGAGCGCATGTCGCGGCAAGCGATGCTAGATTACGCATGGCAAAGTCCCCTTCCTTCACAACCCGCGTTAAAGGAGCGACTCAGCGCGTGAACGCTTTCTGAACATCGGAATGAGGCCTGCCGATCACAGGCAAGCAATTCAACCGCCGACGTTTTTCCGAAACAGAACCCGGTCTTCAGGGCCAAAGCCCTTGTGCCAGGTGACCCAGCCATAGATGCCCAGGATCAGCGGAATGCCCAGCAGCAGTTCCGCCCATTCGGGCAGGAAACGCGTAGCTGCCGCGCCCACGGCCAGCGCCGGAATTGCGGCGATCACCAGCGACCAGCGCCAGTTGTTGACCGGCTGACCAAGGATGCGGCCCAGCACCAGCGACTTGGCGATCGAGGTGAAGGCCAGCGCCAGCATCAGCCCGCCCGCAGCAGCGGCGGCGGCATATTTGTCGTTCAGGCCCATGTCCTTGACCAGCAGGATGCCGCCCACGGTAAACACCACCTGCAGCACGATGGTGCCGATTGAGATGACGAGGTTGCGCAGCCGCGCGAGGTAGATCAGTGCCGCCTCGCTCACCACGGCTGTCGCGGCGACGACCTCGGCCAGCAGCAGCAGGTTGAGCGCGCCGTTGCCGCCGACGAATTCCGGCCCGATCAGCCCCATCACGCCAGCGCCGGGAATGCCCAGCGCCAGCGCCACGCCCAGCTGCGCGGCAGTGATCCAGAAGCCGACCTGGCAGACCTGCCGGGCGATACCGGCATAGTCCTTGTCCTTGATCGAGCGGGTGATGACGGGACCAAGAATCGGCTCGAAACTGGTCTTGAACTTCTGCGGCAGCGAGGCGATCTGCTGCGCCGCGTAATAGACCCCGACCGCCACCGGCGAGGCGAACGCGCCCAGAATGGCGATGTCGAGCCGGCGCGTGCCCCATTCAACCAGATCCGCGACGGCCAGCGGGGTGGAGGCCAACGCCGTCTTCCACAGGCGCAATGGGTGCGGGTTCCACTGCTGCGGCAGGCCATAGGAACGGTAGAGCGGCACCAGCGTCACGGCAAAGGCCGCGCATTTCGCCATGAGATAGGCCATCGTCAGGCCGCTTTCAGGTGCCAGCACGAGCAAGGCGCTGGCGCCGATCGTCAGCACCCACGGCTCGACCAGCGACCGTGCCCGCACGGTCGTCGCCACGTCATAGCGATAGGCCAGCGCGGCCAGCGTGATCTCGGTCAGGGCATTGGGCAGGATCGCCAGCGGCAGCAGCAGGTCCCACGCGGTATACTGCCCCGCCGGGAACATCGGCAGCGGAAAGGCGAAGAGCAGCAGTCCGGCGGCCACGGCCAGCAGGGTGGTCAGCAGCATACCGTCAGCGACGATGCAGGCCGGGTGGCCGTCTTCTTCCGCCAACCGCTGCGCAAGGCCGCGCCGCTGGCCGAGCGCGCAGATCTGCGCGATCAGTTCGACCGCAACTATGGCCGAGGCATAGCGCCCCAGCGCCTCGACCCCGTAAAGTCGCCCGGCGATAAACAGGAAGGGCGCGGTGCCCAGCAGCCGCAGCACGAAGCCGAGCACATTGGTACGCCCGCCCTTGGCCAGCGCGGCAATGTCCTTCTGGTGTTCGGCTTCGGTCACTGCGGGCGGCCTGCCTCTGCACGCAGCGGGCGGGCGAGCAGGCGGGCGACGGCTTCGCGGGCACTAATCTCACCCGAGAGCAGCGCGGCGACAGTCTGCACGATCGGCATGTCGACACCTTCGCGGTTCGCGATGTCGGCCAGCACCGGCGCGGTATGCGCGCCTTCGGCCACCGAATTCTTGCCCGCCAGCGCTTCTGCCGAGGACAGCCCCATGCCAAGCGCCTTGCCCAGCGAGAAATTGCGGCTTGAGGTGGACGAGCAGGTCAGCACCAGATCGCCCAGCCCGCACAGGCCGGCCAGCGTATCGGCTCGTCCGCCGCGGGCCATGCCGAAGCGCAGCATCTCTGCATAGCCGCGCGCGATCAGCGCGGCGCGGGCGTTCTGGCCAAGCTCGAGCCCGTCGACCACGCCGCAAGCAATGGCGAGCACGTTCTTCACCGCTCCGCCGATCTCCGCGCCGATCAGGTCGTCCGAATAGTAGGGCCGCAGCGTCGGCCGCGAAATGACCGGGGCGAGCCGCTCCCACTGTGCCTGCCCGCCGGCACAGGCCAGCGTGACAGCGGTGGGCAGGCCAGCGACCACCTCATGAGCAAACGTCGGCCCGGAGAGGACGGCGATTTGCGCAGACGGCGCGGCTTTCGCGGCGATCTCACCGGTAAGCATCCCGGTACCAGCCTCGATACCTTTCGAGCATAGCAGGAGGTCGCGCTTGCGGTCGGGCAGATCGGAGAGAACGCGGGCGAGATGCTGCGCCGGAACGACGGCAAGCACGGTTTGCAGATCGGAAATATCGCCAATCTGGTTCGTTGCTGTAACATTTTTCGCCAATCTGGCGCTAGGCAGGAACAAGCTGTTGGTCCGCGCCGAATTGATCTCCTCGACCAGCTCTGCCTCGCGCGCCCAGAGCAGCACGGGGGTGCCATCGCTCGCCAGGACCTGCGCTAGGGCGGTGCCCCATGCCCCGGCTCCGATCACGCCGATGGTCATGCCTTCACTCCTGCCCCGCGCACCGGCGCGGCATCGGGATCGAGCGGCCAGCGCGGGCGCGCGGCAATATCGAGCGGATCGGGCGCGAAATCGTGGCTCATCAGTCGCTCCATTCCGGCCCAGCCGATCATCGCCGCATTGTCCGTGCACAGCGCCAGCGGCGGTGCCACGAAGGGTAGGTCGTGTTCGGCGGCCAGTTTTTCCAGCCCCGCGCGGATCGCCTGATTGGCAGCAACCCCGCCCGCCACGACCAGCGCGGTCATGTCCCCCGCCGCGGCCATGGCGCGCCGCGTGCGGTCAATCACGCAATCGAGCGCGGCTTGCTGGAACGAAGCGGCAATGTCGGCGTCGGAATAGTCACCTTGATTCTGCTTCGCCCGCATCACCGCGCTTTTCAGCCCGGCGAAGGAGAAGTGCGGTTCCTCGCTACCCAGCAAGGGGCGCGGCAGGCGGACCTTTTTCGCATCGCCATCGCGCGCCAGCTTCTCGACGGCCGGCCCGCCCGGATAGCCAAGACCGAGGATCTTGGCGGTCTTGTCAAAGGCCTCGCCCAGCGCATCATCGATGGTCGTGGCGAGCCGGCGGTACCGGCCCAGCCCCTGCACTTCGAGCACCTGGCAATGGCCGCCGGACACCAGCAGCAGCAGATAGGGATAGGCCAGCGAGGCATCTGCCAACCGGGGGCTGAGCGCATGGCCTTCAAGATGGTTCACCGCGATCAATGGCTTGTCCGATGCCATGGCCAGCGCCTTGGCGCTCACCAGCCCGACCATCACCCCGCCGATCAGCCCGGGACCGGCGGTCGCGGCGACGGCATCGACATCGGCCAGCGTCATCCCCGCATCGGCCAGAGTCGCGGCGATCAGCGGGGCGAGCCGCTCGGCATGGGCACGGGCGGCGATTTCGGGGACGACCCCGCCATAGGGGCGATGTACTTCATCCTGTGAGGCGATGCGCTGGGCAAGCACGGTCCGGTCCTCGCGCACCAGCGCGGCCGCCGTTTCGTCACAGGACGATTCAATTCCGAGGACCACCCGCATCCAGTCTTTCCCTTAACGGTAATGCTGCCTAGAGCAAGCCGCGATGATTGACGTTCCGGATCGCCCTATCCGCCTCGGCACCCGCCGATCGCCGCTCGCCATGGCCCAGGCCGAAGAAGCCCGCGAACGCCTGTGCAAGGCGCACGGCTGGCCGCTGGAGGCCGTGAAGATCGTCCCAGTCACCGCCAGTGGCGACAAGATACAGGACCGCCCGCTGGCCGACATCGGCGGCAAGGCGCTGTGGACCAAGGAACTCGACCAATGGCTGATCGCCGGTGAAATCGATTTCGCCGTCCATTCGGCCAAGGATGTCGAGACATGGCGGCCACTGGAGATGACCATCGCGGCCGTGCTTGAGCGCGAGGACGTGCGCGACGTGCTGGTTGGCGTGGCCAGCCTCTCCGCTCTGGCCCCCGGCGCCCGCATCGGCACCAGCGCCCCGCGCCGCGCCGCGCAGGTGCTGCACCTCAGGCCCGACTGCGAGGTTGTCTCGTTTCGCGGCAATGTCGCTACCCGTTTAGGCAAGCTTGCCAGCGGAGAGGCCGACGCGACCCTGCTGGCGCTCGCCGGGCTCAACCGGCTGGGGCAAGGCCATGTCGGCACGCCGCTCTCGCTCGAAGGCTGGCTGCCGGCGCCCGGACAAGGCGCCATTGCCATCGAATGCCGCGCAGCTGACGCAGCAACCGCCGCGCTGCTCGCCGCCATCGACCATGCCCCCAGCCACGCCGCGCTGATGGCCGAGCGCGACCTGCTGGCGGCACTGGGCGGGAATTGTCATTCGGCGATCGGCGTCCACACCCGCGCGGAAGGCGCTGACCTGCGGCTGTGCGCGGCGATCTATACGCTGGACGGCACGGAAAAGGTCGAGCGCGAAGCCCGTTTCTCCGCCGGGGACCGCGATGGGCCAAGACGCCTCGCCGCGGCACTGCTGGCCGGGGCGAGCCCGGCGCTGTCGGCCTGCTTTGATCCGCCGTGATGCCGGTGCTCGTCCTGCGCCCGGAACCGGGCTGCAGCGCCACCGTTACGGCGGCGCAGGCACTGGGCCTCGATGCCCGCGCTGCACCACTCTTCGCGGTGGAGCCGCGCGGCTGGGCACTGCCCGATGCCGCAGCCTTCGATGCCCTCCTCGTCGGCAGCGCGAATGCCTTCCGGCATGGCGGCGCCAAGCTGGACGCCTTGCGCGAACTGCCGGTTCATGCCGTTGGTGAGGCAACCGCCGAGGCGGCACGAACAGGGGGATTTACCGTCGCCAAATGCGGCAGCGGCGGTCTGCAAGGCGTGCTGGACGAGGTCCCGGCCGGGACCCGGCTGCTGCGACTGGCGGGCGAGGAGCGCGTCGAACTCACCGCACCGGCAGGCGTGAGCATGGCAGAAGTGATCGTCTATGCCAGCGTACCGCGCGCGCTGGATCCCGCGATGCTGCCGGCTTTGCGAGCTGGCGCGCTGGTCCTGCTGCACTCAGCCGAAGCGGCGCGGCACTTCGCCAGCGAATGCGCGCGGCTGGGCATCGCCCCGTCTGCCGTAGCGCTCGCCGCCATCGGCCCGCGCGTAACGGCGGCAGCTGGCGATGGCTGGCGCGTAGTTGAAACCGCCGATCAACCGAGCGATACCGCCCTGCTGGCCCTCGCCCACCGAATGTGCCAAAGCTGACCGCGATGAACGACGAATTGCTCAATCGAACCTCACAGCCAATGCCTCAGCGCCGCAGCGGCGGTGGACGCATTGCCTTGGCTTCGGCGCTGCTCGCTTTCGTGCTTGGCGCTGGCGGTGTCGGCTATCTCGCATGGGCGGGAATGCTGCCGTGGAAGGCGCAGGGGCCCGATCCGATGCTGGTCCGCCCTCTGGCGCAGCCCGCGCCCTCGGCATCACCCGGAACTGCGCCCGTGCAGGTTCCCGTTGCCGAAGCCGCGATGGCCGTGCGGATCGTCGCGCTTGAACAACGGCTGGCGCAGATTGACCTGCGCGCGCAGGCGGCATCGGGCAATGCCGCCCGCGCCGAAGGCCTGTTGGTCGCCCTGGCGGCGCGGCGTGCGCTCGATAAGGGCGTGCCGCTTGGCTACCTTGAAGACCAGCTGCGCCTGCGTTTCGGCACCCGCCATATGAGTGAGGTGAATGTCGTTGCCCAGGCCGCGAAAAACCCGGTCACGCTCGACAAGCTGCTGGCTGATCTGGAGACGCTGGCCCCCAAACTGTCCGGTGCTCCGGTGCGCGGCGATTTCTGGGCGGCGGCCCGTTCGGAGCTCGGCAGCCTGTTCGTTGTCCGGCATGACGATGCGCCCAGCCCTGCCCCGCAGAACCGCATCGAACGCGCCCGGCTGATGCTGATTTCGGGCAAGGTCAAGGAAGCCGTGGCCGAGGTTCAGGCCCTGCCCGGCGCTGCCGCCGCCCGAGACTGGACCGATGCGGCCAGCCGTTTCGCCACCTCGCGCGCCGCGCTCGACCTGCTGGAAAGCGCGGCCTTGCTCGAAGCGGAAACGCCAAGCGATGCCGCCGGCAAGGCGGCGGTGCAGCCCAGCCCGGTCAATAGCCTCCCGGCGAACTGAACCGGCGCCCGGTCAGCGCAGCTTCACTCGCACCCCGGCCCAGACCGTGCGCGGCACACCAAGATCGATCGAACCGGCCTGATTGCGGGTGACCACTTGCGTACCGGTCAGGTTTTCACCGCGCAGGACGAGTGAGAATCCCTTCGCCAGCGGCAGTTCCACCGTTGCCCCCAGCGTCGTCGCGGCGGCGAGCGAATCCACCTGCAAGTCATCCTCGAACTGCGCGCCGGTGAGGCGCAGCAGCAGCGAGAGCGTCCAGCCGTCCGCCGGTTGCCAGATCGCCGAACCGCTGGCAGAAACCCTAGCGGTTTGCGCCGGGCGCTTGCCGTTGAGGGTGGCGGAAACGCCGCTGGCCTGAACTTCCGCATCGGTCAGCGCCAGTGCGCCGCGCAGCGACAGGGTGCCCAGCTGCGCCCGCGCCGAAGCCTCGATCCCGCGCGCGTGAACTGCATCGACATTGCGCCGCTCACGCAGGTTGGTGCCGATTGTGACATTGGCGATCGCGCCCTCAACCTTGTTGTCGAAGGCGGTCAGGCCGAGCGAAATGCCCGTGGCCGGCTGCCATGTCATGCCGGCTTCGAAGCCCCTGAGGCGCTCATTGGCCAGCGCGGCATTGGCGCGGGTGGTCACCGGGAATACGGTGAAAGGCCGGTAAAGCTCGTTGAGCGTCGGCAGCCGCAGGCCGGTATAGGCCGCAGCGAACAGCGTGGCGTCCTCGCCCAGTTTCAGCGCGGCGCGGGTGCGCCAGCTTGCCTGCCAGCCGGAGCGGTTGACAAAGCGGTTGTCGGTGGTGACGACGCCCGCCGCGCTGGTTTCGCGGAAGAAGCCGCCAGACTGGCTCCAGCGATCAGCCCGCACGCCGCCCGAAAGTGTCAGGTCACCTGACACGATTTCATCGTGCAAGCTGATTGCGAAAACGCTTTGCGCCCCGCCCGCGAGCCGCCGCACCGTGACCAGCCCGGTGACCGCGCTATAGGCCGCCTCCTGCGTCTCGCCCGCGCCGCGCCGCCATGACAGGCCCAGCTTCAGGTCATGCCCGCCGCCCACCGGCGGGCGCAACTCGAGCTTCGCCCCGGTGCCGGTGGCCGGCGTGCCATACTGGTCGAGAGTCTTGCGGAAACTTGTCGAGGAAATGACCACGTTGGAGAAATTGCGTGCCTGCACCCAGGCGAGCGCGTCGACCTTCCAGCGGCCCGAGGCCAGCAGCCGCACCGAGGCATCCTGCCCGGTTGACGACGAATCCGCCCCGGCAAAGCGCAAGGTGCGGTGATCGTCATAGACCAGTCCGCGCAGTTGCAGCTCCACATCGGGCGCGATCGGCGCGGCGGCGCGCAGGGATGTGGACCAGCTTTCATAGGCCGCGCGCACCGATGCCGGCACGCGCTGGCTGACCGGCGTGGTCCAGAAGCCCGGGCCGCGATCCCAGCGCCCCCCAAGTGAGACGCCCCCAGTCCCGAGCCGCGCGGAAACCGTGCCGGAAAGCTCGCTATCGCCGCGATCATCGACCAGCGCGGCGCCGGCCAAGCGCGGAGCCTCGCGCGGGTCTTCGCTTACCAGCTCGATCGTTCCCGCCACCGCGCCTTCGCTGAAAGCCCCCGCACCGCCGCCGTTCCACACGGTGACGCGTCCGAGCCGGTCAGGCGTGAGCGCGCTCAGCGGGACCGAGCCGAAGAAGGGATCGGCCATCGGCACGCCGTCGAGCAGCACGGTTGTGCGGCTTGAGGCATTGCCGCCAAGTGCGCGCAGCGTGATGCCCTGCGCCGTCGGATTGGACGAGCGGCTGTCAGACCGGCGGAATTGCTGGAGCCCGGGTACGGTGGCGAGCAGGTCTTCAAGCCGGCCCGAGAGGGCGAGCGCGGCCTGTTCCCCAGTGCGGACGGCCTGCGGGCGGTCCAGCGATCCGGTCACCACGATGGGTGGTTCTTCGGCAAAGGCGGGGCTGGAGCAGAGTACGGAAAGAAGCAGGGCGCGGCGCATATGGACCCTTTCACATACCCCGCTGCGGTAAGCTATCCCTGAAACATCAGCCACCCGCATCGTCATGCTGAACGTGTTTCAGCATCGATCAGGCCCCGCGCCCCGATCTGGCAAGGGACGCGCAACGGCGCCCTCGCCCTTTCCCACGAAGTGCGGAGAGCGAGGATAAATGGATCCTGAAACGAGTTCAGGAAGACGAAGCTCCAAACTTAGTGAATGGCTACCCCAGCTTCTTTGGCGCGCCCGTCCCCATGAACTTGGCAAGGTTCCAGTGCAGGCTGGGGATCGCGCGTTCGCGGTAAGGGTTGGGCTTGGTGCCCTTGAACCCGCCGCTTTTCATGCCCTGCTGGACGGCGGCCATGTTGTTGAAATCCTGCTGGAGCACGGCGGGCCAATCGTCCGGTTCGATATATTCCCAATCGGTCTCGGGCGCCTCGCCTTCGGCAAAGAGTTCAAACACGGCGGCTTCGAAATAGCACTTGTTCGGATCGTTGCCGTAGGGCCGCGCCATGTAGCAGAGCATGTTGTTGACCGCGTGGCCGATCTGGAAGTTGGGGAAGATCTGCCATGCCGTGCCCGCCTGCGCGGTGTGGCTGCTGGGCACTTCGGGCCAGACGACGCCGCGCTGCGCATCGATCTGCTTGCTGCGGGTGATCCAGTAGCCCAGCACTTCGGCCGGCGGCGTACCTTCGGGCAGTTCGTCGACGAGGGCATTGGCCACATCCACCATGGTCTGCGTGGTGTTGGTGTTCGCCGCTTTCCAGGTGTAGTTCTGCATCTGCGCGGTGGAAATGCGCGCGTCATCGCCGGTGCCGACGCGCAGCTTGCCGGCGTTCTCTTCCATGTCCTTGGGCGCATCATAGCCGATGTTGGAGTGCTTGCCCTGGTTGTGGCCCCAGCCGGGGAAGGAACCGAATTCCATGAATTCCGGGTGAGTCACCGGCACATGATAAGTCTCGTTGAAGGCTTCCAGCGCGACCTTCCAGTTACAGTCGAACACCACGAACTGCCGCCAGCGATAGCGCATGTTATGCAGCTGGTAGGGATCGAGCATGGTGTTGGCTGGCGAGAGGTAGTCTGCCAGCGGCTCGGCATCGGGATCCATGTTGATCCACACCCAGCCGCCCCAGGTATCGCATTTGACCGAACCGAGTCGGATGTCGTCGTCGTTCAGCTTGCCCTGCCAGTGCTCACGCTCAGGCACATGGACGCAAGTACCCTTGCCGTCGAAAGTCCAGCCGTGGAACCCGCAGACGAAGTTCTTGCGGTTGCCGCGCGCATTGCGCCGGCCCTTGGGCGTATCGACCAGACGGCGGCCGCGGTGGGTGCAGACGTTCCAGTGGGCGGAAATCTCGTCCGCCGAATTGCGCACGACGAGGATTGAATCGTCGAGGATGTCGAAGGTGATGAAGTCCCCGACGTTTGGCATGTCTTCCAGCCGCCCGGCCTGCAGCCAGGTCCTGCGCCACAGCCGGTCACGTTCGGCGCGGACATAGTCTTCGGAAATATAGGCCTCGACCCCGATGGTGACCGGCTGTTCGAGTTCATCCGCATTTTCGACAATACCGCTGATATCCGCCACGCTTGGCCTCCCATGAAATCGAACGACGAGGTAACACCAATGGCCGCCCCGGCAAATCGCAGGGGCGGGGAATTGAGGCCGGGAGTGGACTTGGCTGTCCGTTCGCCCAAGATCGCCCGAGCAGAGACACGGGAGACACCCATGAGCAACGAATCGAGCGCCCAGATCGCAGAAGCGCGCAAGGACTGGAAGACCGAGCACATGGAGATGTATATCTCCTCAGGCGGCAGTCAGGGCCATATCATGGACATCACCCCGGTGGGCGGCCCGGTGCTGGGCACCCACTGCATGATCCGCTTCAAGGGCCGCAAGTCCGGCCGGACGCTGATCACCCCGCTTTGCTACACCATGGTTGGCGGCGAAGTGCTGATCTGCGGCTCCAAAGGCGGCGCGGACAGCCATCCCAACTGGTACCTGAACCTTGTTTCCGACCCGCGCGTCGATTTCCAGATCGGCACGCAGGCATGGCAAGGCAAATGGCGCGAGCCGGAGGGCGAGGAGCGCGAATTCGCGTGGAAAGTGCTGATCAGCAACTTCCCGTTCTATGCCGATTACCAGAAGTCGACCGACCGGGTACTGCCGCTGATTCTGATGAACGCGGTTGAGCCGGTCCCGGTGTTCACCACGCCTGAGTGAGAAGAGCGCTTACATCGCCCCTATCGTCACCCTGAACTCGTTTCAGGGTCCATCGCGCCTCTACGCTCAGGTCAATCCTTGGACAAATCAAGGTCACCCTTGCGAGCAATTCGAAGCACCGCGCGCGTGGCCAAATGGATGCTGAAACAGGTTCAGCATGACGAAGCATTTTGAACTTGAGGAATACCCCATGCCCCGCCTGACTTTCGGCTACCTGTTCGATTTCCGCAATCCGCAGCAGTGGCACCGCGACTGGCACGAGCTTTACGAGGAAACCGTCGCGCTCGCCGCCTGGACCGAACAGGCCGGGTTTGACGCAGCGTGGGTGCCCGAACACCATCTGGCGAGCGACAGCTATGTCACCTCGCCGATGATCCTGCTCGCCGCGATAGCCGCGCGCACCTCGCGCATCCGGCTGGGCAGCGCGATCTCGCTGGCACCGCTGTACCATCCGCTGCGCTTTGCCGAGGATTGCGTGGCGCTCGATGCGCTATCCGGCGGCCGGCTGGAGATGGCTCTGGCCATCGGTTACCGGCGGCGGGAATACGAAGCTTTCGGCATCGATTTCACCAGGCGCGGGGCGATTTTCGATGAGTTTCTGGATGTCGCCACACGGCTGTGGGCGGGCGAGACGGTGGACTTCGCCGGCAAACACTTCACCCTGAAAGGCGCCAAACTGATGCCGCCCGCCCCGCGCGGCCGCATCCCGCTGCACATCGGCGGCTTTGCACCCAAGGCGCTGGAACGTGTGGCGAAATATGCCGACGGCTATTTCGGCGACGTCGGCGCGGTGGCGCCCTATGTCGAGAAGTTGAAAGAAGCCGGCAAGGACCCGGCCAGCGCCCGCGCGCTCGCCACCTGTCTGTTCATGGTCGTGGCCGAGGACAAGACGGCGGCGATGGACGAACTCGCGCCCTATTATCACCACGTCAACAACACCTATGCCGGGTTCATGGCTGAGGACAAGGCGATCGGCATGGATGATGCCGCGCTGGCCGCCATGGACCTCGATGCCTTCAAGTCGAGCGGCATCCTTGAGATCATGACGCCCGACGAAGCGATCGCGCGGTTCAAGGCGATGCAGGCCAAGACCCCCGCACTCGAACACCTGATGTTCATGCGCCCGCCGGGGCTGCCGGTGGAGCGGTTCAAATATTACGCGGGCTTGGTGGCAGACAAGGTGATGCCGGCGTTTGGGTAAGACGTTCGCGCGCTCGAGCCTTCGCCTTCCCACACCACATTCGTCATCCCCGCGAAGGCGGGGATGACGGAACTGAACCTGAAGTCGCCGAGTTAAGCCCGCAGCAACCTTGGCAAATCGCCCGACATCCCGCGCGCTTCTTCCATGAAGAACTTCTTCAGCGGCGAAATACGCTGCACCGCGCCCATGCCCAGCCGCCGGATGGCCGAGGGCAGGCGCCCGGGCACACCGAACAGGCGCGTCAGCGAGTCGGTGGCCGCCATGACCATCGTGGCATCGACCGAGCGCCAGCGCTCATAGCGCGCCAGCACCTGCGCGTCGCCGGGTTCCAGCCCCAGCCGCATGCCATCAGCGATCACCTCGACCAGCGCGCCGACATCGCGCAGACCAAGGTTCAGGCCCTGTCCGGCAATCGGGTGCATCCCGTGCGCGGCATCGCCGATCAGCGCGAGGCGCTTGTCCACGAGGTGGCGCGAATGGTGGAAGTTGAGCGGCCACGACATGCGGGGTGCGGCCAGTTCGAGCGTGCCGAGGATTTCCCCGACCCGCTCCTGCACTTCGGCAAGGAAGGCGCGGTCGGAAAGCCCGGTCCAGGCAGCCGCGTCCTTTTCCGCCACAGTCCAGACCAGCGCCGAACGGTGACGCCCATCCTGATCGAGCAGCGGCAGCAGGGCGAACGGCCCGGCGGGGTAGAAAATCTCCCACGCCACGCCTTCGTGGCTGCGCTCGTGATAGAGCGCCGTCACCATCGCCCGGTGCTTGTAATCCCACTTGGCGAGGCTGAAGCCGGCCTCGTCGCGGGTGGGCGACTGGCGGCCCTCGGCAGCGACGAGGAGGTTGCCGCAGAGCACCTGCCCGTCCTTCAAGGTCACGCTGACACCGTGTTCGCCGCGGGTCCGATCCTGCACCGTGGCGGCGGTGTGCCAAATCAGCAGCGGCTCCTGCTTGGCCGCTTCATAGAGCGCCATGCGGATATCGCGGTTGGCGAACATGCGGCCCAGCGTGCCTTCATCGGCATTGGGACGGAAATCGATGCGGCCGGGCTTCATCCCGTCTGTAACGGCAATACCCTCAATCGGGCAGCCGAGCGGTTCGAGCCGGTCGGCCAGCCCGATATTGTCGAACAGGTTCCAGCTCGCGGTCGAAATGGCCGAGGCGCGGCCATCGACGCCTTCGGCGGTCAGTTCCGCCTCGCTCGCGCGGTCGACGACATGGCTGGAGATGCCTTCCTTCGCCGCAGCCAGTGCCAGCGTCATGCCGACAAGGCCGCCACCCAGGATGACGAGATCGCGTGGATCGTTCACTGACATGTGTTTCCCTCCGCGCCGTCGAGATCAAGACAGCGCCCGTCGAAGCTGCCGTCGGGCACCTTCAGTTTGAGCAGCGCGGCAAGCGTCGGCGCAATGTCGACGGTTTCAACCGGCGCGGGCTGTTCGAAGCCGTTCATCCCCTTGCGCCAGAACATCAGCGGCACGCGGCGGTCATAGTCCCATGGACTGCCGTGGGTGGCGGTATAGCCCTTGGCCGGGCTGGCAATCGGCGCGACAGCGCGGTCGAGCAGCACGACGACATCGCCCGACCGTCCGGGATCGAAGCTGGCACGTGCCCGGTCGCGCAGAGTCCAGTCTTGCGGGTTACCGCTGGGGGTCGGCGTCGCGGAAAGCTCGCCGGCAGCAAAGGCAGCGGCGACCTGCGGATGGGCGCGCAGCTTTGCCACCAGCGCATCGAGCGCCAGGCCTCTTTGCGCCGGAGTCAGCGCGCGGCTGAGGTACATGTCACCGAACGGACCATCGCCATAGACCAGCGGCTCGATGCCGGTGATGCCAAGCTGCGCGGCAATTGCCTTGCCCAGCGCGGACGGCGACAGCGCCGGGTCGACCCGCACCGCGCGCGGCAGGGCCTGCTGGTCAAGCCGTTCGACGGCATCGACCCCGCCGTGGTCGGCAGTCAGCATCACGGCATAGTCGACTTTCGACTTGTCGAGCCTGGCAAAGAACGCGCCCATGGCGCGATCGAGCTGGTCGAGCTGGATGCACATTTCCACGCCTTCGTTGCCCACGGCATGGCCGACATAGTCGGTCGCCGACAGGCTGACGGAGAGCACGTCGGGCGCATTCCCCCGGCCCAGCTTCATGTCGTCAAACAGGCGGCTGGCGAGCGCGAAGGTCGCGGCATCGAGCCTCGGGCTGCGGCTGAAGGCGACCGAATCCTTCGCCGGTGCGGGGAAGCGTCCTGTGCCAATTGCGTCCTTGCCCACTGTCACGGCCCGGTCACGCGGAGCGCACCATGCGGGTGCGGCAAAGGCCTTGCCTCCACGCGCGATCATCTTGGCAATTGCGCCGTTTTCCGCGACGGCGGCAGGCGAAAGAGCAGTGCCCCTGAACGAGGTGAAGCCCGCGCCCTTCCACCAGTAGCCTTCGTCGATCTGGTGGCCGCCCATCATCATGACGGCGCGGTCCTTGCCCGAAACGGCGACATTGCGGCTGCCCGGCCACTGGCGCTTCATCCATTCGCCCAGCGTCGGCACCTTGAGGAAACGCGGCGAGACCACCGGATTGTTCGCGCTCGATTCCGGATCGGTGACGTCTTCGGAGCAATAGACCCGCTTGTCGGCGCGGGTCAGCGACAGGTCGAACCAGTTGTTGGCGATGATGCCGTTGCGCGCCGGGCGCACGCCAGTGAGCAGGGTGGAATGGCCGGGGCAGGTCTCGGTCGCGGCATGGCCCTGATAGGCCGAGGGGAACACCGCGCCGTCCTGAAGCCGCTTGAGACCGCCGGTAAAGTGGCGGCGGTACTGCGAGAACAGGTCGGCGCTCAGCTGATCGACCGACAGGGCAATGATCAGGCGGGGCGGATTCGCCGGGGCCTGCGCCTCTTCCTTGGCGAACACGGGGGCGGCGATCAGGGCAGATGCGGCGGTAAGAAATGCGGTCAGGGCGCGGCGGCGCATGGGTGTTCCTTGAACTGGAGCGACAAAAGCGGCAGGAGCCTTGAATGGAACCCCGGCGCTTTTCGCGCAAGGGCTGTTGGACGAAAGATCAACGCTGCCGATGCCGCATTATCGCCGATCAATGACGCTGCTGTGGCAGGCACTGGCCTTGCTATGCGCGATCATAGTCCAGCCCGCTTTCGCCAAGCCCACCAACATCCGTGCCCAGCTGGTGGCAGAGAAGGCTGCCATGCCGGGCGAGAGCGTGACGCTGGCCTTCGTGATGAAGCCCGCGAAGGGCTGGCACGGCTATTGGCAGAACCCGGGCGATGCGGGGCAAGGGATGCGCACCCGCTGGTTTGTCGGCGATGCCCAGGTGAAGGCCGGCGCGCTTCGCTATCCCACGCCCGAAACACTGCTGATCTCGGGCCTGATGAACCACGTCTACGAGCACGATTATGCCGTGCTGGCCGATTTTACCGTGCCGAAGGATGCTCGCCCGGGCATGGTTCTGCCGCTGAAGGTTCAGGCCGAGTGGCTCGCCTGCACCGACCAGATCTGCGTGCCCGAAGAGGCCGAGCTTACCACGCAGGTCACAGTGGGGAGCGGCAAGGCTGACCCGCGTTTCGATGTTTGGCGCGCCGCCCTGCCCGCGCCGCTGGGGGCGCAGGCAAAGTTCCAGCTTGCAGGCGATACGATCCGGCTGGGCATCCCGATGCCGGCCAGCGTCGCGCTGGACAAGCCGCACATGTTCGCCGCCGAGGACCACGTGGTCGACTATGCCGCCCCGCAGGCCTTTGCCCGCAGTGGCGACTGGCTGCTGGTAACTCTGAAGCGCCCGAAGATCGCCGCCATCGACCCCGCCCAATTTGGCGCGGTGTTGCGGCTGAACGGTGCGGGCGATGGGGTGGAACTGTCCGCCATCCCCGGTGCGGTGCCAACCGGAGGCACGCCATTGAAAGGCGATGCCGCCGCCGATCTGTCGCTTCCAATGCTGCTGCTCGCCGCGCTGGCGGGCGGGCTCTTGCTCAACATCATGCCCTGCGTCTTCCCGATCCTCAGCCTGAAAGCCCTTAGCCTCGCCCGCGCGGGTGAGAGCGAGGCAGAGGCGCGGCGTGAGGGGGTGGCCTATACCGCCGGCGTGGTGCTTGCTTGCGCGCTGCTAGGGGCGCTGCTGCTCGCCCTGCGCGCGGCGGGTCAGGAAGTCGGCTGGGCCTTCCAGTTGCAGGAACCGGGCGTGGTCGTCGTGCTGCTGCTGCTGGCCACGGCGATCACTGCCAATCTTGCCGGACTGTTCGAATTTGCCGTCCCCGGTTTCGCTCGCGCAGGCTCGCCGCAGGGCGCTTTCGCCACCGGAATGCTCGCGGCATTCGTCGCCACCCCCTGCACCGGGCCGTTCATGGCCGCCGCAATGGGCGCGGCGCTGCTGCTGCCGGTGACCGAGGGCATGGCGCTGTTCGTCGCGCTGGGGCTGGGGCTGGCGTTGCCGTTCCTCGCGGTCGCTTACATCCCTGCTCTGCGCCGCCTGCTGCCCAGGCCTGGCAAGTGGATGGTCTGGTTCAAGAAGCTGATGGCCGTGCCGATGGCGCTGACCGCGTTGGCGCTGCTGTGGCTGTGCTGGCGGCTGGGGGGCGACTGGTTCGCCGGGCTGACCGCGTTCCTTGCAGTCGCTTTCGTCATCGCGCTGGCCGCAACCGGTAAGCGGCAACGCGCGGGCAAGTCGGCTGGCTGGGTGCTGGCCGTGATTGTCGTGCTGATCGCTCTAGTTGGCGCGGAAAAGCTGCCCAAGCTGTTCGCGCCGCCGGCTGCCGGGATTGAATCGATCCTCGATACCAAGCCCTTCTCCGAAGACGCGCTCGCCAAGGCCCGCGCTTCGGGCAGACCGGTGTTCCTCTACTTCACCGCCGACTGGTGCCTGACCTGCAAGGTCAACGAAAAAGCTGCCATCGAGCGTGCGGAGACCAAGGCTGCGTTCGAGAAGGCCGGCGTGCAGGTGCTGGTCGGCGACTGGACCCGCCGCGACCCGGCGATAACGCGGTTTCTGACGGCGCAGGGGGCAGCGGGCGTTCCGCTCTATTTGTGGTACGTTCCGGGGAAGGATGCCGAGCAATTGCCGCAGGTGCTGAGTGCGGGGTTGCTGGCGGGGAAGGCACAGCAATAAACAAACTCGTCATCCTGAAACGAGTTCAGGATGACGATTGGATAAGTCGGGTATTGCGGTCCGAATAGGTCTCGTCGATGGCCTCGAAGCGCAGCGGTTCGCTGCCCGCGCGCATGTCGGCGAGTTCCGCCTCGGCCATGCCCATCGCGGCGGCGAGTTCCGCGCTGGTGGGATCGCGGCCCAGTTGACCGCGCAGTTCGGTTTCTTTTTCGCGCAGGTTACCAGCGAGGCGATCCGCATCGCCATCGAGGCTTTGCTGATCAATTGACGCCGGGTCGTTCCGGCCGGGACCGGACAGAGGCAGGGATGCAGCCGAACCCTTTCCTTGCCCGCAATGCCCGTTCCGGCCGGGGCACCACGCGCCATCGCAGTCGCGTGACGCGCAGGAGCCGGGTGCCGGTTATGCGGCCTTGGTTGCAAGCTGCCAGCGGTCCCGGATCAAGTCCGGGACGAGGCATGGGCGCCGGAGTTCAATCCAGTCCCAATTCCGCCTTCAGTTCCGCATTGTGCTCGCCAAGACGAGGCGCGGGGCCGCGCACTTTGCCCGGGCTGGCGCCAAACCACGTCGGCACGCCGGGATAGGTCAGCGTGCCGTAATCGCTCTCGATCGGCTCGAAAAAGCCGACGGCATCGAGGTGCGGATTGTCGAACAGTTCGTCGGTCGTGCGCAGCGGTGATGCCGGGATGCTCAACTCGCGCAGCAGGTCGAGCCATTCCTGCGTGGTGCGCGTCAGAAACGTCTCGCCCAGCAGGCCGTAGACCCGCCCGATCTGCTTCGCGCGCAGTTCCAGCGTGGCGAATTCCGGCGCGTTCCATTCCGGCTTCACCCGCTCGACAAAGGCGTTCCAGTGGCGGTCGTTGTAGACCATCGCCGCGATATGCCCGTCCTTGGTCTTGTAGGGCCGCCGGTTGCGCTCCACCGCGCGGTGATAATGCGCGGGGCCAAGCGGCGGATTGAACAGTTTGCCATTGGCATGTTCGACCAGCATGAATGATGCCATCGCCTCGAACATCGTGACTTCAACCTCTTGCCCCTCCCCCGTGCGTTCACGATGGAACAGCGCCATCATCGTCGCATAGAGCGCGTGGAGCCCCGCCACCTTGTCAGCCATGATCGTGCCGACAAAGCCCGGTTCGCCGTTGAGCAGGTTCTGGACATGGGTGATGCCGCATTCGGCCTGGATCGTATCGTCATAGGCCGGCTCGTCCGCCTGCGGGCCGCGCCGTGAATAGCCGTAGCAGTTGACGTAAACGACATCGGGCCGGATCGCCTTGACCGCCGCATAATCGAACCCCAGCCGGGCGATCGCCTTGCCGCGCATCGAATGGATGAACACGTCCGCCGTCGCCACCAGCCGCCGCAGGACTTCCTTGTCGGCCTCGTCGCGCAGGTTGAGCATCAGGCTGCGTTTGCCGCGATTGACGTTGACGTGGATGCCGCCCATCCCGGCTTCCGGACCGGCGGAAATCCAGCGGGTATTGTCCCCCTCCGGCCCTTCGATCTTGATCACGTCGGCGCCCATGTCTGCCATGATCTGCGTGGCATAGGGTCCGAAGACGACGCTGGTCAGGTCGACGATGCGAATGCCCGCCAGGGGGCCCGGCTTTTCCGAAATTTGGCTCATGATGTTCCTGCGGTTAGGCGAAAGCGCGGCGCAAATCCATTCGCCGGGCCGATATGCAGCGTCAGGGCAGTTGTCGCCCCGGTGCAGCGCTGCTAGCCGCCCTAGTCATTGACCCGCACGCCCAACGATGGAGCCGCGCCTTGGATTTTACTTTCACCGAAGACCAGCAGACGATCCGCGACGCCGTGCTGCAGCACTGCTCGCAATTCGGCGACGATTACTGGCTGGATCATGACCGTTCGGGCGAATTCCCCGAAGACTTCTACGCCGCCATGGCCGAAGCCGGCTGGCTGGGCGTTGCCATGCCCGAAAGCTGCGGCGGATCTGGCCTTGGCATCCTTGAGGCCTGCATCATGATGCAGGCCGTGGCCGAAAGCGGCGGCGGGATGAGCGCAGCCTCGGCCATCCACGGCCCCGTCTTCGGACTGGAGCCGGTGATCCTGCATGGCACCGAGGAACAGAAGCAGCGCATGATTCCCCCGGTCATCGCCGGCAAGGACAAGATGTGCTTCGCCGTGACCGAACCGAACACCGGGCTCGACACCACCAGCCTCAAGACCCGCGCCGAAAAGGTCGACGGCGGCTACCGCGTCAATGGCGAGAAGATCTGGATCACGAACGCCCACGTGGCCGACAAGATGCTGATCATCGCCCGCACCACCGCGCTGGAAGACGTCAAGAAGAAGTCCGAAGGCCTGACCCTGTTCTACACCACGCTCGATCGTTCAAAGATCGAGACGCGGATCATCCCGAAGATGGGCCGCCACGCGGTGGGATCGAACATGGTGTTCATCACCGACCTGTTCATTCCCGAGGAAGACCGCATCGGCGCCGAGGGGCAGGGCTTCAAGATCCTGCTCGGCGGGCTCAACCCGGAACGCTGCCTGCTCGGCGCGGAAGCCACGGGCCTTGGCCGCGTGGCCATCCAGCGCGCATCGAAGTTCGCGCAGGAGCGCATCGTCTTTGGCCGGCCCATCGGCCAGAACCAGGGCATCCAGCACCCGCTCGCCAAGGCGCAGATGCAGGTCGAAGCGGCGACACTGATGGTGTGGAAGGCCGCTGCGATGTTCGACAAGGGGCTCGATTGCGGGGTGGAGGCGAACACCGCCAAGTACCTAGCCGCCGAGGCCGGGTTCGAGGCGTGCCAGACCGCGATGATGTCGATGGGCGGCATGGGCTATGCCCAGGAATACCACGTCGAGCGCTACCTGCGCGAAGTGCTGATCCCGCGCATCGCCCCGGTCAGCCAGCATCAGATCATGAACTACATCGCCGAGCGCGTGCTCGAACTGCCGAAGTCCTATTGATACGCAAGCCTCCTCCCCCTTGATGGGGGAGGGATACGAAGGCTTGGCGGAATGTCCGCCTGGCCGCAGTTGGGTGGGGGTGAGTTTGCCCGAGGCGACGCGCCCGGCGGGTAGCGTACCCCCTTCCAGCTCCGACTAGGCAGCACAGCTGCCAAGTCTCCACATCCTTCCCCCATCAAGGGGGAAGTGTAGAGGAAGAATCGAATGCACCACGCCCCCGCCACCGCCCGTTCCTGGCTCTTCGCCCCCGGCGATAGCGAGAAAAAGATGACCAAGGCGATGGAAGGCACCGCCGACATCGTGCTCATCGATCTTGAGGATGCGGTCGCGCCGGAGAGCAAGGCCGCCGCCCGGCCGATGGTGCATGATTTCATCAAGGCCAACCCCGAGCAGCGACACCGCCTGTGGGTGCGGATCAATCCGTTCGATGGCCCTTACACCCTGGCTGACCTTGCGGCGATCATGCCCGCCCATCCCGGCGGCATCATGCTGCCCAAGGTCTATGGCCGGCAGGATGTGGAAAAGCTCGATCACTGCCTCTCCGCGCTCGAAGTGGCGAACGGTATCGAGGAGGGCTCGACCCCGGTGATCGTGCTGATCACCGAGACGGCGGAGGCCATGTTCCACACCGGCGACTACAAGGGCGCCCCGCGCGTCGTGGCGCTAACCTGGGGGGCGGAGGACCTTGCCGACTCGATCGGTGCGCAGTCCAACAAGGACGAGAGCGGCGCCTATACCTTCACCTACGAGCTCGCCCGCAGCATGACCGTGCTGGGCGCAGCGACCGCCGGGGTCACCGCGATCGAAACAATCAGCGCCGACTTCCGCGACCTTGAAGCCCTGCGCCAGCGTGCTACCCGCGTGCGCCGTGACGGCTTCAAGGGCATGATGGCGATCCACCCGGCGCAGGTCGACGTGATCAACGAGGCCTTCACCCCCAGCGAGCAGGAAATTTCCGAGGCGCAGGAAATCGTCGACATTTTCGCCGCCAACCCCGGCGTCGGCGCGATCGGCTTCAAGGGCGCGATGCTCGACCGGCCCTACCTCAGCCGCGCGCAGCAGTTGCTGCGGCAGGTGGGGAAGCTGTGAGGGGCTTTGCTTCCACCAATCAGATTCGTGATGCTGAACTCGTTTCGGCATCCATTTTGCCTTGGGCACGGGTCCGTGTCTTGTCGAAGCAACGGCGCAAGTATGCCTCTCTCGATAGCTCCGGACGCGAGGCACGATGGACCCTGAACCAAGTTCAGGGTGACGAGGGATGGAATGCCGGGGAAGCTGGCCTGTGACGATCCAAATCACCCCCGAAACCCTCGACCTCAGCCAGCATCTTCGCCCCGGCGACCACATCGTCTTGGGCCAAGCCTGCGGTGAACCGACCACGCTGGTCAAGGCGCTGATCAAGCAGGGCGCGGCAATCGGCGGCCTATCCGCCTTCATCGCCACCAGCTTTTCCGGGCTGTTCACGCCCGACAGCGCCGCAAGCTTCCGCCTGTCATCGATGGGCGCGATCGGCGCGTTGCGATCGATGACCAGGGCAAACGCGCTCGACGTGATCCCCGTCCATGTCAGCCAGGTCGCACCGCTGATCGCCGCCGGGATCATGCCCTGCGACGTGGCGATGATCCAGGTCAGCCCCGCCGACGCCGATGGCAACCATTCCTGCGGCCTGATCAGCGACTACGTCCGCGCGGCAGTCGACAAGGCGCGGGTGGTCATCGCCGAGGTCAACGAGGCCGTACCCTACACCTTTGGCGAGACGATCCCGGCCTCGGCCATCAACGTGTTCGTCCACACCGATGCCGCCCCGGTCGAAGTCGCGCCTGCGAAGATTTCCGAGACCGACGAGGCCATTGCCCGCCACTGCGCCGCATTCATCGGCGATGGCTCGGTGATCCAGACCGGCGTAGGTGCGGTGCCCGATGCGATCCTGCGCCAGCTCCATGACCGCAAAGACCTCGGCGTCCATTCGGGCATGCTGGGTGACGGGCTGGTCGACCTGATCGAGGCCGGCGTGGTCACCAATGCCCGCAAGGAAATCGATCCCGGCGTGACAATCAACGGCGCACTGATCGGCACGAAGCGGCTTTACGATTTCTGCCATCGCAACGCGTCGGTTCGCATGACGGCGACGAGTTACACTCACGATGCTGGCGTTCTGGGCCGCCTCTCACGCCTCGTCACGATCAACTCCGCTCTCGAGGTTGACCTTTCCGGACAGGTCAATGCCGAGGGCACCGGCGCCGCCTACATGGGCGGCACTGGCGGGCAGGTCGATTTCGTCCGCGCCGGCGCACGGTCGCCCGGCGGGGCATCGCTGATGGTCCTCGCCGCGAGCGCCAAGGGCGGGACGATCAGCAAGATCGTGCCTGCGCTCGGCGGCCCGGTCACCACGGCGCGCAGCGAAGTCGATGTGGTCGTCACCGAATTTGGCGCAGCGCAGCTCAAGGGCCAGTCGCTCGCCGAACGGGCGCGGCGTCTGACGGCAATCGCCCATCCCGATTTTCGCGAAGAGCTGGACCGCCACGCCTTCGACATTGCCAAGCGGGGTTTCTGATCATGCCAGAGTCCAACAATTCCGCCGTCCTTTACGCCATCGCCGAACCGGGCATCGCGGTGATCACCATCAACCGCCCGGACCAGCGCAACTGCCTCTCCGCCGAAGTTCGCGATGGCCTGCGCGCCGCCTGGGAGCGGTTCGAGGCGGATGACGGTGCGCGGATCGGGATCCTGACCGGCTCGGGCGAAAAAGCGTTCTGCGCCGGCGGCGACCTCAAGGAGATGGTCGAGAAGCAATTGAAAGTGCCGCCGCGCGACATGTTCCCGGTGCCTTACGAGAATATGCGCCTGTCCAAGCCGACCATCGCGGCGGTGAACGGCGTGGCCTTTGCCGGCGGGTGGATGATCGCGCAAGCCTGCGACCTGTGCGTTGCATCGACCGCCGCGAAGTTCGCCATCACCGAGGTCAAGGTCGGCCGTGGCAGCCCTTGGGCGGCGCCGCTGATCCACATGATCCCGCAGCGCATCTACATGGAGATCGTGCTGACCGGCAAGCCGATCAGCGCGCAAAGAGCTTACGAGATCGGCCTCGTCAACCGGCTGGCCGAGCCAGAGGCGCTGATGGACTGCGCGCTGGAGCTGGCGCGAGAAGTGATCGAAGGCGCGCCGCTGTCAGTCGAGGCTGCCCGCAACACGGTCATGCTGGCCACCGAGATGGGCCGCGCCGATGCGCTCGAGGCTGCCTATGGCGCGCACGAAAAGTGCTACAATTCGCACGACGCGCAGGAAGGCCCACGCGCCTTTTCGGAGAAGCGCAAGCCGGTGTGGCGCGGCCAATAGGGTCTGGACGCCCCCTCCAAGTTTGCTAACATAGTGACGAACAGGAGAGGGCTTCATGACGATCAATCGCCGCAACCTTATGGGCGGAGCCGCCGCGCTCGCCGCCGGGGCCGTTGCCAGCCCCGCGCTTGGCAAGGTCAAACCTTTCAGCCCCCAATTCGGCCCGCGTTCGCGCGTGGTCTATGTCAACGATCTTGCCGGGGACATCGACGGCCTGTTCGCCACGGCACACATTGCGCTTTCCCAAACCTCGCAGCTGCGCACGATTGTCGGCTCGGGCTTCATGGGCCCGCACGAAAGCGCCGATAACGCCACGAAATTGGGCCGTGAGATGATGGGGCTGATGGGTCTCAAGGTGCCCATTGTGGCAGGAAGCTCCAAGGCCATCGGCAAAGACAAGGTCCCCCAGCCTTCGCCCGGTGTTCAGGCAATCATCGACGAGGCCATGCGGACAGACACCGCACTTCCGCTCTATGTCGCGGTTGGCGGCGGCCTGACCGAAGTGGCCAGCGCCATAATGATCGAACCAAGGATCGCCGACCGCATGACCCTGATCTGGATCGGCGGCGGGTCCATGCCGGACGGTGCCCCGCGAGAGGCCAACTTCAACATCGATCCTGATGCGGCCCGCTTCATTTTCAACGAAGCCAAGGTGCCGATGTGGACGATCCCGCAGGCTGTCTATTCGATGTGCATCGTCTCCGCCACCGAACTGCAGGCCCGGGTCGCGCCTCACGGCAAGATCGGCAAATGGCTTTACGAGAAGCTGGTCAACGCGTCGGCTGACATGTCGCGCAACCTGCCAGCCGGTATCAGCTTCAAATTCAACACAGGCGAAACCTGGATCCTTGGCGACAGCCCGCTCGTTGTGCTCACCTCGCTCACTGACTGGGTGCCCAATTTCGACTTCAAGACGCGTTCCGTAAGCTGGGACAGGACGAGCGCGGGCCATTACGACGAGGTGCCGTGTCCTGTGATGAACGCGGACGGCAGCTTCACGCCGCGCAGCGACGGCCGCAAGGTGCGCATCTACAAGGACATCGACACCCGGCTGATGTTCGGCGATTTCTTCGCCAAGCTGGAGCTCAATTACCCGGCGCGGTGAGGACCACAATTGGGCTCGTCATCCCGGCGAAGGTTAGCAGAGCCGGAGACGGTCCTTACCCTTCCGCGCCGCTGGCCATGCCGAACGAATAAACCAGATGATCAACGTGACCGTGAAGGCCGAAGATCTGCGGGTCGGTCTTGTCGCGGATCTGGCCGACCTTCGCGTCAACATCGTCAACCGTCCATGCGGGCTGGTAAGCGCCCTTTGTCTCGGCGATGTACATTTCAGTCATGCGGCCGGCGACGGCGGCGTAGATCTCGCCCGAGACCGAGCAATTCTCGTGCGCTAGCCAGCCGACCATCGGCGCGACCAGTTCCGGCCCCATCGGCGGATATTGTGACGTGTCGAGCCCGTCGGCCATGCGCGTGACGGCGGCGGGCACGATGACGTTTGACTTGACGTTGAATTCCTCACCTTCAAGCGCGATCACATTGTTGAGGCCGATCATCCCCGACTTGGCCATGGCGTAATTGACGCAAGCCTTGTTGCCATAGACCCCGCCGATCGAGCTGGTCAGCACCATGCGGCCATAGCCTGCATCGCACATCGGGCCCATTGCCGCGCGGACCACGTGGAACGCGCCCTTGAGGTGGACGTCGAGCACGGCGTTCAGGTCCTCGTCGGACAATTCGCGGATCGTGCCGTAGCGGACGTTGCCGGCGTTGTGGATCAGCACGTCGATCCGGCCCCAGGTATCGAGCGCCGACTGAATGATGGCGCGGCCGCCTTCTGGCGTGGCGACGGAATCGGTGTTGGCAATTGCCTCTCCCCCGGCGGCGCGGATGGCGTCGACCACGTCCTGCGCCGGGTTCTCGTCCGAACCCTCTCCGCGGATGACCGAGCCATTGTCATTGACCACGACCTTGCAGCCGAGCGATCCCAGCAATTGCGCATAGGCCCGGCCAAGACCGCGCCCGCCCCCGGTGATTACCGCCACGCGGCCGTCGAAACGCAGTGCCATTCCATCCTCCATCCAATGCCGCCGTGCTGCCGCAGAACCCCGCCCGGTGCCAGCGCGCGCCGTATACTATCGCCTGAGCGACCTACGCCTTGACCGCGCGGCTGCAGAATTCCCAAAGTTCGTCAGCCAGCGCCAGACGCCGGGCGCGATTGGGAATCCCTGTTTCCTCGGCCAGCAGTTCGGTGTGCACCGTGGTGGAGACGAGGTTGTAGACCAGCAACGCCATGCGGTCGGCATCGCCGTTGCGAACCGATCCATCGGCCATGCCTTCGGCGAGGTACCCGGCCATGGCGGCGAGCAACGGGCGCAGCGCCTCGGCCAGTTCGCCGGGATGGCTCTCCGCCAGTCGCATATGCTCGCGGCTGAGCGCCGCGCCGCGCAGGTCGCGCCCGCCTTCGGGCGTCTCGTCGACCCCGTAACGGCCGAGCACGATCGAGGTCACTACGAAGTGCAGCCGTTCGAGCGGGGTCGCGCGGTCGCTCGCCCAGTCACCCAGCTGGCTCGCGGCGGCATGCAGCGTCTGGGCAAAAACCGCGAGAACCAGATCGTCCTTGCCTGCGAAGTTGTCATAGAAAGCGCGGCGGGCGAGACCGGTGCGGGCGAGCACCGCGCGGATGGTCAGGCCTTCCAGCCCCTCCTCTGCCAAGAGATCATAGGCCGCCGCGACAAGCTGCTGCGCGCGCTGGTCCGAGGTTGCATTGCGGCGCGCATCAGGCGCGGCTGGCGCGAGTTCGATTGACTTTGGCACGGTGCTCGGCTACCTAATTGAGAACGCCGTTCTCATGTGCGGCCATTCTCCGGGAGAGTCAAGTCGATGCCTAACGTCACTTACATCGAATCGAACGGCGCCAGCCATGTCATCGACGTGCCGCTCGGCGAAAACGTGATGCGCGGCGCGCTGTACAACAATGTCGACGGGATCGTTGGCGAATGCGGCGGCGGCCTCTCCTGCGCGACCTGCCATTGCTATGTTGACGATGCCTGGGCCGACAAGGTGGGCACGCCGACGAGCCAGGACGAGGTCGACCTGCTCGAAGGCGTCAGCGCCGAGCGCAAGCCGACCAGCCGCCTGTCGTGCCAGATCGTCATGGATGCCAGCCTCGACGGGCTGGTGGTTCACCTGCCTGAATCACAGTACTGAAGCGCGGAGAGACACCATGCCTATCGACGCCGCAAACCCCGTTCCGCCCACTTATCCGCGCCGCTTCGGCATGGATCAGGTGCCCGCGCACGTTTCACCCGACCTGATCCGTTCGGTCGGCATCACCTATGCGCCCGAATTCCTGGCCAACCCGCAGCAATTCTTCATCGACCTGCAGACCAAGCAGCCGCCGCTGTTCTATGAAGTCGGCATGATGGGCAATTCGTGGCAGGCGACCAAGCACGCCGATGCCCTGCACATCCTGCGCCATCCCGAGATCTTCTCAAACGAGGGCGCGACCCCCTTTCCGCGCGATCCCAACGATTACTTCTACTTCATCCCGCAGGAAATCGATCCGCCGGAACACCGCAAGTACCGCAACATTGTCGATCCGGTGTTCAGCCCCCAGGGCGTGCTCAAGCTCGAAGGCAAGATCCGCAAGCTGGCCAACGACCTGATCGACCAGTTCATCGATGACGGAAAAGTCGAATTCACCGAGGCCTTCGGGCGCCCGTTGCCGGTCATGGTGTTTCTCGACATCATGGGCCTGCCGCAATCGATGCGCGACACTTTCGTCGAATGGGCGATGGACCTGCTCCATTCGAACAGCCGCGAGATCATGGGCGAGGCGATGGCCAAGATCACCGCCTATCTGAAGAGCGCGATTGCCGACAAGAAGGCCAATCCCGACGACGGCGTGGTCAGCCTGATCGCCCATGCCGAGATCGACGGCCGCCCGCTTTCAGACAAGGAAGTGTTCGGCTTCGTCTGCTTCCTGTTCATTGGCGGGCTGGATACGGTCTTCGCCACGCTCAACAACATCTGGCTCTACCTTGCGCGCAACCCACAGATCGTCGAGGAAATGAAAGCCGATCCGGAAAACATCAACGCGCAGGTCGAAGAACTGCTGCGCCTGTGGTCGGTCACCTTCTCGGGCCGCGTTCTCATCCAGGACACCGAACTGCGCGGCGTGCAGCTCAAGAAGGATGACCGGATCACCTGCATCCTGCCGTCATGCAACTTCGACCCAGAAGTGTTCCCGAACCCAACCGAGTGCAATTTCCACCGCCCGCGCAAGACCGTGCTGGCCTTCACCGTCGGCGCGCACTCCTGCATGGGCGCGCACCTTGCCCGGCTGGAAATCAAGATCGCGCTGCAGGAATGGCTGAAGCGCATCCCCACCTTCTCGGTCGGGCCGGACTTCAAGGCCGAATACCGGCCGGGCGGCGTTGTCGGGCCCGAAGAAGTTCCGCTCACCTGGTAATCAGCCATCACCCGGGCGGCTTGCATGGCGGGCCGCCCGTGGCATCCTTCCCCCTGCAAAGGGGAGGCACATGATCAAGACAGACCGGCGCGAGGTGATCGGCGGGGCGGTTTGCGCCGCGCTGGCCGCAGGGTTACCCCTTCCCTCAATGGCTGGAGAGGCGCGCATGACCACACCGATCAACCCCGATATCCTGCATTACCTGTCGGGCCTCCACGGCGCGGTCGATAACCTCAAGGACACCTGGCACCCGGAAGACCCGGCCTATCGTGCGGACCTCTATCGCCAGACGATGACCAGCCTGTCTTATGCCTATTTCATGTATTTCCACGCCGATGCCGAACACCCGGACTGGGCGCCGTTGTGGAACCCGGTCTACACGCTGCAGCCCAACCCCGACGATATCTATGTTCAGTCACCGATCCGCGGCGACCTGACCTACCGCGTCTCGGGTAATCGCGGCACCTGCAAGATCCTGTCGTTCACCACGCAGGCCGCGCTTTCGGGCACGGTCGACCAGATGCCGGTGCCCAACGGCCATAACGAGCTCGATACCAACGATATCGGCATCGGGCTGGGCGAGGATTTCGAGATTATCTTCAGCCAGAAGCGCCCGGAAGGCTACACCGGCCACTGGGCGCCGCTGCACCCGGCGGCACGCGGCATGTATTTGCGGTACCGCATGTACGACTGGGCGAACGAGCGCGATCCGCAGCTTTCTATCGAATGCCTCGATCAGGTAGCTCCCAAGCCGCGCCTGACCCCGCAGCAGATCCTTGATCGCATCGAGCAGATGGCCAGGTTCCCGGCTCGCAAGACCAAGCTCTACAACGCCATGCAGAACGCGGTGAAGCAAAGCGTGGGCTTCAACGTGTTCCAGCCGGTGCGCTATCCCGGCGCGCTGGTGAAGCAGGTCTACTGGCCCGCCTGCTTCCAGTTCGACGCCGACGAAGCGCTGATCATCGAGACCGAGATTCCGAAGCGCGCGCCGTACTGGAACGTCCAGCTCAACGATCCGATGTTCAATGCGCTGGAATATGTCTACCGCCTGAGCAGCACGAATGGCGCGATGGCCCGGCTGTCCAGCGACGGCAGATACCGCGCGGTGATTGCGCTTGAGGACCCCGGCGTGCCCAATTGGCTCGACCCGGCGGGCTATACCGAGGGCGGGATCTATGGCCGCTGGTACGACTGCGACAGCGAACCCACCCCCACGATCAAGCGGGTCAAGCTGAAGGACCTGCGCGCAAACCTCCCCGCCGATACGCCGGTGGTGACGGCCGAGGAACGCCGGGAAGAACTCGCGCGGCGCGTGCGCGCCTGCCAGCGGCGGCGGCGGTGGTGAATTAGGGTCAGGACCCATTAAATTGCTTGCATGATGCGTTGGGGGTTGATTCAATGGCGGTACCGGGAGGTGCTGCTTGTGGATGACCTGTTTATGTTGAGCGAGGCGCAGATGCGCCGGATTGCCCCGTATTTCCCGCTGTCGCACGGTATTCCGCGGGTTGATGACCGGCTGATTGTGTCGGCGATCATCTTTGTCATCAAGAGCGGCCTGCGGTGGCGCGATGCACCGCGCACTTACGGGCCGCACAAGACGATCTACAACCGGTTCATCCGCTGGAGCCGCCTGGGCGTGTTCAACCGCATCTTTGTCGAACTGGCGGGACAGGCCGGAGAGCTTGACCGGATCATGATCGACGCCACGCATCTGAAGGCGCACCGGACGGCGGCAAGCCTCTTAAAAGGGGGGCTCTTCCCAGATGTATCGGGCGCACCAAAGGCGGCTTGAACTCAAAGCTGCATGCAGTCTGCGACGGTGAAGGCCGCCCCATCGTGATGATGCTCACCGAGGGCCAGATGAGCGACCACAAGGGCGCTGTTCTGCTGTTCGATGCCCTGCCACGCGCCAAGGAACTGCTGGGCGACAAAGGCTATGACAGTGACTGGTTCCGTGCCGCGCTGTCAGCGCGCGGTATCACCCCTTGCATCCCGCCAAAATCCAACCGCAAGGTGCAATATCACTATGACAAAGCGGTCTACAAGAAGCGCCACTTGGTCGAGAACCTGTTCGCCAAAATCAAAGACTGGCGGCGCATCCACACCCGCTATGACCGCTGCGCCCACACCTTCATGTCCGCCATCTGCATCGCCGCAACCGTCATCTTCTGGCTCA